>FR882144.1:26176-32193 GCA_000435635.1 Prevotella sp. CAG:1320 | reverse complement strand
TTTTACCCCCGGGAGCCTGCGATGCGACTTGGCCACTTGCCTTAACACTGCCTTTGACTCTAAATCTTCCTTAAGGGGTAGAATGGGTATCTTATACATAGAAAGAAATTTTATACGTCTTGCAAATATATAAAAAAAACGGATTTCTTTTACATGTCCTGGTGGATATATAAAAAAAACGGATTTCTTTTACATATATCTCCCCCGCGATAATATCCCTTGACGGAAAACCAATAACGGGAAGCGAAGTAAAGGCGATAAGATGAGGGACAACAATAGGGCTAGTCCATGTAACCCTTGACAAACAAGTCGTAGTCCAAAGCCTCTAGTTGGGGAAGCGACATACGCTCCACGGCGTGCTCTATCTTTTGTATCAACTCGGCGCGACGCTGCTCTTCGTTGTTCTCCAAACGGGCTGTAAAGCGGTTAGTATTCATCTCTGCGATAATTGGTGATGGTGTTTCCGTCGTAATGTTGTTGACTTTCCAGGCGCAATCCTCCTGGCAAATGGGGAGCGGGAGTGCCGTCGCCCACCAGGAACGGGGCGGTCTCCACCCTGATTTCGTCATAAAGCCCGGCGGCGATAAACGACTGATGGGTCTTCGCGCCACCTTCCACGACGAGGGATTGCACTTGCCGCTGATAGAGTTCTTCCATCAGTCGATGGATATCCATCCCATTTCCCAAGACAATGCGCTGAGGGTCTGGGCCAGGCCAGTAGCGGGTGGTGAGAGAGGGATGCTCTCTTTCATCGGTCACGCTGCCTACGAGGATGGCATCGTTTTCCGCCCTCAGACGGTGGGAAAGCATCTTGGTAAACGCAGTGGACAAGGCGATCGGATGGAAATGGTCATCCAGGAAACCATCGGCAGTGCGCGCCCACTTCAAGATGATATAGGGCCTGCGGTAACGATGGAAGGTAAAGAAACGCTTGTTCAGCTCCTCACACTCCTGGCGCAATACGCCCACGGTGACGCTGATGCCCGCCTGGCGGATGCGCTCAATACCCCTGCCCTGCACTTTGGCAAAAGGATCCACGCAACCGCATACCACTCTCCTCACGCCCTTGCTCACTATCAGGTCGGCACAGGGAGGCGTTTTCCCGTAGTGGGCACAAGGCTCCAGCGAAACATAGATGGTAGAGGAGGGCAACAGGCACTCATCCCCAGGACGAACCGAAGCGAAAGCGTTGACCTCGGCATGCCCCTCTCCACAGCGCACATGGTAGCCTTCTCCTATGATATTACCCTCTTCCGACACGATGACGGCACCCACCATGGGATTAGGCTTGGCGTTTTGCCTGCCCTGGGCAGCCAGCTGCAAGCAGCGGCGCATAAAAAACTCGTCCCTTTCTTGTTGCGTTACCATATTTTTACTACTTTCGCGAAAACTTATCCGCACTATGAACTATCAGGAACTTTGGCAATCCCTAGAGCCTCGTTACGACGCTTCCGAGGCGAAAGCCATCACGAGAACCGTGCTGGAAGTGAAATTTGGGCTGACCCTGACCGACATAGTGTGCGGCAAAGTTAATGAATTATCGGCAAATAACAGCGAGACACTACGGAAAATCTTCAGCAGGCTGCTCCAGGGAGAGCCCGTGCAATACGTATTGGGGGAGGCCGACTTCGATGGGCATATCTTTCAAGTGGCTCCTGGCATATTGATACCTCGCCCCGAGACGGAGGACTTGGTGGAAGCCGTGTCACGCTGGTGGGATGAACGAGAGAAACAATTGGCAGGCGAGGCGGATACGGGAAACCCGCGCCTGCTGGACATAGGGACGGGCAGTGGCTGCATCGCCGTGAGCCTTTCCCTGCGGCATCCACAAGCGAAAGTAACCGCCTGGGACATCTCTGACAGCGCGCTGGCCATGGCACGGAAAAACGCGGAGAAGCTCAGTGCGAACGTCACCGTGGAGCGACAAGACGCATTGCGCCCACCCGCAGACCGAGGAAAATGGGATGCCATCGTGAGCAACCCGCCCTATATCACCTATCAGGAACAAGCCGAGATGGAAGCCAATGTACTGGAACATGAGCCTCACCTGGCACTCTTCGTTCCCGACGAAGACCCCCTGAAGTTCTATCTCGCCATAGCCCGCTATGCCCTCAGCGCACTGCGGGAAGAGGGACTCTTGGCATTTGAGATTAACCCTCTTTTCGCCGAGCGGCTCACCGAGACGCTGCGCCAAATGGGCTTCCCGCAAGTGACAATCCTGCCAGACCGCTACGGCAAGCAGCGCATAGCCCTGGCCCTGGCTCCCAAAAGACTCTTCGCATGAAAACCATGACCGAACAGCAAGCACTGCAAAAGCTCACCTTCATCTGCGCGCAGGGCGAACACTGTACGCACGAGATGAAAGAGAAGATGGCCAAATGGCAATTGCCTGAAGAGGCGCAAACCCGTTGCCTGGAATATCTAGTGAAAGAAAAATACGTTGACGACGAGCGTTACGCCCGCTTCTTTATCAACGACAAGATGAAATACAACCGCTGGGGACGGCGCAAGATAGAACAGGCCCTTTGGCTGAAGGGCATCGGCAGGGACATCGCCACGCCCTTGCTGGACGAGGTGGAAGACGAGGCTTACCAGGAGATATTGCTGCCCATGATGAAAGCGAAATGGAAAACCATCAAGGGACGCGACGAATATGAGCGGAAGATGAAACTGACAAGATGGGCCTTGGGCAGGGGGTATGCTTATCCCGTCATCAAGCGATGCGCGGAACGCATGGAACTGGACATGGAGGATTGCGATGCCGAGGACGAATAGCCGCCTCAGCCAAGTGCTCCGCATGCTCGCCCCTAGGGCGTGCGCCGTATGCGGATGCCGCTTAGCCACCGAAGAGGAAGTGATCTGCGGTGCCTGCGACTTCCATCTCCCCCGCACCAACTACGCCCACTGGCCCGCGCAAAACGAAATGGCGCGGCTCTTCTGGTTACGGTTGCCCATAGAGAAGGCTGCCGCCTTGTTCCACTACCAAGGACACTCGGAAGTAGCCCGCATGATTTATGACTTGAAATACCATGACCACCCAGAGTTGGGCGAACAACTGGGTATCATGGCCGCCCGGGAAATGGCGGAAGAAGGATTCTTTGAAGGGATTGACCTCATCATCCCTGTCCCCCTGGCACGCAAAAGACTAAGGGAACGAGGATACAACCAAAGTGAATGGATAGGAAAGGGCATCCGCGAACAAACAGGGATACCCATGGTGACTGACGCGATAGCGCGCACGCGGTTTGAGGAGAGCCAAACCAAGCGGCAGCGACTAGGACGTATAGAGAACGTGGAAAACGCTTTCCAGCTCTTGAGACCAGAAAGGGTGGCGGGGAAACACGTGCTGTTAGTGGATGACGTATGCACGACGGGAGCCACGCTCACCGCTTGCGGAAAGCAGTTGGCGCAGGCTCCCGACGTGAGAATAAGTGTCTTTACGCTAGCCCGAGCACAGGGCTGACGGATAGCTCAACGCATGGGGGACAACTCGAAAGCCATCATGCTACCCGCGGTAAAAAGTGCCACGTTGCCATTGGGCAACTTGCCGAAAGAGCGCACCTCTTCCAAAGCAGCCACAATATCTTGCTCCAGGCTCATATCAGGACAAGCCATGCGGGTGGTAGCTGTCTGCGGGAAGCTAATGGACTGGGGATTGCCCGGCTCTTGGGCAAGCTGACCCATCAAACGATTGCAACCCGTGGTACCTCCCAAACGCATGTCTTTTACATTAAAGGACAACATGGGCACCGACTCTGACGTACTGGCGACTGGCTTGCCATTGACACTCACAATACGCCAATCACCCGCCAAGGCAGTGAAGTCCATTGCCTCGAAGCGACGACTCAAAGTAACGACCCGCTTGCCATTGGCATCCTCAAGCGAAGCCTTGCCTCCCTTGCCCATGACAAAACCACGAGCTTGCCCCAAGGCGTTCAACACGTCACGCTCCATATCCATATTGGGGCCAGCCATCATGGTGCTGCCCATCTTGCTGAAATCAAGTTCGCCCGTCTTCGCGTCATAACCGGCCATGAGCCTATTGCAACCTCCATAGCCATAAACCCTACCCTCCTGGGCGTTAAAACCTATGAAAGGACGCTGCCCATCCGTCACGACGAGGGGCTTGCCATTGATTTCCTCGATATTCCATTCACCATTCATCTGCTTAACAACACTCTTTGCGCCACCGCAAGAAGTGAGCGTCAACGCACAAGCGGCGATGGCAGTAATCCAGAACTTGTTTTTCTTCATCATAATCTTTTTACTTGTTACTGTACTTAAAATAACTCCCACGCAGGCAAAAACTTGCCTTGAAAGCACTTAAAAATACTTAACGCCCCCAACGACCAGGCACACTCCTAGGCATGCGCAGGCTTGGCGTGGGAGCGAGCGGACAAAAGCGACGCGCCCAAGGAAATGAGCAAACCCACGCAGGCTATCAGGGCAAAAGTATAATGAAGGGAAATGGCGTGAGCCACATGCCCTATCATGGGAGGGCCTATCAAGAAACCCAGATAACTGATGGAAGTAACCGCGGCTACGGCCGTGCCAGAATTCATGGTGCGGGTATTTCCCGCCAAGCTGTAACAAATAGGCACCGTGGAAGAGATGCCAAAGCCCACGAGCAAGAAACCCAACGTAGCCCAAAAGACAGTGGGCAAAGCCACGGCGAGCAACAGCCCAGTGGCGATGAGCAAGCCACAGACACGGATAATCCTAGAAGGACCATAGCGCATCACAAAACGATCGGTAATGAAACGACCCAAGGTCATGGTGCACATGCAGACCACGTAACCCAACTGCACAAGCTCTTGAGGGGCCTCCACCACTTGCATGAAGTAGACTCCACTCCAGTCATACATGCACCCCTCGCATAGCATGGCGCAGAAACATATCAGACCCAAAAGCACAATCATGCCGTCCACGCGCTTATAAACCTTATAGAAAGGCACACGTTTCGCGGGAGTCCCCTTCTCGGAAGGCAAGGAGCGCAGGTCAGACCTAAGCAATTGGCCATGCACCAAGAACGTAAGCAGGCAGGCGCAAGCGAAGATAATCGTGAAATGCCAACGTGTAGGCATGCCCATAGCGATAAACAACATACTGATAGCACCGCTAGAGAAAGCGCCCATACTCCAAAGGCCATGGAAGGAGGCCATGATGCTCTTGCCATAGTGGTGCTCTACGCCAATGGCCTGGGTATTGGCCGCTATGTTGAAGAGATTAGCCGCCATGCCAAAAAAGAAAAGAGCTATAGAGAGAGCGTAAGGGCTCTCGGAAAAGCCCATGGGCAAAAGGCAGCAAGGATAAAAGAATCCCGCCAGCATGATCATGCGCCTACTGCCATAGCGATTGACAAGCCACGCGGAAAGTCCCATGGCGCATACCTGGCCTATAGGAATAGAGAACAGCACATTCCCCAACTGGGCATCAGTGAGGGAAAGGGCACGCTTGATGTCGGCAATACGATTTGCCCAAGCGGCAAACACCAATCCCTGGATGAAGAAAAATAAACTCACGGCCACACGGAAACGGCGCAAGGCTTGCTGTCTAGTCATCATTGGTTTCTTCCTGATTAATTCTCCTGATCACCCTACAAGGATTGCCGTAGGCCAAGGCGTAGGGCGGTATGTCCTTGGTCACTACGCTACCCGCGCCTATCACGGCTCCTTCACCGATGGTAACACCAGGCAATATCGCCACATTGCCCCCTATCCACACATTGTCGCCAATGGTGATGGGGCGTGCGTATTCCAGTCCTTTATTGCGCCTGACGATATCCAAGGGATGTCCTGCCGTATAGAAACCACAGTTGGGGGCCACGAACACATCGTGACCTATTGTCACCTTGGCTCCGTCCAGTATGACGCAGCCCGTATTGAGAAACGAACGGTCACCTATCTCTACGTTGCTGCCATAGTCACAATAGAAAGGAGAAACAACGACAACACCCTTTCCTTTCTTGCCCAATATCTCACCAAGCAGGCTTTCCCGCTCAGCTGCCTGGGAGGGAA
>FR882144.1:0-25971 GCA_000435635.1 Prevotella sp. CAG:1320 | reverse complement strand
ACCAGGACGCTCTTCTTGGGCTTTCTTGCCTGTCATATTACCAAAGTTCCACGTAAGCGTAATATTCACTCGCCTTCCGCCATGCGTATGCATCTGATGGCGCGTGAAGGTCTCGCTACTAGAGAAATTCTCAAACTTGCGGCTATTAAGCAGGTCGCGGCAGTTGATAGAGAGCATTAACGTACGGTCAAGAAAACTCTTGCGCAAACCTAAATCCATAGAGAAATTGCCTTTTCGGTATCCCTGTGCCGTAGTGCGGCGGCTACGATAGCGTCCACTGGTCTGCACGGTGATATCCCATGGCAATATCACGCTGGCCATCACTCGGGCGTTCCAAGTAAAATTATCGCTGGGTTCGCCCATAATGGTTTGCCCATCGATATCGAAGGAAAAATCGTCAAGCTTATAGTAATAGGCGTTCACGTTGGAGGTAAGATCCAATATGCGGAAGAGCCTGTTCTTGAGCGTCGCCTCCACGCCTGTGCTCAAACTGTTACCTACATTGAACGTGGTGGAATACATCTTCCCGTCCGCGCTACTCTGGTAGTTGATGCGCTGCATCACGTCACTGGTGGGGCGATAGTACGCGCTCACCAAGAGAGAATGCTCCGTCCAGGTCTTCAGGTAATTAAGCGAGAAAGCGTTGCTGAACTCCGGCGTCAACTCTGGATTACCATAAGAAATCATACTGGCATCACTGGTATTGCGGAAAGAGTTGAGCTGCCCTCCCCAAGGACGGCGCAAACGACGGGTGTAGTTCACCTGTATCTGCTGGTCATTGGGCAACTGATAATTAAGGAACAAACTCGGGAAGAGCTGGAAATAGTCTTTCTTGAAAGGTGCGTCCCTCAAACTGGGGTCATGCTCCTGTTCCCAGCTGTAGCTTTCAGTATTCACACGCCAGTATTCACCTCGTAATCCAGGCATAATGCCTAACTTACCTATCTGGAAAGAAGCCGTAGCATAAAGAGAGTGTATATCCAAGTCATAGATGAAGCGATTGAAATACTCCTTGTCCTCCACTGGATTGTCTCCCTCAAATGAGTATTCATCTATCCAAGATTCCTGTGGCGTATTCTCGTGGGAGAACTCCCCTTGGTATCCAGCCTGCAAGCGTATGTTGTCCGTCAGCTGATTCTCATAATCCAGCTTTACCTCCCAACGGCGGTTATTCATGTGGGAAGGACGATATTGGTAGTCATACTCCGTGGGAGCATCATTATAATAGGTAGTGGAATCACGATAGTAATTATCGTTGTCTGACTTCCAGCGATTGAAATCCACCGTGAAATCAATGAAATGATTGTCGGTGAAATTATGACGATAGTTAAATTCTCCATAGAACATGCGAGAATTTCCACGAGAACGATTGTCACGAGTCATCAGGTAAAGTGGTCCCGTGATATAGGAACCATAGTCGTAAGGGGTAAGCGACCAAGACTTATTACGGCCCATCATCATCATTCCGCTCAGGCTAAAGTCATCCTTTTCTGTGGCATGCCAAGTAAGACCCGCGCGGGTAAAGACATTATTGCCCATGCGGTCGTTGTCAGCGGCATAACGTTGATATTCATTGGTGTTGAGATAGTCTTGCTGGCTCTCGGAGCGTCCGCCTGTAGAACGATGGCGGTAGCCTATGTTAAAATAAGCATCTATCAAACTACTGTTATAATTGATATTGAAACTACTGTTCGCTCCTCCACGGGTATTACCGCCAGCCTGCAACGAGCCATAATAACCAGCCTTCCGGTCTTTCTTGAGAACAATATTGATGATGCCCACGCTACCCTCAGCGGAAAACTTTGCCGAAGGATTGTCTATCACCTCTATACGCTCGATGCTTTCTGCGGGCAATTGCTCCAATATCTGCGCTCTGTTATCGCTGGTGAGTCCACTGGACTTGCCATTAATCCACACCTCCACGCTAGTGTCTCCCCGCAGGGATACATTTCCATCATTGTCCACTTCCACGGAAGGAATATTTTCCAAAGCGTCAGAAGCTGACTCGCCTACATTGGATATCATGGAACTGACATCAAATGACTTGCGGTCTACCTCCAGCTTCATGCTGGAGCGTTGACCAGTCACCGTTACCTCTTTCAATGTCTTGGAATCTTCCGCCAAATAAAGACTGGCGTATGACACTGCTTGGTGTTGAGGCGAGATGGCAAAATCACGCTTGACATCCTTGTAACCCATATAAGTAACAGAAAGCGTATAGTCACCAACGGGCAATCCCGTGATGGAAAAATTACCATCAATATCGGTAACATCGCCTTTTACCAGTTCCGTACTGTTGCGTCTAGTGACACGCACGTTAACAAAACCCAAGGCTTCATTGGTAGTCTTGTCGAATATCTTACCCTTCACGACACCATCGGAAGCCATAACACACATCGCGGTCAGCGAGAGGAGAATAGTTAATAAAACACGAATCATACAGTCAAATTTGCCTTATTAATGCCTATTGTTGATAGTGGATGAGAAAATTTCCAGCCAGTTTATTTTGTTTTCCTAGCGAAAAGTAGTATCTTTGCAGCGTCAAAAGACACTGGGGTTCCATAGTTCAATGGATAGAACGGAGGTTTCCTAAACCTTTGATCCGAGTTCGATTCTCGGTGGAACTACCAAAAAGGAGTCACATTTCAACAATGTGGCTCCTCTTTTTTATGTCATTGCCCTATATATATTCTATGCTTCGATATTCTCGTATACATATTATATATATAGGGCAACATATGATTACTTCGTTTCAAGCATTTCGCCCTTCACGTCACTGTCTATGCCCGCACGGCGCTTCATCACACGATATGCGATAGGAGAAGCGATGAAGATAGACGATAGCGTACCGAAGATAACTCCCAAACTCATGGCGAAAGCAAAGCTGCGGATGCTTGCTCCACCGATGAAGAAGATGCAGAGCAATACGAGCAAGGTAGTACCGCCCGTATTAATGGTACGGGTCAGCGTCTCGTTTATAGAACGATTGAACAGCTGGTAACGATCTTCTTTTGGATGTAACTGCATGTTCTCACGGATACGGTCGAATACCACCACCTTATCGTTGATGGAGTAACCTATCACGGTCAGTATAGCACCAATAAACGTTTGGTCTATTTCCAACGAGAAGCCTATCCAACCCCAGCAGAGTGAATAGAAACCTATCACGGTGAGGGCATCTATGGCCAACGCAAAAGTGGAGCCCAAAGAGAAGGCAACATTGCGGAAGCGCAGCAAGATGTAGAGGAAGATGGCTATCAACGCCAAACCTACACTGATAAAGGCTCCCTGCGTAGTGCTCTTGGCCACGGAAGGACCCACCTTGGTGCTACTGATGATAGAACCACCTTGTCGGATATCCGGATTCTTGAACGCGACAACACTTTCTTGCGTAATCAAGTTGGCCTTCTTCAGCACATTGTAAAGAATGGTCTCTGCCTCGTCATCCACGTTGGGATCATTGCTTTCTATCTTGTAGTTAGTGGATACACGAATGGTCTTGCCATCGGTACCAATGGCGATAGCCGTAGTGGTTGCTGGCGTACCATCTTCATTTACGAAAGCGTTGGCGAGCAAGGTACGAATTTGCTCTGGCTCAACAGATTTCTCGAAGGTGATAACATAGTTGCGACCTCCCGTAAAATCGATACTCTTGCTCAAGCCTCGAATGCAGAAACTTGCCACGAACACGATGATTGCTCCTATCATGATGGGCAGGGTGTACTTGAAGTACTTCATGAAAGGAATCTTCATGCCCACCATCAAGTTACGAGAAATCGGTGTCACGAACTTGACATTCAACCAACGGTCTTTCTTCAATTGACTATCGTATACCACACGGGTGAGGTAAACGGCGGTGAAGAATGAAACTACAATACCAATAATCCAAGTGGTGGCAAAACCACGAATAGGACCTGTACCGGTAACCAGCAGGATAATACCCGTCAGCAAAGAGGTGAGGTTGGAGTCGAAGATAGCGGAGAAGGCATTGCCATAACCTGCGGCCACGGCTTGCTTCATTCCCTTGCCGGCGCGCAATTCCTCCTTGATACGCTCAAAGATAAGCACGTTGGCATCTACCGCCGTACCTAGCGAGAGCACCATACCCGCAAGACCTGGTAGCGTTAGCGCGGCTTGGAAAGATGTCAAGATACCTAACGTGAAGAACACGTTGACTATCAAGGCACAGTTGGCCATCATTCCAGGTATCCAGTTGTATATCAAGAACATGTAGGTAATCAACAGCACGAAAGCCACCACAAAGGAGATGATACCCATCTGAATAGACTGGGCACCCAGCGTAGGACCTACCACCTCTTCCTGAACGATACGAGCAGGAGCTGGCATACGGCCAGATTTCAATGTGTTAGCCAAGTCCTTAGTGTCCTCGATAGTGAAGCTTCCGCTAATCTGGGAATTTCCTCCATCTATCTCTCCGTTGACACGAGGCGCTGAATAAACCACGCCATCCAAGACGATAGCAATAGCCTTGCCAATATTAGCCTTGGTCATTTGTGCCCAACGGCGAGCGCCCTCGGTATTCATCTGCATGCTTACAACAGGATTGTTATTCTGGTCGAATTCATCCTTTGCGTCCACGATGACATCACCCTCCAACGGAGCACGTCCCGTAGAAGTAGTCACCTTCAAGGCATGCAACTCATAGATATTTTTCACGTTTTGCAGGTTGGCGGGCTTTGCGCTCCACATCAGTCTCAAATCTGAAGGCAACACACGCTGCGCCAATTCAGAATAGATAATCTTGTTGATGGCGGCCGTATCACGCACACTAGCGTAACCTACCAAACTCAAGCTCTGTGCGCCCGTCAATTGCAAACGAGCCAACAAAGGATGCTGCTTGATAGCCTCAGCAGTGGCGGCCTCCGCACTTACCTTCTCGGCATTGTCTTTCTTGATTTGTATCTTTGGCGTAGCTTTCTTCACTACGGCAGAGTCTTTCTTGGCGGCAATAGTGTCTTTCTTTGCCTCAATAGTGTCGGCTTTCGCGTCACTACCCGCATTGGCCATCTGCTGGTCAAGCTGCTGCAAATAGGGGAATACATCCTCGGAATTATAGGTTTCCCAGAACTCCAAGTTAGCACTACCTTGCAAGAGTTTGCGCATACGCTCAGGCTGGCTGATACCAGGCATCTCCACCATGATACGACCTGCCTGTCCCTCCAATTTCTGGATGTTGGGCTGCACCACGCCAAACTTATCGATACGGGTGCTTACCACGTTGAAAGAGTTGTCTATGGCCGCCTGCACTTCCGCACGCAATGCCTTCTCCACTTCTGCGTCCGTGCTTTGGGGAGAAACCTTGCCTTGCAACTGCTGCGTAGCGAATATCTCCGCCAGCTTATGGCCTGGAGCGTTCTTATGGTAAGCGTCTATGAAGTGGGAGATGAAGTCACCCCCCTCAGCCTCTTCTTGTGCCCTGGCTTCAGCCATGGCCTTGGTGAAACCTATATCGGTCTTGTGGTCGGCCAAGGTTTCAACTACGTCGGGGACGGAAATCTCCAGGATGACGTTCATTCCACCCTTGAGGTCCAAACCCAAACCAATCTGTGTCTCCAGGCAGTTTTGATAAGAGTAGATGCCGAGGTACTTCACGGAATCCTTGTAATTCTGCTGTGCCACGGGATCTGAGAGCTTTGCCGCTTGACTGTCATAGTATCTCGTCGCAAACGAGAAGGACAGATAGAAGATGCTCGCGAGCGTCATCAATACGGCAATACAAATTACTAATCCTTTGTTTTGCATTGTTTATGTTATGAAATTGATTATTCTTCCGACCCTAATGCACTGGGCATTTTGTCGCGCAAAAATACATATTTTTTTTCAGTCGTAAAAATTTATCACACTTAATTATTATTTTTTAGGGTTCAACACTCCTTTTACCCAGCAAATAATGGGATAGTGGTCGGAATCTTTTATCTTCCTGTCTACCCGACAATTATAGGGCTCCAAGTCATCGGAACAAAGAATGTGGTCTATGCGCACGAAGAAGCCATTGCGATTATAGCTGATGCCTGGCCCATTGGCACTGGCCACGTAGCAATCGGTAAGCCCCTCCGCCACAGTACGCAAGGAATAGGATTGAGGGCCATCGTTGAAGTCGCCACATACTATCATCGGCTTCCCTTGATGCGCCTTAATATAATCCGCCACCGCCCTGGCCTGTGGGGCTCGCTTGGCAGTAGCCTCCGCCAATTTATAAATCAGGAGCTTGGATGTCTCCTCTACTACCTGCTTGTCTCGCAATTCCCCTTTCACCAGGCTCTTGAACTGGCTTCTGTCCTCAGGCGAAAGGCCTGTGGTCTCAAGGTGATTGTTGATGACGAGAAGGGTATCCGTTGGCAATTTGAGGTAGAAAGCCGCGCTCAAGTTTCCCCTTGAGGGATATTCAATACGCTCCTTGCGCAAGATGGGATATTTACTCAATACCGCCACGCAGTCTCCACCTTCCGCGAGACGTACGGTTTCCTGATGGGGATATAGCTCGCCCAAGATGGAGTCCACCATGGCTTGATAAGGGCTTAGGTGGGCCTCCTGCAAGCACACGATATCAGCGTCTTGGACGGCAATATAGCTCAGCAAGCGCCTCGGCGTGCCATCCGTGCTGTTCAGTCCTGAAAATCCATGTACGTTATAGGAAAGGATTTTGATGGCATCCCGTGGCGTATCGCGGGAAATATTGAAAGGAGTATATTGCCGCATGGGAACATAACAAACCACGTAACCCGCAAGAGGTATCAAAACCCAACGCCATTTGAACAATAGCCAAAAGACCAGAAAAGCGAAATTGACAATCATGAAGACGGGGAAGAACAAGTTGGCATTGGAGAGCATAGGATGAGTGTCGGGATTGAGACGCCCTGAGCATCCCACCATCAACATCAAAACCACCGTCACCACATTGGCACCCGCTATCAGGCGCAACGTAAAGGTCTTCAATTGCCGTATCATTGCCCTTGCCTATCGTCCACAGAAAGTCTCACTTCTTATTGCTTTGGTCGAAAAGTGTCTGCTTTTCTTCCCACGTAAGGCTGTCATACCCGCTCTTGCGTATCTTGTCGAGTATGCGGTCTATTTCCTCTTGCTTGCGCCGCTGTCGCGCGTTGTAGTCCCAGTCTTGCTGTCTGTCGCTTTGGGCATCTCGTCGAGATTGCTCTCTCGCTTGCCGCTTACGCCAGTTGCCATAGGCATTGCGCAGCTTGTCGAAAGGGTCTGGGTTGTCATAATAGCCGCTCCGCCCTGGGTGCTTGGTCCAATAACGTATCAGGAAATATCCGAATATCATGCCTCCCAAGTGGGCGAAATGAGCCACGCCGTCATTATAGCCAAACGCCTGCACTAGCTCCAGCGCACCATAGCCTATCACGAGCCATTTGGCCTTGATGGGGAAAGGGATGGGAATGATAAACAGCCGTTCGTTGGGAAACAGCATGCCGAATGCCAACAAGATGCCAAAGACCGCGCCCGAGGCTCCCACCGTGGAGGAAAAAGGACTGGCGAAGCCCAGGAACTGTACCGCCTCCTGGGTAAGTCCCGCTCCTATGCCACAAGCGAGATAATAGAAAAGGAACTTCTTTGGTCCCCACATACGCTCAATGATGCCTCCAAACATCCAAAGGGCGAACATGTTGAAGATAAGGTGTATCCATCCACCATGCATGAACATATACGTTACCAGCTGGTATATCTGGAAATAGGGTGACCCGATATAGTAAAGGGCCAAATAGGAATTTAAGTCCACTTCCATTCCCTGGTTTGCCATGAACATACCGAACACACCATTGGCCAAAAGAGCCAATACGTTGATGAGCAGGAGGTTCCTCGTGATGGTGGGTAAACTTTGCATGCTGTGTTGTCTCCTTAACTTTATTGATGGCGCAAAATTACGAAAAATATCCGTGAAAAACCGCTAAAATAGAGCACTTATCCACTTTTTTTGAAGTTTTTATCTACTTTTCTCCACTTTTTATTTGGGTTTTCAAATGATTAGCTTATATTTGTAGCTGAAAAGCCTCATTATAAGCCACATCTTTACCATGAGGGAGCAGAAACGAGTATATTACTTCCGTAATTCCACGGAAATAAAATATTAATTTTATAATTATTATACAACTATGAACAAGACAGAATTGATTAACAAAATCGCGGAGAGCGCAGGCATTAGCAAGGCTGACGCAAAAAAGGCTCTTGAGGCCACTGTTGACACCATCAAGCAAGCTCTTATCGCCGGTGACAAGATACAGCTCATCGGTTTCGGTACATTCGCCGTATCTGAGCGCCCTGCACGTGAGGGCATCAACCCCGCCACCAAGGAAAAGATCCAAATCCCCGCTAAAAAAGTAGCTAAGTTCAAGGCTGGCGCAGAGCTCGCTGACGCTCTCAAATAAGCATCGGTCTTAGGCAAGATAAAAAAGCGACCCTATACGCATAGGGCCGCTTTTTTATGCCCTACACTGAAATGTACAAATTCCCCATTAATAACGCCCTAAAATTTCAGCCATACACTCCCCAAAAGCCAATACTACTGATATTTGATTTCAGTACTACTGCTTTTCGATTCCAGTACTACTGCTTTTCGATTCCAGTACTACTGATATTGAAAAGCAGTAGTACTGACTTTTTCGCGGATTCTTTCTGGCATGGCAAACGAATTTCATTCTCACAGGCGGCTTTCCATCAAGTCTTCGCGACAGGCGATTTTATTCGGCAATCTTGCTTGCTGAGACGCAAGAATGCGTCTCTACACTTTGACAATAATAGATTATATGAATATCCTCAATTCCCCCAACAGGAAATAAGAAGCATTTTTATGGTAAACCTCCGCCTTCAAAGTATCCTTGCTTCTATGGCCAAGTATTATTGGATACTTCACTATTTATCCTTGCTTCTATCGCGGTTGAAGCATAGTTTCATTTGCAAGGGAGTAATTGGGCAAAATGCGGATATTCATTTAAGGAAAACACACGAAAAAGCGGTGACCAGAAAACCGGCCACCGCTCCGTTATCAACTATTGTCTCGAAGAATCTAGCTATATTATGAATAACGAAGAATCTGTCCAGGGGTGAGCACCTTGTTCTTCTTGTAACCATTGAGACGGCATATCTGTTCCACGGTCACGCCGCGTTTCTTGGCGATGGAGGAAAGCGTCTCGCCATACTTCACCTTGTGATAAAGTTTCTCGCCACTTGTGGAAGAGTTCTTGGCTTGCTCTTTCTTGACGGGACTGATGCCCTGCACCTGCTCACGGGTGTAGCTGCCATTACCTACCTTGCCACGCAAACGGGTAGCCTCAGCGGACTCACGTGCGTAAGTGGCCTTGTTATACTCATAGAAGTCGCCTGTCACGTCTTGATTGCGGAAGTCAAACATAAGCGCGGGATTGAGCGCCACACCGCAAAGGCGGGTCTCGAAGTGCAAGTGGGAACCCGTGCTGCGACCCGTATTGCCTCCCAGGCCGATGACATCGCCCGCTTTCACCTCTTGGTTTTCCTTCACGATTTGCTTGGAAAGGTGGCCATATACGGTCTCCAAGCCATTATAGTGACGGATGACAATATACCGGCCATAGCCCCTGGGCTCGTTTCTCACGATGCGCACCTTGCCTGAGAAAGCGGCGCGGATGGTGTCGCCGATGTACACCTTGATGTCAAGCGCGTTGTGCTTGCGTCCCCAGCGCGAACCGAAATTGCTTGTCACGACCCTGCTCACGGTGGGCATGCAGAAGTGGCGCAAATCTATCTTGTAGCGGTCGGGCATTGTCGTGGTCTTGTGTACGTAAGCATTGCTGAATTCCCCGTAGAGCTCGCTCGCGGGATTTCCCTTTTCCTCTATCATCTTCAGTTGGTTGGTGACCAACGTGTCAACGGCTTTCATCTTCCTGTCCACAGGAGCCTGACGAGCCAAGAGGTCTTGTCCCATCACTGGGACGGAGGCCAACGCTAATAATACGACAATACTTACCCTTCTAAAGTTCTTTCCAAATTCCATAGTTTAACAGGTTTATCTCCTTGGCGGAATCATAAAAGTTATAACGCACTTGGAGAATTGAATCCATGCAAATGCATGATGTCCTAAAAATAAGATGTGGCAAATTTACAAAAAAATTCTGAGCCAAGGGGAAGGGTTAACACTTTTTATCGGCTTTTTAACCTTTCTGGAAAGATTACAGGCGCAAGATTTTTCAACTGATAGCACCCCAATTGACATTGGTCTTGCGCAATTCCCGCAACCTTTCCCACATCATGGCGAAGTCATTTCTATTGCACTCAGGGTCAGCGTCTACCACCTTGCGGGCCTCATCCCTGGCCATCTGCACCAGTTGGCCATCCGTGGCGATATTGGCTATTTTCAAGTCAAAAGCCATACCACTCTGTTGCGTTCCCTCCAAGTCACCAGGCCCCCGGAATTTCAAGTCTGCCTCGGCAATGCGAAAACCATCATTGGTATCACACATGATATCAATGCGCTTGCGAGTCATCTCCGCCAGTTTGCGATTGGTCACCAACACGCAATAGCTTTGTTCCGCTCCACGTCCTACCCTGCCTCTCAACTGATGTAACTGGGATAGACCGAAACGTTGGGCATCCATGATTATCATGACAGAGGCATTAGGCACATTCACCCCCACCTCTATCACCGTGGTGGCCACGAGTATCTGGGTCTCCCCAGCCAGGAAACGAGCCATTTCACTTTCTTTCTCGACCGACTTCATTTTGCCATGCAGCTTGCTGAGACGGAATTCCGGGAAAACGGACTGCAACAAGGCAAAACCCTCTTCAAGATTCTTCAGGTCTATCTTCTCACTTTCCTGGATAAGGGGATAAACCACATAAACTTGCCGGCCTAATGATACCTGCCGGCGTATCCTGTCAAACAGCCCCGCAATCTGGTCATCGTAGACATGCAAAGTCTGGATAGGCTTGCGCCCAGGCGGCAACTCGTCTATCACACTCACGTCCAAATCACCATAAAGAGTCATGGCCAATGTGCGAGGAATAGGCGTAGCGGTCATCACTAACACATGAGGCGGATTGTCGCTCTTCACCCATAACTTGGCTCGCTGCGCTACGCCAAACCGATGCTGCTCATCTATCACGGCGATGCCTAGACGGGCAAAGCGCACGTTCTCTTCTATCACGGCATGCGTACCGACCAATATCCCCACGCCGCCATCTATCAGACCTTGCAGCACAGACTGCCTTGTCTTGCCTTTCACCTTGCCTGTCAGCAGCTCCACCCTGATAGGCATGTCGCCCAAAAAGTTCCTGATGGTCTGCAGGTGTTGTTCCGCGAGTATCTCCGTGGGAGCCATGATACAAGCCTGAAAGCCATTGTCTATGGCAATGAGCATGGTCATCAACGCCACCAGCGTCTTTCCAGACCCTACATCACCCTGCAATAGCCTGTTCATTTGGTGGCCAGAGCGCAGGTCTGCATGTATTTCATGCATCACGCGCATTTGGGCCTGGGTAAGAGCGAAAGGCAAATGATGGGCATAAAACGCGTTGAACAATTTCCCCACACGAGGAAAAATATATCCCTGATAACGTATTTGCCTCGCGCGCGCGTACCTTATTATATTTAGCTGCAAATAGAATAACTCCTCAAACTTAAGCCTTATCCTGGCCAGTTGTACCTGCTTGACATCTTTAGGATAATGTATCCAACGGCAAGCCTCATCCCTGGAAAGTAAATGCAAAGGTTTAGTGATAAACGAGGGCAAAGTCTCTGGCAACGGGCTGGGCAATAAATCCACTAGCGCCCTGGTGAGTTTTCCCATTCCTTGCGAGGTGAGATTGGCGTTTTTCATCCGCTGGGTAGTGTTATAATAGGGCTGCAATCCCAAAGCGGAAAGATTTAACTTCGTGACTTCTTCCATCTCGGGATGGGCAAACTGGAATCTACCTCCATAGATACCAGGACGACCAAACACCACGTATTCCACCCCTATCTTGTAAGTCTTTTGAGCGTGTTGCACATACGTAAACCACACTAAGTCTACCACGCCTGTACCATCAGAGAAATGGGCCACCAACCTTTTCTTGCGCCCTCCCATGTCATATTGCTCGAAACTGAGTATTCGTCCCTTCACCTGCACAAAGGGCATCTCGCTATTCAGTTCTCTGATAGGGTAAACTTTCGACCTATCCACATATTTATAGGGATAATAAGCCAAGAGATCCGCGTAAGTCTCTATGCCTAGCTCCTTGGCCAGCAAGACCTTGCGCTGAGGCCCTACACCTGGCAAGAACTTGATGTCTTGGTCTAATATGCCACCCATATCTGCTTTTTGACAATCTAGTGATTGGTTTTGGCCTCATTTAGGTAAGCTTCCGCCACCAATATGTCTATTGGGGTGGTAATCTTGATATTCTCCCTGCTGCCTTCCACCAACGCCACCTGGCAACCAAGGCTTTCCACCACGGTAGCGTCATCGGTAAAAGACTCTCGATAAGGTTGACGGAAAGCCTGCTTGGCTAAGGAAATGTCAAAAGCCTGCGGTGTCTGCACCGCCTTGTAGTCTGGACGATAGACAGCATGGCTCCTTCCCTCTCCTTCCATTCTGCGAAGAGAATCATTGACAGGTATCACGGGAATGGCGGCAAAGCTATCGCGAGCTGTCTCATAGCAATCATCTATCACACTGACAGGCACCAAGGGGCGCACACCATCATGGAAAGCCACAATTCCTTCTGCCTCATCAGGAACCAAGGAAAGACCATTACGGGAAGACTCAAAACGAGTAGCGCCTCCGTTGGCTATCTGGTGAGGCACACGAAAATCATATCTTTCACAAAGCTCTTTCCAGTAAGCCTGCTGTTCCTGTGGCAGCACGACTATAATGCCTATACGCTCGCTATAAGCACGGAAACGCTCAATGGTGCGCATCAAGATAGGTTTGCCAGCCAAGGGCAAAAACTGCTTGGGCGTATCACCCCCCATGCGCAAGCCCTTACCTCCAGCCACGATAATCACATAGTCCATGGATATCTCCTTATTGAGCCATAAGATGCGTATAGAGCATCTGGTCTTGTATCTCCTTCGACTTCTCTTCGCCCACGAAGTAACTTAAAATAGCATAAGCATAGGGCAACACCGCGGCAGGCCCCTCACCAGTAGTAATAAGGCCATCCTCTTCCACCAACTGGGCGGTATAAATAGCGTTGGGTAAGTGTGTCTCAAATCCTGGATAGCAAGTAGCTTTCTTTCCGTCAAGCAATCCATGGGCGGCCAAGACCATGGGAGCGGCGCATATCGCTCCTATACGCTTGCCTGCGGCAGCCTGAGCCAATAGAGCTTGCTTTAGCCCTTCATGCTCTTTCAAATGCAGGCTACCAGGCATACCACCTGGAAGCAGCAGCATATCCGCGTCGCCTAAGTCTGCTTGCTCAAACATCAAGTCGGCCATCACCTTCACGCCATGCGAGGTCTCTACCCACTCCCTGCCCATGATACTCACGGTCTGGATGTCTATGCCACCCCTACGCAATACGTCAACTACCGCCAATGCCTCTATCTCCTCAAAGCCATCAGCCAAGAATTCATATACTTTTGCCATAAAAATTAAGGTTTTATAAGTACTTTCGTCATTTTTCACTACTTTTGCAAACAGGAACGTCAACTGTCCTGGGTAAGTTCCGCAAATATAACGAATAATCTTGAAACGACAAAATAAATGGCACAGAGGCTATTGAAATTCGCCATTTTCGGCAATGAATACCAAATAAAGAAGGCTATTCCCATACAGAAAGTGCTTTCATACCTGAGCGAAAAACAGGCTGAGGTATACATGGATCGCATGTTCTATGACTTCCTCACCCAAGAGCAGCGACTCGAGATGGAAATAGCAGGAGTCTTTGATGGCATGGATTTCCAAGCTGATTACGCCATCTCCATGGGTGGAGACGGTACGTTCCTGAAAGCGGCCAGCCGTGTGGGTGCCAAGCAGATACCCATTATCGGAGTGAACATGGGGCGCATGGGCTTCTTGGCAGACGTATTGCCCAGCGAGATAGAATCTGCCTTGAACAGCATTTACTTAGGGGAATACAAAATAGAGAACCACACCGTGATACAGGTAGAGGCAAATGGCGAACCTATCACGGGTTATCCCTACGCCCTCAACGATATCGCCGTGCTGAAACGGGATATCGCCTCGATGATTACCATTCGTACGCACATTGACGGGGAATTGCTCGTGGCCTACCAAGCGGATGGACTTATCATTGCCACGCCCACAGGGCCAACCAAAGGGAAGAACTAACCATCCCCCCCCCCACAGCCTCAACCGCCTATAATCTCTCCAACGGCGGCCCCATCATCGTGCCTCAAGACAACAGTCTTTGCATCACACCCGTCGCACCCCATAGCCTCAATATTCGCCCCATCGTAGTCAACGATACTTGCGAAATCACCCTTGACGTGGAAAGTCGTAGCCATAATTTCCTGGTGGCCATAGATGGAAGAAGCGAGAAAATGCAAGAGGGTACCCAACTCACCATACGCAAGGCTCCCTACCAAGTGCGTATCGTGAAGCAGAAAAACCAGCGTTACTTCAGCACCCTAAGGGAAAAGCTGATGTGGGGGGCCGATACCCGCCAAAGGGGATAAGCCTCTCCCCCTCCAAGAACTTTTTGCCAACACCGCGCAACTTTTCTGCGTCACTGTACGTCTAACGACAAATCACTTACGGAAATGATACATCTCAAGGACATCAACAAGACTTACCAGGGAGCGCAGCCCCTGCACGTGCTCAAGGGCATCAACCTGGAAATCGGTGAGGGAGAGTTCGTCTCCATCATGGGTGCCTCTGGCTCTGGGAAGTCTACCCTGCTCAACATACTCGGTATCCTGGACAACTATGATACAGGGGAATACACCCTGGCGGGCACGCTTATCAAGAACCTGAGCGAGACCCGCGCCGCTGAATACCGTAACCACTTCATAGGTTTCATCTTCCAGTCATTCAACTTGATTGGCTTCAAGACCGCTGTGGAAAACGTAGAATTGCCATTGTTCTATCAAGGAATAAGCCGCAAGAAACGCCACCAGATGGCCATGGAATATCTAGACCGACTAGGACTCGCGGCTTGGGCCAACCACTATCCCAACGAGCTTTCAGGCGGACAAAAACAACGTGTGGCCATAGCCAGGGCGTTAATCACAAACCCCAAAGTCATCTTGGCGGATGAGCCTACGGGAGCACTGGATTCCAAGACATCCGTGGAGGTGATGCAACTGCTCAAGCAACTCAACGAGGAAGAGCGGAAGACCATCGTAGTGGTAACCCACGAAAGCGGTGTGGCCAACGAGACCAACAAGATTATACATATCAAAGACGGACTGATAGGCAGCATAGAGGAAAACCTGCGCCACGACGCCAGCCCATTCGGCATCAATGGAATGATGAAATAGCCATGAGAGATATCATCACCGAAATATGGTCTACGGCCAAACGCAACAAACTCAGGACCGCGCTTACCGGTTTCGCGGTGGCATGGGGCATATTCATGCTCATCTTCCTGCTGGGATCGGGCAATGGACTCATCAATGCCCTGGAGCAAAACGCCGGAAGTGTGCTGGATAATTCCATGGTGGTCTATTCAGGGCAGACTTCCATACCCTACAATGGACTGCAAGAAGGCCGATACATTGAATTGGAAGACCAAGACTTCAACACCACTAACCAAAAATTCAACCACATCATCGACAAAGCGGGAGCGACTATCTGGCAAGGCACCGCTAACGTGGCCCTGGGAGAGAACTACTTCTCCTCCAGCATGGAAGGAGTCTATCCGAACATGGCGGAAATCGACAAGATGGACATGCTCCATGGCAGGTTCATCAATCAAGTGGACATCAACGAAAACAGAAAAGTGCTGGTACTTAGCGAAACCAACGCCAAGGAACTGGAACCGCATGATTGCGGTAGGCTGATAGGCCAACAGGTCAAAGTGGACAACATCGCCTTCCAGGTCGTGGGTATCTATGACAACGACGAGAGCGAGATGAACGACGTGGTCTATACCCCGTTTACCACTCTCCGCATACTCTACAACAAGGGAGACCGGGCAGACCGATTCATGTTCAGTTTCCATGGACTGGAGAGCGAAGAGGAGAACGAGGCTTTTGAGGACGCTTACCGTCGCACCATCAACGCCAACCACCAGGCCGCCCCAGAAGATGAGGAAACTATCTGGATATGGAACCGCTTCCTCAACAACATGCAAATGAACCAGGGCATGAGCATCATCCGCACCGCCCTTTGGATTATAGGTATCTTCACCCTGTTGAGCGGTATCGTGGGCGTAAGCAACATCATGCTCATCAGCGTCAAAGAACGCACCCGGGAATTCGGCATACGCAAGGCAATAGGAGCCAAGCCCCTCTCCATCTTGAAACTCATCATCGTGGAGAGCGTCATCATCACCACCTTCTTTGGCTATATAGGTATGGTGATAGGCATAGCGGCCAATCAATACATGGATGCCACGATAGGCCATGAGCAGACAGACACCGGACTTTTCAAGACCACTCTTTTCGTCAACCCCACCGTGGGACTGGATGTTTGCGTGGAAGCCACTTTGGTCATGATTATCGCCGGTACGCTCGCGGGGCTCATCCCCGCACGCAAGGCAGCGCATATAAGACCCATTGAAGCATTGAGAGCAGAATGAAGATAGACATCGATACCTATAAGGAAATACTGGACACCATCACCCGCAACAAGAGCAGGTCTATACTGACGGGCTTCGGCGTGTTTTGGGGTGTCTTCATGCTAGTGGCGTTAATCGGCGGCGGGCAAGGACTTAAGCAACTCCTGCAGTCCAACTTCGAGGGTTTCGCCACCAACAGCGCCATCATCTTCTCCCAAAAAACCACCAAGGCCTACCATGGTTTCCGCAAAGGTAGATATTGGACCATGACATCGCAAGACATCAAGCGGCTGAAAGAGCAAGTGCCAGGACTGGACGTGGTGACCCCACAACTATCGCAATGGGGCACTAGCGCCATACGTGGCGACAAGAAATGCAGCGGCCCGTTGAAGGGCATGATGCCCGAATATCAACTGATAGACGCTCCCGTGATGCGCTATGGACGATACATCAACGAGATGGACGTGCGTGAAGACAGAAAGGTCTGTGTCCTTGGAAAGCAAATCTACAAGACGCTCTTTCCCGAGAACATCGACCCTTGCGGACAGGTCATCAGGGTAGACAGTACCTACTATACTGTCATCGGCGTAGACTATGGCACGTCCTCCATGAGCATCAACGGCAGCTCGCAAAACTCCATAGTGGTGCCCTATACCCTATTGCAACGACTCTACAACAGAGGTGACGAGATAGACCTAATATGTCTTACCGCCAAGCCAGGCGTAGTCATCAGCGAGATAACGCCTCGCATCAGGGAAGTCGTCGCAAGACCTCACGACATAGATCCTACCGACGAGAAAGCCGTCACGGTATTCAACACCGAGGTGCTTTTCGGTTTGCTTGACAACTTATTTAAGGGTGTCAATTTCCTGATATGGTTGGTGGGCATCGGCACACTACTGGCTGGAGCCATCGGCGTAAGCAATATCATGATGGTAACCGTCAGGGAACGCACTACGGAAATAGGTATCCGCCGTGCCATTGGAGCCACGCCCAAGGTTATCTTGTCGCAAATCATATCCGAGAGCATCGCCCTCACCGCCGTGGCGGGCATGAGCGGCATCCTCTTCGCCGTGGCCATCCTCCAGATGCTGCAACTGGCCAACACCACAGACGGCATAGAGGCCGCCCACTACCAAGTGGACTTCTGGACGGCCTTGGGAGCAGTGGCCATGTTGATGGTATTGGGCATATTGGCGGGCTTGGCTCCCGCGCTCCGCGCGATGAACATCAAGCCCGTGGATGCTATGAGAGACGAGTAGACATAATCGACAAAAAGGACAAAACAGCAAGACATATCTATGAAAAAGTATTTTAAACTCATCGTGGCGGGCTTCATAGCCATGGTGTTCATCGGCACCTTCGTGTTCCTTTGGATACAATCCCGCCCCAAGACAGTGGAGTATGAGGAGATTACTCCCACCGTGAAGGACATCCGCAAGACTTCTGTCATCACGGGTAAAATAGAGCCGCGCAACGAGGTGGCCGTGAAACCACAGATATCGGGTATTATCACCGACATCTACAAAGACGCTGGAGAGATGGTGACGGAAGGCGAGGTAATCGCGAAGGTAAAAGTCATCCCCGACATGGCGCAGCTCTCCAGTGCCGAGGCCAGGGTAAGACTAGCCAATATCAACATGGAGCAGGCCAAGGTGGATTATGAGCGAGAGAAGATACTTTATGACAAAGGACTGGTCTCCGCCGATGAGTATGACAAGGTGCACCAAACCTACAAGCAGGCCCAAGAGGAAGTGGCCGCCTCGCAAGACAACCTGGAAGTGGTGCGCGATGGCGTCTCCAGCCGCAACGCAAAGGGAAGCAGCACACTGATACGTTCTACCATCACAGGCCTGATACTCGATGTGCCCGTGAAAGTGGGCAACACGGTCATCCTCTCCAACACCTTCAACGATGGTACCACTATCGCCACGGTGGCCAACATGGGCGACCTGATATTCCGGGGCAACATAGACGAGACGGAAGTGGGCAAGCTCGTGACGGGAATGGATATGAAGATTACTATCGGCGCACTGCAGAGCGAGACCCTGAAAGCCACTTTGGAATACATCTCTCCCAAGGCCGTGGAAAACAACGGAGCCAACCAATTCGAGATAAAGGCCGCTGTCAACGTGGCCGATGACAATAAATTGCGCAGCGGCTATAGTGCCAATGCCGAGATAGTCTTGGCCGAAGCAAAACACGCGCTCTGCATTCCCGAGAGTGCCCTGGAGTTCGAGGGGGACAAGACTTATGTCTACCTCATCAAGGGAGAGGGCGAAGAGAAAACCTACGAGAAGCGTGAAATCACCACGGGTCTCAGTGATGGCGTGAACATAGAAATAAAGAAAGGCCTCAGCGCCAAAGACAAGGTGCGCGGCCCCAAGATAGTTGCCGACGAGGAGTAACTCAACTGGCATAGGTTGACTTATGAAAAACCAGCTACGCTCCTTTGTGTCGTCGCCTTGTTTGGCCCTTTGCGTGCGCAAGACAGCGTGAGAATCACTCCCCAGCCAATCCAGCTGGAGGATGTTGTTGACGTGCTTGAGATGAACGGCATTTCTATCCATCGTTTCGATTTGCGACCGCTGCTCAAGACCCATTATAACGTCTCCTTTTACGTGGACGAGTATCGCCATGCCGAGAAGCAAGGACGGGTGCATAGTTTTATGTTCGGCCCAAACATCATGTCTGTGGAGGTCTACCCCGAAGAACAATGGGAAGCCGTGCGACAAGAGCATCATCTCGCGCCAAACGAATCGGAATTTGATTACATCAAGTCCGTCACGTTGACACTCCAGGTGAAAGACGATTCGCTGGCCACTATTAGCGTAGGCAGCCCTGGTGTCGGCAGGATGTCGAAATCATCCCTCAAGCTATATCCCGTAGAAGGCTATACGCAAGCCATCAACTATATGTATGACAGCCGTCCTTTCCGTTTGGAATCCGTGACGGATGGCGACACGGTGGAAATACCCTTGGTGTTCTTCGGCTCCTGGTGGTATGACAAACGCTCCAATTTCATCCGCTTCTGTGGCGAGAGTGAAATCGACCCGCAATTGCAGTCGCAAATAGTGAAAGACGTGCCCCACTCCTACGTGATAGGCATGAGGCTGGAAAAGATGCCCAAGAAAACCAGTACGGAATAATCCGATATTAGCGGGCTGCCGACACAATGTTGGCAGCCCGTTTGCGTTTAGCCGTCTACCGAATGCCTAAACCATTTTATGGCCGCGAAATGGAAACAAGCGAGACCCATACACCAGGCGAAATGGAAAATAACTTGTTTTGCTCTGCAATTTAACTTGTTTTCGTGAGCAAAATAACTTATTTTCGTGAGCGAAATAACTTATTTTCATGAGCGAAACAAGTTATTAAGTCCGCCCAAAAGTCAGTACTACTGCTCCGAGATTTCAGTACTACTGATATTGAAAAGCAGTAGTACTGAAATGAAATATCAGTAGTACTGACTTTTTAGACGCTTTATAGTCGTGGATTGTTTTCCAGATTGAAGTCCTTGGCCAGTCCGCCCGCGCTGGTCTCCTTGTAGAGCGAAGGAATGTCGTGCCCAGTTTGCTTCATCACGGCCACCACCTTATCAAAAGACACCCTGTGATTACCATCGGAGAAGGAAGCGTATAGGTTGGCGTCCAGCGCACGGGTAGCGGCGAAGGCATTGCGCTCTATGCAAGGTATCTGCACCAGTCCGCAAACGGGGTCGCACGTCATGCCCAAGTGGTGCTCCAATCCCATCTCTGCCGCGTACTCTATCTGGGAAGGACTGCCGCCGAAGAGCTGGCAGGCAGCGCCGGAGGCCATGGCGCAGGCCACGCCCACCTCTCCCTGGCAACCCACGTCGGCACCCGATATGGAAGCGTTTTGCTTCACTATGTTACCGATAAGTCCCGCTGTTGCCAGGGCGTGGAGTATACGTTCTTCCGAGAAGCCATGCCCCTTGTGGCAATGGTAGAGCACGGCGGGCAGCACGCCGCAAGCCCCACAGGTGGGAGCCGTGACAATGGTGCCACCGGAAGCGTTCTCCTCGCTCACGGCCAGGGCATAAGAATATACCAGCCCCCTGGACTGCAGGGACTGTTTGTAACCCGAGGCTTTCACGAAATAGACGGGTGCCTTGCGCATCAGGTTGAGCGGGCCGGGCAGTCGACCTTCCCGGTTGATGCCCCGCTCCACGGCGGCCTGCATCACCTGCCATACCTCACGCAGGAAGTCCCAAATGCCGCTGTCCTCGCACATGCCCACGTATTCCCAGTAGCTGCGACCCGTGTTGTTACACCAATCCATGATGGCTGTCATCGTGTTCATGTCGTAAACATCGGGCGTGTCAAGCAGCCCGGTGTCTGTCTCTCCCTCGGAGAGCGCGCCGCCTCCCACGCTGTAAACCGTCCACTCATCGGTGGTGTTACCCTCCGCGTCATGCGCCTGTAGCTTCATGGCATTGGGGTGATAGGGCAAGAAAACGGCAGGTTGCCACACGATGCTCACCGGAGCCACCGGCTCCAACTCTCCCATGACGGCCACGTCGGTCATGTGTCCGCGTCCCGTGGCGGCCAGGCTGCCGTAAAGAGTCACGGTAAAAGAACGCGCTCCCTGATTGCGGTCGGCGAAAATCCTCGCTGCCCTCTGTGGCCCCATGGTATGGCTGCTGGAGGGACCCTTGCCTATTCTGAAGAGTTCTCTTAATGATTTCATCCCGTCATGCTTTAAAGTGAAACCCGCCGCGAACCGGGAAGCCTCTTCACGACAACCCAGTCGGAAAGAAAAGATATTTTACCGCCTCACACCAATGCGATGGCAGTCATCACTTCACGATGGAGGAAGTGGGGTTGCGCAATCCCTTGTAACCCACCAAGAAAGCCTTGGCGGCACCGAAGCGCAGGAACATGTCGAGCCTCACGGGCACGTGGTTGGCGTCGTCGGTGACATAGAAGTCCACGATACGCTTATATTTCCCGTCCTCTTTCTCCAGGTAGCAGAGCTGCAGGCAGCGGTATTTCACGTTGTTGTCACCCTTGATGGTCTTCTTGCCCTTATAGAGCAGGCGAGCCGGAGTCACGCCGTCCCCGTCGGCTATGGGGAAGTCCACGATGTGTCCCTTTTTCCACCCCGCCACGCTGAAACTGCGTGCCCGAAGGAAAATGTTGAGCATGTCGTAGACACAATAAGTGAGCGACTTCGTGTTCCAGACATGTGTGCCGTCATTCTTCTGGCGATGCTGGCGGATGTTGCACTTATTGTTTTGGTAAGAATAGAATACCTCGTCCACGGTGTAACGCTTGCCCTCGCGGGCTCCCTTGCGATAATAGAGCGGCTCCATCTGGGTGGAAGAGTAGCAGAGCAAGGTGTCACGCAAGATGAACATGCCATCCACCTTCTCGCTTCCCCGGGTAGTGAGGCTGGCGCGATAGGCTGGCTTGCCCTTATATACCGTCTGGATGGTGGAGAGGCTGGCGTTGCCCGCCTTCACCCAGATGAATTGCCAGTTATAGTAAAGGTTGTAGGTGAGGAACTCACCCGAAGAGAAAGCGGTGTTGCGAAACTTGCATTGCGCCTGGGCAGTGATGGCGATGATGGCCAGCAGTGCCGTGATGACGATGTGGCGGGTCTTGTTCATGGCTGTTTAGGGAAAGCTGGTTTGTGGAATATATTCTATGCCCAGTTGCTCGGCGCGCCGGGCGTTCTGGTTTTTGATTTTCTTGTCCTTGTCGGGCTTCTGTTTGGTCACGGCGGCGGGCTTTTGCTGTATGACAGGAGTGGCCAAGGGATTCCAGGTCTCCGTGAAATCCCATTTTGCCCTTATCTCTATCTCCTTGGGGAAATAGCAGACCGTCTCCGGCTGGCGATTAGCCGAGTAAAGTCCCGTGTCCCACTCCCCGTTGCGGTTGGAGTCTATGTACATCCTCACGTAGTAAGTGGAAGGGGAAACATAATAAAACTCCGCCACGCCCTGGTTGGTGGTTACCTCCTTGATAATCTTGTCCCCCGCGTCGAGCAACTGCACCACGATGGTGGTG
This sequence comes from Prevotella sp. CAG:1320, assembly GCA_000435635.1. Classification (GTDB taxonomy): domain Bacteria; phylum Bacteroidota; class Bacteroidia; order Bacteroidales; family Bacteroidaceae; genus Prevotella; species Prevotella avicola. The sequence continues at coordinate 3,265 of FR882144.1, read as the reverse complement.
TCTGTCATGGTGGGGATATTGAGGAGTAACGTGCCATAGTCATCAAACGACTTCACCTTGAAACCCTGCTTGAAAGGGGGAGACACCTTGCCATAGATGTCCACGAAGGCAGCCGAATCTATTTCCAGGCTATATTCAATATCAGGTCGCCATTCGCCTCTCAACTCATATTCCCTACCCCTGACGTGATTAAATTCCAACGGAGCGTTATACCACAGGGTATCATGCTTGGAGTAGAGATGGATAGCCGCCGTGTCCACGCTAGCCAATGGCGTATTGAAAGTAAAAGGAATGTTTTTGTCAGGGTCTAGTTCCGATGGAGCCTTGGCACCAATAGCCAACGCCTTGGGAGGCATGATGGAATCATAAGGCTCTCCCCGTTTCTTGGCGCGGTCTTGTTTCTTCTGCCATTCCTCCCGCTCCCTTTCCAGGTCTTTCTGTCTCTTCTCATGGCTAATCCTAGAGAGGATGTCCAGCGTGTCTATCTGTTCCACGAGTTTTCCCAGGCTGTCGGTCATGTGATAGGTAAGCTCCACCCGCAAAGTGTCTTGATTGACCAGGGCGGTGTCTTTCAGCCAATAGGTGATAGTGTCTTGCTTCTCGGTAGACTCTATAATGAAAGCGTCGTCCGACTGGAAATTGAGTCCCCTCACCTGGGGCATCTCGCCGCCATAGCTGTAGAAGAGGGTGAAGCTCTCTGGCTCCCTGCGCTCCGCTTTCAGGAAATAGCGGTCTGTCATCACCTCGTTGAAAGCCCTGAGCACAATATCATCGGGCAGGAAATGGGTGTAGCCCACCCTGTCGATAGACTTGATACGCAGGGAATCTATCCACGTGGTGTCTTGGCGGACATCGGGCTTGAAAGAGGGCACTATTTTCTCCTGGCTGAAAGCCAGCATCTCGCTCTTCTGGTTGAAAAGGTAGTTGCCATCGGCGTCTTGCAGGGCATAGACCCGATAAGTGCCTGGAGCCACGCCCTTGATGACAAATCGGCCACTGCCGTCTGTTCTGCTTACGCGGAGCATGGGCTTAGTGGTGAAGGCGGTGTCGCTCAAGTCGCTGTAAAGTCCCACCAAAATACCCTTCACGGGTTCCAGGTCTTTTGCCTGCAGCACCTTGCCCGATACCTCGAGGGTATCTATCGCGTCGCCCGTGGAGAAACTATAGGTATAGTTGCCCAAGGGATTGTCCTCGTTATTGTCGGTGATGGCATCTGAAAAGTCTATGGTATAAGTGGTGTTGGGCTTCAGGGAGTCCAGCAGTTCTATCCTGATACGCTTGCCTGAGGCCACTATCTCCGGGGTCTCCAGCTGCGGAGGTGATACCACCACTTTCTCGGTGGCGCTCTCTATCTGGATAAACTCATCGAAAAAGATGCTTATCTTCCGGTTCTTTACGTTAGTGCCCTTGTCGGCGGGAGCAGCGCCCATTATGCGAGGCGGTGTCTCGTCATACCATCCCCCATCGGGTTGGCCCATGCGGGCACAAGATCCCAACAGGAACGCGGCCAATAGCATGAGCGGCAGATGTCGCCCGCCTAAGGCATTGATGACTGCGGATAAGGGTCTTCTCACGATTCCGTTTTCTTTTGTTGGTTCAACTCCAGCAGCTCGTCCAGGTTCTTGCGGCTATTGCTCAAGCGAGGCACCTTGTGTTGGCCGCCCAATTTGCCCTTGCTCTTCAGCCAATCGTTGAAAAGGTCTTTGCGCGCCGTGATGACCTCCAGGTGCTGCAGGGTCACGTCGTGGCTGCGCTTGGCCTCGTAATCGCTATTGAGCTCTTGCAGTTTACCATCGAGCAAGTGGGCGAAAGCGTCTACGCTGGCAGGCGGCGTGGAGAACTCTATCAGCCACTGGTGACGGCACTTGGCGTGGCTATCCATATAGACGGGTGCCACGGTATATTCAGACACCTGCGCACCTGTCTGGGCGCAAGCGTAGGCAAGTCCCTTTTCCGCGTTGTCCATGATAAGTTCCTCGCCAAAAGCATTGATGAAATACTTGGTGCGACCCGTGATGACAAACTTGTAGGGATTCTTGCTGGTGAAACGGACGGTGTCTCCTATCACGTAACGCCACAATCCGCAAGAAGTGGAAATGACCATGGCGTAATTCTTGTCCAGTTCAACGCCTGTCAAAGGAACTACCGCAGGATTGGGACTGTCAAACTCGTCCATGGGGATAAACTCATAGAACACGCCATAATCCAACATCAGGAGCATGGAACTGTCGGCTGGATCGTCTTGCAATCCAAAGAAACCCTCGCTGGCGTTATAGGTCTCCATGTAGTGCATGTTGTCGGAAGGTATCATCCGCTCATACTGCTTGCGATAAGGAGTGAAGGCGATACCGCCATGGAAGAAGCACTCCAGGTTGGGCCACACCTCATTGAGGTATTGCTTTCCGGAGAGTTCCAATACCCTGACCAATACGCTCAACATCCACGAGGGAACTCCCGAGATATTGGTAACGTTCTTTCCCATGGTCTCCTGGGCTATACGGTCACGCTTCAGTTCGAAATCGCTCAGCAGGGCAGTGGCCTTGCAGGGTACCCTCACCATGTTGGCCAAGGGATTGATATTTTCTATCAAGATGGCGCTCAGGTCTCCCACCAGGCTGTCGGGCAAGTTGTAGTTGGGGGAATGGCTGCCTCCCAGTATCAAGCTCTTGCCGTCGAAGAGGCGGCTTTGGGGATGGTTGCGCAGATAAAGAGCCACGGCATCGAAACCGCCCTTATAATGTATGTTGCGCAGTCCCTCATTAGTGATGGGGATAAACTTGCTTTTGTCATTGGTGGTGCCTGAGGACTTGGCATACCAAGTCACCTTGCCTGGCCACAACACGTTTGCCTCTCCCCTGCGCATGCGATCAATATCCCCTTTCAGTTCCTCGTAGGTGTTGATAGGCACATTTCGGGCAAAGGTGTCATAGTCGTGAGTGGCGTTCAACAGGTGCTTGATGCCATACTCCGTGTTCTTCCCGCTCTCCAGCAAGTGGCGCAAGGAGTTATACTGCAGTTGCTCGGCTTCATTAACGTGCCTTTCCAACTCACGCTGTCTGGGCTTAAACAAGAAACTCGCTATACTCGTTAAACTCATTGTATTCTCGTTTCGTTTATCGTGCAAAAATACGCCATTCTCGCGACATAAGGCTTTTTTTCACTAATTTTAATATAACGCGACTCCAGTGACCCGCCATACAAAATACGGATAGTACGCATACGCACCGCCAATCGCCAGACAGCCAAAATGGTCTATTGGCCACTG
>FR882143.1:3485-27985 GCA_000435635.1 Prevotella sp. CAG:1320 | reverse complement strand
AGTTCGGAATGGAGCTGGAAACGCGCGTAAATTCCTTCCCGCAGAACGGTTTGGAGCTAGAAACGCGCGTCAAAACCTTCCCGCAGACAGTTTGGGGCTAGAAACGCGCGTCAATGCCTTCATTTCACCAGGGAAAAGACACGCAACGCATTGGCGGTGGTCCGCATGGCCAATTCTTCCAGCGCCACACCATAGGCCAAGGCCAACGTCTTGGCTACCTCCGCCACGAACGCGCTCTCATTGCGTTGCCCTCGATGGGGGACAGGAGCCATATAAGGGCTGTCTGTCTCCAACACCAACCTGTCCAACGGCACGCTCTTAGGCAAATCCTCACGCAAATGGCTGCTCTTGAACGTGCTTACGCCACCCACGCCAAGCACGAAACCCGGGAAGCTCAGCAGTTGTTCCGCCTCCCGGACATTGCCCGTAAAACAATGGAAAACGCCACCAACCAACTCCCGCTCATAAGGGCGCAAGAGGGCGACCATCTCGTTTTGCGCCTTGCGGCAATGTATCATCAAGGGCAGGCGCAGCTCTATGGCCCACTTCACCTGTTCCTCAAAAGCCAAGAGCTGCTCCCGCTCATGTTCCCTGCTCCAATAATAATCCAATCCCACCTCGCCAACAGCTATAAACTCGCCAGCCCCATTGGAAAGATAATGTTCATGGAGATGACGCAATCGCTCTCGCCAATCAGATTTCACCTCTTCAGGATGAAGTCCCACCATGGGATAAGCGTAACCTGGATACAGATGACAGACATTGAGCACCTGGGCAACTGATTCCTCATGGATGGCGGGCAAAAACACACGTCCTATGCCCGCTTCCTTGGCACGGGCTATCACTTGGGGCAAGTCTTCCAGAAACTCCTCCCCTTCCAGATGGGCATGGGTGTCGATGAGCATAGGCATCAATACTGGCGCTTCATCATCTGTTGCGCGTAGCGGGCCAACTCTTCCTTGCGTTCCTCGGGCACGGCAAGAGCGTCCAGATAGCGGTGGCTCTCCTGGAAATAGGCGGCTATTTTCTCCTGCGCCAACCGGTCGATACCTATCTCATTGTATAGACGGGTGACCGCGGCTATCTTCTCTTGTTTGTCAAAATCCGTGGCGGATATCCATCGCGTCAATTCCTTGCGTTGAGAGTCGTTAGCTCTGTTGAGGGCGTTGATGAGCATATAGGTTTTCTTGTTCGACGTAATGTCACCTCCTATCTCCTTACCGAAAACGGCGGGGTCGCCATACACGTCTAAGTAATCATCTTGTAACTGGAAGGCCAGCCCCACGCATTCGCCGAAACGATATAGATTGTCAGCGTCCCCGCAGGGAGCGTCTGCCATTAGCGCGCCCATTTTCAATCCGCAAGCCAAAAGCACGCTGGTCTTCAGCCTTATCATCTCGATATATTCCTCTTCCGAGACATCGTCCCTGCGCTCAAATTCCATGTCGTACTGTTGCCCCTCGCCTATTTGCAAAGCCGTCTCCGTAAAAAGGTCGAGCACAGGCTTCAAATGAGCCTCGTCACACTGCGCCATGCGCTGGTAGGCCAACACCAACATAGAGTCACCAGAAAGAATGGCCGTGTTGGCATCCCACTTGCGATGCACGGTGGGTTTGCCCCTGCGCACGTCAGCGTTGTCCATCAAGTCATCATGGAGCAACGTATAATTGTGGTAGGTTTCCAAGGCTATGGCCTGAGGCATCACGCGCTCAATATCTTCACGGTAAAGATTGTAGGCCAAAAGCGTGAGAACGGGCCTTACACGCTTGCCGCCAATGGACAGCACATATTCAATAGGTTCATAAAGCGAGGCGGGCTGACGGTCGATGGCCATGCGCCGCATGGATTGTCCCAATCGGTCAAGAAGTTCAGTGGATGTATACATATCTACATTATAGGGTTAAGGTTTGATATCGTGAGATTCCGCATGACTGCCATAAACGCGACAAAGCTTCTCCTTCAGAGTTTAAACACCACGGGAATAACCACCATGGAGCGGCAAGGCTTGCCATTCTCTGTGCCAGGTTTCCAGGGAGGCATCTTGCGCACTACCCGCACCGCCTCGCGGTCTAACTGAGGATGAGCGGATTTGGCCACCTTGACATCAGAAAGCTTTCCGTCCGCGTTGACAATGAAAGAGACCACCACCCTGCCCTGCAGCTGGCTGGCTTGCGCCTGGGGCGGATAACGCAGGTTCTTGGTGAGCCACTGCACCATCTCGGCCCAACCACCAGGAAACTCTGGCAACTGAGAGAGACGCTCATCAGTAGAGCCTTTGGGCTCATCCCGCTGACGCAATGTTTCCGCCACTTTGGCCTCAGCCACCTCGGCATCATCACTTTCCCTCAACAAGGAAGCCCTATCTGGCAACTTCGCCTGTCTTGTCACCGCTTCATCCACTGCTTTCAAGCGAGTGGAAACAACTGGCGTGGGACGCACTTCTGGCCGAGGAGCGGCCACCCAGTCCTTATCTATAGGCTTGGGGCGGAAAGCGAGGTCAAAAGCAACGTCATCCAACATGCTCTCTTCCATTTCCCAGCTTGTAGGCACAGAACGATATTCCATCGCCACATAACACAGCGATAGCACGAATACCATCCCCAGCAAGAAGAATACTGGGCGGGAACCCTCCAAATCCACTTGACGCGATTTCCTCTCCACTACCTACAATATTTCGTTACAGCGGTCGTTATTTTTGCAGTAATCCCTGGCAAAATTAGTGCTTATTATTGAAAAAGCAGTATCTTCGCGCCAATAATTTACCGAAAACTGATGAAATTCCTTATATCCGCCATCTTTGTGACACTGATGACTCTCGAAGCCAAGGCGCAAGAGAGCCAAACAGGATATAACTTCCTACGCCTACCCGTCAGTGCCCACGCGGCGGCCTTGGGAGGCGACAATATCACGCTGGTGGAAGACGACGAAGCGTTGATATTCCACAACCCCGCCTTACTCTCCACCGTGAGCGACAAGACCATCAACCTCAACTACATGAACTACATGCAAGGGGCGAACACGGCCTCAGCCGCCTTTAACCGCATCGTGAAGGAAAGAGCGTCTTGGGCAGTATCGGCACAATACATAGACTACGGCACGATGAAAGAAGTAGACGAAAACAACCAACAGACCGGTACGTTCTCCGCCCGAGACATCTCGCTGGCAGGCTACTTCTCCTACTTACTCTCACCAACAATAGCGGGCGGCATCTGCGCCAAGTTCATCACTTCTTATATCGGAGACTACAACTCCATCGCCATGGGCGTAGACCTGGGACTCAACTACTATGACCCCGACAGGGAATGGTCTATCTCCTTGGTAGCCAAGAACCTGGGCGGGCAGGTAAAAGCTTACGAGGATGATTACGAGAAAATGCCCATAGACGTGCAACTGGGCGTTTCCAAACGCATTCTGCGCACCCCTTTCAGAATATCGGCCACACTCGTAGACCTCAACCATTGGAACTACAGTTTCATCAACCATGCCGTGGTGGGCGTAGACCTGTTATTGGGCTCAGGCATCTGGGTAGGCGGAGGATATAATTTCCGCCGTGCGGACGAAATGAAAGTGGAAGACACGGAAGGAGAAGAAAGTTCCCACTGGGCTGGGGCTTCCATAGGAGCGGGCATCTACCTGGAACGTTTCAAAGTCAATGTGGCATACGGCAAATATCACGTGAGCAGTTCCTCGCTAGTCATCAACGCGGCTTACACATTATAATATTATCATAACTACATACAACATGAAAAAAATCACGATAGCCATAGACGGATACTCTTCCTGCGGCAAAAGCACTATGGCCAAAGACTTGGCCCGCAGTATCGGATATGTTTACATTGACACTGGTGCCATGTACCGCGCTGTCACCCTCTACGCCATGCGCCACGGAATTATCCATAGTGGCTCTATCGACACAGACAGGCTGAAGGCGGAAATGGGAAATATCAATATTTCTTTTAAATTGAACACTGAAACTGGCATGCCAGACACTTACCTCAACGGAGAACTGGTGGAAAGAGAAATACGAACCCTCGAAGTGTCCAACAACGTGAGCCCTATCGCCACGCTGGCTTTCGTGCGCGCTGCCATGGTATGCCAACAGCAAGCCATGGGCAGAGAAAAAGGTATTGTCATGGACGGAAGAGATATCGGCACTACAGTGTTTCCTGACGCGGAACTGAAGATTTTCGTCACCGCAAGTCCCGAAGTTAGAGCCCAACGTCGTTATGATGAATTGAAAAGTAAGGGCATGCCAGCCGAGTATAATGACATATTGGCCAACGTAAAGGAGCGTGACTACATAGACAGCCATCGCGAGGTATCCCCCCTGCGCCAAGCGGAAGACGCTATAGTGTTGGACAATAGCCACATGACGATTCCCGAACAAAAAGAATGGTTGCTCACCAAATACAAGGAAACCGTCGAAAAAGACGCATGACAATCCTTGACATCCTCTTGCCGCCATTCTAAGCAATAGCTTAAGAAACCCGTCCCTTTCCTGTCCCTATTGGACAAGGGAAGGGACTTTATCGCCAAACCTAATCTCCCTCGCCATAAAAGACCCTTGCACAAGAAAAAAAATCAAGGGAAATGGCGGTTATTTCAAAATAAAAACGTAATTTTGCAGTCGGTTAACAAAACAACAACACTAATGGACGATTATCACGCGGAAACATTCATCATTACGCGCGAGGATTGAGCCAAAGCCGCTAATCCCCACGCGGACTAATTGTGGAGACTAGCGACAATGAGAACCTACTGGAATACAGAGCATAACCTGAAGGCCATCAATGAGTGGCAACCCAACTGCTGGATACAAGTAACCTGCCCTACAGAGGAAGACCAGCGACTATTGGAAGAAGAATTCCAAATTCCCGACTATTTCCTTTCAGACATCAGCGATACCGACGAGCGAGCACGCTACGAATATGACGACGGCTGGATGCTCGTCATACTCCGTATACCTTATGTAAAGGAGATACGTTCCCGCACACCCTATACCACAGTTCCCCTTGGCATCATCCACAAGCGGGATGTCACTATAACCGTGTGCTATTACGAGACCAACATGATGATAGACTTCATCAGCTATCAACAAAAGCGCGGAGAAGGATTTACCGACTACGTGGATATGACCTTCAGGCTCTTCCTCTCGTCAGCGGTGTGGTATCTGAAACGACTGAAGCAAATCAACGCCTTGATAGAAAAGGCGAAAAGGAACCTGGACAATGGCGTGAACAACGCCAGCTTGATAGGGTTGAGCAGATTGCAAGATTCGCTCACTTACTTCACCACCTCCATTCGAGGCAATGAGAATCTGCTCTCCAAGTTGAAGTTTAAGTTGCAGGTAGACGAGCTGGACGCCGACTTGATAGAAGACGTAAATATTGAGATGACACAGGCCCGGGAAACCACCAATATCTATAGCGACATCTTGGAATCAACTATGGATACCTACTCCAGTATCATCAACAACAACATGAACACCGTCATCAGGACGCTCACTTCCGTGAGTATCATCATGATGTTCCCTACGCTCATCGCCAGCCTCTTTGGCATGAACCTCATCAACGGCATGGAGAATAGTCCTTTCGGCTTCGCCATCGCCCTGTTCATATCAGTATTCGTCTCTGCCCTTTCATGGTTCATCCTGCGCCGGAAAAGACTGCTTTAAGCATGCATTTTGAGTACCACACCCATACTTTTCATGCCAAAACGGAAAAAATAACGCTTTTTCTTAGGCTGTATCATTTTTTTTGTTTAAGTTTGCGCAGATAAACAACTTTGGCTTTGGCCAGAGACATGAAAAACGATTCATAAACTAATTCACAGTGACATGATGGACTCTCAAGACAAGACCCTGCAACAGGGCATCACGCAAGAAACAACGGCAGAGAACAACTCTCCGCAAGCAATCGAAACCAATCCCACTGCCACCCCAAAGGAATATGCCAGCAAACAGGAAATCCTGGAAAGGGTAAGGCAACTGGCGCATGGCGACGAAACGCCCGGAAAGGAAGAGGTGGAACACCTGAAAGCTCTGTTCTACAAGATGCACACGGCTGAAAGGGAAAGCCAAATGAAAGCCTTCCTGGAGGACGGAGGCAGCCCTGAGAAATTCCGCGTAACCCCAGATGATACAGAAGAGGCTTTCAAGGCGGAAATGCAAATTGTCAAAGAGAAAAGGGCAAAACTCTACTTGAAGCAGGAGGAAGAAAAGCAAGCCAACTACAAGCGCAAGCTGGAAATCATCGAGAGCATCAAGAACATGGCCAACTCCCCGCAGGAGGCCAACCAATCATATCAGCAGTTCAAGGCCCTGCAGCAAGAATGGAAAGACCTGGGGGCTGTTCCTCCAGAGCATGCCACGGAACTGTGGAGAAACTACCAACTCTACGTGGAGCATTTCTATGACCAACTGAAGCTCAACATAGAGGCCCGCGAATATGACTTCAAGAAAAACCTGGATATCAAGACCCGCATCTGCGAGGCAGCGGAAAAGCTGGCTGAGGAGCCCGACGTGGTAAGCGCTTTCTATCAACTGCAAGAGCTGCACCAGCAATACAGGGAGACTGGCCCCGTGGCCAAGGACTTGCGCGAAGATATCTGGAACCGCTTCAAGGCCGCTTCCTCCATCGTGAACAAGCGCCATCAGCAGCACTTCGAACAGTTGAGAACCAAGGAAAAGGAAAACCTGGCGAAAAAGACAGAGCTTTGCGAGAAAGCTGAAGCTCTGGCGGCTATTGAAAACCACACACCTTCTGACTGGGAAAAGCGCACTAAGGAAATCATTGCCCTCCAGCAGGAGTGGAAGCAAATCGGTTTCGCCCCGCAGAAGATGAACGTGAAGATATTCGATCGCTTCCGCGCCGTCAATGATGAGTTCTTCCGCCGCAAGGCAGAGTTCTTCCGAGGTTTCAAGGACACGCTCTCTGCCAACGCGGACAAGAAACGGGAGCTGGTAGCCAAGGCCAAGGAGCTCTCCGAGAGCAAGGAATGGAACAAGACCGCGGAGGCTTTGGTGAAACTGCAAAAGGAATGGAAAGAGGTGGGACCCGTGCTCAAGAAGGTAGGCGAACCACTTTGGGCAGAATTCCAACAAGCCTGCAACCACTTCTTTGACGCTCGAAAGGCCGCCCGCGGCAACGTGAAGAGCGAGGAGCACGCCAACTTGTCCAAGAAGAAGGAAATCATAAAGAAGTTGAACGATATATTGGAAACGCCTGAGAACCAGACGCAAGACTATGTACAGCAGTTGGTGGCTGAATACAATGCCATAGGTCATGTGCCCTACAAGGAAAAAGACAAGGTGTACCAACTCTACCATGATACGCTCGACAAGATCTACAAGGAATTGCATATCTCTGTCAACAAGCGCAACTTGGACAGCTTCATGCAAAACCTGAAGAGCGTAGCGGAGAAAGGCGGTGACGCCTTGAGCGGAGAGCGTGCCAAGCTGATGCGCCGCTACGAGCAACTGAAACAAGAGATTACCACCTATGAGAACAATCTCGGCTTCTTCAACACCACCAGCAAGAAAGGCAATAGCCTCGTGGAGGAGATGAGCCGAAAGATACAGAAGTTGAAAGACGACATGGAGTTGGTGCGCCAGAAAATCAAGGCCATCGACAAGGCAGGACAAGAACAACAATAAACCTCATACAGAAGAAAGAGCCGCTTCCTTTTCGGGAACGGCTCTTTGCGTCAACAGGCGTTAGAATAGCGCGGATACCGATGAAGTGTTGTAGAAGGGAAACGTGCTCACGTATCGACAAGCCAGGGATGCTTGCCCCGAGACTTCCTCTGCGATGTTTTCCCTTTCTTGCAGACGATGTGCACATCGTCGCTACGTGTTCCGTTGTGGTCTTGTTTGTGGTTTGCCAATCCGCGTATTCACGTCTCAGCGGCAAGGATGCCAGTTCTCATCTCGTTGCCCTTTCTATTCTTTCCATCCATTCCCTTACCCGTTGGGGTATGTCATTGGAATTCTCGTCAAGCGTCTCCAGCTCGTAGATGCCATCTCCACAGACCTTCAAGCCTACTCTCATCTTTTTCGCCAATTCATCAGCCAGGTCTTTATCCTCTTTCCTATTCGTCAAACGAATGACGGCTTGGCCACCCTCTCGTGTCACATCAAAGTAGGGCATGCCATATTTCTCGTTATCATAATCACAGACCAGTTGCCTGCACTCCCAAGTATTGATGGTCCAATCCTTGCGCAGGCCTACGGCATCCAACCACTGGATAATGAAATGCTCTTGTTCCACTACGTAGACGAGACGGTCTACCCACTCATAGATGTATTCGCTGAACTTCTCATCTTGGGCGAAACGGCTATATAGCCCGCCTTCGGGTATATGATAATATTCCTTTTCAAGCAGCATCCACCAAGTGCCATAGCTCCTTCTTCCCCCGAATCGCGACTTCAAATATTTCGCGAAATTAGGGTCACGCCAATAAGAGGCCTGGACATTGTAATGACCGCTTCTATCCCAATCTACGCTGACGTAAGCGGGTCTGTTGCCACCAGCGTCAGAGCTGGTCAGCCTCAGCGTAAAGCTATTTCTTTCCGCCAAGTGGTCTTCCACCTCCCAGCCCCTGACATTCCATTGCTTTTTCTTTTCTTCCCATTCCCCAGTGATTGATTTCGAGTCAACGACTTTCATGTTGTTTGTCGTGTTGACGGCCAAAGCCTGCGGGGCAATCTTGTCATCAGAGTCTTGGCAGAAGGCTGCGGTGAAGTGCTTGAGCGTATCGTCCCAACCAGAAATCGTTCCCTTGTTGATGTTTTGATACAAGTCGGCCTTGAATTGATCCATGACGTTGAACAACTCCTTCAGCAGTTCTTTCCATTTTGCCTCGCTCAGCGTCTCAAGCGCATTGCCATTTGCGTTGATGGCCAACTTAAATATTCTTTCCACGCTCTTGCTGATCTCCTCTACCCGTTCGGGGTCGCAGTGCATGGCTACGGAAGATGTCTTGAAAGCCAACTTGAGCTTTTCGTCATTGGTGTTCTGCCCGGCCTTAATCACATTGTATAGCGTTTCCAGATATTCTTGATAAATGCGCAGTTTCTCCTCGAACACCTTGCCTTTCTTCTCTCGTCGCTCATCGCTGTCGGTCTGGCCAACAAGCAACATCATGGTGATGATGGCCGTGATGATGACTCCTATAATGGCCGCAAACATTTCATACCAAAGTTCCTTGCCCGTATACAACCTCAGATAGACGGCAAAGGAACAAGCTATCACGATAAGGGCTATCGTGGCGGCCATGATCACGGCGTTTTTATGCTCGGTCAGTATCTTTTTTACGCGGTTCATGGTTGTTTCATGATTTTTCATGAGAAGATGGCTACTTATGCTGTCATCTATCCGCAAATTTAAGGACAATATCTGAAACATACAAGTTTTCGGGCGGCAAATTCGCAAACTGCCTTGAAATTTATATCACATCGGCTTCCCAAGGGACATCGCCAGCAGCGTGGGGGTAATCGCGACTAGAAAGACATTGAACATACCAGGGGCTACCAGCAGCGCAAACAGCTATGTGGAAAGTTCTTTTTATATAGGAATAAAAGCGCGAGCAGATAATTAACTAATCCATTCCACGTCGTGAAATAACTATTTCACGACGTGGAACTGATTTAGAAGCTATATTCCCGAGACTTTGTTCCTATTATCTCACGCTCTTGGAACAGGGTAAAAGAAACTATCTTAGCTAATCTTGCCGCCATCGACGCTATGCGCCGCATCGCCACAATCCCAGGCTGATTCCCCCACAGCCAGCATCGGCGATACGTATGTATGCTACTCCTTGCGGATAACCAAAGTCTTCCACCAGTCCTTGAGCACGCCCGCATACCGCGCCTGCGAGTCTGAGAGGAGGATAATCACTTGGCTGCCGTCAGCCAAGCGTGGGCCTAGGCACATGCCCTCATAGTTGGCCCACCCACGGGCAGTAAGGTTCAGCTTGGTACGCCATGAGCAGAGCAACCGCTTGGAGAGCGGGCGCGAGGAGGCGGTGCTCTCTCTAGGGTCAACCACATATAATTTGCACGCCACAAAAGCCCCTATCTTTCCCTTAGGCACAAAAGCCTCCCGCTCCAGCACCAACAGCCGTTGGTCTGGCAACACCAACAGTTCGCTCACGCCCATGGCATATTGGGCTGCCGTGCGATGGGCGGCAGGAGCGTCCATTTGATAAAACAACTCTCGGGGACTGCCTTCCCCTGCGGGAATGGCGGCAATGCGCAAAAGGTTGGCCTTGCCATTCGCAGAAGAAGCTCGCGCTCCATCGGCGGGCAACGTGCTCTCATTAACGGTGTAGAAAGTACGCGATATAGCGTCATAGGCCAATGACTCCAAGCCATACAGACGGGAGAGATGGGCATAAGACTCAGGCAAAGACAACATGCGACCTGTGGGCTGGGCATCCAGCGTATATTCCCTTACCTGATTGTCCGCCTCGCCGCTAATCCAAAGCCGCTCGCTGTCGCGCAAGTACACGATGCCCTCGGAGTCTCGGTTGGGTTGTCCATTGCCCACGAAGCGGTCATGGACAACGCTGAGAATTTCTCCCGAGAGGGAATCTATGGCCACCCGCATGACGTGGAAGCCATCCTCTTTGGCCTTGTCGTCCACCACGGCGTAAAGTCCATCACCCAAAGGGGCAATGCCGCTATAATTACCCGCGGGAACGGAATGGGGAAAAGAGCGTTGGCTGTGCTCGCTCACGACCTTCCACTCTTGCGACCAAAGGGGAAGGACACACACCGCAAGCAACAACAAGAGGCGGAAACGATTACCTTTGATAGCCATAGGCCAAGACAAAATCTTCTGTGATATGGAAGCGGACAGGAAGCGAGCAACCACGCTCCAGATTCTCCACTTGGCAGCAGCCATCCATCAACTTGAAGGAATCTACCCTCATGTCGGAGAAAAGCAAATTATCGGAAGAGTAATACTTAAAGGCTGTCTCCTTGGCGCACCAGGCCACGAGCCTTGGCAAGGTGCCCGACAACCGCTCGTCCTCCCGCAAAAACCTGTCGGCAACGCGGTTTATCCGGTCGCTGATATGCTCTATGTCGATAGCAACCTCAAGAGAGGGGGAATAGATGACCGCCGCGTATCCTTTGGTATGGGTTACGCTGATATGTCCCTTAGATACCACGGGCTTGCCGGAAGGCAAATGAGCGATAGTCTCCTCTCTGTTCGTCACGGCACGAAACAAAGCGTGGACAGCATAGCGCTCCAGCAATCTCGCCCCGCATAGGTGATGAGTCTCCACTTCTTCTTCGGCGAAAGGGAACCGCGGAAAAAGAGCCTGGAAATCTTCAAGGGTCTCGGTGACGCGCCAAAGGGCAACAGTCACGTTTTCGGTCACGCTATGAATGGAAAGCAGGGGCATAGGCGAAGGTCAACTGGCTTCGTTTTCCTTGGGATGCACTACCACTTTCACCTTGCTGATGCGCCTCTCCTCTATTTTCAGTATCTCGAAGGTGTAGTTCTTGTAATCTATCTTCTCATGAATGCTGGGGAAATCACCTTTAAGCTCAAGCAACAAACCCGCCAAGGTATCCGCATCTCCCTCCACCTCAGCGAACTCTTCGTCATCAGTGCCTAAAGTCTTGCAGAAATCCAGCATCAGCGTCTTTCCTTCAAAAATATAGGTGTTGTAATTCAACTTCGTGAAATACTTCTCCTCGTCGTCATACTCATCATTGATTTCTCCCACAATCTCCTCCAAGATATCCTCCATGGTCACAATGCCACTGGTGCCTCCAAACTCGTCTACCACGATAGCCATGTGCACCTTGTTTTCCTGGAACTCCCTTAAGAGGTCATCTATCTTCTTCGTCTCAGGCACAAAGTATGGCGGTCGGATAAGGCTCTGCCAGCGGAAGTTGGCAGGCTTGGAAAGATGGGGCAAAAGATCCTTGATATAGAGCACGCCCCTGATGTTGTCGGTATTGTCTTGGTAAACGGGAATGCGGCTGTAATTGTTGTCAATGATACTGCGGAGCACCTCGTCGTAAGTGGAGCGGATGTCCAAGTCCACCACGTCCTGCCGGCTGGTCATCACCTCCTTGGCTGTCTCGTCGCCAAAACGGATGATGCCCTGCAACATGCTCTTCTCGTCTTTTATCTCATCCTTGTCCGTCAATTCCAACGCATGCTCCAGCTCGCCTACGCTCAACTTGTGGTTATCCTTCAGAGGCACCTTCTCGGCCAATACGCCACTGCTCATCAAGACCGCGGAGAATGGCTTCAACAACTTATTTAGCCTGGTAAGGCCGCCAGCCACCTTGCGGCAGAACCTCAAGGGATTCTGACGGCTATAGACCTTGGGCATAATCTCACCAAAGAGCAATAAGAGAAAAGTAAGAATCACCGTAATGCAAAGGAACTCCAGCCAACGAGCGTTGCCAAAATGGATAATGTGGCCGAGACTGTAATTACAAAGCATGATGATGGAAACATTCACCAGGTTGTTGGTAATCAATATGGTGGCCAGCGTGCGTTCGGAATCTTCCCGCAATTTCACTATTTTGCGGTCTACGTCGCTATGGTCAGGATCCAGTTCTGAGATGTCTGAGGGAGAAAGCCCGAACACCGCTATTTCTGAACCACTGGCGAAAGCGGAACATACGAGCAGTAACGCGGCCAATACCAACGCTATGACAGAGCCTGTGTCCGGAGCTATCAATGTAACCTCGGATACAGACTCCACTATGTTAGAATAGTCCAATGTCGTATCTAGTTAAAAAGGTAATTTGGATTTATCTTCTTCCAAGGCAGACGAAGTGCCCATATTGGAAGACTTGGCAAAAGCCGCTTGCGTTGACGGCTGTGGCTTGGGAGTCAGCATTTCCATGTTTTCCGCCACTATCTCGGTGACGTAAACACGTTTGCCCTGTTTGTCGTCATAAGTGCGATAGCGAATGCGACCTTCCACATAAAGCTTGTCGCCCTTGTGTACATATTGCTCCACTATCTTCGCCAACTTGTGATAAAAAACCAGGTTATGCCAATCTGTATGGTCAGGAACAGTGGTGCCATTTTGCAATGTATACCCCCGCTCGGTAGTGGCTAAGCGTATCTGGGCCACTGCCTGGTCAGCGTCATAATATCTCACCACTGGGTCTTGCCCCACATTGCCTATCAGCATTACCTTGTTCATGGCTTTCCAAGGATTATTTCCACATTCCCAAATAGCGGAAGCGGAAGTTTTTCCCTTTGGCAGAGGGGAATTGGCTACGGCTGTCTACCCTACTACGCAGATGCTCCACGATGCGGTTGTAGCAGTCCTGCCCTGACATGGCTTTCACTTGAGCCACGAAACGCGTGTCACGATACTCGTGCTTACCCGTAGCGGGAACAAGTACAACCCGCTTGAAGTCTATTGTTCCCTCATACCATCCTGGATGGTCCTCGTTGAGCCGATTCATCGCAGAAACAGCCAACTCATGCTTCTCCTGGGCCGCCGTGTTGACATTGGTACGCAACGCCTTCTTTTCCTTGAAGTCTTGCATCGTGGCCGCCGAGGTCTTGATAACTATAAAATAAACACGGGGACGCACCTTGTAACGCTTTGGGAAATAGACATCGCGGCTAGCGTAATCCCGGATATCCGCTTCCATCTCTGGGGTCAAGTTTATCTCAGGTATGGAACGCAAGAAATCCAAAGCTTCTTCTACAGAGGACACAAAGGTTTCTTGGTCAAAATATCTTAAATATAAATTCATGGGTTGTATGTTTCTCCTACAAACAAAAAGAGCGGAAAACGGGACTCGGACCCGCGACCCCGACCTTGGCAAGGTCGTGCTCTACCAACTGAGCTATTCCCGCGTAAAAAGCAGTTTGGTGAAGAGGAGGAGACTCGAACTCCCACGAAACAATTTTCACTACCCCCTCAAAGTAGCGCGTCTACCAATTCCGCCACCTCTCCATCCTGTAAAGCCTTGAAAAAAGTGTGCCCAGAACAGGACTCGAACCTGCACGCTTCCATCTCTGGGGTCAAGTTTATCTCAGGTATGGAACGCAAGAAATCCAAAGCTTCTTCTACAGAGGACACAAAGGTTTCTTGGTCAAAATATCTTAAATATAAATTCATGGGTTGTATGTTTCTCCTACAAACAAAAAGAGCGGAAAACGGGACTCGGACCCGCGACCCCGACCTTGGCAAGGTCGTGCTCTACCAACTGAGCTATTCCCGCATGTTATCCCTCTCTCATGAAGAGGAGCACTTCTCTAAATGCGGTGCAAAGGTAGCACATTTTTTTGAACCACCAAAATATTTCACGACTTTTTTTATTATAAACCGATTTTTATTCATTTGTGACCATATTGCCTCGTGCCATGGCGGATAACGTGACTATACGTCGAATAAAGAAATCAGTCCATTCTGTCCCGGTAGTCCTCGTATCCGAATTGCCTGAGCATCCGCAACTTCCCGTCACTTCCCAGCAAAGCGATAGCAGGATGGGAAATGCCATTGAAGGTGTTTGTCTTGACGGTTGTATAATGCAGCATGTCCTCGAAAATGACACGCTCACCTACCCGCAGCTCATGATCAAACCGCCAACTGGCCATGAAATCCCCACTCAAACAGCTATTGCCACCCAACCTATAAACATGCTCTCCCGGGGAATCGGCATCTACGACCTTGGCCCCACGCACCTCTGGCATATAAGGCATCTCCAAGCAGTCGGGCATATGGCAAGTGAAACTCACGTCGAGAATAGCGGTACGGATTCCATGATCCTCCACGACATCCACCACTTGTGACACCAGTGGCCCCGTTTGCCAAGCGAACGCGCTGCCAGGTTCCAAGATGACGCGCAAATGAGGATAGCGGTCGTGGAAAGACCTTAATATATATATAAGGTGTTCCACATCATAGTCGGCACGGGTCATCAGATGGCCCCCGCCGAAATTAATCCATTTCAGCTGGGGAAACCAAGCGGCGAACCGCTCCTCAATATGCGCCAGGGTGCGTTCAAACACGTCTGCCCCACTCTCGCAATGGCAATGACAATGGAAACCCTCCACGTCTGACGGCAATGTTTGGGGAAGCTTACTGGCCGACACGCCAAAACGGGTACCTGGAGCGCACGGATTATAAAGAGCCGTGCCCACCTCGGAATACTCGGGGTTTACCCTCAACCCGAGAGTCAAGCGGGGATTGACTTCCTTGACCAAAGCATGGTATCGCTCGTATTGCGTGAGCGAGTTGAAAGTAAGATGGCTGGAGCAGCGGGCAATGTCCGCTACTTCCCCGTCAGTATAAGCGGGCGAATAGGTATGGGCTGGACTGCCAAATTCTTCCATCGCCAAACGGGCTTCACTGAGCGAACTGGCCGTGGTGCCAGAGATGTATTCCCTGAAGATGGGAAACGTTTTCCAAAGAGCGTAAGCCTTGAAAGCCAAGATGATTTCCACGTCGGCCCTATTGGCCACGTCCTTGATTAACGCCAGGTTGCGGCGCAATTTGTCTTCCTCCAACACGTAAACTGGCGTGTGAATATCGCGATATACCTCCTCTAGCAGATTATTTTCCATGACGAAATATAATTTTAGGCCCCAAAGTTAGTTTTTATTTCGGAGATAATTGCAAGTTCGTGTTTTTTTTAATACTTTTGCAAAATAATAGACGACTCCTTAAGACCTAAGAGATGAAGCTAGCCATCATGACCAAAGCCACTTTCTTCGTGGAAGAGGACATCATACTCACATCGCTCTTCGACGAGGGACTGGACTTATTGCACCTTTACAAACCAGGCTCATCGCCCATGTATTCAGAGCGATTACTTTCCTTGTTGCCAGAGGATTGCTACAGCAAGGTGATGGTGCATGAGCATTACTACCTGAAGCAAGAATACGACTTGGCGGGCATCCACCTGGACAACCCCGCGGACAGCTTGCCCGTGGGCTATAAAGGCAAATACAGCCGCACTTGCACCGACCTTGGATCACTGGCGGAAATGAAGAAAAAAGCCAACTACGTTTTCCTGAAAAACATTTTCGACTGCATAGAGTTCAAGGACGAGAAGTCCAGCTTCACCATCGGACAGTTGGAGGAAGCGGCCCAGCAAGGACTTATCGACAAGAAAGTTTACGCCCTGGGGGGCATGAGTCTGGAGAATATCAACATGGCCAGGCAGCTGGGCTTCGGAGGCGTGGTGATATGCGGAGACCTCTGGAACCGTTTCGACATACAGAACGGCAGGGACTTCAAGGACATCATGGGGCACTTCGAGAAGCTGAGGAAATCCGTGCAGTAACAAAAAGAGACAAAGACAATCAAAAATAGACAGCAATGAGTGACAACAACTCTTTTTTGGTATTCTCGGGCACGAGCACGAAATACCTCGCAGAGAAAATCTGCCAAAGCCTAGGGTGTCCGTTGGGCAAGTTGGTTATCACCAAGTTCTCTGACGGGGAGTTCTCCGTCTCCTACGAGGAGTCTATCCGCGGCAGGGACGTGTTCTTGGTGCAAAGCACTTTCCCCAACTCTGACAACCTGATGGAACTGCTCTTGATGATAGACGCGGCCAAGAGAGCGTCGGCACGCAACATCATAGCGGTCATACCCTACTTTGGATGGGCGCGGCAAGACCGCAAAGACAAACCCAGGGTGAGCATAGGCGCGAAGCTGGTAGCCGACCTGTTGAGCGTGGCCGGCATAGACCGCCTCATCACCATGGACTTGCACGCCGACCAGATACAAGGCTTCTTCAACGTGCCCGTAGACCACCTCTACGCATCGGGAGTCATACTGCCCTACTTGCAAAGTCTCCATATCGACGACTTGGTGATAGCTTCCCCTGACGTTGGTGGCTCCAAGCGCGCCAATACTTACGCAAAATACCTGGGGTGCCCGCTGGTGCTCTGCAACAAGACTAGGGCAAGAGCCAACGTAGTGGAGTCTATGCAAATCATCGGTGACGTGAAAGACAAGAACGTGGTCATTATCGATGACATGGTAGACACGGCCGGTACCATCACCAAAGCAGCGGACATCATGAAGGCAGCGGGAGCCAAGACCGTAAGAGCCTGCGCCTCCCACTGCGTAATGAGCGGTCCCGCGTCTGAAAGAGTACAAAACTCCGCGCTGGAGGAAATCGTTTTCACTGATTCCATTCCCTACTCCAAGCGTTGCGCCAAGGTAAAGCAACTGTCCATAGCCGACATGTTCGCCGAGACCATACGCAGGGTAGAGGAAAACGAAAGTATATCCTCACAATACCTGGTATAACACCAAGGCGTCAATAATTTGGCATGAGGGCGCATCCCAGTATATCGGGATGCGCCCTCTTTGCGTTATACATTTCCCGAAGGCTTCACTGACCGAAGAAGAATCATCGCTGCCGACCAGTGACGGGCTGCCTAGAAAAGAAACAAAGAGAATATCCTGACGGCAAGAAGCGCCTGCTCACGACTGGCACATCCGCTCCACGAAATAACGATGCACTCGCTCATCATCGTCCAGCTCGGGATGGAAAGCCGTGACAAGTTGATTCCCTTGGCGGGCTGCCACACAACGGGCATCCACAAAGGCGAGAGGCATGACCTCGCTCCCCCACTCCACGATATAAGGAGCGCGTATGAAAGTCATGGGCACCCGCTCACCAACGGCCTCCATATCACTCACGGCATGGAAACTTCCCAGTTGACGACCATAAGCATTACGCTTGGCCTTGATGTCCATGGTGCCCAAGGCTGAGGAAAATTCCCCCTCCACCCGACGGGCAAGCAAGATAAGCCCGGCACAAGTGCCAAATACGGGCAAGCCGCGGGCTATGTCTTGGCGAACAGGCTCCAGCAGGCCAAGGTCGAGGAGAAGCTTGCGCAAGACCGTGGACTCACCCCCAGGAATTATCAGCCCGTCTTTTGGCTGACTCCAGTCCGCCAACTGGCGCACCTCGAAACTATCCACGCCCAAGCGGCGCAACATCTGCCGATGCTCGGCGAAAGCGCCTTGCAGGGCCAACACGGCAATACGCATCATGCTCACTTTCCCCTCTCGGCCATCAACAACTCTATTTCCTCGGCGTTAATGCCCACCATGGCCTCGCCCAAGTCCTCGCTCAACTCGGCCAAGCGCTTAGGGTCATTGTAGTTGGTGACGGCCTGCACGATGGCCGCAGCTCTCTTGGCGGGGTTGCCACTCTTGAAGATACCGCTGCCCACGAACACTCCCTCGGCGCCCAACTGCATCATCAACGCGGCGTCGGCAGGCGTAGCCACGCCTCCTGCCGCGAAATTCACCACGGGCAAGCGACCATTGTCATGCACCCAACGAAGCAAGTCAAACGGCACACGCAGCCGCTTGGCCGCCTCGTAAAGTTCGTCCTCGGCCATAGAGGAAACACGTCTGATCTCCGACTGCATCTTGCGCATATGGGAAACCGCCTGCACGATATCTCCCGTGCCGGGTTCCCCCTTAGTGCGTATCATCGTAGCGCCCTCTGCCACACGGCGCAAAGCCTCTCCCAGGTCTTTGGCGCCGCAAACAAAGGGCACGTCAAACTGGCGCTTGTCTATATGATAGACATCATCAGCTGGGGTCAACACCTCGCTCTCGTCTATGTAGTCTATCTCTATGGCCTGCAAAATCTGCGCCTCGGCAATGTGGCCTATGCGACACTTAGCCATCACGGGGATGGAAACGGCTTGCTGTATGCCGCGTATCATCTTAGGGTCGCTCATCCGGCTTACGCCTCCCGCAGCCCTGATGTCCGCGGGTATCCTCTCCAAGGCCATCACGGCACACGCGCCCGCGGCCTCCGCTATGCGGGCTTGCTCAGGCGTAGTGACATCCATAATGACTCCGCCCTTCAGCATGCGGGCCAAATCACGGTTGAGTTGTTGTCTGTCTTGTTTCATGATTTTGTTTTCGCTATTGATTTTCTGTATTCACTGGGGGACTGCCCCGTTATCTTCTTGAAGAACTTGGAAAAGTGGGCTTGCGACGAGAAGCCCAACTCGTAGGCCACCTGCTGTATGGTATGGAGAGGATTAGACAGCAGTCTTTCGCTCTCCTTGCCCAAACGCTCGTCTATGAAGGCCTTGGGACTCTTCAACCCCAACTTGCGGCACACCTGCGCCAAGTACCTGGAAGAGACATTGAGCCTCGAGGCATAGAAAGCCACGTCGCTATTGGCACGGAAATGGGTGTCGAGCAAGACCAGGAACTCCTTGTAAAGCGCGGCGGAGCGGCTGGGGAAATCACTGGAGCGCAATTCCCGCTCACTGACATAGGCCTGCGCACGGGCTTGCGCCTCTTCTATGTCCAGTCCCTCACTTAGGTAAAAAGCCACGGCACTGGCATAGACGTTGCCCTGGCCATGCACACTGCCCTTTCGGGTAATGACCAGAGAGCAAAGCGGCACCAGTCTCCGCATGATTTGCTCTACCACGTCGTCGGTCACCAAGCGCTCGTGGTTGCTGGAAATAAACACCGGGGCGTAGATGACATGGCGGGCATTGTAATGGGCAAGAATATCCACTATCACGTCCAGCACGGGCAAGGAACGTATCAAGCCTATCTTGATGACCGCGGGGCGCACGTCGTTGAGCAACGCCTCTATCTGTCCACGCACTATCTCGGCGGGCAGGTCGTAAAACTCTTGTATGCCCAACGTGTTCTGTACGGTCACGGAAGTGATGGCCGATACCGACACGCCGCCTAAGTCGGCTATGGTCTTGATATCAGCCTGCACGCCCGACTCGCTAAGGCTGTCGGAGCCTGTAATCGTCAAAATGGTTTGTCTGTCATTCATTCCGAACGCGAAAGAACATAAAAAACTCGAGACACGGAAAATATGTTCTCTTTTTTACAAAAAATACATCCTTTTGGCTTAACGTCAGTCCATCGAGATTTGACAAGAACAAGGGTTCCAGGAAAACAACTTGTTTTGGCATTGAAAACAACTTGATTTGATTGGCAATTTAACTTGATTTGCCATCGAAAACAAGTTATTTTGCCTTTGAAAATAACTTGTTTTCCTATACCCCTAGTCTCAAAGACCCGCGATACTAGTTTAATCGGGTGACGAAACTAGTATCGCGGGCCTTTGAGACTAATATCATTTCCACGGCACGCAATGCCATCCCAGAGAACTACATGGGGGCTGTCCGCTCCGACGGCTTGCCTTTCGCGCTCCATTCCAGCCAACCTCCACGCAGGTTTACCACCTTGTAGCCTTCCTTCACCAAGATATTGGCGGCGGTCACGCTGCGCTTGCCTCCTCCACCAAGATATGGGCGGCGGTCCCGCGGCGCTTGCCCGAGCGGCAGTATACGGCCACTATCTTCTTGCGGTTGAGGGCAGAAGCGGCCTTCCCACGAAAGTCTTCATGCGTGACATCCAAGAGGAGCGCACCTGGTATATGCCCCTCGGCAAACTCCTCCGCACGGCGCACGTCCACTATCTGCACATCGCCCGACCGAATGATTTTCTCAAACTCGTTGGCATCTACAGACTTAAAGCCCTCGCCCTTCGCGCAAGCCCCTAGCGCACAAGCAAGAAGACTCAACAACGCGATTTTTAACTTTCCCATAAGCCATATGTTTTCTTTCCGCGAAGCCCCATCGACAATGGACACTGTCAATGGGGCTTCGCCTCCTTTATCCCTGTTTCCAAAAGAACCATCAAGGCACTATCTTGAAGCGGATACGGAACGTATGGGTCATCTCGTCCCAGTTTGTGCCCAACATCTGGAAGTGGCCTATCTGGCTTGTTGAACGCACATGCTTGCCTATACAGGGACAAACGTCATAGTCGCCGATGCGCACGAGGCGTATCGTCTCGCTGGCGTCATCAGGCAGGCGGTCAAGCTTCACGTTCTCGGGGACATGGTCCCTGTCAACGAACTCGAACTTCACGGGCAAATCCTCCTCAATGAGGCGATTCATTTCCACTTCTATCTGCTTTTCCTCCTGCCTGGAGGGCTTATGGTCGAGCACGTAACTTATCTTGCTCTTCTTGCGCTCTATATGGGCATTGTTGCTGCGCTCGCAGCCAAAGAGACGTGTCATCAACTGGTTGAGCAAGTGCTCGGCCGTATGCGCCGGGGCGTACTCCTGCTTGTTGTGGTCGTTCAAAAGATATTCATCTTCCATGTCCTTGGTTCTCCATTTATATACCCTACCTCCATTGGCGGGCACTTGCACGGTGACAGGCTTGCCAGGATGTATGGGCGTTTGGTGCGGATGATAGGTCAGCAGGTCGGTGGTATAGACCATTCCCTCGGAAAGTTTCAGGAAATCAAAGGCATGCTGCGGAATATTAATGTCACACTCCACTGCCTCGTCAGCGAAGTTGACCACTACGAGCAGCACTTCCATGCCATACTTCCTAAGGAAAGCGAACTGCTTGTCGGCGATGTGCTGATTGACGTACATCAGGTCAAACACCTGCCCTTCGCTAATGGCGCGCTCCCTGCGAGCCAGGCACATTATTTTTTGGTAGGCGTTACGCAAGTTCCGCTCTTCACTTGACAGCTCTCCCGTGTCATAGTAGGCCCTCGCCACCTTGTCAAGGCTCCAATAGTCGAAAATGGTAGTACGTCCGTCCTTGCCGCTGAAGCCTTCCTCGTCCATGCCGCGCTCACCCAATTCCTGACCGAAATATATCATGAGGGGATTGCGCTGGAAAAGACAGCTCACCATCAACGCGGGTATGGCCTTCCACGGATTGCCCGCGAAGAAGTCGCTGGCCACTCGTTGCTCATCGTGGTTTTCCAGAAAATAGAGCATATGGTCCAATATGTCATTGGTGCGTTGCCACTGGTTGGTGATGTCGCTGGTTCTCCTGTAACCGCAGGTGATATCTCGCAGGCAGTCATACATGCCCACCTTGTCGTAAAGATAATCAAAACCCGAAGTCAAGTATTGCCGATAAAGAACTGGATTATACACTTCCCCAATAAAAGCGAAATGGGGGAAGCGGCTCTTCACCCTGTTGGTGGCATAAGCCCAGAATGCCGCGGGCACCATCTCCGCCATGTCGCAACGGAAGCCATCTACGCCCTTAGCGGCCCAAAAGAGCATCACGTCTACCATCTTGAGCCATGTATCGGGCGTGGGATTGAAGTGTTCGTGCACTCCACTGCCCCCACAATAGTCTATACCATAGTTGAGCTTCACGGTCTCATACCAGTCGTTTTTGTCCGGACGGCAATTAAACTGATTGTTGCCCGTGGCCTTGGCGGGTACTTCCTGGTAATCAGCGGAGCCATCCACGATGGCGCTCAAGTCCAAAGGATTACCCCAACAATAGTAGAAGTTGTTGAGCGGAGAGAAATGCGCATGAGTATCATCATCCTCGCCAAGGTCTTTCACGCCCTGCGGCTTGCAGATGGAATGATACTCACGGGCTACATGGTTGGGCACGAAGTCCATGATGACCTTCATGCCCGCCTTGTGGGTGCGCTGTATCAAGGCTTCCCATTCCCGCATCCTGTCTGCCACGTTGGTGGCCAAGTCTGGGTCTACGTCATAATAGTCGCAAATGGCGTATGGCGAACCAGCTTTTCCCTTGACTACCTCTGGATGCTGGCGGGGAATGCCATAAGAGGAATAATCTGTTTGTGTGGCATGACGAATCACGCCCGTATACCAAACATGGGTAACGCCTAGTTGACTAATCCGCGCCAAAACATCGTCGGAGAAGTCGTCAAACTTCCCCGAGCCATTGTCGCCCAGTGTCCCATTGGGACACCGGGTGGCACAACGATTGCCAAATAGCCTTGTGAATACTTGGTAAATAATGGCTTTAGCCATGGTTTAGTCCCCTCTCACGAAACAAATTGCCAAAAGCGTTACGCGATGCCGTGAGCGGAAACCTCCTTGGATATTCTGCCAATCATGCCTTGCAATGCTTTGCCTGGGCCACACTCTGTAAAGTCGTCTGCGCCATCGGCTATCATTGCCTGTACACTAGCCGTCCAACGAACGGAGCTGGTCAACTGCGCAATCAAGTTCTGCTTGATTTCCTCCGCGTCGGTATGGGGCTTGCCGTCCACGTTTTGGTAAACGGGGCAACGAGGCGTAGTGAACTGCGTCTTCTCGATAGCGGCCTGCAGTTCGTCTTTAGCGGGTTGCATCAAGGGAGAATGGAAAGCTCCGCCCACCTTCAAGGGCAAAGCGCGCTTAGCACCAGCGGCCTTCAACTTCTCGCAAGCGGCGTTGATAGCGTCCACGTTGCCAGAAATAACCAATTGGCCTGGGCAGTTGTAGTTAGCGGCCACCACCACGTTTCCCTCGCTGGAAACCTCCTGGCAAACCTGCTCAACTTGCTCATCGCTTAAGCCGATAATGGCAGCCATGGTGCCAGGATTGGCCTCACAGGCCTTCTGCATGGCATTGGCACGGGCTGCCACCAAGCGCAAACCGTCCTCGAAGCTCAAAGCTCCAGCGGCCACCAAAGCGGAGAACTCTCCAAGAGAGTGGCCTGCCACCATGGCGGGCTGGAAATCGTCACCCAAGCAAAGAGCGGAAATCACGCTATGCAAGAAAACCGCAGGCTGCGTCACGTTGGTTTGCGTGAGCTGCTCGTCAGTACCAGCGAACATGATGTCGGTAATCTTGAATCCTAGTATTTCATCGGCCTTGTCGAAAAGCTCCTTGGCCAAAGTGTTGGTGTCATATAAATCCTTACCCATTCCCACGAATTGGGAACCCTGTCCAGGAAATACAAATGCTTTCATTCTTATTGTAGTTTTAAGATTAGTAATATTTCGCGAAATTACAAAAAAAATCCCATTCACCAAACAGGCAAACGGGATTTTCGCGGTTATTTCTTTACATTAAAGTCTTATTCCGCTGCGGCGGCCTCTTCCTTTTCCTCCAAGTAAGCGGCCTCTTCTTCCTCGATGGTGGGAGCGGCAGTGTTCTCAGCGGGAGTCTCGACAGCCTCGGAAACCTCCTCTGCGGCAGGAGTCTCGACTACAGCCTGGTTTTCCGCAACAACGGTAACGGGCACTTTCACCTCTACTTCCTTATGGAAATGGATAGTAGCCTCATAGGTGCCCACGTTCTTGATATCACGCATGGTGATAATTTTGCGATCTACCTCGATGCCTTTCTTGGCCAATTCAGCGGCAACGATATTTGTATTCACTGAGCCATAGAGCTGGCCTGTAGCACTAACCTTTGCCTCGATGACAAGCGCCACGTCGGTCAAAGCCTCTGCCTTCTTTTCAGCCTCAGCCTTGATAGCGGCCAACTTGTGTGCCTGCTGCTTCAAGTTCTCGGCCAATTGCTTCTTGGCAGAATCAGATGCGATAACGGCCTTGCCCTGGGGAATCAGGTAATTGCGGCCATAACCGTCTTTCACTTTTACGATATCGTTCTTGTATCCAAGTCCGATGATATCTTCTTTCAGTATGATTTCCATGCAATTCCTCCTTATTTACTTCATCAAGTCGGTTACGAAAGGAAGTAAAGCAATCTGGCGAGCACGCTTAACAGCCTGTGCCACACGACCCTGCT
>FR882143.1:0-3475 GCA_000435635.1 Prevotella sp. CAG:1320 | reverse complement strand
GCCGTTATAACCAGCCTGTGCCACGCGACGCTGATACTTCAGAGAGGTACCCGTGATACGGCGGGGAAGAATCTTGCCCTGCTCGTTCAAGAACTTTTTCAGGAACTCGGGATCCTTATAATCTATATACTTGATGCCACTCTTCTTGAAACGGCAATACTTCTTCTTCTTGGTGTCGATAGAAGGAGCGTTGAGATAACGAATTTCAGATTTCTGCTCTGCCATGATTAAGCCTCCTCTTTTTTAGCGTACTTGCTGCGACGCTTCTCAGCATACTGAGCCGCGTACTTGTCCAGCTTGACAGTCATGTAACGAATCACTTTCTCGTCACGGCGAAAACCAGTCTCGAGAGTCTTTACAATCGTAGGCTCACCCTTGAACTCTACCAGGCAATAGAAGCCCGTGGACTTCTTCTGGATAGGATAAGCCATCTTCTTCAAACCCCAGATCTCCTCGTTCAGAATCTCCGCACCATTATCGGTGAGCAGCTTGGTGAACTTAGCGACCGTTTCCTTCATCTGTTCATCAGACAAAACGGGAGTCAAAATGAAAACGGTTTCGTATTGGTTCATACTACTAATTAAATAAATAATGTGTTGAAATTAAGTTTTTCGCCCCGCAACACAGGCCTTGAGGGCCTCTTTCACGAAAGGCGGTGCAAAATTACCGTTTTTTTTTGAATTGACCAAATATTTTTTATACTTTTGCCACGCAACATTGGTTTTCCATTATGAAAAAACGTATTCTCACTTTCCTAAGTTGGCTGTTCGGCATCCCCATGGTAGTACTGGGCGTACTTACGTTCTTAGCCGACCATTTACTGTCTCCACAAACAAATATCCTGCTATTCGCCGGATTGTCGTTGGTAATGGCGGGAATAGCAGGATACGCTTGGCACATAAGGCGTGCCAGTAAATATTAATCCTCGCTGGGGGCTATCAGCTTATAGCCCTTGCCGTGAATGTTGATAATCTCTATCTGGTCATCGTCACGCAAATGCTTGCGCAACTTGGTGATGTACACGTCCATGCTGCGGGCGTTGAAATAATTGTCGTCTATCCAAATGGTTTTCAGGGCATAGTCACGCTGAAGTATCTCGTTGGCATGGGCGCATAACAACGCCAGCAACTCATTCTCTTTGGTGGTGAGCTTGGTCTGCTTGTCGCCAATAGTCAACAATTGCTTCTGGGTGTCAAAGGTGAACTTGCCGATGCGATACATGGTTGACTCCTTGTTTTTCTTGCCCCGAACGCGACGCAAGATAGCCTCTATACGGAATACCAGTTCCTCCATGGAGAAAGGTTTGGTGAGGTAGTCATCCGCCCCTATCTTGAATCCCTCCAAGATATCCTCCTTCAAGGTCTTTGCCGTCAAGAATACGATAGGCACCTCGCTATTGGCCTGCCTTATCTCCTTGGCCAGCGTGAAACCATCTTTCTTGGGCATCATCACGTCAAGCACGCAAATGTCATACTTTTCTTTCATGAACTCCTTGTATCCCACCTCTCCATCTGGGCAGAGGGTAGCCTTATATCCCTTGGCTTGGAGATACTCGCGAAGCAACATACCCAGGTTCTCGTCGTCCTCGCACAATAAAATCTTCAAATCTTCATCCATATTCTTCTCTCTTTAAATGATTAATACTTTATTTCACTTATACCTCTATCGCTAACCATAGGGGCATTACCCCTTAATGATGGGAAGACGAATGGTGAAAGTGGTGCCTTTCCCATATTCACTGTCCACACGGATGTCTCCCCCATGCAAATTAACTATTTTCTTCACATAAGCCAGGCCGAGCCCAAATCCCTTCACGTCGTGCACATTGCCAGTGTGCACCCGGTAAAACTTCTCGAACACCTTCTTGATATTCTCTTTCTTTATACCTATTCCAGTGTCGGTAATCGAAAGATAGAGATGGTTATCGTCGTTCCAAGTCTTCATTGTCACGTCAAGCGGTTGATCAGGCTTACGATACTTCACGGCATTATCCATCAAGTTGAATATCACGTTCTGAAAGTGAACCTCATCCACGTAGATGGCAGAATCCACGGCTTCAATGTCTGTATACACCTTGCCGCCCGTGTGTTCCACACGCAAGGTAAAGGAATGGGCGATGTTCTCCACCATCTCGTTGAGGTCAAGCTCCTTTTTCTTGAATACGGCCTTTTTCCTGTCAAACATGCTCATCTGCAATACCTTTTCCACGAGGAAACGCAAACGTTTAGACTCATCGTTGATAACCCCGCCCAGATGTGCCATCATGGTCTCACTCTTAGTTACGCTCGTGTCATTGAGCATTTGCGCGGCCAAGGAGATACTGGCAATGGGAGTCTTCAACTCGTGGGTCATGTTGTTGATGAAGTCGTTCTTGATTTCCGTATACCGTTTCTGCCAGAATATCACCACGATGGTAAAAATAAAAGTGATTAGCAGCACAATGGTAAAAATAATGCTGGGTATCATAAAACGCACCGAGGAGAAGATATAACTGTCCATGTCTGGGAAGTGTATCTTCACCACGCCCGACTTCGATTGCGGGTCATTACGGAAAAGCATCTGTGTGTAAGTGTATTCCTCACCTTCCTCTGTATAGTCCGGACAACGGTACACTTCTCTGCCATCCTGTGTGGTGACCGTGAAATGATAAGGTATCTTGATGCCATTATTCATCAGTTCCGCCTTGAGGTCCTGGTCCATCAACTTGAAATTGATGCGTTCCCTAAGCGGTTTCTCGCTAGCGGAATAGAGAATGGAATAAACTACCTCATCCAGCAAGGCCTTCTGGTAGACATACCTATTGCGCACGATTTCCTGCAATGACTTTTGAGTCTCGTTAATGGAATTCTGGTCTGACCGCAATATCATGGCCTTGGGCATGGTGGACGGCCTGGTGGTGATGGTCTTCATTTCAAAAGAGGAATAGGCGTTGCCATCTTCGCCTATAACAGAGTATTGGTGACTTTGCTGCAACGCTCCCCCTTGCTGGGCATTGGCCATGGCTGTGGAGTCCGCACGATACGTTCTTCGCTCTGTCTCGTTAACATCTTTCTCCAGATAGCGCAACGTCTCGTTCAGTTCCAAGTTACGTGAAGCTTGGTATAGTGCCCTATTGACGGACTCATCAAACTGTTCTTTCTTCATGTCTATCATCTCTTGGATGTACCTCAGCTGCAAATAGAGCAAGGCTGCGAAAGAGAAGCCCATGATGACAGCAATCGTCCAAATAGTAGTTTTCTTCATGCCGACAAAGATATATATTTTCTTAATAGGTTAACACGTTATAGTTAATTATTTGCGCATATTTGAAAGAATTTAACTAAACGCTCAGTTTTAGCAACCAATAAAGCTTCTACTTAACTTAACGTGAGTTCGACGAATTTCTGCTTACTAGCAAAGGCGCAAGATAACAGGAACAAAACCAAAAGAAGATAGTATACTTTTGCATTCCACGACGTGAAATAGCTATTCCACG
>FR882142.1:13901-18837 GCA_000435635.1 Prevotella sp. CAG:1320 | reverse complement strand
TACAATCCCGCCAGGGGAGACGCGGCACGCCACGTCTCTACAGTTTGGGGTATATGTAAATCGCGATTCGCAGAGCTCACGTTACTTTGGAAAAGCAAGAAAAGAGGCGGGCAAGAATTGGCCTCTAAAGTGAAGAAAATTCTGTTTTCTTGCCGATATCGGCAAGAAAATGCGTATATTCGCGGAAAACAACACCGATTTCTTGCCGATGGAAAAGAGCTACATTTCAACCAAGGAATACGCGGAAGCCCATGGTCTAGCGGAGAGAACCATACGCAACTACTGCACGCAAGGGAAAATACCCGGGGCAAAGCGAGTGGGGAAAACATGGAGCATCCCCACGGATGCCAGCTTGCCACAACGCAAAAACGCACGCAACCAAGTCTCTCCCCTGCTCAAGGCTCTCTTGGAACAAAAAGAGGCAAGGATGAAAGGCGGCATTTATCATCGCACGCAGATAGAACTGACCTATAACTCCAACCACATAGAGGGCAGCAGACTCACGGAAGAACAGACAAGGCATATCTTTGAAACCAACACCATCGGTATCACAGACCAAGCCGTCAACGTGGATGACATCATTGAAACCACCAATCACTTCCGCTGCATTGACTTCACCATCGACCACGCCAAGGAGCCTCTGACGGAAAGCATGGTGAAACAACTGCACGGTATCTTGAAGAACGGCACCACAGACGCTTCAAGACCATGGTTTGCCGTAGGCGACTATAAACGCCTGCCCAATGAAGTGGGCGGGATAGAGACTACACCGCCCGAGAAAGTGGGCAAAGCCATGAGGGAGCTGTTGGGAGAATATAAATCCATCAAAGAAGTCACGCTGGATGATATCCTGGACTTCCACCAGCGGCTGGAGACCATCCACCCTTTCCAGGACGGCAATGGAAGAGTGGGCAGGCTTGTCATGTTCAAGGAATGCCTTCGTCATGACATCGTGCCATTCATCATTACCGATGACCTGAAGATGTTTTATTACCGCGGGTTGCGGCAATGGCCACACATCAAGGGCTATCTCACCGACACCTGTCTCACCGCGCAAGACCATTACAAGGCCTTGCTGGATTATTTCAAGATCAAGTATTCGTAAAGCCCACAACGTCTCTACACGTTGGGAATGACAATACCGCGCACACAAGCGGAGAGGCCGCAAATCGCACGCTTGCTTATTATGGGAGACGCGGCACGCCGCGTCTCTACAACTCAATGCTGGAGAGGATTTTCTCGGAAGCGCCTGAAAGGCTTTGCACATAAGCACCCGCCTTCTTGCCCACGTCCTTGACAAACTGGGGAGAAGACATGAAACGGCGCATGAGAGACTGGAAATCATCGTAGTCCGCTATCTCGAAGCCTCCACCAGAAGCCAACAAGCCTTGCGCCTCCATGAACTTGCGGTTGTTGGGGCCAAATATGACCGGGACGTCCCACACGGCAGCCTCCAGCGTGTTGTGGATACCCACGCCAAAGCCACCACCCACATAGGCCACGTTGCCATAATGATAGATAGAGGAAAGCAGGCCAAAGCAGTCGATGATGAGACAATCCGCCTGGGCCGCCGTCTCTGGCGTGGCCTGCGTATAGCGCACTGTCTTGCGATTGAGCTTGGAAAGTATCTGGCGCAAATGCTCCTCAGCGATAACATGGGGAGCGATGATAAGTTTCCATTCCGGATGGGAATTGAAGAAGCGGATGAAGATGTCCTCGTCGGGCGGCCAACTGCTGCCGGCCACGAACACTTGCGGGGCATCGCCCACGAAGGCCTCTACCAGAGGCAACCGCTTGGCGGCCTGCTTGATGGTGAGCACACGGTCGAAACGGGTATCGCCCACTACGTCCACCGCGTCGATATGGATGGAACGGAGCAACTGGCGGCTCTCCTCGTTCTGCACGAAGAAACGGGTGACGCAGCGCAAGACATTGCCATAGCCCATGCCATACCACTTGAAAAACACCTGGCCAGGGCGGAAAATGCTGCTCACGCTATAAGTAGGCACACCCTGCTGGCGCAGGAGGTGGAGGTAATTATACCAAAACTCGTACTTGATGAAGAACGCCATGACGGGACGAGCCAACCGCAGGAAGCGAACGGCATTGAGCGGCGTGTCTAGCGGCAAATAGCAAATGACATCCGCGCCAGGATAGTTTTTCCGCACCTCATAACCTGAGGGGGAGAAAAACGTGAGCAATATCTTGTATTCCGGATGACGCTCACGGATGCGCTCCATAAGCGGACGACCCTGCTCAAACTCTCCCAACGAGGCGGCATGGAACCAAAGGTAGCGAGCACCAGGCTCCACCTGCTCGCGGAGAATGTCGAAGGCACGTTTCTCGCCTTGCCACATCTTGCGCACCTTCTTGTTGAAGAGGCTCAAGATAATGACACCCAGGAGATAGAGGTATATGGCGAGATTGTAGAACATGCCAAAAAGGAAAAGCGGTTAACCCAACACGGAGATGGCCTTGCGCATGCGGGCGAGCGTCTCCTCCTTGCCCAAGAAGGCGGAAATGTCGAACATGCCCGGCCCCTTGCCCTCACCCACCAAGGTAAGGCGGAAGGCGTTCATCACGTCACCCAGCTTATAGCCCTTGTCGGCCACCCACTGCATGACAACAGGCTCCTGGCCCTCGATGGAGAAATCATCGATGCCCTCCAGCACGCCCATCAACTCGGTCATCTGCTGGGCGGAATACTCCTTCCAACGCTTTTTCACCGTCTTCTCGTCATAGCTGGTGGGCGGCAAGAAGAAGAAAGAGCAGAGCGGCCACAGCTCCTTGACGAAGTTGACACGGTCTTTCATCATGTGGACCACCTGCGTGACGCGCTCCATGGACTCGTCTACGCCGTTGTTGGCCACGATAGGCGCGAAGAGGTGGGCGATCTCCTCATCGCTCTTGCGCAGGATATACTCATGGTTGAACCAGATGCCCTTCTTGTAATCGAACTTGGCACCCGCCTTGGAGCAACGGGTTATATCGAAGGCCTGCACCAGCTCCTCGAGGGAGAAAAGCTCCTGCTCGGTGCCGGGATTCCAGCCCAACAAAGCCAGGAAATTGATGACGGCCTCGGGGAAATAGCCACTCTCGCGGAAACCGGAGGAAACCTCCCCCGTCTTGGGATCTGTCCACTCCAAGGGGAATACAGGGAAACCCAGGCGGTCGCCATCACGCTTGCTGAGCTTGCCCTTTCCCTCGGGCTTGAGCAGCAAAGGCAGATGGGCGAAGCGGGGCATGGTGTCCTCCCAACCGAAAGCCCTGTAAAGCAACACATGAAGCGGGGCGGAGGGCAGCCACTCCTCACCGCGGATGACATGGGTAATCTCCATCAAATGGTCATCGACAATATTGGCCAGATGATAGGTGGGAAGCTCGTCCGCGCTCTTGAAAAGCACTTTGTCGTCGAGAATATCGGTCTTCACCACCACTTTTCCCCTGATCATATCGTCTACGCAAACCTCCTGGCCCGGGTCTATCTTGAAGCGCACGGTGTATTGCCTGCCCTCGGCCATCAGCCTCTCCACCTCCGCGGGAGGAAGCGTAAGCGAATTGCGCATCTCCATGCGGGTATGGGCATCATACTGGAAGTTGGGTGTCTGGGCACGTTTGGCTTCCAGCTCCTCGGGCGTATCAAAGGCTATATAGGCCTTGTCCTCTTCCAGGAGAAGGTCAACATATTTCTTGTAGATATCACGACGCTCGCTCTGGCGGTAAGGACCATGATTTCCCCCGAAGGTGACACCCTCGTCAAACTTGATGCCCAGCCACTGGAAGGCCGCGATAATATATTCCTCGGCTCCAGGCACGAAACGCGTGGAGTCTGTATCCTCTATGCGAAACACGAAATCGCCCCCATGCTGGCGGGCGAACAAGTAATTATACAGAGCCGTGCGAACTCCTCCGATATGCAGGGCACCCGTAGGGCTGGGAGCGAAACGCACCCTCACTTTTCTTTCTTCCATAAGGTAAAAACGCGAATACTGCTTAAATTTTGTGCAAAAATACATATTTTTCCGCAATAATGGTGCTTTTTTTTGTATTTTCGCAAAATGAAACCTCTTATTCCATCGAAAGCATGAACATCTTCTTCAACCGCGCGGAAAACTACTGGCGCATATTCACCTCGAAAATCATATTGGTGCTGGTGACCGTGGTCATCATCGTTTGGGTATTGCCCCGCAACGAGAGCACAACCTTCCGCTACGACATCGGCAAGCCATGGATGTATGGCTCGTTTATAGCCAAATATGACTTCCCCATCTACAAGACCGACGAGGCCATCAAGAAAGAGGAAGACTCGCTGATGAGGTTTTTCCAGCCCTACTACAACTACAACGAGAAACAAGAGGCTACGGTGATAGCCAAATTCAGGGATGACTTCAAGCAAGGGCTGCCCGGACTGCCGCCAGAATACGTGGACACCATCGCCAACCGGCTGCACGCCATATACCAGGCGGGCATCATCAACACGCCCGAATACAACAACATCTACAAAGACTCCACCAGCACCATCCGGATAGTGAAGGGGAAAAACGCCGCCAGCGTGAAACTGGACAAAGTGTACTCCACCATCGCGGCTTACGAGAGGCTCTTCCTGCACGAAGACCAGTTGGCCAACAGGCAACTACTGCAGAAATGCAACCTCACCAACTACATAGAAGCCAACCTCACTTACGACAAGGGCAAAAGCGAGGCGGAACGTACAGACCTGTTGAGCGGCATACCGCTGGCCAGCGGCATGGTGATGGCGGGACAAAAAGTAATAGACCGCGGAGAAATCGTGGACGAATACGCCTACAGGGTGCTCAACTCCTTTGAGCGGGAGATGCAACGCCGCAGCTCCACACAGGCGGAAATCACCACCAACGTCGTGGGGCAGACCATCTACGTGCTGATGCTGGTGGTGCTCTTCACCACCTACCTGACG
>FR882142.1:0-13864 GCA_000435635.1 Prevotella sp. CAG:1320 | reverse complement strand
TGACGCTCTTCCGCAAGGACTATTTCCAGAAGATACGCAATATCATGATGCTTTACGCCATGATCATCATCTTCCCCATACTGGTGTCGCTGATGATGAGGCACAACTTTTTCAGCGTCTATATCATCCCCTTCGCCATGGCCGCCATCTTCGTGAGAGTGTTCATGGACTCCCGCACGGCCTTCATCACCCACACCACCATGACACTGATATGCGCAGCAGCCGTGAAATACCAGTATGAGTTCATCATCATACAGCTGGTGGCGGGACTGGTGGCCACCTATTCGCTAAGAGACCTGTCGAGAAGAGCGCAATTATTCAAGACCGCGCTGCTGGTGACCATCGCCACGGCCTCGGTATACCTCGCCCTGCAGATGATGCAAGAAAGCGACATACTGGACATGGACACCTCCACCTACTCAAGATTTGTCATCAACGGCATCTTCCTGCTCCTCGCCTATCCCCTGATGTATGTCATAGAAAAGGCGTTCGGATTCATCTCCAACGTGACACTGTTTGAATTGTCCAACACCAACAAAGGCATCCTGAGAAACCTGAGCGAGATAGCGCCAGGTACCTTCCAGCACTCCATCACCGTGGGTAACCTGGCCGCGGAGATAGCCAACAAGATAGAAGCCAACAGCCTGCTGGTGCGCACGGGGGCGCTCTATCATGACATAGGCAAGATGACCAACCCAGTGTTCTTCACCGAAAACCAAGTGTCGGTCAATCCGCACGACCGCCTCACTTGCAAGGAAAGCGCACAAATCATCATCAGCCACGTGACCGAGGGAGTGAAACTGGCCGAGAAGCTGGGATTGCCGGATGTCATCAAGCAATTTATCAAGACCCACCACGGACACGGAGTGGTGAAGTATTTCTACGTGAAATACAAGAACGAACATCCCGACGAGGACGTGGACATAGAAGCCTTCCAATATCCCGGAGAGAATCCATTCACCCGTGAGCAAGCCATACTGATGATGGCAGACGGCGTGGAAGCCGCTTCGCGCTCATTGCCCGAATATACCGAGGAAAGCATCAGCAACCTGGTGAACAAGATGATAGACGGACAGGTGAACGAGGGCTTCTACAAGGAATGCCCCATCACCTTCCTGGACATAGCGCAGGCCAAGAGCGTGCTGATAGAGAGGCTGAAATCCATCTACCACACCCGCATACAATATCCGGAACTGAAGAAAGAGGAAAAGAAGGAAGAGGAGGAATAAGGTCCTCCTCCACTTGGAACGCTCCGTTCTCCTCGCGCGCGTATATATAATATGTATATATAGTTCGTGAGTTCGACGAATCTCTACTTGTGCACATAATCTGTCATGGTCAACGCGTAGAGACGCATTCTTGCGTCTCAGCAAGCAAGATCGCTGAATAAAATTGCCGCTTGCGAAGGCCTAGCGGTTTGCTGAGACGCAAGAATGCGTCTCTACAACTTTTCGTCGAATTCACGTTATATATAACAATGTATGCTCCCTTTGCGGCATGATTGTTCCCATTGCCTGAAGACGCGAAACGATAAACTTGACAAGAGGCGCGGCACGCCACGTCTCTACAACTTCTCATCGGTTCGTGTTAATATATATTAAACATTTTGGGAAATAGCCGAATAATCGGACAATAAACGTAACTTCGCGGCCTATTTCATTAATACTATTTAAGATGAGAAAACTAATGACAGCCTTTGTCGCCCTCGTCATGGCGGCAACGGCATGCCCCTGCCAGGCAGGAGGACTGTTGACCAACACCAACCAGAACGTCGCCTTCCTGCGCAATCCCGCCCGTGACGGCGTGATAGCCATAGACGGCGTATACAGCAACCCAGCTGGCGTGGCCTTCCTGCCCAACGGATTGCACATCTCGCTGAACAACCAATCGGCTTTCCAGACCCGTATCATCAATAGCGGCATGAGCGTTCCCGGACTGGAAGGAACTCCCTACTACCACCCCCTGAGCATGAACGGAGGTGACGAAAACGGCGTGAAGCAATATAAAGGAGAAGCCTCCGCGCCTATAGTACCCTCATTCCAAGTGGCATGGAACCACGACAAATGGGGCTTCCAAATGGGGTTCGCCTTGGTGGGCGGTGGCGGTAAATGCACCTTTAACGAGGGCTTAGGCTCTTTCGAACGGCAAATAGCCCTGTTGCCCGCCGTGATGCAACAGACCAACCAACTCTACCAACAGCAATACGGCATAGACCTGGGACTGGGCACCGACACGCCCGGATACTCCGTGGAAAGCTACATGCACGGACAGCAATACATCTTCGGCCTGCAACTGGGAGCCACCTACAAACTCAACGAGCACTTGGCCGTATATGGCGGATTTCGCTTCAACTACATACTCAACAAGTATAAAGGAAGCATACAAAACATCAGCGTGAACGTGGGCGGAGCAATGGAGAACCTGCACCAATTCCTGGGCAACAAAGCCGCGGGGCTGACAGAACAAGCCGCGCAATACCAAACACAGGCCACCACCTATGCCGCCATGGCCGAGGAGGCAATGGCGCAAGGCAACACACAGCTGGCGCAACAGCTGGGAGAGGCCGCCCAGCAACTGACACAAGCGGCGCAACTGGCACAGGGCGGAGCGCAAGCCATGGAAAGCACCCAAGGCCAAGTGGCCGACAAACGCCTGGAGTGTACCCAAAGAGGATGGGCGATAGCTCCCATCATAGGAATAGACTGGAAATGGGAGAAGCTGAACATAGGCGCACGCTATGAATTCCCCTCACAATGCAACATACAGAATGACACCAAGGTGGACGACACGGGACTTTTCGCAGACGGCGTGAACACGCCAGGAGATATCCCCGCCCTGTTTACCATAGGCGCGCAATATGAGCTGCTTAGCAACCTGAGGCTGATGGCGGGTTACCACCTCTTCTTCGACAAGGACGCAGACATGGCAGACGAAAAACAGAAGAAGCTGGGCGGCAACACATGGGAAGTGAACGCGGGAGCGGAATATGACATCACAGACGCCATCACCGTGAGCGCAGGTATGCAACGCACGAAATATGACTTGGCGGACGGAGGCTACCTGACCGACATGAGCTTCGTGACC
Source organism: Prevotella sp. CAG:1320 (assembly GCA_000435635.1). Lineage (GTDB taxonomy): Bacteria > Bacteroidota > Bacteroidia > Bacteroidales > Bacteroidaceae > Prevotella > Prevotella avicola. The sequence goes on along the minus strand of FR882142.1, from coordinate 10,780 downwards.
AGCAGCTACTCCATAGGACTGGGAGCCTGCGTGAAAGTGGCCAAGAACATTAAGGTGAACGTGGCTTACTTCTGGACCAACTACGAGACCTTTGACAAGGCTTACGAACAAGAGTACTCAATGGGCGGACAGACCATAACAGCGCATAACACCGACTCTTTCACACGAACCAACAAGGTGTTCGGCGTAGGCGTGGACTTCACGCTATAGCTGAACGCGAATTAGACGATTCCCAGTTTGCGTGTATAACACTGTCATTAGTAAAGTCGCAGAAACGCGATTTCTCGTCTCTACAACTTTACTAATGACAATTGATTTCATATACCGCCCTTATCGGATACCCCTCTCCTCCTACATCGGGTCTACATCATAATAAACCGCCAATCCCCCATAACGGGAATCGGCAGACACTTGCCGCTGGGCTAGCCGCAAGCACTCCCTTACGCGGGGCAAGTCTATCCCGTTTTCCAACTTCAACATAATCTTGCGGATGTGAAGGGTCTTCACACGGGCGACGGCGGGCTTGTCGGGTCCCAGCACCCTGCCGCTGAACCATTGGCGCAAAAGCCGGCCCAAGTCTTGGGCGGCATGTTCCACCACGTCATCATGCTTATGCTTCAGGAAAACATAAACCAAATGATAGTAAGGCGGGTAATGGAACAAGGCACGTTCCCGCATTTGCTGGCCGGCGAATCCCTCGTAATCATGGGCCACGACCTGCCTTATCACTGGAGCCTGAGGGTCGCGTGTCTGCAGAATGACCAATCCCTGACTACCCTTGCGGCCCGCGCGCCCGCTGACTTGCGACATCATCATGAAAGCATGCTCATAAGCCCGGAAGTCGGGATAGTTTAGCATGGTATCGGCATCGAGGATTCCCACCACGCTGACATTATCGAAATCCAGACCCTTGCTAATCATTTGCGTGCCCACCAGGAGATTGGTACGCCCCCGCGAGAAATCTCCTATCAATCGCTCGTAGGCATTGCGGGTGCGGGTAGTATCCAGATCCATGCGAGCTACATGAGCCTCGGGGAGCAAGTCGCGTATCTGGTCTTCTATCTTCTCTGTGCCATAACCGCGCCCCACGAGTTTCTCGCTGCCACAGCAAGGGCATGACTTGGGCACCGCATAGGTATAGCCACAATAATGGCAAGTGAGCGTCTGGGTGAGCTTATGATAGGTCAACGACACATCGCAATTCTGGCAACGGGGCACCCAACCGCACTCGCGGCACTCAATACGCGGAGCGAAGCCACGACGATTCTGGAAAAGAATGGCTTGCTTGCCTGCCGCCAAGGCCTCCCTGACCGCAGACAACAGACGGGGAGAAAAGGGGCCGCTCATCAGTTTGCGACGGCGCAGGTCCTTGATATCCACCACTTCCACACGGGGCAGGCTCACGCCTTGATAGCGAGTGGTTAGCCTCACGAACCCATATTTCCCCGAAAGGGCGTTGGCATAGCTCTCCATGGAGGGCGTGGCCGTGCCCAACAATGTCTTCGCCCCACAGAAAGAGGCCAGCATGATGGCCACGCTGCGGGCATGATAGCGCGGGGCGGGGTCTTGTTGCTTGAAGGAAGTCTCGTGCTCCTCGTCTATAATCACCAAGCCCAGCCGCTGAAAGGGGAGGAAAACCGCGCTACGGGCACCCAAAATGACATCATAAGGACAGGAGGAGAGCTGCTTACGCCATATCTCCACCCGTTCCTCGTCGCTATACCTGGAATGGTAAATGCCCAGGCGGTCACCAAAAACCCGATGGAGCCGCTCCATGATTTGCACCGTGAGGGCTATCTCCGGCAAAAGATAAAGCACCTGCTGCCCCCGTTCAATAGCCTCGCGGATAAGGTGAATATAGATCTCTGTCTTGCCGCTGGAGGTGACACCATGGAGCAAAATGACATTCTTGTCCTCCATCTGGCGCAAAACGCTGTCGTGGGCTTCCCGCTGTGGAGGAGTGAGAGGCTGGATAAGCTCAGGATGATAAGTGCCCCCATGGTTGAGACGCCCCACTTCTTTCTCGTAGGCGCACAACAATTTCCTGTCGAGCAAGGCTTTTAAGGCAGCGGAGGAGCATCCACTCTCGTTGAGCAGTTCCTCACGGGTCACCTCGGCAAGAGGCTCCCGCAAGCGGTCTCCCTCAATGGAATCCCAATGAGAAAGAGAGAGAAAGACCGAGAAAAGGCGTAATTGCTTGGCGGCATTGCGGAGCACGCCCATGGCCGCATGCAAAGCCCGCTCGGAACGATAAGGTTCGCACAGCGCGACATAGGTCTCCGTCTTTGGCCTGTACTTACCCACCGTGGTCATTCCGCCTGGCAAGGCGGCACGATAGACCTCGCCCAAGGGGGACATGTAGTAATCGGCTATCCATTTCCACAACCTGTACTGACAGGGCAAGAGCGAAGGCTCGGCATCAAGTACTTCGGCGATGGGTTTGCAATCAAACTCCGGCTTGCGACCATGCACCTCCAGCACGATGCCCACATAGCGGGAACGGGTGCCGAAAGGCACGAGCACCCGAGTGCCAAAAGACACACGGGACTCCCACGCCGAGGGCACCTCGTAGGTGAAAAGTCCCTCCAGCGGCAAAGCCACCACTACGTCGACATATTTCATGCGACTGCAAATGTACACAAAAAAATCGAAAACGCCATCGCCAAAACAAGTTGTTTTGCTCATCAATTTAACTTGTTTTGCTCGGCAATTTAACTTATTTTGCCTGGCAAAACAAGTTATTTCGCCCATGAAAACAACTTGTTTCCATACGAACAAAAAAATAGCGTGAGTCCGATATCAACGTATCGAACTCACGCTATCGCAATTTCCAAGGGGATTAGGGGAATGACGGCTTAGAAATAGTAAGCCAAACCTATCTGCCAAGAGTTGAACTTTCCGTCGAAAGCCTCTTCCACCGCGTCAGCCACCTTTATCTCGCCCGTCTTGCCGCAGGCAATATTGTAGTTGGCATTGACTTGCAGATGGTTTACCAACATGAGGCCCAGACCTACGTTGACACTGAAATTGGACTTCTTCCACTCCCAGTTGATCTCATCGATATCTCCACCCACATTGAAACCAAATTGCGGGCCGGCGAAAATGAACAGGCTGGCCAAGTCGCCCAAGCCGAAACCATAGCGCAGGTTAATGGGGATGGCGATTTGCTGCTGCTTGAAAGTCTCACTTCCGCCCTCGGGAGCTTCCACCTTGGCGGAGCGATGGTCATAGAGCGCGGAAGCGTCGATGCCCAAGCCAACAACAGGAAGGGTGAACTTCACCGTGGGACCGATGTAGAAACCCGTGCGGTTGGACGACTTTAGAACATCATTGCTCAAGCTCATATCAGTGACATTCAGTCCGCCCTTAATACCAAAATTGATTTGCGCCTTTGCCTCGGAAACAAACATCAAGGCCAGGACCACTAAAAACATGTAAACTTTCTTCATAATATATCCAGATTAGTGAATAGAATTAACTTAATGACGCTCGCGGCGCACAGTGATGCGGGCAGGAGTGGAGACAGAAGACTCGGAGCGCTGGCGACGGGACTTCACCTTGTCGGCACGGCGGTTCTTGCGCTTGCTGGCTTTCACCTTGTCCTTGTCTTGAATCTTGGCGATGCTATCCAAGGAATCCTTGCGGGCCTGGTCACCCCAAAGATTCTTCTCGAAAGCGGCCAGCTCGGCCTCTATACGCTTCTGCTCCTTGGTCATGGCCGAATCGCTGGAGCAATATTGCGCCAAGGTGCGACCCAGTGGGTTATTGGTCTTATATATCTTACCGTGATAGAGCGAACGGGTGAAGAAATCGTCGGCGCTCATCATGGCGGCGTTGTTGAGGTGGCTGGTCATCATCTGATGCTTGGTAAGAAAAGGCGCCAAGTCCTCGTACTTCACCCAAAAGAGGGGATACTTAGTGGCACCGTCGCCAAAGTCATCTTCCCGTTCAAGGACAGGGCAAAGGGCAACCACCTGTTTGTGGAAAGTAGCGGTGGCCTGGTCGTAATAGGCCGACTCCTTAATATAATATGATTTCACCTCACGGGAGGGGATGTCACTATTGTCTAGGCGAATGCGCCCATTGACCCGCTCATAGTATATCTGGTAGTTGTCCAGGAAAGCCAAGGGCTTCACCTTGGCAGAGTCTTCGAAACTCTCGTTGCCGTCGAGGCGATACTCGTAGACGGGGATGGAACGCAACATCATCAACTTGAAGATGTAGGTGAACAAGTTCATCTGGTTGCCAACAGGCTCCACGGGATAATACAGGCCGGCATTGGCCTCTTCGGTTAGATCCAATTCACGATAGATATCCCTGCGCCAAACCACGTCCTGAGGCATGGTAGCCGCTGTAGGGAACATGATACGGGCACGGGTGGTGACATTGTCGGCGTTGGAAACACGCGCCTTTTGCTGTGCCTGTCTGCGCGCCGCGGGTTGGGCTATCGCCATCTGCGTAACGCAGGCCAAAAATGCTATGATGAATATCTTTCTCATGATCGCTAATGTTATGTCTTATCAGGAATATCGCCTTGCCTCACTATCTCACGATGACCTCCATGGCCCCAGGCAACTTACGGGTGATGCCATCAGGCCCCACGGCGGTGACCTTAATATAGAAACGCTTGTTGCGGGAAAGTTTTCGGAAGGTGGCTTTTTGGTTTTGAGTGAAACGGTTGCCTTTGCTGGCCATGGGAACGGCGTTGCCCATATTGTCATAGAACACCGTCTCGAAGGCGACAACCCTGAACTCTATATCCAGGAGACCATCGTCGATGGCAGCCCTTACATTGTCGAGGGACATCAAAGAGCCTTTGCTCAACGCACCACCCTTGAACCGATCGGAACCAACGAGAAGATAAGGCGTGGGATCGGGCAATTTGCGCACCTTGAAGGTGTAAGTTCCCATGTTACGCGGCTTGCCCTTATCGGTGGCCGAAACCGTGAAAGTCACATCGCTACCTACAGCGGCAGGCGTAGCGACATAATGCCCGTTGCCCTTGCTGACCAAAGAACCGCCTGTCATGGATAAACGAACAGCGTTTTGGGGAATACCCGGCACACTGACACTGACGGGATTCTGGAAACCCGCGTAAAGCACATTCATCAAGTCGGCGGCCACGATAGCGCCCATAGGCTGGGCTACCACCTCGTATCGCTGCGTGAAATCGCGTCTTAACATGTCACCTGAGCCATTGCGGAGCAGCATATAGCCACTGAAACTGTGCTCACCTACCCCGCCCACGGCAAAGGAATAATGTCCGCCACGGGTATTGACACGACGATTGTTGATATATATCTCTGGCTGTTGAGTGGTATCCACCGCTGCCATCACAATGCTGGCGTTGAAAGATTCGCCTGGATAGAGAGTGGTTTTCTCGGGAATGACAAAAGCGTCGAGTTTATTGACACGGATATCTTTGAGATCCACGTTGGAGAGCAAAGTATGCAAAGCCTCGCCTTCCGCCTGGCGCACATCGCTTTGCAACTTGGAAAGCATGGTAACGGCAGCGGCCACGGGCATGTTCTCGAACATATACTCTTGCCACGTCTTACCCAAGGAGAGGGTCTTGCGAGGCACTTGAGTGGAAAGATTGCTCTCTATCAGTTTCTTGGCGCGCTCATCGCCCACCATGGCGACAACCCGCTCACGATAAGAATCAATGGCATCACGCAGCTGACGGCCACGGCCTGAACCTGGGGAAAGCATCACTATGGCCGCCGCCTCAAGATCTTCCCTGTTCTTGATGTCTGTCACGTCACCGTCATCGCCATCCGCCTCACGGACAATAGCTACCTTGAGCGCTTGCGCCAAGTCATAGAGCGAATCGCTCATGTCTTTCACCGCCGTGGCCTTGTCAAACCAAGCCTTCACCTTGGCGGGATTGCGCTCCATCTGCCCACGGAAGTCCTCATAGAGAGCTTTATTCTCCCGAGAAGCGTTGTCGGTAGTACGATTAAGACTTTCCTCCACGACAGAAAAACCATCGAGCACCTCCGTGGAGACATTCAATGCCAATAACGCCATCAAGACGACGTACATCAGATTGATCATCTTCTGGCGCGGCGATATGGGTCTTTTCCTAATAGCCATTCTGGGTAGGGTTGGAAGCACCAGGATTAGACATGCGCATATTGACCGTCATGGCTTCTATCATGCGGGAATAAATGGCATTGAGTTGTTCTATCAACTGCGCCATCTTGCGAGTTTGCTGGTTAATGTCATCAATAGTAGTGATTTGCTGGCTGGCGCTCTTGAGCTGCATCTCGTAAACGCGGCTAATGCCAGTCAACGTGCGATTGAGGTTTTCCATCTCCTCGCTATCGCTGGCAAGGCGATTGCTTTGCTCATTGACTTTCTCTAAGGTATCCACCAGTTTTTTAAGTTGTTCCACGTAGCTTGACTGAGCCTCTGCCACCTCGGCCGTAGGCTCAAAAGCCGTATTCACGGGAACATTTCCTCCCATAGGGTGTCCCATTTCTTCCCCAGGAGCGGCAGAAGCCGATGAGCCGGAAGACTGAGCGATCACAACAGGCTGGCCGACATAAACCGTACCGCCCGCCATCGCACTGGCATCCGATAAAGACTCGGCACTAACACTATCTGCGGAAGCGGTGGTCACAGATTTTCCCATCGGAGTAGCAACTGGCTGAGAATCATCTTGAACTTGCCCCTCTAAATACTCCTTGGTAACATGAGTTGGCAGTTCACGTCCCTCGGCGGTCTTGTCAAAAGGCCTATCAAAAGCGGAGAGGAAGAAAACCACGACCTCTGTGCCCATGCCCAAGAACAACATGATATCGGCCCCAGGCAAGTGGGTTAACTTGAAAAGCGTTCCCAAAATCACTATAGAAGCTCCCCAACTATACGCATAGTTCAAGAAGGTCTGGCCCGGTACACTATCCATCCATTTCTGTAGACGGTATACGATATTTATCTTGCTATAGTTTGTCATAATCGCCTATTATTTCTTGCTTTTTTGTTTGACGCTAGTTGTGGTGGCAAAGCTGCGCACGCAACGGAAGCCAATATAGGAACGAGGCTGGTTTTGATACTCCCATGAACGCCATGCCGAACGGATATAAGACTCGGGATCTTTCCAAGAACCGCCACGCACGCTCTTCCGTTTCAACCTATAGGGATCTTCTTTGGCGGCATTATAGCTGAGCTGCGGATTAATATCGCCCATGGCATCCACGCCCGACTCAGTATAGATGGTGCTAGTCCATTCCGCCACATTACCCGCCATGTCAAAAAGTCCATTGGAGTTTGCAGGATAAATGCCCACCCTGCTGGATATTAAGTTTCCGTCCTTAGTATAGTTTCCCCGATCGGGTTTAAAATTAGCATAGAAACAGCCATTGCCATTCTTCACATCTATATTATCCCAAGGGAATTCATTTTGTTCCTTCCCCCTGGCCGCGTATTCCCACTCAGCCTCGGTAGGTAAACGATAACGCTGCACATAACGAGCTTCGGGTCCCAATCCTTTCAGCAAATAGTCTGTACGCCATGCGCAGAAAGCGTTTGCTTGCTCCCAAGTAACACCCACTACGGGATAATCATTGTAGGCGGGGTTTGAAAAATAACTCCTCAGATAAGTTTCGTTATCGGAATTGGGGAAATCGTTTACCCAGCAAGTTGTATCAGGATAAACATTCACGATATAGGTATTAAGGAAATCCCATTCGCTGGACAAAGGTCTGTTGATGGTTTCAGTAACTACACGTCCCTCATCGTCTATATAGGCCGTATCCTTGGATATCATCACTTGTTCCTCAGGATCTATCGCAATATCTGTATTCAAGTTGCGCTCTTGCGGACGGAAACGATTCCTGCGCAAGGCAGCGGCCGTATAGTCATAAATCTCATAACGATAATTGAGTTGACGCCAGTCTATCTGCTTCTCACCCGTAACGGGATTTGTAATATATAAACTCTCGATAGCTCGTTGTTCATCTTCGTTGGGTTTACGAGGCAATTGCTTCTTCCAATTGACACGAGGTTCAACGGGATTGCCTTCCTCGTCCTCGGTTATCATGTAAGACTCATCACCGCCATAAGCAGGATCGGCCAAGCGCACACGCAAAATGGAATCCCGCACATAATAAACAAACTGTTTATATTCAGAATTGGTAATCTCGGTCTCATCCATCCAAAAACCATCCACGGAAATATCCTTAACGGGAGCTTCTGTACCCCAAAGAGTATCCTGATTCTCGATACCCATCTTCAAGTAACCCCTATCTACCCTCACCATACCATAAGGAGTGGGTTCTGTGAAAGCCTTGCCCCTGACACCTACCACTTCTCCGCCACGCCCTGAAAGAGAAGCGGTCTTGCCGCCAAAGCACGAAGACAGCAAGAAGAGAGTAAGCACAAGCCAAGAGGCCTGGATGATCTTCAACTTATCCATAGTGTTTAAAGTATTCTAACGCTTTTATGTTTATTCTTTCCTTTTTTCACCAAATTGATGTCTATCTTGTAACCCACAAACAATTCATGGCTTCCGTTGCCCGGGTCTATCGAGGATGTGTAAAGCTCATAGCTATAACCTGCCACGATGCCATGGAAACTGCCCCCTACCATAAATGTCACGGAGTGATCGGGGCTATATCCCACACCACCATAGAGCATCTTCTTGCCGTTAGTGTAGACAAGGCGACCCGTAATATCACCTCGCCATGCCACACCGTCCGTACGAAGCAGCACTGACGGGTGTATAGTAAGAAACGGATTCCTCAATCGAATATTGTATCCTCCTGTAAAATAATAAGTGGGGTCCACCTTTAGTTCGTTGGTTGTGCCCAACTCTATCAAAGGTGCGTTGAGATGCTGTACAGAAAGCCCCAAATACCACGGGTCGTGGGTATAATAGAGACCCATTCCCATGTCGAAACCATTCCCTTCCACTTGCGACGTAGCCAATGCGGGGTCGTTAGGTTCTTCGGCATCAACTCCTGATCCATCAAAACTCTCATTGAGAAAACCTGCCTGAATCCCAACAGCGAAGTTTCCACCAAACAACTTAAAGCGAAGGGCGTATTGAAGTGCTAAGCGTTGATGCGTGAAAAGGCCAATCTCGTCATTCATTAATTGTACACCTACGCCATGATAGGTCTTCAAAACGTAAAAGGGCATATCTGCCGCAGCGTAAAGCGTACGGGGATTATGTTCATAACCCGCCATGTCCATAGCATATGCTGCCGTGATATTGATTACAGGCAACTTTCCTACAGCCGCAGGATTAAAAGATGTTTCCATGTCAAAATAATGACCAAAGGAAGGGTCATATTGCGCCCGCGCCGTACAAGCTACCGACAAGAGGCCCAAGAGAAGGATATGGATACGTTTGCTCACGTATTGATAACGCAACTAATACCCATTTATTGCATGAAAAAGGCCATCCCGTAGGATGACCTTTCCAATACCGTGTCAATACTCATCGTCGTTCCAAAGAAAGTCGTCTTTAGATGGGTAATCAGGCCAAATATCCTCGATGCTCTCGTAGACATCGCCTTCATCCTCAATCTCCTGAAGATTCTCCAACACTTCCAAAGGAGCGCCTGAGCGTATAGCGTAATCTATCAGCTCTTCCTTCGTAGCAGGCCAGGGCGCATCTTCCAGTTTAGATGCTAATTCAAGTGTCCAATACATAATGATATAGATTTAACGAGGTTTTTGCGTGCAAAAGTAATATTTATTTTTATATTTACAAGTGTTTCAAGCACTTTTTTATTGCAGGCTGAAAATATTTACGAAATCGTAATATTTAAGCATGAAAAACAAAACATTTTAACAATTGAAGAGTCGTCAATCCGATAAAACCTTATCAGAAGTTTATAATGTAATGCCGTTTATGCTGTTTGGGATCAAAGAAAAGCAGCCCGCACACATATAGGTCAAAGGATATACGCACCCTTTGATCCTTGATGATCTTGCGCCAATAGGTTAGAGCGGCTTTGCGCTGGTGTATTCCTTCCACAATAATCAACGTTCCTGAATGAGCACAAGAGATAAGCCGCTCGCAGATATGGACGTAATCTTCCCTCAGCCCCACACTGACAATATCAAATTTCTTCGGGAGCCTTTCAACATCACAGACTGCTACAACATCACATTTCTTGCAACCATAATGGATATAATTCTCATATTCTTCTGCCTGCGAAAAATAGGAATACCACTCACTGGACTGCATATAATTTGCCAAACGGAAATATAATCGTGGAAGCCTATAGTCAACCTTAAGGGAGGTAGCTAGCTCCGAATAGGCATAATAAGGATAATGCTCGTTGATAACATATCGCACAAATCGGTATGCCCATGGTGATTGAATTCCAAAACCACGGGAATGACCGCATCTCATGAACCAAACAAGCCATCGTTTAAGCATCTGATCCTACTTCTAAGAAGAATTTGTCTGCAAAAATAATATTTTCTGCAAAAATACAAAGCAAAGTAATTGGCAAAATCAATAACTAGCATCAAACAATCTAAAACTACTTACCACATGTGTAATACACTATTTAAAGTTAAATCTTCAGTATACAAGGTGTCACTAAAATATATAATATCAAATCCTCAAACTTCACATATTAATATGCAACATATTATATAATATATGTACATTATCACACAAGAACCATAGACCCTAGATGCACTTAAAAGCCAGGACTGGCAATTACTAACTATACCTTATCCCGAACACAAGTTTATCTCACAATCACGCATCAAATTTCATACCATGTCTCACTAAAAGCGCGCATGGCCGAGCCCG
>FR882141.1:7730-74955 GCA_000435635.1 Prevotella sp. CAG:1320 | reverse complement strand
GAGCGTCGGCTACCGTCCCGAAGAACACGAACAGAAAGTTCATGGCAAAGCCCATCCAAATCAACAACTTCGCCTTGGCATACCCCCACACCTCACAGACCGTGTCATTAATGATATAGGAAAGCGGGAACACCAGCAGTCCTCCAGTAATACTGAGCGGACCAATGGCTATTTGCTTGGTCTCAAGAACATTGGCTGTAATGAGGCAAACGCAAAACAAAATGCCAAGAAGCATAAAAAGCGTACTGACACGCTGGTGTAATGATTGTATCACAGGATATATGTTTAATTATCAATCAAATCTGAAAACATTATCATTCATCGAGGCAATGAAGCCAAGTAGAGCGCGGCCATCTCCGCACATCGCTCGCCATCGATAGCGGCAGAAACGATACCTCCCGCATAACCCGCCCCCTCGCCACAAGGAAACAATCCTTGGAAGGCGACGTGGCTGAGCGTGGAAGGGTCTCGGGGCAATCTCACGGGGGAGGAGGTGCGTGTCTCGATGGCTATCAACGTGGCCTCATTGGTAAGGAAGCCTCGTGCGTCATGCCCAAAGACACGGAAAGCCTCTCGCAAACGGCTTGCTATAAAACCAGGCATCCAAAAATGTAGTGGACTGCTCACCAGTCCTGGAGCATAACTGCTTTGGGGCAAGTCATAGCTCAATTTCCCGTCCACGAAATCTCCCATGCGCTGGGCGGGCGCGGCTTGTCGCATGCCCGCCTGCATCCAGCAATCATGTTCCAATGCCTCTTGCAACTTCATCACCCGCAAAGGATCGTCCGCGGCGCAGTCCACAACGCCCATAGCTGCCACGTCGTCAGGCTCCACCTGCACCACCATGCCGCTATTGCTCCATGCTGTTCCACGATTGCTGGGGCTCATGCCGTTTACCACCACCTGCTGGGGACCCGTGGCCGAAGGTATCACGAAACCACCAGGGCACATGCAGAAACTATATACGCCGCGCCCTTCCACCTGGGTGACGAAGCTGTACTCGGCGGCAGGCAAATACTTCCCCCTGCCCTCCTTGTTATGATACTGTATCTGGTCTATCAACTTCGAGGGGTGCTCCAGCCTCACGCCCACGGCGATGCCCTTGGCCTCCAACGCCACTCCCGCGCCTAAAAGATAGCGATAAACATCACGTGCGGAATGCCCCGTGGCTAATACTACCGGGCCTTTGTATACCCGTTGCTCTCCTGTGGACAGGCAAGAAGCCTCTACACCCACCACTCTGTCTTTCTCTATCAGCAGCGAGGTCATCAGCGTTTGGTGCCTCACCTCTCCACCACACTTCAATATAGTATGGCGCATGGCCTCTATCACACGGGGCAACTTGTCGGTGCCTATATGCGGATGAGCATCCACCAAGATGTCCGTAGAAGCGCCATGCTGGCAAAAGACGTTGAGAATCTTCTCCACGTTCCCACGCTTCTTGCTACGGGTATAGAGCTTTCCGTCTGAGTAAGCACCCGCACCCCCCTCTCCGAAGCAATAGTTGCTCTCTGGGTTCACTCGTTGTTCCTTGGCGACAAGGGCAAGATCCTTCTTCCGCTCACGCACATCTTTCCCCCGTTCCAAGACAATGGGACGCACCCCCAACTCTATCAACCGTAAAGCGGCGAACAGACCTGCCGGTCCCTCTCCCACCACGATGACGTTACGGGCGCCGCTCACATCGGGATAGTTTACAGGCTGATAAGCCAACTCGGGCGCAGGTTCATTGATGTAGGCTCTCACCTTGAGGTTCACCACCACCCGGCGTCCCCGCGCGTCTATGCTCCTACGCAATATCCTAAGGGCGTTGATGGTGCGGACATCCATTCCGCGCTCCTTGGCCACACACCTTTTCACTTGCTCTATGTCTGCCGCCTGCGCCGGGGCCAACCTCAACTGATATTCCTCTACCATCTCGCTAACTATATAATTGATGTACTTTCCTCGGTGACGAATGCCATGAAAATCAGCCCATGCGGGCAATTTTTTCGCGAAATTAATCATTTTCCTTATAAAACGTTTGCGGTTGCGCACTTTTTTCGTATTTTCGCGATTAAGTTTTGTCTCGGCCCCACTTGTTTTGGGGGAGGCATTGCATTACTAAACAACAACGAAAATGAAAGTATTGAAATTTGGCGGAACATCTGTGGGTTCCGTGCAGAGCATTCTGAGCCTGAAACGAATAGTGGAAAATGAGGCCAAGCGCCAACCTGTCATCGTGGTAGTAAGTGCCCTGAGCGGCATCACCGACAAACTTATCAGCACCGCGATGACCGCCTTGAGGCACGACGACCATTGGAAACGGGAATTTGATGCCATGGTCGACCGCCATCACAAGATGATAGACACCATCATCACCGACAACAAGAAAAGAGAAGATCTTTTCAATCGAGTCGACTCCCTGTTCGAGCAACTACGCAGCATTTATTACGGTGTCTACCTGATACATGACCTAAGCCAAAAGACCCAGGACACCATCGTCAGCTATGGCGAACGGCTTTCCAGCAACATCGTGGCCACGCTCATAGGCGGTGCCAAGTGGTTTGACGCACGCAAGTTCATCAAGACCGAGCGCAAGAACAACAAACACACACTGGACAGCGAGCTGACCGCCAAGTTAGTGCGGGACGCATTCAGTGATATGCCTCGCGTATCCTTGGTGCCAGGCTTCATCAGCCGTGACCGGGACACTGACGAAATAACTAATCTGGGAAGAGGCGGCAGCGATTACACCGCGGCCATATTGGCGGCCGCCCTCAACGCGGAAGTATTGGAGATATGGACAGACGTAGACGGGTTCATGACCGCTGACCCCCGAGTCATCAAGACAGCCTATACCATCAACGAATTGAGCTACATAGAGGCCATGGAGCTATGCAATTTCGGTGCCAAGGTTATCTATCCCCCCACCATATACCCTGTATGCGTGAAGAATATTCCCATATTGGTGAAGAACACTTTCAACCCCGAAAAGCCCGGAACCATTATTAAACAAAAAGTAGCTGCTGACACGAAGCCCATCAAAGGTATCTCCTCCATCAAGGGAACCTCGCTCATCACCGTGACGGGACTCTCGATGGTGGGCGTGATAGGTGTTAATAGGCGCATCTTTTCCGCTTTGGCCAACCACGGCATCTCCGTGTTCATGGTGTCGCAAGCGTCATCTGAGAATTCCACTTCCATCGGCGTAAGGGAAGAAGACGCACAAGCAGCCGCCAAAGTACTCAACGAAGAGTTTGCCGCCGAGATAGAAGACGGAGCCATGTTCCCCATGCACGTGGAAGACGGACTGGCTACCATCGCCATCGTGGGTGAGAACATGAAACACGCCGCAGGTATAGCGGGCAAGCTTTTCGGCACATTGGGCCGCAGTGGCATCAGCGTGATAGCCTGCGCCCAAGGAGCCTCTGAGACCAATATCTCCTTCGTGGTGAAAGCGGATTACCTGCGCAAGAGCCTCAACGTCATCCACGACTCGTTCTTTCTATCGGAATACAAAGTGCTCAACCTCTTCATTTGCGGCGTGGGCACCGTAGGCGGCAAACTGATAGAGCAAATCCAGAAACAATACGAAGAACTGAAGGAGCGCAACCGGCTGAAGCTAAACGTCGTTGGCATTGCCTCCTCCACCAAGGCCATCTTCAACCGTGACGGCATAGACCTCTCCACCTACAAGGCACAACTGGCCAATAGTTCTCCCAACACTTCGCAACAGTTGCGAGAAGGCGTGCTCAAGATGAATATTTTCAATAGCGTGTTCGTGGACTGTACCGCCTCAAAGGAAATAGCAGACCTCTACCAACAGTTCCTGGAACACAACATCTCCGTGATAGCCGCCAACAAGATAGCCGCCTCGGGCAAGTACGAAGCCTACGTCAAATTGCGACAGACGGCCATCGACAGGGGAGTGAAGTTCAGGTATGAGACCAATGTAGGCGCAGGTCTACCCATCATTGGCACTATCAACGACCTGCGCAACTCCGGCGACCACATCCTGAAAATAGAGGCCGTGCTTAGCGGCACGCTCAATTTCATATTCAACGAGATATCCGCCACTACGCCTTTCTCGGCCACAGTGAGGAAAGCCAAGGAGATGGGGTACAGCGAACCCGACCCCAGGATAGACCTCAGCGGCAGCGACGTGATACGCAAGCTGGTCATCCTCAGCCGCGAGGCGGGCTACCATGTGGAGCAAGACGACGTGGAGAAGCACTTGTTCGTGCCCGATTCCTACTTTTCCGGTAGCCTGGATGATTTTTGGAAACGACTGCCCGAGCTAGACGCTGACTTCGAAAAACGACGCCAACAACTGGAAGCAGAAGGGAAACGCTGGCGATTCGTAGCCACCATGGAGGGTGGAAAAACCCGCGTAGCCCTGCAGGCTGTGGGCAAAGAACATCCCTTCTACAAGTTGGAAGGCAGCAACAACATCGTAATGCTCACCACCGAGCGGTACAAGGAATACCCCATGCTCATACAGGGTTATGGCGCGGGAGCCTCGGTGACCGCCGCCGGCGTATTCGCCAACATCATGTCCATTGCCAACGTGTAACCCTTAACACAGCAGACCGCTTATGAAACACATTATCATCTTGGGCGATGGCATGGCCGACCACCGTGTGGAGCGGCTTGGCGACAAGACCCTGTTACAATTTGCCCACACACCCTATATGGACTTGTTGGCCAAGAACGGCAAGACCGGCCGCCTGCACACCATCCCCCAGGGATTCCATCCTGGCAGCGAGGTGGCCAACACCGCCATCTTGGGTTACGACCTCAATAAAGTATACGAGGGCCGCGGCCCTCTAGAGGCCGCTTCCATAGGCTACGAGATGCAGCCGGAGGACATGGCCATGCGCTGCAACATCATTACCCTCCTCGACGGCAAAATACACAACCACCACGGCGGACATCTAACGACTGAACAAGGAGACCTGCTCATCCAATATCTCAACAAGAACCTGGGCAATGGGCAAGTCAGGTTTATCACGGGCATACAATACCGCCACCTACTGGTCATCAAGCACGCCAGCAAGCACGTGGTTTGCGCCCCGCCGCATGACCATCCTGGAGAAGAATGGAAACCGTTGCTGGTGAAACCCGAGCCTAACGCACCTGGAGAAGAAGGGCGCATGAGTGCCGAGGAGACCGCTGAGCTTATCAACCACCTAATACTCCGCTCCCAGGAATTGTTGGCCGACCACCCCTTTAACCAAGGCCGGCATGCCCCCGCCAACTCCATTTGGCCATGGAGCGGGGGTTATCGCCCCTCCATGTCAACCCTCTCTGACATGTTCCCGGCAGTCCGCTCGGGCAGCGTTATCAGTGCCGTTGACCTCATCAGGGGCATTGGGCACTACGCCGGGCTGGACATCATCAAGGTGCCTGGCGCAACGGGGCTGGCAGACACCAACTACGAGGGAAAAGTAGAGGCCGCCCTCGAAGCCTTGCGCCATCAAGATTTCGTGTTCCTGCATATCGAGGCCAGTGACGAGGCAGGGCACGACGGCGACTTGAAACTGAAGTTGAAAACCATCGAGAATCTTGACAGCAGGGCCGTGAAACCCATTTACGAAGCCGTCAGCCAATGGAATGAGCCAGTATGTGTTGCCGTGATGCCCGACCATCCCACGCCCGTGGAGTTGCGCACCCATGTAGATGAGCCAGTGCCTTTCCTTATCTGGCATCCTGGCATACAGCCAGACAGTGTCACGCACTATGACGAAGAAAGCTGCGCAAGCGGTGAATACGGACTGCTGGAGCTGAATGAATTCATGCGCGCCTTCATGAGCCTATGAAAATAATCTTACCCGCAATAAACAAAAAAGCATAAAAAATGAAATACTATTCCACCAATCACGAGGCACCTATCTCCTCTCTTCACAAAGCCGTGGTGAAAGGCTTGGCGGAAGATAAAGGCCTCTATATGCCAGAACGCATCAAGAAACTGCCCCAAGAGTTTTTCGACCGCATAGAGCAACTGTCAGCGCAAGAAATCGCTTGCCAGGTGGCCGACGCTTTCTTCGGCGAAGACGTGGAGGCGGAAGCCCTGCGCCAGATTGTTTGCGACACGCTGTCCTTTGACCTGCCCGTCGTGCCCGTAGACGAACGTATCTACGCCCTGGAACTCTTCCACGGACCCACGCTCGCCTTCAAGGACGTGGGCGCCAGGTTTATGGCTCGCCTGCTACGCTACTTCCTGCGCCAGGAGGGAAGCCAGCCCGTCAACGTGCTCGTGGCTACTTCCGGGGACACAGGCTCTGCCGTAGCCAACGGATTCCTGGGCGTGGAGGGCATCCATGTGTATGTGCTCTACCCCAAAGGAAAGGTTAGCCAAATACAGGAATGCCAGTTCACCACCCTGGGGCAGAATATCACCGCCTTGGAAGTGGATGGCGTTTTCGACGATTGCCAAGCCCTGGTGAAATCCGCTTTCATGGACGAAGAGCTCAACCAGCATATGAAACTCACTTCCGCCAACTCCATCAACGTGGCCCGCTTCCTGCCCCAAGCCTTCTATTACTTCAATGCCTACGCCCGGCTCAAGGAACGGGGCGAGGCCGATAACCTGGTGGTCTGCGTGCCAAGTGGCAATTTCGGCAACATCACGGCAGGCATCTTCGGCTACATGATGGGGCTGCCCGTCAAACGATTTATAGCCGCCAACAACGCCAACGACATTTTCTACCAATATCTGCAAACCGGCGAATACCACCCAAGGGCTAGCCGGCAGACCCTGGCCAACGCCATGGACGTGGGCGATCCCAGCAATTTCGCCCGCATATACGACCTCTTCGGAGGCAGCCACCAGCGCATCTGCCAATTGGTAAGCGGTGCCACCTATAGCGACGAGCGCATACGGGAAACCATGCGGGAGTGCTATACCCGAACGGGATATATCCTCGACCCCCACGGCGCATGCGGCTATCAAGCCTTGAGGGAAGGATTGAGAGAAGGCGAGACGGGCGTTTTCCTGGAGACAGCCCACCCCGCGAAGTTCAAGGAGAAGGTAGACACCATCATAGGGCAGGATATAGAGATACCCGAAAGGCTCGCCGCCTTCATGAAAGGCAAGAAACAAAGCGTCCACATGGCCAATGACTTCTCCACCTTCAAGCAATACTTGATGGCCCAGCCCTAGCCGCTACCCTAAATCATTAATTGACATAAAACATCAAAAAGGACTGTACCACAATCATTTGTGCGCAGTCCTTTTATTTTGCGTTAACCAACAAAGGAAAATAAGTTGTTTTGCTCACGAAAACAAGTTGTTTTGCCGATGAAAACAAGTTAAATTGAAGAGCGAAATAACTTGTTTCGCAAACCCGCCTAATTCTTCCTCAAAAACATTCGAGACCAGCCCGCCGCTTACGTGAAACAGAAATAATAGACAGCGGCCAAAACGGCGACCAAAATCAGCAAGACGAGCGTCTTCAACAAGCAGGTGGCTACTTTCTTAAGCACTATAATGCCCACGATGACAGCCACCAGCACAAACACGTAATATCCGAAATTCTCCATGACACAAATATTCGCGATTACTGAAACAACTTGAGGAACGGAGCGGGAACGGGCGTGGAAAACTCCATGCGCTCTCCCGTCACGGGATGATAAAAGCACAACACGTAAGCGTGAAGGCAGAGACGGTGGCACGGGTCATCGCCATTGCCGTACTTCGGGTCACCGCAAACGGGATGCCCCATATCCGCGGTGTGGACACGTATCTGGTTTTTGCGTCCTGTCTCTAGCTGGAACTCCATGAGTGTATGGCTTTCGCCACGGCGCAATACCCTGTAGTGGGTGACGGCATACTTGCCGCCATTGTCCACGGGGCTGCTATAGGTAATGTATGCCTTATTATCCTTGAGCCAATTGGCCACGGTGCCCTGGTCGTCTCGCATCACGCCCGACACCACGGCCACGTAACGGCGGTCGTAGACCGTATGATGCCAATCCCGTTCCAAGTCCATGGCCGTTTGTTTGTCTTTGGCATATATCATCAAACCGCTGGTATCCCTGTCGAGGCGATGCACCACATGGGCTCGGACATGCTTGCCGCACTTCTGGAAATGGTCGTCCAGCACGCTCTTGACGTTGAGCGTGGAATGACCCGCCTGCATGCTGAGGATGCCCACGTTCTTTTCCACCACCACAAGATAAGGATCTTCATAAACTATTCGCACGTAGCGGCTGCGCAGTTCGTCGTCACGCTTGCGCTTGGAGACGCTGACCGTCATGCCAGGCTTGAGAGGAGCGTCAAACTGGGTCACCACCTTGCCGTTAACCAGCACGCCCCTTCCCTGCAAGGTAGCCTTCACCTT
The DNA here is from genome assembly GCA_000435635.1 of Prevotella sp. CAG:1320. GTDB lineage: Bacteria > Bacteroidota > Bacteroidia > Bacteroidales > Bacteroidaceae > Prevotella > Prevotella avicola. Next base: position 66,631 of record FR882141.1, on the reverse strand, counting down.
GGAACGGCTTTGCCCTTTTACGTTCTCCAGGAGCCACTCCAACAGCGAAGCCTCCCTTTCTACTTTGTAGACAACATATCGTTCTTGCCCCTCACTATAATCTGTTTTCCTCATACAAGGCGCGAAATTACAAAAATTCCAAGAAATATTCCATCACGCCAGCAACATTTTTCTCACGACAAAATTGGGCATATCCGTTTTTTTACTGGAAAGTCTTGGCGGATAGGCATTAATTTCGTAACTTCGCGGGCGAATTTTTAAGGTAATAAAGAAAACAATGATTACAGTAACGAACCTTGCCATCCAATTCGGGAAAAGAGTGCTCTACAAAGACGTGAACCTGAAGTTCACCAATGGAAACATCTATGGTGTCATTGGCGCCAACGGCGCGGGAAAGTCTACCCTATTGCGAGCTATCAGTGGAGAACTGGAACCCAACAAGGGAAGCGTGGAGTTAGGCCCGGGAGAACGCCTCTCCGTGCTGGAGCAGGACCACTTCAAGTATGACGAGGTGAGAGTAATAGACACCGTGCTGATGGGACACCAGCCCCTTTGGCAGAACATGAAGGAGCGCGAGGCGCTCTACGGCAAGGCGGAAATGACCGAGGAAGACGGTAACCGCGCCGCCGAACTGGAGGAAAAGTTCGCCGAGATGAACGGTTGGGAGGCGGAAAGCGACGCCGCTCAACTCTTGCAGAACTTGGGCGTGAAGGAGGAAGCCCACCAAAAACTGATGGGAGAGCTGAGCAACAACGAGAAAGTGCGCGTCATGCTGGCCAAGGCTCTCTTCGGAAACCCCGATAACCTGCTGCTCGACGAGCCTACCAACGACCTCGACCTGGACACCGTGGAGTGGCTGGAGGAATACCTGAGCAACCTGGAGCAGACCGTGCTCGTGGTCTCTCATGACCGCCACTTCCTGGATGCCGTCAGCACACAGACCGTGGACATAGACTTCGGTAAAGTAACCATGTTCGCCGGCAACTACTCTTTCTGGTACGAAAGTTCGCAATTAGCCCTGCGCCAAGCGCAAAACCAACGCATGAAAGCCGAGGAGAAACGCCGACAGCTGGAGGAATTCATACGCCGGTTCTCGGCCAACGTGGCCAAGAGCAAGCAGACAACTTCCAGGAAGAAGATGCTGGCCAAGCTGAACGTGGAGGAGATACGCCCCTCCAGCCGCAAATACCCTGGCATCATATTCCAGATGGAAAGAGAACCAGGCAACCAAATACTTGAGGTGGAAGGCCTGAAGGCAGTGGATGAAGATGGAACTGTTCTTTTCGACAACGTGAACTTCAACGTGGAAAAAGGAGAAAAGGTGGTGTTCCTCAGCCATAACCCCAAAGCCATGACAGCTCTCTTTGAAATCATCAACGGCAACAGGGAGGCGCAAGCCGGCACTTACAAGTGGGGTGTCACCATCACTACGGCCTATTTGCCACTGGATAACACGGAGTTTTTCCAAAGCGACCTGAATCTCGTGGACTGGCTCAGCCAATACGGCCCTGGCAACGAGGTGGTGATGAAAGGATTCCTGGGCAGGATGCTCTTCAGCGGCGAGGAAGTGTTGAAGAAGGTGAACGTGCTCTCGGGAGGCGAGAAGATGCGCTGCATGATAGCGCGCATGCAATTGCAAAACGCCAACTGCCTGATACTCGATACGCCTACCAACCACCTGGACCTGGAGAGCATACAAGCTTTCAACAACAACCTGATAGCGTTTAAGGGCAACGTGCTCTTCGCCAGCCACGACCATGAATTTATCAACACTGTGGCCAACCGTGTCATAGAGCTCACGCCTAAAGGTACCATCGACAAACTGATGACTTATGACGACTACATCTATGATGAGCAAATCAAAGAGCAGAAAGCCAAAATGTATGGTTTGGCATAATTTTTGCTTTTAGACTTACGAAAAACTTAATACCTAACGACTATGGCTACAGAAGAAAAGAACATCAATATCGAGGGCGAAGACTTGGAAAAACAACCCGAAATAGACAACGAGGTACAACAGAACGCCAACGCCGATGACAAAGAGCAGAATGGAACTGAGGCGAAAGCGGAAGACAACGCGGAGCCACAGCCCACAGAGCCAGACCCCGTGGAGAAGCTGAAACAGGAAAACGAGAAGCTGAAAGACCAGCTACTGCGCCAAATGGCCGAGTTTGACAACTACAAGAAGCGTACCCTGAAAGAGAAAGCCGAACTGATACTAAACGGCGGCGAACGCACCGTTGTGGCTATACTACCCGTGCTGGACGACTTCGAGCGTGCCTTGGCCGACAAGAGCGAAGACCCGAAAGCTATCAAGGAAGGCGTACAAATGATATACCATAAGTTTATCAAGTCACTTGAGACCTTGGGCGTGAAAAAGATCGAAACCGAAGGAAAAGACTTTGACGTGGATTTCCATGAGGCCGTGGCCATGGTACCAGGCATGGGAGACGACAAAAAAGGGAAGGTCATCGACTGCATGCAAACCGGATACATGATGAATGAAAGGGTAATCCGCCACGCCAAGGTGGCTGTAGGACAATAAAGCGACATGGCTAAGAGAGACTATTATGAGGTGTTGGGCGTAACGAAAAACGCCAGCGAGGACGAAATCAAGAAAGCTTATCGCAAGATAGCCATCAAATATCACCCCGACCGCAACCCCGGCAACAAGGAAGCTGAAGAAAAATTCAAGGAAGCAGCCGAGGCATACGACGTATTGCGTGACCCGCAGAAGCGCCAACAATATGATCAGTTTGGCTTTGAGGGGGCACAAGGAGGGTTCGGAGGCTTCAGCGGTGGCGGCATGAACATGGATGATATCTTCTCCATGTTCGGCGACATCTTTGGCGGGCACTCTGGATTTGACAGTTTCTCAGGTTTCGGCAGAAGCAGGGGTGGACAACGCCCGCGCCACCGGGGCAACGACCTCAGGCTCAGGGTAAGAATCAACCTGCAAGAGGTGGCCAAGGGAGTGACAAAGAAATTTAACGTGCATAAGGATATCACCTGTCCACACTGCCACGGAACGGGTTGCGAGGGTGGCCACAGCCCAGAGACCTGCCCCACTTGCGGTGGTTCTGGCGTGACAATAAAGACCGCTCGCACCATGTTTGGAGCGATGCAGACACAAACCACCTGCCCACAATGTAACGGCGAGGGCGTGATTATCACCCACAAGTGTACCCATTGCAATGGGCTTGGTGTCGTCAAAGGAGATGAAGTGGTGGAGGTGAACATACCCGCAGGCGTAGCTGAGGGAATGGTCATTAACATTCCCGGCAAAGGCAACGCAGGCATTCACAACGGCATCAACGGAGATATACAAGTATTGATTTCGGAAGAAGAGAACGATACCTACGTTAGGGATGGGCAGAACCTATATTACAACCTGCTGCTCGACTTTCCCACGGCCGCATTGGGCGGAGAAGTAGAAGTGCCCCTAATAGATGGCTCCACAACTACACTCAAGATAGAGCCTGGCACACAACCTGGCAAACAACTTCTCTTGAGAGGAAAAGGATTGCCAGCCGTACAGGGCTATGGGAGGGGCATGGGAGATATCATCGTCAATACAAGTGTCTACGTGCCCAAGACGCTGAACAAGGAGGAAAAAGAGGCGATAAAGTCGCTACGAGGCAGCGATAACCTCAAGGGCGACAAGACGGAAAGGAAATCCATCTTCGAGTCATTCTTCAAGAACATCTTCAAATAACAAGAGGCAAGAAGGCCTATGGATTACCAGGAAACCACGAAATACCTATTCACAAGCACCCCTGTTTTCGAACATGTGGGTGCTTCCGCTTATAAAGAAGGGCTAGGAAACACGCTCGCCTTAGACGAACACTTCGGCCATCCCCATCTTAGCTACCGCACAATCCACGTGGCAGGCACCAACGGCAAGGGTTCTTGCTCCCACACGCTGGCTGCCATTCTGCAAGCGCAAGGCTATAAAGTGGGACTCTACACCTCGCCCCACCTGGTGGACTTCAGGGAGCGAATCAGGGTGAATGGCAAATGCGTAAGCGAAGAATACGTGATAGACTTCGTGGAGAAAGAAAGAGTTTTCTTTGAGCCACTTCATCCCTCATTTTTTGAATTAACCACAGCCATGGCGTTCAAGTATTTCGCCGAGCAAAAGGTAGATATCGCCGTCGTGGAAGTGGGATTGGGCGGCAGACTGGACTGCACCAACATCATCAATCCACTGATTTCCGTCATCACTAACATCAGCCTAGACCACACGAAATTCCTGGGCAATACCCTGCAACAAATAGCCCATGAAAAGGCGGGCATCATCAAGGAGAATATTCCCGTTGTAATAGGTGAGACCATGGCGGAAACCCGTGAGGTATTTCTGTCTAAGGCAGAAGCCATGCACGCTCCCATCCATTTTGCCGAAGAGGAATACGCAGCCCTCACTTCCAGAAGTTTGCCCGAAGACGGTAGGCTATACCATATATATAATAAGAAATTCAGAGCGGAACTTGGCGGAGATTACCAAGAGCGAAACATGCGTACCATCCTCTCGTCCATAGACTTACTGCGCCAACGGGGCATTGATTGCAGTGAGCGGTCTTTCCTGGAAGGAGTCAATCACGTTTGCGAATTGACTGGCTTAATGGGCAGATGGCAAACCTTGAGACAAAAACCCAGGGTTATTTGCGATACGGGACACAATGTGGGGGCATGGACTTACCTCGCATCCCAACTGAAAACTCAATCATGCCAGCGGCTGCGCGTGATATTCGGCATGGTAGACGACAAGGACGTAGACACTGTGATGGACATGCTCCCCAAAGACGCGGCCTATTATTGGACACAAGCCAGCAGCCACCGGGCTATTCCTGTAGAAGCTATAGCCAAGAAAGGCGAACAAAGAAGGCTAAGGGGAAAAATCCACAAAAACGTAGGCGAAGCATACCAAGCCGCCCTGTCAGATTGCAACGAAAACGACCTCATATTCGTCGGCGGTTCGTCATACATAGTAGCAGACTTGCTAAGTATAAAGGTTTTTTGATTTTTTAAAGCTAATAGTTTGTAATACTCAGTTTTTTTCCGTTACTTTGCAAAGATAACCATGAGTAACGAATCTAAAACTTGATATTATGAACACCGACCCACAGAACATTTGCGGCTTGAAGCGTTCCGACTTCCAAGCCACAATCAATGGAAAACAAACAGACCTTTACATCCTTAAGAACAAACAAGGCAACGAGGTGGCCATCACCAATTATGGCGGAGCATTGGTAGCCATTATGGTACCCGACCGCAACGGCAACCTAGCCAATGTGGTGCAAGGGCACGACAACATACAGGATGTCATCAACTCCCCTGAACCTTATTTGAGTACGCTCATCGGCCGTTATGGCAACCGCATCAAGGAAGGCAAGTTCACCCTGCACGGCAAGGAATACCAACTAGCCATCAACAACGGCCCCAACGCATTACATGGCGGCCCCACGGGTTTCCACGCAAGAGTATGGAACGCCATACAGATGAATGAGCAAACGCTAGTGCTCAACTATGTGAGCGCATACGGCGAGGAAGGATTCTCCGGAGAATTGAAGACCACGGTGGTCTATACCTTCAACAATGACAATGAACTGGTGATAGATTACCTGGCCACTACCAACAAGCAGACCATCATCAACCTGACCAATCACGGTTTCTTCTCATTGGCAGGCATCGCTGACCCAACGCCCACCATAGACAACCTCATATGCGAAATCAACGCAGATTTCTTCATCCCCATTGACAATACTTCTATCCCTACGGGAGAAATACTGAAAGTGGAAGGAACGCCTTTCGACTTCCGCACGCCAAAACCCGTTGGCCAGGACATAGACGCTGATGACGAACAAATAAAGAACGGAAGCGGCTATGACCACTGCTTCGTGCTCAACAAAAAAGAGCCTGGAGAATTGTCTTTCGCCGCAAAGATAACCGAGCCCGTGAGTGGCAGAACCATGGAAGTATATACCACGGAGCCAGGCGTACAGCTCTACACCGACAACTGGGCCACGGGATACAAGGGACAGAACGGAGCAACCTTCCCACGCCGCAGCGGCATTTGCTTCGAGGCGCAACACTTCCCCGACAGCCCCAACCGCCCGTATTTCCCACCCGTGGTATTGAAACCAGGCGAGCAATACAAACAAAAGACCATCTACAAGTTTGGCGTGGAGCGTTGATCGTTCCACTCATCGTCCTACATACAAGTTTCTAGCATTATGGGAAACAGTAAAAACAACAGTAACATCATCGCCATCATCACGATGATGTTCATCTATGCGATGATTTCTTTTGTCACCAACCTGGCCGCCCCGCTGGGAGTCATCTGGAAAAACCAACCCGAGATAGGCGGCAGCAACCTGTTGGGCATGATGGGCAACTTCATGAACTTCTTCGCCTACCTATTCATGGGCATCCCAGCAGGAAAGTTACTCACCAAGATAGGCTACAAGAAGACCGCCATGCTGGGCATCGGGACAGGATTTGTGGGCGTGCTCATACAATACCTCTCCGGCTTCCCGCAGGGCATGACGGGTTTTTACGTCTACCTGCTGGGGGCATTCGTGTCAGGATTCTGCGTTTGCCTGCTCAACACCGTTGTCAATCCCATGCTCAATCTGCTGGGAGGCGGTGGCAACCGAGGCAACCAACTCAACCTCATTGGCGGCACGCTGAATTCCTTGGCGGGAACATTGACACCCATGCTCGTAGGAGCTTTGGTGGGAACAGTCACCGCCAGCACCCAGATGGCTGATGTAAACCTGGTACTCTACATCGCCATGGGCGTATTCGCGGGTGCTTTCATCATCCTGGGCTTCATCCCCATCCAGGATCCCGAGATGGGCAAGACCACCGCGGACACCGTGTTTGAGCACAGTCCCTGGGCTTTCCGCCATTGCACGTTGGGCGTAATAGCCATCTTTGTCTATGTGGGCGTGGAGATAGGCTTGCCTGGTACGCTGAATTTCTATCTCTCCGACACCACCTCTAAGGGTGGATGGGCACAGCCCGAGTCCGTGGCTAACGCCGCCGCTATTGGTGGTTTCGTGGCAGGCACCTACTGGCTGTTGATGCTGGTAGGCCGATTCATCGCCGGATTCATCGCGGACAAGATATCGTCACGCACCATGATGCTCTGCACCAATGCCGTGGGCATGGTCTTGATAATAGCCGCCATGCTGGCCCCAAAGTCTGTCACCGTCGACATGCCCTTGTTCACTGGTTCTTCCTTTGACATGACCATGGTACCCGTCAGCGCATTGCTCATCGTGCTCTGCGGCCTTTGCACCTCCATCATGTGGGCCTCCATCTTCAACCTGGCCACTGAGGGATTGGGCAAATACACCGCCCAAGCCTCGGGCATCTTCATGATGATGGTGGTAGGAGGAGGCGTGCTGCCTTTGATACAAAACTACATTGCCGACAAGGCTGGCTACATGGTCAGCTACGTAATACCCCTCCTGGCCATGGCCTATATGTTCTATTATGCCTTCACCGGCTACAAAAACGTGAACAAGGACATTCCCGTGGATTGACCACCAACACAGATTTCACCAACCAGCCATAGTAATAACTACAAAAAACAAAAACATCATGGACATAGAATATGTAAGAAGCCGTTTTGTGAAACATTTCGACGGCAGGACGGGCAATATCTACATGTCGCCCGGACGCATTAATCTCATCGGCGAGCATACAGACTACAACGGGGGATTCGTGTTTCCCGGAGCGGTAGACAAGGGCATCATGGCCGAGGTGCGCCCCAATGGGCTCAACACAGTGATGCTTTACTCTATCGACCTGAAAGACCGCGTGGAATTCAAGGTGGACGATCCCGAAGGCCCCCGCACTACTTGGGCACGCTATATCTATGGCATCGTGCAAGAGATGAAGGCCCTGGGTGTGGACGTGAAGGGATTCAACGCCGCCTTCTATGGCGACGTGCCCCTGGGAGCGGGCATGTCCTCTTCTGCCGCGCTGGAGAGTTGCTTCGCCTACGCGCTGAACGACCTCTTCGGTGACAACAAGGTCTCCAAGTGGGACATGGCACTTGCCGGACAAGCGACAGAGCACAAGTACGTGGGCGTAAACTGCGGTATCATGGATCAGTTTGCCAGTGTCTTCGGACAGGAAGGAAAACTGATGCGCCTGGACTGCCGTAGCCGCGAGTTCGAGTACTTCCCTTTCAATCCACAGGGCTACAAGCTCTTCCTGGTGAACTCCAAGGTGAAGCACGAACTGGTAGGCTCCCCCTATAACGACCGCCGCAAGAGTTGCGAAAACGTGGTGAAACACATCGCCGCCAAGCACCCCGAAGCAACGTTCGATACCCTGCGTGACTGCACGTGGGAACAGCTGGAGGAAGTAAGGGCAGAAGTTGGCGAAGAGGATTACACGCGCGCCCACTTCGTGCTGGGAGAAAAAGACCGCGTGTTGGCAGTCTGCGATGCCCTGCAAAAAGGCGACTATGAGACCGTGGGACTGAAAATGTATGAGACCCACGAAGGTTTGAGCAAGGAATATGAAGTAAGCTGTGAGGAGCTGGACTTCCTGGCAGACTTGGCAAAGGCCAGTGGCGTGACTGGCAGCCGCATCATGGGAGGCGGTTTCGGTGGCTGCACCATCAACCTGGCCAAGAACGGGATATACGATAAATTCGTGACCGAAGTCAAGGAGAAGTTCACAGCCAAGTTTGGACACGCCCCCGAGATTTACGACGTAGTCATCTCGCAAGGCGCCCACAAGGTTTGTTAAACACGACCTGGGAAGTTGGACGTGCTCGAAATATGTCAACTGGCGCCAGCTAGGTCGCTTGCTGGATGATTATGTACCTTGAACGTAAATTATATTCTGTCCTGTGAGAAGGAATGGCTTTTTACCATAAAGGAAAGCCATTCCTTTTTTCTTGAACATAAATTCCACGAATGCCGCCAGACACGCCGCTTGAGCGTCACCGTAAATCCTGCGACTCCGCATATCCGCCAATAACATGAATCCGACGGATTGCGTTTTTCGCGTACCAAAACTATAAAGACGTGGCGTGCCGCGTCTCCTTGGCGAGAACGCATGGAATTACCATGCCGCTTGATGAGAGGCGCGAAGCGACAACTTGAAAGGAGACGCAGCAGGCCACGTCTCTATAATTGGCGGCATGTTATTGCCGCCTCGCGGTAACATTCCTGGCGATATCCAGCAGTATTGCTTTTGAAAGTCAGCAGTATTGCTTTTGAAAGTCAGTAGTATTGCTCTCCCAGTACCAGCCTACTGAAACTCCAGTACCAATAGACTAGTACTGGAAAGGATACTATACTTCCAGGAACATGAAGCCATATACGCCACGGCATCTCTATAACTTTTCGTCGAGAATGAAAACAAGTTATTTTGTCGATGAAAACAAGTTATTTTGGTCAGCAAAACAAGTTAAATTGATGAGGAAAACAACTTGTTTTGCCATCGGTAATTTCCCTCTCAAACCGATTCCGCCAACGCATGAGATTATAACACGCTTAAACCCAAATAGATACCAGGCCATAAGAAGCGGCTCAGTGGATTTTCAGTGGGGAATAATCAGTTCTTGCCTCGCGGTGTCCGGGGATATGCGGAGATGTTGTGGGCAACGTGCATGGGAGGGGGATGAATGAGTGAGTAAATCTTGACAAAGACAGGATGGAGCTGGAGGCGGCTTGGGCGCGAGGAAAAACGAAACTAGTAACGTGGGGCCACGAAACTAGTTGCGATGGCCGATGAAACTAGTTTCGTGACCCGCCGCCTGTACATGGGCAGTCTGGGGCTTTCGTTCCCGCAAGAGCGTGGAAGTAGGATTTCTTGACATTCTCCCGCGTGTCCCACGCCTGGAGAAATGCCCCATGCGTCACTTGTCGTCACCTTGGCGATCTCCTGTTACCCCATGATATTTCCACTAAGTCATAAGATGGCCAAAGAGTCCTGTTCCAGCCCCAATCGCCTTTATGTTCAAAGCAAAAACATGTGAGTTCTGTGTAAACGGGAAATGTTCTTGGGGTTTAACGAGACTATATTCTTTGGTGAAATTGCCCAGTTGGATTGAAACGCGATTGGCCAGACTTAGGTCAAAGTTGGCGTATATAGTCTGGAAATCAACAAGAGGGGACAAGCAAAAAGGCTTGGGGCAGGCCATATTGAACTATGCCTGCCCCAAGCGAGTACTTGTTAAAGAGACTGATATTACATAATTGTAAATCTATCATTTCGAGTGCGTTATCTTCATTTTTTCTTTTTCCACTCCAGCTTGGGAATCTTCAACGACTGTCCTTCCTTCACTTCTTTCACGCCATTAAGCACCTCCACGTAACACTCCATGCCAGGGCCAAGATAAGCCTTGCTGATGGAAGAAAGCGTCTGTCCCTTTTTCACCTTTACGGTCTGTGCCACTCCCACAATGCGATAGGCTCCCGTGCGCACCCTGGGGTCACTATCATATCGGGAAGAAGAAACCGCCTTCACGGCAACCTTCTTTGGCGTGACTGTTTCCTTGGCGGATTTTGCGGAGGCGGCCATAGTTTTCTGTTCTTTGTTTGCGCTTGCTGACTGGGGGGAGTTCTCCTCTTTCCTTTGCGCCTCTTGACGAGTGGCTTGCTCCGCCTTAACCACCGCGGAAGCGGCATCCTGCATGCGCGCGCTATCAAGCTTTGCCTCCCGCACCACATTGTTATCAGCTTGCGATTGAGCAGGCTCGACCTTCTTTCCGTTTTCATACAAGGAAACAGTCATCAACAGCTTGTTGCGTTGCATCACCACCTTATGGTATTGATAAGCCAACACACCAAGGCATATCACCAAGACAAAGGAGAAGGCCGAACCTATCAGGGCGATGTATTTCAATACCGAGCGGCTTTCTTTCATTTCCTCCTCCATGACAGACGAGGTATCCTCTTCTGTTTCACGGAATGTCTCTGCCTGCTGAATGGGAACGTCCACCATAGGAATGGACACAGTTTCTTGCTTCGCTTCATCCTTGAGCGCAGACTGCTCCGAATCCTTGGAAGAGTCCTTCGCGGTTTGGGTTTCTGTTTCCGTTTCAACTTGCGCCTCTGGCACAACTGGTATTTCTTCTGTCGCCAAAGCTTCCGCTATGACGAAAGGCTCTGCTTGCACTTCATCCACCTCCAAGGATTCCTTTTCTCCAGAAGGCTCTTCCGCCACGGGAGTTTCTTCTTTCATTTCCTCCTTGAGGGTCTCTTCCTTTACAAGAGATATTTCCGCAGGCTGCTCTTCCACAGGCGCCTCCACTTGCGGTAAAGGTTTCTCTTCCTCGGATGACGCCTCTTGTTTCTCCTCTGGGGCAGAAGTATTTTCCTCCAAGAAAGTTTCCTCAACCGATTGCTCAATCTCGGGAGTCTCCTCCAAGGAAGAATCCTCCTCTTCACTCAAAGATTCTTTCTCTTTCCCAGAGTGTTCATCGGCTGGATTTATCCGCTCGGCATCATCGAAGTCTATCAACTCAACAGGCTCTTCGAGTTCCACCTCCTCTCGTTCCGCTTGCTCCTCAAACTTCTTGTCTATCTCCGTAAAGTCAACACCCTCGTTGAGAATGACAGTATCAAACTGCGCAAAAGGCTTATTCACCAAGTCGCGCATCACGGAATCGGGAGTGAAAGAGACCCTATCCCTGCCTTCTATCACAATGCGCTCACCCGTATTCACGTCCACGCTCTCACGATCCTTGACGGTAGTCAGTTTGAAACCGCCAAGTCCTTTCACTTTCACAAACTTATCTTCCTGCAATCCATCGTGTATCACCTCGAACATCAACCTCACGAAGTTCTCGGCCTCACGGATGCCCATCTTGTTTTTTTTGGCGACATTGGTGGCCAATGGGCGCAGTTGAGTCTTACCCCTCATGCTCACCTCCCTTCTTGAGCTTATCCTTGATACCGGCTGAAGGGCGGAATCCAAGCACCAGCTTTGGTGGAACCAACATGCGCTGTTTGGTAACGGGATTGACAATGACACGTTCCATGCGCTTTTTCACCTCGAACGTGCCGAAGTAAGGCACTTGCACGGATTCCCCTTGGTCGAAGTGGCTAACCATCGTGTCGATAACTTGCTGTACCATGCGCTGGCACAGGTCTTGTCGAAGACCCGTGCGCTGGGATAATGCGTCGATAAATTCCTTGTTGGTCATGCTAATTCGGCATAAATGTCAAACTCTTCGCTATCTGTAATCCTCACTTGATAGAAATCTCCTATCCGCAAAGGCTTATCTGAACTTACAAGAACCTCGGGGTCTACCTCAGGCGAACAATACTCCGTACGCCCCACGTAGTAATCCCCCTCCTTGCGGTCAATGATGACCCGCATCACCTGGCCTACCTTCTCAGCCTCCACTTCCGCGCTAATGGTTTGCTGCAAGGACATCAATTTGTCCAACCTACGTTGCTTCTCCTCGGGAGAAATATCGTCCTTGTAATGGCGGGCACTATAGGTTCCTTCCTCTTCTGAATAAGCGAAAGCGCCCATGCGCTCAAACCTCTCATCCTTAACAAATTGCATCAGCTCATTGAAGTCTTTCTCCGTCTCTCCAGGAAAGCCAACCATCAAAGTGGTACGAATATGGATGCCAGGCACACGGCTTCTAATCTCACGCAACAAGTCAAGCGTCTCTTGCTTGGTAACATGGCGACGCATACGGCTCAACATGTTGTCACTGGCATGCTGCAAAGCGATGTCCAAGTACTTGCAAACATTAGGACGCTCACGAATGACATCCAGCAAATCGAGCGGAAACTCATTGGGATACGCATAATGCAAGCGTATCCACTCCACACCAGGGATATCCGCCATGCGATTAACCAATTCCGTGATATGTGATTGACCATCGATATCCCGCCCATAATAAGTCAGTTCTTGCGCGATGACTTGAAATTCCTTCACGCCCTGCGCCACCAATCGCTCCACTTCGCGGAGTATCTCGTCCATGGGGCGGCTGACATGATGGCCCGTCATCAAAGGGATGGCACAATAAGCGCAATGACGATCACAGCCCTCGGATATTTTCAAGTAAGCGTAATGGGACGGCGTAGTGAGGCAGCGTTGGCCATCACAAACAGGCAACTCTGCTTTTCCCAATTCAACGAGCAAATCACGATAATTGAACTTACCGAAATACTTATCCACCTCGGGTATTTCCTTCTCCAACTCACCCTGATAACGCTGCGAGAGACATCCCATTACATAAAGTTTACGCAATTTTCCCGCCTTTTTTGCCTCGGCAAAACGAAGTATCATCTCAATGCTTTCCTCCTTGGCATCACCGATGAAACCGCATGTGTTGATAACCGCGATTTCGCCTTGCGGGTACTCGGGGTCATGCACGCAGTGGAAACCATTGGCTTCTAACTGCCCCATCAGCCTCTCGCTATCCACGAGATTCTTGGAACAACCCATCGTTACAAAATCTATCCGATTCTTTCGCATAGACCCTACGACTCCGTCTTGAAGAGGGAATCCACAAATTCCTCTTTGTTAAACAACTGCAAGTCTTCCATGCCTTCTCCTAGCCCAATGTACTTCACGGGAACTTTCAACTGGTCGCTAATACCAATCACCACACCACCTTTAGCGGTACCGTCCAGCTTGGTGATGGCCAAAGAAGTGATATTGGTAACCGCGGAGAACTGCTTGGCTTGCTCAAAAGCGTTCTGTCCAGTACTGCCATCCAAGACCAGCATTACCTCATCGGGAGCCTCTGGCTGCAGTTTGCGCATCACGTCTTTTATTTTCTTCAATTCATTCATCAGGTTCACCTTGTTGTGCAACCGTCCAGCCGTATCTATCAGCACTACATCAGCACCATTGGCCTTGGCACTCTGCAAAGTATCATAAGCCACCGAGGCGGGGTCAGCACCCATTTGCTGCTTAACAACACTCACGCCTACCCGCTCTCCCCAAATGGAGATTTGCTCAACAGCGGCAGCGCGGAATGTATCAGCGGCTCCCAGATAGACTTTCTTGCCAGCCTTCTTGAATTGATAAGCCAATTTGCCTATGGTTGTGGTTTTTCCTACACCATTGACCCCAACCACCAATATCACGTATGGAGAGTGATCCGTGGGCAAATCCCAGTCTTTTAAATCATCCGTATGATTCTCCTCCAACAGGGCGGCAATTTCCTCACGTAATATCTTGTTAAGTTCGGCCGTGGTAACATACTTGTCCCTGGCTACCCTTTCCTCTATGCGATGAATGATCTTTACGGTAGTTTCCACGCCCACGTCTGACGTAATGAGCACTTCCTCCAAATTGTCAAGCACGTCATCATCTACCGTAGACTTGCCCGCAACAGCACGAGCCAACTTGCCAAAAACACTTTCCTTGGTCTTCTCCAGGCCTTTGTCGAGTGTTTCCTTCTTGTTTTTACCAAATAAACCGAATAATGCCATTCCTATATAGTTTGCTGCAAAGTTAGTAAAAAAACTCGATAGACACGATAAGAATACACGAAAAAAGGTCGTGAACCATATGATTCACGACCTTTTGAATATATAAAGTCTTGTACAAACTTAGTTCTTGAAGAAGTCTTTCACCGCCTCGTTAGGCACCATGCGCTCATCGAAGACATAAGCGCCAGTCTTTGGACTTCTCACCATTTTGATAACCTTAGAATATGCGCGACCATCCGTAGAACCTTCATGGAGGGTAGCGACCGCTTTCTTTGCCATAGTCTATTACGTGTTTAAATGGTTAAACGTTTCTACCTTGATTACTTAATCTCCTTGTGGATAGTCATCCTTTTCAAGATGGGGTTGTATTTCTTCAACTCCATACGATCGGGAGTGTTCTTACGGTTCTTGGTAGTCACGTAACGGCTCGTACCAGGCAAACCGCTGTTCTTCATCTCGGTGCACTCCAATATAACTTGCACCCTATTGCCTTTAGCTTTTTTTGCCATGATATTACTCTCCTATGACTTTAATTTCCTTCCAGTCGATATTTCCATCATTGACAGCTTTCTTCAAAGCCGCATCAAGACCTATCTTATTGATGAGACGGAGACCAGCGGCACTAATCCTGAGACTTATCCAGCATTGCTCCTCTACATAGTAGAATTTCTTGTGGAAAAGATTCACATTGAAACGCCTCTTGGTACGACGCTTCGAGTGAGACACGTTATTGCCTACTTGTGTCCTTCTTCCTGTGATTTGACAAACCTTAGACATTGCTATCTGTTAATTTCTAAATCGTTAATTACTAGCTATTCCAAACAGGGTGCAAATTTACTATTTTTTTCCTTCATGGCAAAGCATTTCCTTTTTGCCCATCAGGATTTTAAGTTTTTTTATAAATTCACACTTGCTTAGGAAGTTCACTGGCATGTTCCTTCAGGAAATCAAGCAATAAGCGCAGCCCTTGATTGGTAGCAATCGAAAGATTGATATCACGTCCGAAATCCTCGGTGAGCTTATAGGTGCGGATATCGTCCTTGCTACCATATCCCAACCAAATAGTACCCACGGGTATCTCGGGCGTGCCGCCTCCAGGGCCTGCAATGCCTGTGGCCACGAGGGCATAGTCCACGCGCAACGTGTCTATGGCACCCTTCACCATCTCCTTGGCTACCTCCTCGCATACGGCGGTTTTCTCTTGCAAGAGGTCACGGCTTACGCCCAAAAGGTTTTCCTTGATGTCATCTGTATAGCAAATAATGCCCCCCTTGAAATAATTGGAGGCACCTGGCACGGCCATGATAGACTCGGCGATACGGCCGCCCGTACAGCTTTCCGCCGTGCCCACTGTCTTTTCTGTGTCGTAAAGAAGTTCTTGTATCTCCTTACTGAGTATCTTGCTTTCTAAACCCATAGTGATAATATGATGAATGATTGTTGATTACTTGAAAGTCACTTTTGAGAAGGCGGGCAAATCAATGGACGCGAAATCATTGTCCAAATACTTATAGTAACCCACGCAAGCTATCATGGCGGCGTTGTCGGTGGTATAGCTGAACTTGGGAATGTAAATCGTCCATCCATACTTTTCCGCATGCTCACGGAAAGCGTTGCGCAGGCCATTATTGGCGGATACGCCACCCGCCACGGCTACATGCTTGATGCCCGTCTGCTTCACGGCCATGCGAAGTTTCTTCATCAGAATGTCCACGATGGTAAACTCCAAACTGGCCGCCAAGTCTTCCTTATGATGCTCAATGAAGTCTGGGTCTTCCTGCACCCATTTCTGCAAGCTATAGAGAAAAGAGGTTTTCAAACCCGAAAATGAATAATCCAGACCTGGGATATGAGGCTCCGAGAACTGGAAGGCCTTGGGATTGCCCTGCCTGGCCAACTTATCAATAATAGGGCCACCGGGATATCCCAACCCCATCACCTTGGAACACTTGTCGATAGCCTCCCCCGCCGCGTCGTCAATGGTCTGCCCCAGGACTTCCATGTCATTGTAGGCATTGACTTTCACGATTTGCGAGTTACCGCCAGATACCAACAAGCAAAGGAAAGGCAAGGGAGGAGCGCTTTGGTCACCATCATCCTCCTTGATGAAATGAGCCATCACGTGACCTTGCAAATGATTGACATCTATCAGGGGGATGCCCAACGAACGGGCAAAGCCCTTGGCGAAGCTGACACCCACCAACAAGCTACCCATCAATCCAGGGCCCCTGGTGAAGGCAACGGCACTAAGCTGTTCCTTGGCGATGCCCGCCCGCTTGATGGCCTGGTCCACCACGGGTACCACATTTTGTTGATGCGCCCTGGAAGCCAACTCGGGCACCACGCCGCCGTAAGCCTTGTGCACATCTTGCGAAGCGGTCACGTTGCTCAATAAGACGCCATTCCGCAGCACCGCCGCGGAGGTGTCGTCACAACTGCTCTCTATACCTAATATATATATAGGGTCTTGTGCCATGATTCTTATCTCCCCCGTCAATAGGCCAACACTTCAACGCCCGTCTCGGTCATCACGAACGTATGCTCCCACTGGGCCGAGGGCAGCTCGTCCTCAGTTATCACTTCCCATCCATAGGGGTCGTCGCCATCAATAAACACACGCCAAGAACCCATGTTTATCATCGGCTCGATGGTGAAGACCATCCCGGGCACCAACAGCATGCCCGTTCCCTTATGACCGAAATGCACCACGTCAGGTTCCTCATGGAAACGCAAGCCTACGCCATGCCCACACAGATCTCTCACCACGCCATAGCCATACTTCTTGGCATGCGATTCCACGGCGTGGCCTATGTCACCCACGAAGCCATAGGGCTTGGCCGCCTCGGCACCAATCTCCAGGCACTCCTTGGCCACACGCACCAACTGTTCTTTTTCGGGCGTGGTCTTGCCAATGATAAACATGCGGCTGGCATCGGCGAAATACCCATCCACGATGGTCGTCATGTCCACGTTCACGATATCGCCCTCCCTCAACACGTCCGTGGTCTTGGGAATGCCGTGGCAAACCACCTCGTTGATGCTCGTGCAAACGCTTTTGGGGTAGCCCTCGTAATTCAGGCAAGCGGGAATGGCATTGTGAGCCTTGCAGTATTCCATGCAAATGTCATCTATCTCCTGCGTATTCATGCCCACGTGTATCTGGCGGGCCACCTCATCCAGGCATCCCGTGTTCACCACGCCACTGCGGCGTATGCCTTCTATCTGCTCGGGAGTCTTTATCAAGTCACGGGTAGGCACCTCCTTACCTTTGTTCTGCCAATAAAGCACCTTCTTGTCCATTTCGGAAAGAGGCTGCCCAGGCAGGCAATGCCACCTGTTTTTCTTCTTAAACGCCATAAGTTTATCTTTTTACGTTTGCAAAGATAGTGCAAATCGGAGACAATACAAAATAAAAAACTCGTTTTTTGCTCTTATCACCAAGAAGATGTCACGGGACAAGGCCTTGGTTTCGCGGCGGCTCACGATGCCAAAAGGCTGGCGGTTGGGCTTGACATAGGGGCTGGTGAAAATGCTTGAGAAACGAAACAAGTTATCTTGCTTTTCAATTTAACTTATTTTGCCACGCGAAACAAGTTATTTTCATGAGCGAAACAAGTTATTTTCGCGAGCAAAACAAGTTATTTTGCCAAGCCCTTCTTTCTCACTCCTTCCCAAGCTCCACAAAGTAATAAGTCCAGTCGTAAATGTGGGCGTTATCAAAGATGAGCACATAGTCACGCATGGCGGCATGTTCCGCTGTCCCATCATGGCACACCTTGATGGTCACCTCTGTGTCGTTGGCGTCAATCGCCGTATATTGCACATACCGCGTATTGATGTCGTCCTTCCGGTCTACCACTTCCACCACGTCGTATTTCTCGGCTCCGATGTAAATGGTCTCGTCTCCGCGCTTGATGATACGCATGTCTTTCGGCACCATTTTCCCGTATTGTTGGGTTCGTGCGTCAAAAGGCACCTGCGCAATCACGTTATATACCACTCTCTGCGCCTGCGCCGCCACACCGATGACGAGGCAAAGCAAGGCCAAGGCTATCCTCTTTCTCATGATCTCAAGTATTTATAAATGTCTTGTGTCCAGTCCGCCCCGTTCTCGGGACAATATCCTTTGATGCCCAAGCCCTCCGCCACCTCCACGTTGCGCTGTCCGTCATCCACGAAGAGGGCTTCCTCGGGACGGAGGCCTTCACGCTCCAGGGCCAACTGGAAGAACTTGGGGTCAGGCTTCATCAACTTCACCTCGTAGCTGCGATAGAGCGCGTCAAAATAATCAGCTATGCTTCCGCCCTTGCCATCGAAGTCCGTCTCCGCCCATCGTTGCATGTAACCATTGGTATTGGACAGCAACACCAGGCGATAGCCTTCCTCGCGCAAGCGGCGCAAAGCCTCAAGATTGCGAGGGGGCAACTCCTTGCGATAGCCCAACCACCCGTATTGGCACTCCTCCCAAGTCAGTTCCCGACCCACCATACGGCTCAGTTCCCTACGGAAGTCCTCATCTGAGATAAGTCCCTCTTCCAAATCGCCAAAGATACCTTGCTGCGTATAGGGGTCTAGCAGCATGGCAGCGTCTTTCAAACCTATTTCCTGGAAATTGCGCACGGCCTGCGGCTGGTCTATGGTGATAATCACTCCGCCCAGGTCAAATATGATGGTTCGTATCATGTATATTGTTATTCGAAAAGATTCAACTTGTTTTTTCTCGCTTCCTCCAGAGAGAGCAATCGCTCCTGTCGCCGCTGGTAGTCTTGCCTCAGGCGGTCATATCGCTCGCGCAACTCTTTCTCCACCCGTGGCCTTTCCTCGGGATTGAGCAACCTGGCCGCCGCCACTACGTTTTGGCTGGCGTCTTTCATCCAGGCCACGGGGCCGGCATACTCGGGAGCTATCTTGAGCGCGACATGCAGCTCGCTGGTTGTGGCGCCTCCTATTAATATAGGTATAGAGAGCCCTGCCCGCTCCATCTGCCTGGCCACGTTGACCATCTCCTCCAAGGAGGGCGTAATCAGGCCGCTGAGTCCCACGACATCCACTTTTTCCTCTATGGCTTTCCTGACAATTTGCTCTGGCGGCACCATCACGCCCATGTCTACAATCTCGTAATTGTTGCAGGCCATAACCACCGAGACTATGTTCTTGCCTATGTCGTGCACGTCGCCCTTCACTGTGGCCAACAGCACTTTGCCCGCCTTCTTACCCTGCTCGGTTTGCCCCGCCTCTATATAGGGCTGCAGGAAGGCCACCGCTTGCTTCATGGTGCGGGCGGTCTTCACCACTTGCGGCAAGAACATCTTGCCCTGGCCGAATAGCCCGCCCACCTCATTCATGCCTTGCATTAAGGGTCCCTCTATGATGTCCACCGCCCTGGGATACTCTCGCAAGGCCTCGGAAAGGTCTTCCTCCAGGCAGTCGGCAATACCTCTGCGCAAGGCATAAGCCAAACGAGCGGCCACGGGCAGCTGTCGCCATTGCTCCATTTTCTTTCCACGGGCGGCATTATCCACATCGCCCGAGAGCTTGGCAGCCTCTTGGGCCGCCTTTTGCTCAGCCGCCAAGGCTATCAGCTCGTCCGCCGCCCCTGCCCTGCGATGAAGCACCACGTCCTCTATCAGCCGCAATTCATCGGCCGGGATATCCGCGTAGGTCACCTTGGTGGCAGGGTTGACGATGCCGAAATCCATCCCCTTTCCTATGGCGTGATAGAGGAAGACGGCATGCATGGCCTCCCTCATGCGGTTGTTGCCCCTCAGGGAAAAAGAAAGGTTGCTCACCCCCCCGCTGACGTGCGCCCCAGGCAGGTTCTTTCTTATCCACTCCACGCTCCGGATGAAGTCGAGGGCGTAAGCGTCGTGCTCCTCCATGCCCGTGGCGATGGCCAGCACGTTGGGGTCGAATATAATATCGCGGGGACTCATCCCGACGGTGTCCACCAATATATGGTATGCCCTTTGGGCTATCTCTATACGGCGCTCATAAGTAGTGGCCTGCCCTCGCTCGTCGAAACACATCACCACGCAAGCCGCCCCATACCTCATCACGTCACGGGCATGGGAAATGAAGACTTCCTCTCCCTCTTTCAGCGAGAGGGA
Source organism: Prevotella sp. CAG:1320 (assembly GCA_000435635.1). Classification (GTDB taxonomy): domain Bacteria; phylum Bacteroidota; class Bacteroidia; order Bacteroidales; family Bacteroidaceae; genus Prevotella; species Prevotella avicola. The sequence goes on along the minus strand of FR882141.1, from coordinate 46,089 downwards.
ATTCACTATGGACTTTCCCTGCACGCACTTCAGCCCCGCCACGATGACCTCCCATCTCGAAGAGTCTATCATCACGGGGACGCGGGCTATCTCCGGCTCGGCGGCAATAAGGTTAAGGAAGTGGGCCATCTCCTTTTTCGCGTCGAGCAAGGCATCGTCCATGTTGATATCCAATACCATCGCGCCATCCTCCACCTGCTTCCGGGCGATGGAGACAGCCTCATCGTATTGCCGATCCTTGATGAGCCGCAGAAACTTCCGGCTGCCCGCCACGTTGCAACGCTCACCCACGTTGACGAAGCCTGTCTCTGGAGTTACCGCCAATGGCTCCAAGCCAGAAAGCAGCAACCAAGGACTCACGGAAGGAACTTCTCGGGGAGCCTTGTCCTTCGCCAAGGCGGAGAAACGAGAAATAAACTCTGGCGTGGTGCCACAACAGCCTCCCATGATATTCACCAGACCCTCGTCAACGTACTCCTCCATCTGGGAAGCCATGGTATCAGCCGTCTCGTCGTATTGCCCCAATGAGTTGGGCAATCCCGCGTTGGGATAAACACTTATATAATAAGGAGACTTGGAGGCCAACTCACACAGGAAAGGTTTCATCTGGCGTGCCCCAAAGGAACAATTCAGCCCCACGGAGAAAAGGGGATATGACTGTACGCTGGCCAAAAACGCCTCCAGGGTCTGGCCACTCAACGTACGGCCGGCCAAATCGCTCACCGTGACGCTCAACATGATGGGCAAACGCTTGTCCATTCTCTCCATCACAGTGAGGGCGGCATCCACGCCCGCCTTGCAGTTAAGTGTGTCGAAGATGGTCTCCAGCAAGATGGCGTCCACGCCTCCGCTTATCAATCCCTCTATCTGTTCCATATAGGCATCACGCAAGGTGTCGTAATCCAACGCCCTCGCGGCAGGATCGGTCACGTCCGGGCTCATGGAACAAGCCTTGTTGGTAGGGCCTACGCTGCCCGCCACGTAACGAGGCCTTTCGGGAAGGCTATACTCGTCGGCGCATACCCGGGCCAGCCTCGCCCCCTCGTAGGCCATCTCCCTCGCGTAATCTCCTAGATGGTAATCGGCTTGGGAAATCTTTTGCGAGGAGAAAGTATTGGTGGTGATGATGTCCGCGCCCGCCTCCAGGTATTGGCGATGGATATCGCGGATGACCTCAGGCCGGGTGAGATTGAGCATGTCATTGTTGCCTTTCATCTCCCCAGGCAGATTGGTGAAGCGGCCGCCCCTGAAATCCGCCTCGGCAAGATGCCGTCTTTGGATGAGGGTGCCCATGGCCCCATCCAGTATCAGTATTCTTTGCCTAACGGCCTCTTCTATGCTCGTCATACGCATAACGCTTGGGGGGATTAGAAATGCTTGATGGCTCTATCCATCTCCCTGCGGTCTTCCTTCTCTTTCAAGGTCTGCCGCTTGTCATACTCTTTCTTTCCCCTGGCCAGGGCAATGTCAACCTTGGCCCGGCCGTGGCCGTCTATGAACACCAGCGTGGGAACGATGGTGAAGCCAGGCTGCTTCACGGCTTCCGCCAACTTATTGATTTCGCGGCGGGTAAGCAACAGTTTCCGGTCGCGCAACGCCTCGTGGTTGCTGTAAGAACCATAAAAATAGGGGGAGACGCTCATGCCTTTTACCCACAACTCATTGTTGTGGATATAGCAGAAAGCGTCCACCAGCGAGGCCTTTCCCTGGCGTATGCTCTTTATCTCGGTACCGGTGAGCACGATGCCCGCCGTATAGGTGTCCACGAAATAGTATTCGAAGGAAGCCTTCTTGTTCCTGATTTGCACAGGACTCTTCTTGCGCAGTTCGAGTTCGTTCTTGTTCACGCTCTTTTCCTTTCTAGTTTAGTCTTGCGAATTGACGATGGTGACGAAATTGCCAAGATGCTCGTCCACGTAACACGCCACGAGACCAGTCCATTCCTCTTCGTTTTCCACGAACTCATCGTCCAGGTCATCAAATTCGGGGCATTGCTCGTAGAGCGCCATGAAAGCCTCGTCATCACAATCGCTCTCCAGCAATTGGCGATGGCGGTTGTAGAACTTGTGGCCTCTGTTAAGCAATCTGTAGAGATCGCCAAGCCCCCATTCTCGAAAGGCACGGGCCGTGGGATTGAGGAAAATAAAGGGGCCGTAGCCATTATATATCAATTGCACCATGCCACCGTCCATCATCTCCTCGTGCAAGATGCCCCACGCCAGCAACGTGATTTGCTCCGCGTTCAGTTCTCCCATGTTTTGGGCTGTAAGCTGTCCGCCAATAGCGTCGAGGATGGCTCCCCGCACGGCCTCGATGAATTCGTCCATGCCGCTGGCGGCAGCCTGCCGCAACGCCGCGTCTTCTATCTTGATTTCCATGTTTCTCCTTTTTCGGCTTAAAACATCGCAAAAGTAACACATTCCTCCGATATGGGCAAATTTTCCGCCACTTATTCACCGCCTCTTCCCCACATAGGCGCAGCCTGGGCGGCCGAGAGTTCGCGCCTATGCGACACCTTGAAGGGGAATCATCTAAGATGATTCTAGGAATAGAGTAAGATGATTCCTGGAATAGAGTAAGATGATTCCCCACCTCTCCCACGGCTACTCTGAAGCTCCCCAACGGCTTGATGGCAAGTTTATGCCCCATTTGTTTTGTATTGTCCGCGATTCGCGCTATCTTCGCGGTCACCAACATATACCTTTTACCAACATGAAACAGCAAGAAAGACTACAGTTCGTGGGCATCATCCCCGCCCGCTACGCCTCCACCCGATTCCCCGGCAAGCCCCTCGCCACGCTGGCGGGCAAGCCCGTGATAGAGCATGTCTACCGCAGAGTGGTGGAAGCGCTGGGCAGCGCCTACGTGGCCACGGACGACGATCGCATAGCCCAGGCCGTGGAGCGCTTTGGCGGACAAGCCGTGATGACCCGGGCCGACCACAAGAGCGGCACAGACCGCATAGCCGAGGCACTGGAGAAGACAGGCCGCGAGGTAGACGTGGTGGTCAACGTGCAGGGCGACGAGCCCTTCATCACCACCCGGCAAATAGAGACCCTCTGCCATTGTTTCGATGACGAGCAGACACAAATAGCCACTCTCGGCAAGCCCTTCGAAAGCATGGAAGCGGTAGAAAACCCCAACAGCCCCAAGATAGTGACAGACCTGAAGGGATTCGCCCTCTACTTCTCCCGCAGCGTCATTCCCTATATCAGAGGTTTCGAGCAAACGGACTGGCTGAGCCACTTCCCATACCTGAAGCACCTGGGCATCTACGCCTATCGAACCGAGGTTTTGAGGGAAATTACCCAATTGCCACAAAGTTCGTTAGAGAAAGCCGAAAGCCTGGAACAACTGAGATGGCTGCAAGCGGGATACAGAATTAAAGTGGGCATCACCAACGAAGAAACCGTGGGCATAGACACCCCCGAAGATTTAGTCAGAGCAGAACGTTTCCTTAACGAACGAGCATGATTACCCAAAGCGTCGCGCAATACATCGGCAAGCACCATTTGCTAGACAAACAGGGCATCCACCTTGTAGCGCTCTCTGGCGGAGCGGACAGCGTGGCCCTCTTGTTAGTGTTAAGGGATTTGGGATACGACTTGCACGCCACTCACTGCAACTTCCACTTGCGGGGGAATGAGTCCGACCGAGACGAGCAATTCTGCGTCCAAATATGCGAGAAACTGGGCGTTCCCCTTCACCGCGCCCATTTCGACACTCACGCCTATGCCGAGGCACACCATGTAAGCATAGAAATGGCAGCCCGAGAGTTGCGTTACCAATATTTCAGGCAACTAAAAGACGACATCAAGGCAAAAGACATCTGCGTGGCTCACCATCGGGATGACCAGGCGGAGACCGTGCTGATGAATCTTATGAGAGGTGCAGGGGTGCAAGGGCTGACAGGCATGGCTCCCCTGAATGATGACATCGTGAGACCGCTGCTCTGCGTAAGTCGCCAAGAAATAGAAGCATACCTCGAGGAGAAAGGGCAAGACTATGTGACAGACAGCACGAACTTGGTGGCCGACGTAAACCGCAACAAGATACGCTTACAGGTCATACCGCAAATGGAAAAAATCAATCCTGCCACCAAGGAGCATATTGCCCGAACGGCAGAGTACATGACCGACGTGCGTGACTTCGCCGAAGAGCAAGCGGAAAAACTCCTCCAGCAAATGAAAGCCGACAGGGGCAGGATTGAGTTGAAGCCATTGCTTTCCGTCAAGGGGTATAAGTATTTAATCTTCCTTTTCTTGAGCCGTCGCGGATTTAATAGCTTTCAAGTGGCGGAAATACTTTCATCATTAAACTCGCAAGGTAAGCTCTGGACATCCAGCAGCCATGAATGCACCATAGACCGAGGGGGGCTTTTGTGCCAAAGAAGAAAAGATTCCGTCGGTCCACTCATTATTCCAGAGCCAGGCAACTACAGATTCAACGACTCACTCCGCTACACCTTCCGACTCACTGAGCGCACCACGGACATGCAGCCCAGTAAAAACGCTTACCATGCCACAATAGACGCGGAAAAAGCGAAATTTCCACTTACGCTCAGGCTCACCGAAAATGGCGACCGCTTCACCCCTTATGGCATGGAAGGCAGCAAGCTGGTAAGCGACTACCTCACTGACCGCAAGCGCACTCTCTTCCAAAAACGAGACCAACTGGTATTGGCAGACGCCACTGGCCGCATTCTATGGTTGGTAGGCGAAAGAATAGCCCAAGGCTGCGCCATAAGTGAAAGCACGAGACAAGTACTGCATATAGAGAAGGAAGAAAGGACTTCTCCATAAAAGAGGGTCGCCAACAGGGTCCACATATCATGAATATGGTGGAATACTATACGTAAGCCTCCAGGAACTTGACCGTACCCTCCACTCTCAACATCTCGGTGGTAGCGGGATAGAGCAAGGTTTCCCCCATGCGCAAAGAGACTTGGTGGCCCTCGTTATCGGTGAAAGTGCCCTGCCCCTTTACGCAAACCAAGATGACAAAACTGTCCAGCAGAGAATAATCAAGCGTCATAGGCTCATCCAAGTCATATACGGCCACCTTGAAATGCGGGCAGCTCACCAATCCCACACCTTGGTTCATCTGAGGCGTGTAATGCATACGGTAGTCCCGCTCCACCCTGTAGTCAATGCACTCAGCCGCTTGTTTAGTGTGCAACTCACGCTCATGTCCCTCCGCGTCCTTGCGGTGAAAATCATAGATGCGATATGTAACGTCGCTCGTTTGCTGTATTTCCGCCAAGAAGCAGCCCGCCCCTATGCTGTGGATGCATCCCGCTGGCAAGAAAAAACAATCCCCCTCCTTTACAGTATATTCCGCGATAGCATCAACGATAGAGCCATCTTCCACCATCTGGCCGTATCGCTCCGGTGTGATAGACTTGCTCAATCCGCAACGCAACTTGGCCGTTGGGTCTGAAGGCAAGGCATACCACATCTCCGTCTTGCCATGGGGCAAACCATACTTCTTCGCGATCTCGTCATTGGGGTGTACCTGGATAGAAAGCTGGTCACGTGCGTCTATGAACTTGACGAGCAAAGGAAACTCATCGCCAAAACGCTGATAGTTATCCTGCCCCAAAAGCTTTCCTTTCATCTTGGCCACCACTTGATTGAGTGTCTGTCCTTGAAACTCGCCCTCTGCCACCACGCTTTCGCAACCTGGCACACCGCTTACCTCCCAGCACTCACCCACGTTGGGCTGCTGTATGTCCAGCCGTTTAAAAGGTATCAGCTTGTTTCCGCCCCATATCAGAGACTTCAACAATGGCAAAAACTTTAGTGGTTCCATAAATCCATTATGTTGTTTAGTCAGTAATTCTGCATATCTAATTGTCTTTCCAAAATCCTGGGGTGAATATCACTAGCACGGTGAATATCTCCAAACGCCCCAAGAGCATCGAAAGCGAAGTAATCCATTTAGCCACGTCAGGCAACGCGCTCCAACTCAAGTCCATGCCAGAGAGCGTGCCGAGTGAAGGACCCGCGTTGCCAAGGCTGCTGAACGAAATAGTCAACGCATTGCCTAGATCTATACCAACCGCCACCATGGCAAAAGTCTGCGCCAACAACAATCCCAGATACACTCCGAGGAAAGCCAGCAAAGTGACTCGTTCCTGAATAGGCACGTTAACCCCGTTCACCCTCACTGGCAGCACAGCCTTCGGATGGAGAATCTGGCGCAACTCGTTCTTCACGATTTGAAAAAGCATTACCAATCTCACTTGTTTCACACCACCGCCTGTACTGCTAGAGCAACCGCCCATAAACATGCACACCAGAAGGACACCCCAAGTGACAGCGGGCCACAAGGCGGTGTCATCGGAACAGAAACCTGTGGAGGTCATCAAGGTAACCACCTGGAAGAGAGCCTTCCGAAAAGCCTCCTCAAACTGGTATCCACACTCATTGAAAAGCTGAATGGCTACGAAAAGAGTGAAAACCAGCACTGCGCCCAAATAAAACTTGAACTCAGAATTCTTGGCAAGTTCTCCAACTCTGCGTTTCAACACCACGGCATAAAGCAATGCGAAATTAGCACCTGAAAGAAAAGTGAACAACGAGCACATATACTCGAGATAGGGAGAGTCATAATAGCCGAAACTGTCATTGCGGGTAGAAAAACCACCCGTAGGAGTGGTGCACATAGCGTGGTTAAGGCTATCGAAAAACGACATTCCACCTAGCCAATAAGCCGCCGTACACGCAACGGTCAACGTAACATAGATAGACCATATCCATTTTGCCGTAGTGGAAAGGCGAGGATGGAGCTTGGCGCGCAACGGGGCGCTGCTCTCCGCGGAGAAAACCTTTACGGAGCCACCCACCAGCGAAGGCAATAAAGCCACGGTGAAGAACACGATGCCAAGTCCCCCTACCCACTGCATAAGCGAACGCCAAAAAAGAATGCCATGGGGCAATCGTTCCACATCGTCGAAAACCGTGGCACCCGTAGAGGTAAAGCCCGACATTGCCTCCAGATAAGCATCCGCAAGAGAATTAAGATACCCCCCCACAAGAAAGGGCAATGTACCTAACAGACTATAAACCACCCACGTGAGCGTCACCACCAAATAAGCGTCTCTCCTGCTCAAGGAATTCTCCGCTCCCCTACCCTTACCTTTCAAGAGCAGGCCCACTCCCACCGTGGTGATAATGGAAACGAGAAAAGCGAAAGAGTCATCTTCTTGATAATAGAGAGAGATGCCCAGGGAAATGAGCATCCAAAAAGCCTCAAATAGCAGAAGCTGGCCCAATATCTTGCAAATGAGCTTGACGTTAATCATACTCTATTGAATATTAACGACTTAGGTAAAATATTTCTCTATGCGATGCATATCTATCTCATGACAAAAGACCATCACTGAGTCACCTGCCTCTATCTGCGTGTTACCTGACACTAGCATTCCCTTTCCTTGGCGCACAAGTCCACCAATCGTCACGTCACGGGGCAAGCCCAAGTCTTTCACCGCCTTTTGCGTGACGCGGCTGCCTGGCAGGGGAATAAACTCTGCCACATAGGCGTTAACGTTCATAAGAAAATGGATATTCAACACGTTGGCGTCAAGCATCATCTGATAGATATGCCCCGCTGCCACCGTTTTGCGGTTAACAATAGTACCTATATCCAAACTCTCAGCCATGCTCACGTAATCCATGTTCTCCACCAAGGCCACGGTCTTGCGCACCCCTAGCCTCTTGGCGGCCAAGCAAGCCAGGATATTCGTCTCGGGAGAATCTGTCAAGGCCACGAAAGCCTGCGTGTTCTTGATACCTTCCTCTATCAACAAAGAGGTATCACGACCATCACCATGTATAATCATGGCCTCGTCATCGTCTATCAATTCGTTGAGTTCCTCGCAGCGACGCTCGTCTATCTCTATAATCTTGCAGTCCATGTATTCAGGCATTCGCTTCACGGCCCTGACGGTAATAGAACCGCCACCCATCACCATCACGTTCTTAACATCTACATAATGGTCTTTACCCACTATTTGACGGATGTAAGGAATATAGCTGCGGGTGGTCATGAAATAAGCCAGGTCATACAGCAAGAGCTCATCATTACCGCCAGGAATGATGGTTTGGCCTCCTCTTTTGATAGCCACCACGTGATAAGGGTCCTCGGGGCCGCTGATTTCCTTCAGGGGCTTGTTGAGTATCTCACAGCTTTCTCTCAACTTAATGCCCAACATCACCAACTCCCCATCGTGCACGTCCCACCTTTGGCGCACCCATGACATTTTCAATCCATTATTAATGTCATAAGCTGCCAACATATCCGGGTCTATCACAGAGTCTATGCCCAGGCGTTGGAAAAGCTCTTGAGCCTTTGCCTCTGTAAACTCGGGGTTGTCCACCTTGGCCACAGTCTTGCGTGCACCCAGTGATTTCGCCAACATACAAGCGGTAATGTTGTCGCTCTCATTGGGATTCACGGCTATGAAAAGATCGGTATGTGAAACGCCAGCCTGTTTCAAGGCATGGATAGAAGTTGGCGAATCCTCCAATGTTAAAAGATCGGTGTCCGCACCTACCTGCCCCAGCCTCTCCGCGCTGGTGTCTATTAGCGTTATGTCCTCATGGTCGCGCGAGAAAAGCCTGGCCAAATGAGTTCCTATGGCATATGCTCCCGCTATGATAGTTTTCATTTCAATAATTCTTTCTTAATGGATTCTACGTCTAAATGCACTATTTCACGCAATTGGGATATAGTGCCATGCTCCACGAAATTATCGGGCAGTCCCATGCGTGTTATCTCTGGATGGTAGCCATTGTCTTCCATCCACTCCAATACGGCTGAGCCCATGCCTCCCTGCCTGCATCCATCTTCGATGGTAATTACCCGCTTGAAGCGACTGCCTACCTCGTGCAGCAGCTGCTTGTCCAGTGGTTTCAGGAACCGGATGTCATAATGGGCGATGCGCAGCCCTAGATGGGTAGCCTCCACTTCCGCGATGGCCTTCTCCGCGTCATTGCCAATGGGGCCAATAGTAAGCACTGCCAGCTCTTGCCCGTCTCTCAGCTTCCTTCCCCTACCTATCTCCACTTCCTTGAAGGGACATCTCCAGTCTCTCCAGACGCCCCTTCCTCGAGGGTAGCGTATCACGAAAGGCCCCTTGTCGGGTAGCTGGGCGGTATACATCATGTTTCTCAACTCATGCTCGTTCATGGGCGAGGCAATGGTGAGGTTAGGAATGGGGCGCAAGGCCGCCATGTCGAAAGCGCCATGATGAGTGGGGCCGTCTTCTCCCACCAAGCCGGCCCTATCCAGGCAGATAACTACCGAAAGCCCGAGGATGGCCACGTCGTGTATGATATTGTCGTAGGCCCGTTGCGAGAAAGCGCTATAGATATTGCAAAAAGGCACCAATCCATCTATGGCCATACCTGCCGAGAAGGTCACGGCATGCCCTTCCGCGATGCCCACGTCGAACACCTTCTCGGGCATGGCTTCCTTGAGGATGTTCATGGAGCAACCCGTGGGCATGGCGGGAGTCACTCCCACTATCAACGGATTTTGCTTCGCCAGCTCCAGCAAGGTCTCGCCAAACACGGTTTGATACTTAGGCGGCATATCCCCCGTCTCTTCCGTCAGCCTTTCACCCGTATCGGGGTCAAACTTTCCTGGTGCGTGCCATACGGTGGCATTCTTCTCCGCTGGCTCATATCCCATGCCTTTCGTGGTGTGCAAATGCAGCAACTTGGGACCCGTCATATCTTTCAACTGCCTGAGGATGCGCACGACTTCCTTTACGTCATGCCCGTCGAAGGGGCCGAAATAGCGTATGTTCATGCCCTCAAAAACGTTTTGCTGCCGGCTGATGACAGATTTCAAAGCGTTGTTCAAGCGCAAGATGACGTTTCGGCGGTTGTCGTTGAGAATTCCCTTGCGATGCAGCCAGCGACTGGCCTTAAATCTCCATTTATTGTAAGTCTCGTTGGTATCCAGTTGCAGCAGGTATTTCTCCATTCCTCCCACGGCGCGGTCTATGCTCATATCGTTGTCGTTGAGGATAATGAGCAAATCGTTGGGCGTGGAAGAGACATTGTTGAGCCCCTCAAAAGCCAAGCCGCCGCTCATGGCTCCATCGCCTATCACGGCTATCACCCTACGGTCATCATGCCCTGTTTTTTTCGCGGCCACGGCCATGCCCAGCGCCGCCGAGATGGAATTAGAAGCGTGGCCGCAGACAAAACTGTCATACTCGCTTTCCATAGGAGTTGGGAAAGGCCTGATGCCGTGCAGCTTTCGGTTCGTGCGGAAGGCTTCCCTCCTTCCTGTCAATATCTTGTGCCCGTAGGCTTGGTGTCCCACGTCCCATACGATACGGTCGTAAGGCGTATCATATACATAATGTAGGGCCACCGTCAGTTCCACAACCCCCAAGGATGAAGCGAAATGCCCTGGATTGGCGGATACTTCTGCTATGATGTCATCCCGCAATTCCCGGCATACTTCTGGTAGTTGGTCTATGTCCAACTTCCTAAGGTCGCTGGGACTTGAGATGTTGTTTAGCAATCCAAAGTGATGCGTATTCATGCCGTCTCTTCGTAAAAACTGTGCAAATATATATAAAAACTTTGAGAATTGGACGGTAACAGGTAAAAACTTGAGATTTCTCCCATTTCTTTCTCACATTACCCTCTTTACCTATTAAATACATCACTCGCGGGAATATGGATACATATTTCCGTAAAATATGCACCGACAATGGAGAGGAAATCACTATCTTCGCGAAAGTTAATCCCTATCGACAAAACATGGACACCAAGAGAAAAGACTCTATCAAGGGCATCTTAGCCCTTTGCCTAATGGCAATGAACAGCATGGGGCTTTGGGCGCAAGACGAGCTGGACACCACCCGCACCTATCGCATCGAAGAGGTGGTGGTGACAGGAAGCAACAACGCCACGGGGCGCAACCTCTTGCCCTACAGTGTCAGCATAGTTGACAGCAAACAACTAGAAGCCACGGGGCAAGCCCAACTGCTTTCCGCCATCTCCACGCAGATACCCAGCCTCTTCGTTTCCCAACGCAATATCTTCGGCTTCGGCATCAGCAACGGAGGTTCCGGGGGCATCAAGGTGAGAGGTGTAGGAGGAGAACCTACCAACGCCGTGTTGATGATGGTGGACGGGCAACCGCAATTCGCCGGTATCTATTCCCACCACGTAGCCGATTTCTACGCCACTGAATACGTGGACCACGTGGAAGTGTTGCGGGGACCCGCCTCGGTGCTCTATGGCTCCAACGCCATGGGCGGTGTCATCAACGTCATCACCAAGGAAGCGCGGAGCAATGGCGTGCGCACTACGCTCACCTCGCAATATGGTTCCTACAACACCTGGCTTTCCTCCTTGACCAATACCGTCAGGGCGGGCAAGTTCTCCTCACTGGTCTCGCTGTCTTACGACCGCACCGATGGCACGCAAGACAACTTCGACTTCAAGCAATATTCGCTCTACGCCAAGATGGGCTATGACTTCAGCCAGGCATGGAAAGCCAGGGCGGACTACTCGCTGATGCAATTCATCGGCAACGACCCTATCTACGCCACGCTGGAAGACCCCAACTCCACGGACATCTATCACCAAAACATCATCCGCGGCGAAGCGTCGCTCTCCGTAAGCAACCATTACAAAAGGACTAACGGCAACGTAAGAGTCTATTACAGCTACGGAAACCATTTCGTGGACGACCCCAACCATTTCCACAGCCTGGACGATCGCTTCGGCATCTTGGCTTACCAGAACTTCCAGCCTTGGCCAGGAGCCAACGCCACAGTGGGCTTCGACTTCGACACCTATACCGGCAAGATACCCACTTCAGGCGGAGTGGACCACACGGAAGGCTCCCTTTCCACTATCAGCCGCAAGAGCATCACGGAGTATTCCCCTTACGCCACGTTCTCGCAGTCACTCCTGCGAGGGACGTTGGTGGTCAACGGAGGGCTGCGCATGGCCAACAGCAACCGTTTCGGCACACAGTGGATACCACAAGGAGGCATCGTCATAAGACCCGCGGAGGGCTGGTCGGTCAAGGCATCCCTAGCCAAGGGATACCGAAACCCTTCTTTCCGGGAGCTGTACCTCTACCGCATGGCAAACCCGGACTTGCGTCCCGAGCGCATGATGAACTACGAGATAAGCATCGGCAAACGCTTCTCCCGCTACTTGGGCCTGGACATCACGGGTTATTACAGCAAGGGAAGCGACATGATACAAGTAGTGGACATGAAAAACGTAAACACGGGAAGCTTCATCAACAAGGGTATCGAGGTGACGGCAGACAGCCATCCGCTCAACAACCTTGCCCTCAAGGCTTCCTATAGCTACCTGAACACCTCGCTAAACAACCTTACGGCCGCCCCCCGCAACCAGTATTTCCTGGGACTGGGATGGCAAGCGCTGAAGCAGCTAAGGCTAGACGCTGACCTGAGAGGCGTGGGCGGACTGTATATCGCCGACAATATAGACCACGAGCGGTACACGCTGCTCAACCTGAAAGTGACCTACCAGCCATTCCAATTCCTGGAATTCTTCGCCAACCTAGATAATCTCACGAACACAAAATACACTATCATCCACGGCTACGAGATGCCCGGCTTCACCGCCATGGGCGGATTTAAGTTGAAGCTGTAGCGGACGGATTTTCAAAACAAGTTATTTCGCTCTTCAATTTAACTTGTTTTGCTTAGCAATTTAACTTATTTTGCTCGGCAAAACAAGTTGTTTTCACAGGCGAAATAACTTGTTTTCAAATCCCGCACGGAAACGCTCCCCACGACACACCTATATCTACACGAAGAAGGGGCCAAGACCGATAATGGTCTTGGCCCCTTTCCTTTATGCTTCGGTAAGAGAACGCTATGCCTCTGCGGGAGCTGCCTCCTCCGCGGGAGCCTCAGCCTCAGCGCTATCAGCGGCGGCAGCCTCTGCGGCGGCCACGGCTGCGGCGGCTTTCTTCTCTGCCACCTTCTTGGCAATAGCCTCATTGATTTGCTTCTCCTGCTCAAGCTCCTTGTCAGCGACAGCCTTCTTGGCCTTAGCCACATTCTCGCGGGTAGCGTTGAGCTTCTGTTCCTTAGCGGCCTTCCATGCGTCGAAACGCTTCTGCACTTCCGACTCATCGAATGCACCCTTCTTTACACCTCCGCGCAAGTGCTTCATCAAGTAAACGCCCTCACGCTGCAAGATGTTGCGAACGGTGTCCGTAGGCTGTGCGCCAGTCTCTACCCAATAGAGCGCACGGTCGAAATTCAAATCTACAGTAGCGGGATTGGTGTTGGGATTGTAGGTACCAATCTTCTCAGTAAATTTACCATCACGTGGTGCTCTCACATCAGCGATGACGATGCTATAGAAAGCATAGCCTTTGCGGCCGCCTCGCTGTAATCTGATTTTTGTTGCCATTGTTTAATGTTTTAATTAGGTTTGAATTTACTGCCATCAACTCGTAATGGCGGCGCGAAGTTACAACTTTAAATTCATTCCCGCAAGCTTTCGCCAGAAAAACTTACTTTTCCAATTTCAAGCCCACGAGCATGCCGTCCACGTTGCTGGCCAACGAGGAAATGGTCTTCAGCTGGCTGTTGCCTGCGAGACTGCCCAAGGTTTTCATGTAACTGAGCAGCTTGGAGGCATCCATCAAAATGAGCAAGTTGTTGCCGGAAAGCTGTGTATGGCCAACCATCTGGCTCACATGGCCGCTATACTTCAACACCACGTTGGTGCCGTCCAGCGTATAGGTGCCTTTCAGCGTCTTGCCCGCTATGGTCTGGGTAAAATTGCCCTGCTTGTCGAAAGTCATTTGCACGGAGCCTTCCTTGACGCCATACTTCTCCAGTTTCTCCTTCAGGTTTTTCTCGATGGTGGAAGAAGCCACGCTGCCGCCCAACTTGCTAAGCACGTTGTCGCTCTCGAACACCACGGCGGGCTGGGTATAAGTCCAAGTGCCCACTATCTTGTCTTCAGTGGCCATCAGGCTGGAATTAAACAAAGAGCCTAATCCAGAGAGCAATCCGCCGACAGAAGACGACTTCTTGGAGTCGCCATCATCCGCGGTGGTTTGCTTGCTTGCCTTTTCCTTAACATTTTTCAAGATGTTGCCCAAGTTGATTTGCGCCTGGACATTGGCGCAGACCATGAGCATGCAGCTCATGGCCAAACATGTCATGAAACTTTTCATCTTCATTCCTTTCAAAAATTATCTCTTGTTATTCATCAATTCCATTAAAAAGCGTATCTTCGCGACAATGAAGCAGGAAATCTCCATACTCATCCCCACTTACAACCATCGTTGTTTCCCGTTGGTGGAGGAACTCGCCCGACAAGCCTCCCTGTTGGAAACGCTGCGCTGGGAGATTATCGTGGCCGAAGATGGTTCTACCGACAAGCGGGCCATAGAGACCAACGCCCAAATAAACTCCATAGCCCATTGCCGGCAACTCGTGTTGCCAAGCAATCTGGGAAGAGCCGCCATCCGCAACTATCTGGCCTCGCGAGCCCGCCACTCCTGGTTGCTCTTCATCGACAGCGACATGTCCATTTCGCTAGAAGACTATCTCCTTCGCTTCCTCTCCGCCAAGGGCGAAGTGGTCTATGGCGGATACCACGTAACGAAAAAGAGCAATCCCCCATGCCTTCGCTATCGCTATGAGCGGGCGGCGGAACGTTCCCGCGAGCTTTCCCGCAGGCTCTCGCGTCCCTATCACGCCTTTAGGGCTTGCAACTTCATGGCCAGCGGCGAGGTCATGAGACGCTATCCCTTCGACGAGCGGTTCTCTCATTACGGCTTCGAGGAAACCATGCTGGCCAAGACCTTTATGCGCCATCACGTTCCCGTAAGCCACATCGACGCGCCCGTGGACTTCGATTGCCAAGAAAGCAACCTCAGCTTCATCGAGAAAACAGAAGAGGCCATGCGCACGCTCCATCATTTCGAAACCGAGCTGGCGGATATGTCCACGTTGCTGGCCTTGGTGCGGAGAACAGAGAGGCTTCACCTCTCCCGCCCCCTGCGCTTCTTTCATCACTGCCTGGGGACAGCCATGCGCAACGCCTTGGTAAGCAAGCAGCCGCCCCTATGGCAATTCCACCTCTACAAGCTGGGCTATCTCATGTCAATTCAAAAACGCCCGTAGGCATCTTGCGCCTGAGCACGTCTACCTGGAAGTCCTTTCCCGCCACGATGCCGTAGGAACGCAATGTCTGCTCCACGGTCTTGCGAGCCAGCTCGGGATGGTTGTTCTCCTCGCTGAGATGGCAAAGCCATACATGGCGCAAATTGCCAGTGGCGTTTTCGGCCAGAGCCTTGGCGCAATCGGCGTTGCTCAAGTGGCCAAACTGCCCCATGATCCTGTCTTTCAAATACTGCGGATAGGTGCCCCGCAGGAGCATCTCCACGTCGTGGTTGGCTTCCAACACCAGGTAATTGGCCTCGCCGATATAGCCCAACATCTCCTCCGTGAGATGCCCCACGTCGGTCATCAGGCAAAAGGTAATCCCTTGGCACCTTATCTTGTATCCCACGTTGTCCGAGCTGTCATGGGGCACGGAAAAGGCGGTGACCTGAAACTCACCCACCTGAAACTCCACTCCCTTCTCTATCAGCCGCACTCTGGAAGGATTGATTTTTTTCTTCACGCAATAGTTGCGCTCTATACCGTCATGCACCTTGCGGGTGGAATACACAGGCAAGGCCAAGCCCGTGCTCAACGCCCCTACGGCCTTCACGTGGTCAGCGTGGTCGTGGGTGACCAAGATGTGCCGCGTCTCTTGCAGGGATATCCCGTAAGCGTAGAAGTGTTTCTTCAGCGTCCTGACCCCCACTCCGGCGTCTATCATCAGCGCATCAGTGCCGGTGTAGAGATAATAGCAGTTGCCGCTACTTCCACTGCCAAAGGATATAAACTTGAGCATATTAGTTTTTATTTTGCGCAAAAGTACCAAAAAAATCCCTCTCGACCAAGGTTTTCACATTATTTGTAAAGTTTTTAACCCTAATTGCCCGTTTCGCAATTCCATTCACTTTACGCTATGGAAAGGCCATAATGGCCCTTTATTCATATTAATACAGGAGCAACGGTAATAGGCATCCGCTTTCGAGATATAAGCCGTA
Source organism: Prevotella sp. CAG:1320 (assembly GCA_000435635.1). Taxonomy (GTDB): domain Bacteria; phylum Bacteroidota; class Bacteroidia; order Bacteroidales; family Bacteroidaceae; genus Prevotella; species Prevotella avicola. The sequence continues at coordinate 29,946 of FR882141.1, read as the reverse complement.
AAAACGCAGTACTACTCCTTTTCGATTTCAGTACTACTGATATTGAAAGTCAGTACTACTGATATTGAAAAGGAGTAGTACTGACTTTTTGGGGGCTTCTCTTTTCCCCGTTTATTGCGTGGCTCATCGCGGGCGGAATAAAAAACATAATTGGCAGGCAATGCGTAGGCAAAATCAATAAAAATAAAACGCTAAATGACTATCTTTAGTCACTTAGCGTTTCCTTTTGTGCGCCTGATAGGACTCGAACCTACACGGCATAACCACTAGATCCTAAGTCTAGCGCGTCTACCAATTCCGCCACAAGCGCCCGTTTTCGTGGGTGCAAAGATACGAAATATAATCTAAACATGAAAACATTTCCGCAAAAAATGTTTTCCCCGTTTGATTTGGGCCTCTCCTAGGGCACACTAATTTCTTTGCCGCGACTCGTAAATCATCCCGGGCAAGACTGGGTGAGCCAAACACCCTCATTACTTGCGCTGGACGGTTTATCCATTCTTATATTTAACGACGCTTTTTTCAGTCCTTTTCCCTTGACTGTCAAGGTGAGCTTCCCAGGCCGCTTGCCGCTCTTGACGACAGCCATGGCACGCCCCTTCCACGTCTTGCGTTGGGGCAAGGTGTAGCCAGTGTTGTCCGATAAATCTGCGCTACAAGTAGCCAACAAGGTGCCCTCCCCCTTCAGTTCAAAGGAAAGCAATCGGTCGGCGTTGGGCACCGTGCGGCCTTCGCTGTCTATGAGTTCCGCCACGATGTAGGTCAGCGACTGGCCATCGGCTGTCATTTCCGAGCGATCTGCCGTCAAACGGACACGGACGGGCTTGCCCGCTGTCTCCAGGAGAATGAGTGGTCCCTCGCCGTCATTCCCCACAGCCTCGGCGGAAAGCCTGCCGGGACGATAAGGCACGGTGAACACGGCCTTGAATTGCTGATCCCGGGTAGTGGGTTTCTCGCCCACCAGGCTGTCATTGAGGTAGAGTCTCACCGAGGGGTAGCGGGAATAAACCTCCACCTCGATGTCTTTTCCCTCATGGCCTGGCCAAGTCCAGCTCTCCCAAGTGGGCCATACGCTCCATGAGGTCTGCCGCACCTTGCCGTAATATCCATCTGGCTCTTTCACGGCCATGTAGAATCCCGTTAGCTCAGGGTGATAAAGCAATTCCCTGTAGTGGGAGATGGGCTTGCGCCATCCCGTCAAGTCGATGTCGCCGCAATAGGCACCATGATTGGGGAACTGGAGATTTTGGTAGTGCTCACCAGGGGTCTGACCCTCGTAATAGTAGCGACCTATACCCGACTCGCCCAAGTAGTCGATGCCCGTCCATACGAAATCGCCTATGATATAGGGATGGTCTACTACCCATTCCCAATTGCGGAAAGCGTCACGGGGAAAAGACTCCGTCTGCATCATCACCCTGTCGGGCACCCGCTCGTGATCTCCCTCGGCCTTGTGTATCATGTAATTATAGCCCACGATGTCATGGGCAGCGGCCAACGGGTCATAGATTTCCCAATCGCTGTCCCAAGAAGCCAAAGCTGAAGTGACAGGACGAGTAGGGTCGAACCTGTGGACATATCCCGCCAAAGCGTGGGCAGTCAAAACCGCCTCGGGAGATTTGCGCTCTATGATTTCGTTGCCAATGCTCCAACAGAAGATGGAAGGATGATTGCGGTCTCGCCGCACCATGGCCTCTACGTCCTTGGTCCACCACTCGTCAAACAAAGTGGAATAGTCGTGCTGGTTCTTGGCGGTTCTCCATCCATCAAAGGACTCGTCGATAACCAACAAGCCCAGGTGGTCACAAGCGTCAAGGAAAGCCTCAGAAGGAGGATTGTGGGAAGTACGCACGGCGTTGAAGCCCGCCTCTTTCAGCAAACGAGCCTTGCGCCACTCGGCATCACGATAGGCCGCCGCTCCCAGCGGGCCATTGTCATGGTGCAAGCAGGCACCATTCAACTCGATAGGTTGCCCGTTGAGCCGCAAACCATGACGTGCGTCATACTCAATAGTACGCACACCAAAGGTCTGCTCTATTCGGTCTTCCCCTCCTTGCTCCATACGGCAAGTAAGCTGATAGAGGCTTGGCGTTTCGGGTGACCATAGCCGTGCGTCACTCATGGGAACAGAAAGGCGAATAGTGCGTGTTTCTCCCGCTTCTAATGTAACGGGGCATTGCACCGCTGCCTCCTCTTCTCCTTGGTAAGAAACTATCGCCCGAAGAACAAAAGAGGATGGCTCTGTCCGTTCATTGGCGATAGCTGTCTCCACTTGCACTTGCGTCTCGTTACCCTGGGTAGTGGTGTGGACAAAAGTTCCCCATTGGGCAAAATGCAGACGAGGAGTGCGGATGAGTTTCACGTTACGATAAATGCCCGAACCGGTATACCAGCGGCAATTCTTCTGGCCAGAGTTGTCCACTCTCACGGCCAACACATTCACGCCAGGTTGCAGGTAGGGCGTCAAGTCATGACAGAAAGAAGAATATCCATAAGGATAGATGCCCAGGTCATGTCCGTTGACATAAACACGAGCGTTCATATACACACCCTCGAAATAGATGGAAGTAAGCGTTTCCCGTATATCTTCATCACATGTGAAAGTCTTTCGATACCAAGCTATGCCCGTGGGAAAATAGCCGCCATCGTTACCCGAAGGATTGTCCAAGGCAGGTACGCCCTCAATACTCCAGTCATGGGGCAAGTCCAGCGTGCGCCAGCGACTGTCATCAAAGTCGGGAGCGTAGGCTTTATCGACATCTCCTAAATGGAATCTCCATCGCTCATTGAAATTTTGCTCACGGAGAGCACTCGCCTGGGCATAAAGTCCAAAGCAAAACAAAAAGAAAAAGACTATTGACAGAAATCTGACAACAGCTCGTTGAATCATATTTCTCATGACAAGGTAAGATTATTCGCTTACAAAAATAATGTTTTTCCATGAAAGCGCAAAGACTTTCCCCGTTTTTCATCTATCTATTCGAGTCGCGAATGACATAGAGAGAAGCTCTTTCCAACAAAAAGGCGACTCCCCATCACGAGGAATCGCCCACAAAATATGATAAACATTGGAATTAATTATTCTCTGGACGCAATTTGCGAACTGTCTCGCCCGCACGCCACATCTCCATGTTGTGCATAGCCTCCAACTCGGCGTTCAACTTCTCACGATAGTCGGGCTGGGAGTTCTTGTCAATGGAAATCTGAGCCTCGTTGCCACTCTTCACGGAGAGGTATAGCCACTCCATCACAGGCTTGATAGCGTCGCGGAAGCGAGGTGCCCAATCGAGCGCGCCACGCTGTGCCGTGGTGGAACAATTAGCATACATCCAGTCCATACCTTTCTCGCCAAAGAGCGGGCCAAGGCTTTGGGTCAACTCCTCTACTGTCTCGTTGAAAGCCTCGGAAGGAGAATGTCCGTGTTCACGCAATACCTCATACTGCGCCTCGAGCAATCCCTCGATGGCACCCATCAGAGATCCGCGCTCACCTGTCAGGTCTGAAGTCGCCTCGCGTTCAAAAGTGGTCTTGAAAAGATAGCCCGCTCCGATACCGATTCCAAAGGAGATAGTCTTCTCCTCAGCTTTTCCGGAAGCGTCTTGATATACGGCGTATGAGCAGTTCAGGCCACGTCCCTCGCAGAACATCGTGCGCAAGGAAGTTCCAGAACCTTTAGGAGCTACCATTATGACATCAATATCCTTGGGAGGAACCACGCCCGTACGATCGCTCCAGTTGATGGCGAAACCGTGAGAGTAATAAAGGGTCTTGCCCGCGGTGAGATAGGGTTTGATTTTTGGCCAAACGGCTATCTGGCCTGCGTCGGAAAGCAACATGCAAATAATAGTGCCTTTCTGTACGGCTTCCTCAATTGGGAACAAGGTCTTGCCTGGTACCCATCCGTCTTTCAAGCATTTATCATAAGTCTTGCCTTCACGCTGACCTACTATCACGTTGAAACCATTGTCGCGCAGGTTACAAGCCTGGCCAGGACCCTGGATACCATAGCCGATGACGGCGATAGTCTCATTCTTCAACACTTCGCGAGCCTTCTCCAAGGAAAACTCCTTGCTGGTGACCACTGTCTCGATAACGCCACCAAAATTCATTTCTGCCATTTTACATTAGTTTTTATGCGCCGACAGGGCGCGGTTAACATTTCCCTTATGAATCCTCACGCCTTATTCAAAGGCTTCTTGCTATCAAGTGAATCCATCCACTCCTTGCGCGAAGAAGCGGCTAGGGGGTTACTAAATGATTAAATTCGCCTGCAAAGATAATATTTTATCACGAAACAACAAAATTTTCTTTCAATCTTATATAAATTTAACCTCGCATCTTACGACTTCCGTCTCTTCTTGACTGTCCGAGGTAGTTTTTGTGACACGGAACTGATAATCTTCCGCCTCTCCCACTCGCTCACGATATATATGCAATTGATCGCCTTGGTAAGTCTCGGCCACATAAGCGATATCAAACCTTCTCAGTTTATGGGTGCGATAATAATCGAGAGGGAAAAGGTCGAGCACGTGCTCAATGTATTTCACTGAGTTCACATGTCCATTCACGTCAACGTCATGATAATAGGTATCCAGCGTGCGAACAAGCTCCGCTTTCTGTCCCATCTTCACGCGGGAACCTTTGTCCATGGGGCAGGACTTTTCCGTTTCCACATATTGAGTGATAGCTCCGTCTTTAACGCTGAGAATGTCAGTAGGCTGGCGCGTGTCCGTATCTATCAATGCCCAAATACTGCGGCCATATCCATAAGTCTTACCATCGGCATTGGTAATAGCAAAATCACGACTGGTGAAATAGCGCATGGCTCCCTCTACCCATGTCTCCACATAAAAGCGGTCATAGGACTGGGGCATTTCATCCATTTCTACAGCCAACCTGCTCAGCACCCATGTTTTATGCTGGGGATTGAGATAAGTCATGCCAAAACCACGTTCACCACTATGAAAGTCAGCGGCGTTAAGCAGGTGATTACCCAAATGCCCTAAGAAGAGACGCTTGGAGAAATCACAATGGAACGGTTCCGCCACGAATTCATATCTACCTATTTTACTCAGCGACTCCATGTGACAGATTTTCTTGTTGATCCAAATATTCCGTGATAGGTTCCTCCATGGCCCTGGTTACCGCAATGCGCCCGCTACGCGTGTACTGCAAGATGCAGTTAAAGCCGTTGAGCTGCTTAAACAGGCGCACGATATCCTCAGTGAGACCTGCCAACAAAACAGTACTATAGGTGGGGTTCACCTCCATCATGCGAGCGTCAGCCTTGCGGATGCAACGTGATATCTCAGGATTCTCCAGCAAGTCCGGCGTTGATATCTTGAAAAGGGCCACCTCATGGATGAACAATTCGTCATCCAAATAGTAGGCGCAACTCACCACGTCTATCTTTTTCTCGATAGCTTTCACTATCTTCTTTATCTGTTCTTCATCGCTCCAAGCGGTAATGGTATATTTGTGGATACCCTTTAGTATACTGGCCGATACGTTGAGGCTTTCGATATTTACCTGTCTACGGGTAAATACGGCGGTAATCTGATTAAGAATACCAGCGATATTCTCTGAATGTACCAGCAGGGTATATAATTTTTTCTCGTTGTCCATGTAGTCTATCTCTCCAACAGTTTAGTATTCCAGTTCCAGCAACATCTCGTTCACGCTGCTGCCAGGCAAAATCATCGGCACAATGTCTTCCTCAGGCTTGATAGCGCACTCCAATAGATAGGGTCCTTTGGTATCCAACATCTTTTTCACTTTCCTCTCCAAATCCTCGCGATTGATGGCTACGTCGTAAGGAATGCCATATGCCTTGGCAATATACTCATAACGAGGATTAAGCATGTCGGTGAAGGAATGCCGCCCACCATACATCAAATCTTGCCATTGGCGCACATTGCCCAGGTAATTATTGTTAAGCAATATCATCTTCACGGGAGCCTGCTGTTCCATAATGGTACCCAATTCTTGTATACTCATCTGGAAACCGCCATCGCCCATGAAGCAACAAATAGTGCGGTCATGATCGCCAAAGGTCGCCCCGATAGCCGCAGGCAGTCCAAAGCCCATGGTGCCAAATCCGCCACTGGTCACGATTGACCTCTTCTTTAAATACTTAAAGTATCGACTGGAAATCATCTGATTCTGACCCACATCGGTAACTAACACTCCATTACCATTCAGAGCCTCGGAAACAGTGTTGGCAACCTCGCCCATCAAGAGCAGCCCATCTTTAGGATGTATGTCGGGTTGTATCACTTTCTCGTTCTCCATCTTGGCATATTCGGCAAAGGAGTCTATCCACTCACGATGGGAATTCTTGTTGAGCAGCCTGGTGATAGCGGGCAACGACATCTTGCAATCTCCTACCACGGGCACATCACATACCACATTCTTGTTGATTTCCGCCCTGTCTATATCCAGGTGAATGATTTTCGCCTGCTTGGCGTAAGTGGAAACCACGCCCGTGTCCCTATCGCTAAAGCGCATACCGATAGCTATCAGCACGTCACACTCCTGGGTTTTCATATTTGGAGCATAGTTACCATGCATACCTAGCATGCCCATGTTGAGCGGATGGTCACTGGGCAAGGCGGAGAGCCCAAGCAGGGTACGGCCTGCGGGTATGTCGGCTTTCTCCAGGAACTCTATCAGCTCATTTTGCGCACCACCCAGCTCTACGCCTTGTCCTACAAGGGCAAAAGGTCGTTCCGCCTTATTGATGAGAGCGGCCGCCTCTTGTATTTTCTGTTCGTCTAATTTTGGATAAGGCAAGTAGGAACGCACAAACTCCACTTTCACAGGTTCCCATTCACAAGTGCCAACTTGCGCGTCCTTGGCGAAATCCAACACTACAGGGCCAGGCCTTCCACTGCGTGCGATATAGAAGGCACGGCTAACGGCCCAAGCTACATCCTCAGGTCTACGTATCTGGTAAGCCCATTTGGTAATAGGTTGAGCTACGCCCACCAAGTCCACTTCCTGAAAAGCGTCGGTACCCAAAGCGGCTGTGGCCACCTGGCCAGCTATCACTACAATGGGTGTTGAATCCATCATGGCATCAGCTACGCCCGTAAGCGTATTCGTGGCACCTGGGCCACTGGTAACCAAAGCCACGCCAACTTCACCGCTCACCCTCGCGTAACCTTGCGCAGCATGAGCGGCGGCTTGCTCATGTCTCACCAATATGTGGTCAAACTCCTTGTTCTCACCACGAGTATATCCATAAAGCGTGTCAAACACAGGAATGATAGACCCGCCTGGGTAACCGAAGATGGTCTTCACGCCCTCTAATTTCAGCGCACGCAACAATGCCTCTGAGCCTGGTATAATCTCTTTGCCCATATAATAATACTAAGTTATTTCCTTTCAGTCTATAACGCGCACACCACCTTTGTCCGCGGAACTCACACTATGGGCATATGCCCTAAGCGCCTTGCTCACAATCCTCTTGCGGCGCAAAGGCTGCTGTGGACGGGCCGCCAATTCTTCGTCAGTTAGCTTCACCTCTATCTTGCGGCTGGGAATATCTATTATGATAATGTCGCCATCCTTGAGTTTACCAATGTTTCCTCCAGCGGCGGCCTCGGGTGAGATATGTCCTATGCTCAATCCAGAAGTGCCTCCCGAAAACCTTCCGTCAGTAATCAACGCGCATTCCTTACCCAAATGGCGACTCTTTATGTAAGAAGTGGGATAAAGCATTTCCTGCATGCCAGGGCCTCCCTTAGGGCCTTCGTGAGTGATGACCACGCAATCACCAGCTTTTACCTTTCCGGAAAGGATGCCCTCACAAGCGTCTTCTTGACTATCGAAAACCACGGCAGGGCCTTCAAAATGCCATAGACTCTCATCCACGCCCGCCGTCTTCACCACACAACCATTTTGAGCGATATTGCCGAAAAGCACCGCCAAACCGCCGTCCTTGGTATAAGCATGCTCAAGATCCCTGATACAGCCATGCACTCTATCCGTATCCAAGGTTTCCCATTGCGCATTCTGGCTTCCCATCTGTGTAGAGAACTTTCCGCCAGGAGCGCTATGATAGATGCGTGATGCCTCTGGATCCAGCTCCGCCTTCAAAATGTCATACTTCGCCATCTGCTCTCCCAGGGTCTTCCCGTCTACTCGCTTCACTGACGGATTAATGAGTCCACCCTTGTTCAACTCATTCATAATACCCAATATGCCACCAGCCCTGTTACATTCCTGCACGCTATACTTTTGGGTATTTGGAGCCAGTTTGCAAAGACAGGGCACTTTCCGGCTCAGCCTGTCTATATCCTCCATCTTGAAATCCACCTCCGCCTCTTGCGCCACAGCCAAAAGATGAAGCACCGTGTTGGTACTTCCACCCATGGCTATATCTAATGTCATAGCGTTCAAGAAGGCATCACGAGTGGCTATATTTCGTGGCAACACGCTATCATCGCCTTCCTCGTAGTAGGCCAAGGCATTTTTCACTATCTGGCGTGCCGCGTCACGGAAAAGTCGTACACGATTCTCGTGCGTAGCCAAGATGGTACCATTACCTGGCAAGCTCAATCCGATGGCTTCCGTCAATGAATTCATGGAGTTGGCCGTAAACATACCCGAACAACTACCACATCCTGGGCAAGCACACTTTTCCAGTTCATTGATTTCCTCGTCACTCACCGAGGTGTCCGCGCCTTTCACCATGGCGGTGATCAAGTCCGCGTTCTCGCCTTTCCAGCGTCCTGCCTCCATAGGACCACCCGAACAGAACACGGTAGGAATATTCAACCTCATGGCAGCCATTAGCATGCCTGGAGTCACCTTATCACAATTGGAGATACATATCATGGCATCTGCCTTATGGGCATTTACCATATACTCCACGGAATCGGCTATAATGTCACGGGAAGGCAAGGAATAGAGCATGCCGTCATGCCCCATGGCGATGCCATCATCGATAGCTATGGTATTAAACTCGGCGGCATAACAGCCCATGGCTTCTATCTCCCGCTTCACAATTTGTCCTATCTCGTGTAAATGTGTATGTCCCGGCACAAACTGCGTGAACGAGTTGACCACAGCAATGATAGGCTTGCCAAACTGCTCCTGTTTCATGCCTGCGGCCACCCAAAGCGCACGGGCTCCTGCCATTCTACGGCCTTCTGTGCAAACGGTACTTCTTAATGGATGTTTCATCATAACATTAATCTAAATTCTGCAATCGAATGCAAAAATACACAGAATTTACGTAACAACCAACGAATTTTACAAAAATGTCACACATATCATGAAATTTGTTATCAAATCACATATATCAGTTCCAAATTATAAGCATTTGGGATAACGCACTTAAATAACGTAAATTCGACGAAAAGTTATAGAGATGGCATAACATAACGTGAGTCCGACGAATTGTGTTTTGCGTATATCTAAAATGTAGAGACGTGGCGTGCCGCGTCTCCCCTGGCAGGAATTCATTGAATTACCATATCCACTTGATGAGATGTGCGGCACGGCAACCTGGCGGGGGAACAAACCCTGGAACACTTACTACAAATCCTTTTCATACAGTATATAAATTCCAAGAAGCTAGAAGAAAAGTCTGTTCCACGACGTGAAATAGCTATTCCACGTCGTGGAATGCANATGGCTGTTTCTCGACGTGAAATAGCTATTCCACGTCGTGGAATGCAAAAGTATACTATATTCTCTTGGTTTTGTTCCTGTTATCTCGCGCCCTCGCCAGTAAGCTGAGATTCATCGAACTTACGTTAACATATATAGCTCCATGCTGCCAGAAGTACAGTATCCTTTCCAGTACTACTGACTTTCAAAAGGAGTAGTGCTGAATGTCACCAAGAGTATTACCGCAAGGCGGCAATATTCATAGTTAAGCAGACAACATCTCTTCCATAAATCCAGAGGGGCAAACAAAAATCATACTAAAACAAAGCAGGAATATCACATGCCATAATAACACAAAAAAAGATGCCGAGGCGTTGGCCTCGGCATCTAATTCTTTTGTTGCTCACTTTCTTCTTTCGCCAAGCGGAGAAGAAAGAATGTCTTCTCTACATTAGTCCTTGATGCTGCTGTCGTTGAAAGTAGCTACACGATTGAACTCTACCTGCTTAAAGAGCTTGTCGGTAGCACCCATACCCTTAGTGGTCAGACGGTTTGCGTCAATCTTGTAAGTCTTAACGAGCATGTTCTTCACAGCCTCGGCACGCTTCTCAGACAACTTTTGGTTGAGCTCTGCGGAACCCTCGGGAGAAGCATAACCCTTGATTTCGATGTTTGCCTCAGGATGGTTCTTCATATACTGGGCGATCAGCTCAACGTTAGCCTGCTGGCTTCTGTCAATAACGCTCTTACCCTGACGGAAGAGAACAGTGGGCTGCAAGTTGGTAGCGGTAGCGGGCTTTACGTAAGCGGGCTTCTTGTTGCACTCGTCAAGCGCCTTCTGCAAGTCAGCAATCTTCTTGTTCTTGGCTGCCAATTCTGCGTCCTTGCCGTTGAGGTCATCGCGAAGGCTGTTAATCTGGCTGTTCAAACCGTCAATCTCAGCCTGGTCACGCAACTGAGCGATAGTGAAGTTGTGAGTACCGTTAGAGTTCTTGAACTTGTAGACGATACCTACATTGAGCTGAACCATAGAACGGTTGATGGTGTAGTTAACGCCATCATGCAGAGTTTTACCACCTACCTCTGCGGCGGGGGCGGTCAAAGCCCATACCATAGAAGGCTCGATGTATGCCTGCCATTGCTTCTGGCTGCCAAAGTTGAAAGCGAAGTCAATACCCACCTTAGAAGTAAGATAGTTTGACTTACCCTCACCGAAAGCGTGTGCCCAGCCGAGACCAGCTACGGGAATCACCTCAAAGGAACGAGGCTCGCCCTGGTAGCCACCTATCCAGTTGCTCATGTTAACAGTACCCAGCAAGCTGGTGTTGACGAAGCGAACGGCTGTGCCGAAAGACTCGTAAGGCTTGTTGGAGAAGTAAGCGTTGCTCTCAACCGCCAAACCGAACACTGGAGTGAAGTTGCGACCGATACGCAAGCCGACGTTGGGGTTCAAACCGCTCAACCAGCTGTTTTCGGTAGTCTTCGTTGCAACACCTCCATTGATGCCAATGTAGAAATTGTCAAACGTCTTGCTTTCAGTTACAGTCTGCGCTGAAACTGAAACTGCCATGAAGGCAGCTGCGAATAGAAGTACTAATTTTTTCATGTCTCTCTGAAAATTAATGAGTAATCCAACATTTTATATGCAAAGTAATGAAAAAAAACGATATGTTCCAAATATTTTGACCAATATCTTCGCTTTATCAACAGAAAAGCCGATAAAAGGGACAATTGCCTGAAACAAAGCTTAAGCTTACCGTCTTATCCAATTGGAAAGAATGGTTCCGCCCAAGGGTGTCAGCACGCTCTCGGGATGGAACTGCAAACCACACACGTCATACTGCTTGTGGCGCAGAGCCATGACTTGTCCGTCATCACTTAGGGCTGTCACTTGCAAGCAGTCTGGAAAATCCTCGCGGGAGACCACCCATGAATGATATCTGCCCACCTCGAAATGACGGGGCAAATTGGCGAAGAGAGGGTCATCAGCTATCAGCTCGCATGGAGTGGCAACACCATGGTATACCTGATGAAGACGGACCAATCGCCCACCAAAAACCTCCCCGATGGCTTGATGACCCAGGCAGATGCCCAAAATGGATTTGCGGGGGGCGTATGTCTTGATGACCTCTAGCAGCAAACCCGCCTCGCTGGGAATACCTGGGCCAGGACTAAGGAGCAACTTATCGTAAAGTTCCAGGCTGGAAAGCTGGAATTGGTCGTTGCGGAACACGTCCACCTCAACGCCCAGGGATTTGACGAGATGCACCAGGTTGTAGGTGAACGAGTCATAATTGTCTATCACGGCTATTCTCATAATCTATTTCTCTTATATATATAATAATGTATATGATGAGGGGAGCGTCACAGGGTCTCGGCCAAGCGGATGGCCTTGACCAACGCTCTCAACTTGCTATCGCACTCTTCCAATTCATACCGCTCATCGCTCTTGGCCACAATGCCCGAGCCTGCCTGGAACCACAATTCCGTCCCCTTGCTGAAGAATGTACGGATAACGATAGCTTGATTGAGTTCCCCGTGAAGTCCGATGAAGCCGACGCAACCTCCATAAACACCGCGGCTATGAGGTTCCAACTCACTGATAATCTGCAAGGCTCTCACCTTCGGAGCGCCACTCAATGTGCCAGCGGGAAAAGTATCCACGAACTCCCGGATAGTGGAGATGCCCTCGTTGAGCGTGCCACTCACCCTACTCACTAGATGGATGACATGACTATAGTACTGCATATCTTTGTAGAACTCCACTCGAACGTCATGACAATTGCGACTGAGGTCGTTGCGTGCCAAGTCCACCAGCATGACGTGCTCGGCGTTTTCCTTGGGATCATCTCGCAGAAAAGTGGCGGCTCGCAAGTCTCGTTCCGTGTCGCCAGTACGCTTGGCGGTACCAGCTATAGGGTCTATATAGGCCTTGCGCCCCACCACCCTGTTGTGGGTCTCGGGTGATGAGCCGAAAAGACGGTAGCTCCCGAAGTCGAAATAGAAAAGATAAGGACTGGGGTTGACACTGCGCAAGGCCCTGTAAAGCTTGAAATCATCACCCTCGTATCGCTGGACGAAACGGCGGGACAACACCACCTGGAACACGTCACCCCTTAGGCAATGAGCCACGCCACGAGAGACATTTGCCATGTGTTGGGCATCGGTGAGCGTGGAGGAAGTCTCGCCCACGGGACGGAAGCTGTAAGTTGGTACGTAACCACTGTTGACATGGCGCATCACCTCCTCGATAGCTCGCTCGCCACCAATCGAGACCACCTGGAGTGTGTTGTGGAAATGGTCTATCACCAAAATGGTCTCATAGAAAATGTAGAGAATGTCGGGGACTTCGTCGCGTTCCCGGACCTCGTCCTTAACAGGGATGTCCTCGAAATAGCGCACGGCGTTGAACGAAGTGAAACCATAAAGACCACAATGCTCACTGCCCTCACCCGTGACACGGAAGCGGGAAAGGAAGTCCTCCAGGGCATGGATGACCGACTCCTTGGCCTGCCCTTTGCGGGATGTATCTACGGAAGACTCGCCGCAAGTGCCGTCTGGGTAAGCGCACATTACCTTTCCGTGTGCCACGGCCACACGGGCAATGGGATGGATGGCGATAAAGGAGCGACTGTTCTCCGTGGCGTGATAGTCGGAACTCTCCATGAGCGCGGACTGAGGATAGATGTCCCTCAAGCGCATGTAGACTCCAACGGGGGTGTAAAGGTCGCCGAGAAAGCTACGCGTGATAGCCTGAAAGTTAAAAGTCTCCATAGTCTCCAGCCATTTGCTTGTGATTAAGATAGGTCTCAACATCCTTATCGCCACGGCCGCTCACGGTGAGCACCACCACGTCCTCGGGGCGGAACGAGATCTTGCCAAGCGCGGCCACGGCGTGCGCGCTCTCTATGGCGGGAATGATGCCTTCCATGCGGGTCAGCTCATAACCCGCCCGTATAGCCTCTTGGTCGTTGATGGCCAAGACGTGGGTGCGTCCACGCTGGGCCAGGTCAGCGTGCATGGGGCCTATACCAGGATAGTCCAGTCCCGCGCTGATGGTGAAAGCTTCCTTGATCTGTCCGTCGTCTGTTTGCATCACGAGTGTCCTCGCGCCATGGATGATGCCTTCCGAGCCGCAATGCATGGTGGCGGCGGTATAGGGAGTGTCCACGCCCTGCCCCGCGGCTTCCGCCAGGTAGATTTTCACCCGCTCGTCGTCAATATAGTGGTAGATGGTGCCCGCGGCATTGGAGCCTCCGCCCACGCAGGCAATGAGGTAGTCGGGGTAGTCGCGCCCCACCTTCTCCGCCAGCTGTCCCTTCAGCTCCTCGGAGATGACGCTCTGCAGACGGGCCACGATGTCGGGATAAGGATGGGGACCCATGGTGCTGCCCACCAGGTAGAAGGTATCCCGCGGGTGGCGACACCAGTCCCTGATGGCCTCCGAGCAGGCATCACTCAGCGTCATGTTGCCCGTGGTGACGGCGTGGACGGTGGCACCCAGCATGCGCATGCGCTCCACGTTGGCGTGTTGTCGCTCCACATCGGTCTTGCCCATGAATATCTCACACCTCATGCCCATCAGGGCGCAGACCGTGGCCGTGGCCACGCCGTGCTGCCCGGCTCCCGTCTCGGCCGTCACACGGGTCTTGCCCATGTGCTTGGCCATGAGTATCTGGCCCACGGTGTTGTTGATCTTGTGGGCTCCCGTGTGGTTGAGGTCTTCCCGCTTCAGGTAGAGCCGGCAGCCATACAGCTCGCTCATGCGGCGGGCATGGTAGAGGGGCGAGGGGCGGCCCACGTAGTCGCGCAGCAACGCCCTGTACTCCCGCTGGAAGTCGGGGCTGTCGAGTATCTCGCGGTAGACGCGCCTCAGGTCGTCCACGCAGCGGTAGAGTATCTCGGGGACATAGGCCCCGCCAAACTTTCCGAAAAATCCTTCGTCACTTACTTGGTATTTCATGTCTTCAATGATTTAACGCGTCAAACAATAAGTCCAGGGCCTTGTCGGGGTCTCCCTCCTGCCGCAGCAGGGAGACGAACTTGCTGCCGATGATGGCGCCGGCGGCGTGAGCCTGGGCCAAGGCCAAGGTCTGGCGGTTGCCGATGCCGAAGCCTATCATGCGGGGATTGCGCAGCCCCATGGCCTCCACCCTGTCGAAGTAGGCCAAGTGGTCAGGACCGAAGGAGCCTTGCGTCCCCGTGGTGCTGGAGGAGCTCACCATGTAGATGAAGCCATCGGTATGGCTGTCAATAAGTCTTATGCGCTCCTCGCTGGTCTCGGGAGTGATCATCATGATGACCCTCACGTCGTGGCGATCAGCCAGGGGCTTTACCCGCTCCAGGTAGTCGCGGAAAGGCAAATCGGGAATGATGCACCCGCTCACGCCCGTGGCCACGCAGTCGCGGAAGAAACGCTCCAGTCCGTATCGCTCCACCACGTTGAGGTAGCCCATCAAGACCAGGGGGATGTCCACCTGGCCGTGGATGCCTCCCAGCTGCTCGAACATCTTGGCCAGCGTGATGCCGTTGGCCAAGGCCTCGGTGCCCGCCTGTTGTATGACGGGGCCGTCGGCCAGGGGGTCGCTGAAGGGGATGCCCACCTCCACCATGTCGATGCCTCGGCGTTGCAGGGTGAGGATGACGCGGGCCGTGCCCTCCAGCGTGGGCGAGCCGGCGCAGAAGTAGAGCGACAGCAACTTGCGCCCGTCGCCCTGTTGGAATAGTTGGTTGATCTTGTTCATCTCTCTTGTTTATTATATTAATGTGAATTCTACGGAAAAGTCGTAGAGACGCGTTCTCGCGTCTCGGCAAGCCGCCAGGGCTTTGCGAGTGGCGATTTTATTCAGTCCGCTTGCTTGCTGAGACGCGAGAACGCGTCTCTACACTTTGGCAATGACAGCTTAAGCGCACAAGCTGAGGCGGCTCCCTGCGGCATAGTCGCGACATAGGTGAGACATTGGCAGGGAATCATCTTAGTTGATTCCCAGAATCATCTTACATGATTCCCACAATCATCTTAGATGATTCCATGCCTAGCCTGGACTCTCATCGCCTGAAGGCAGAGGAGAGACACTGGCTATGTCCAGGAGTTGCCCTGTGCCATGACTGGGTTCGTGGCCAACACCTCGCAGGAAGCGAGCCAGTACGGCTACGTCTTTTATCCCTGGCGACAGCTCGAAGCGGGAGTTGAGGTCTACGCCCAGGCAGCGGGGATGACGGAAGGAACGCACGCGTTCCTCGTCTCCTGGCCCCAGGCCTCCGCTGAGCAGGAAGGGCAAATTGCCCCTGTAGCGGGAAAGCAATGACCAGTCAAACCGTCGGCCACTGCCGCCATGGGTGGCGCAATGCGTGTCGAATAGCAGGCAATCAGCCACCTCCTCATAGGCCAGCGCAGTGGTCAGGTCCTCGGAGCTGGCCACGCCCACCGCCTTGACGAGCAACGTCCCCGGGGGAAGGCTCCCGCGCAGGCGGCGGCAGAAGTCGGGCGATTCCGCTCCATGCAATTGCACGCCGTCCAGGCCATATCGCCCCACCGCGGAAAGTATCTCATCCTCATCTTGGTCCACGAACACCCCTACCCTTTTGGCTCTTGTAGGAGGCAGCTTCTCGGGTGGCGTGGCGACACAACGGGGGCTATTGGGATAGAAAACAAAACCCAGCAAGTCCACACCCAACGCATCCACTGCCGCCACGTTGTCGGGAAAGTTCATGCCACACACCTTGACTCTCATGGCAGCGATTGGATAAAGCCGCCCAACGCTTCGCCTGGACGGGTGGCGGACATGAATCTCTCTCCTATCAGGAAGCCTCTGTAGCCCGCTCGCCGCAACTGGTCTACAACCTCAGGACCGCGCAACCCACTCTCGCTCACCAGGCACTCACCCCGGGGCAACAAACTGGCCAGGCGGAAACTGGTTTCCATGTCGGTGACGAAAGTGCCCAGGTGACGATTGTTCACGCCATACATGTCGGGCAAGACATCGGCATAATCTAACTCGCGCTCGTCGTGCATCTCCAGCAAGACCTCCAGTCCCAGTTCTCTGGCCTCCTTCCGCAGCTGGGCACACTCCTCCCTACCCAGGCAAGCGGCTATCAGCAACACCGCGGAGGCCCCGCAGAGGCGAGCCACGAGAAGTTGGTAGGGGTCGATGACAAAATTCTTGTAGAGTATGGGCAACGTGACTCCCGCCTGTCGAACCTGTACGATATGCTCAGGACAACCGCCAAAATAGGCCTGGTCGGTCAACACGCTCAGCGCGGATGCCCCGTTGCGTTGATACTCCAAGGCTATCTCCGCCGGCCGCGCCTCGGCCTGTATCCACCCCCGTGAAGGACTCTTGCGCTTAAACTCGGCAATGATGCCCGTGGGGCTAGCCATCAGGGCCGCCCTCATCGAGGTAACTCCTTCGCCGCCCTGTTCGGCCAACTGGCGTTCCACCATTTGCCGCAGCCTCTCCAAGGGCAACCTACGCTTCATCTCTCGCAGCTCCATCCGCTTGTGGGCCACAATCTGTTCCAGGATATCCGCCATGACCTTCAAGAGTTGAGTTCCACAAACTTGCGGAAGGTGGCCAAGGCCTTGCCGCTGTCAATGCTCTCCCGGGCTATCTCCAGGCATTCATCGATGCCTTTCCTTCCGCCCTCCATCACCTGTATGCCAAACGCCGCGTTGGCCAGCGTGACGTTCTTCTGCCCCGGCAAAGCGCGATTGGCCAACACGTTGTCAAATATCTCGGCCGCCTCATCCTCGGTGGCTCCGCCGCGAAGTTCCTCGGGCGTCGCCAGGGGGAAACCCAAGTCCTGGGGCTTGAACACTCGTTCGTATTGATTGGTGGTCACCTTGAAATCACCCGTCAGGGATATCTCGTCATAGACATCCACGCTGTTGACGATGCCGTAGTCGATACCCAACTTTTGGTAAACCTGGCTGTAAAGCCTCATTTGCGCCAGACTGGCCACGCCCAGCAATTGGCATTGCGGTTGGCTGGGGTTGACGAGGGGACCCAGCAGATTGAACACCGTGGGGAAGCTCAATGCCTTGCGGATAGGGCCAACAAATTTCATGGCCTTGGCGAAGAGCTGGGCGTGCAGATAGACGATGCCCGCCTCGTTGAGCGAGCGGTTGAGCTTGTCCAAATCGGCGGTGAACACCACGCCATGGTGCCTGATGACATTGGAAGCTCCGCTCACCGATGTAGCGGCAAAGTTGCCGTGCTTGGCCACTTTGTATCCCGCCCCCGCTATCACGAAGCAAGCCGTGGTGGAGATATTGAAAGTGTTCTTGCGGTCTCCGCCCGTTCCCACCACGTCAATATACCGATCGCAATCCAGCTTGGCGGGAATGCCCGTCTGCAAGATACCATCCCTGAAGCCCAGCAGTTCGTCTACGGTCATGCCTCTCATCTGCAAGCCCGTGAGCAAGGCAGATATTTGCTCGCCGGGATATTCCCCCTGGGTGATGCCCACGATGACATCCCGTGTCTGTTCCCTGGTCAGCCGCTCGTGCTCCAGTACCTTGTCCAAGATTTCTTTCATTTCCATGTTGTCTCTCTCCTGTGTTTTTGTTGAATTAGTAATGTATGGAACAAAAAAAGAGGGCTTGTCGCGAGTATCGACAAGCCCTCTTCTATCTCTTCAGTATAACTGGCATAGCTACATGAGGTCACGACTCACGACTTTTCGGTCTTGAGTTACGCCACCACCATGCTATGGACTGATATGCCATCATATATAAATTGAATGAATCTTGTTATATTCTGTTGATTTGTTGGCAAAAATAACGAGTTTCTTCCAAACCTCCAAATTTTTACATGAAAATCTTTCAAATATACGCCAATTTTCTTCATTCCCCATCATCTGGCATTTCTTTTTCCGCTAGCCTCCATGTATTCCGCGTCTTCTTCATATCCACCCCTCACCCTCATATCCCATTTATTATAACAGCCTGTCGTCTCTTATACATTATCATATATATAACAAAAGCGCGATGAATTGCGAATCGCGCTTGCGCAGCTACGGATTCACGTCCTGAATGCCTAAAAGGCAAGCCCTCAAATTGTTAATAATACATAAAAAAGAGAAGTATTCACCCCCTAACATCTTCACTTACAGGGATATTCCAGGGAAAAACGTTAACTTTGCGCCGGATTTCGAGAAGTCCAACGTAAAGTTTCACTTTATCATTTACCAATTTATTAATTCATTTATGTCTAACTTTAAAAATGTACAGCCGCTCGACGACTTCAACTGGGACGAGTTCGAGAACGGCTCAAACGCAAGCGTCAACAAGGCCGACCAAGAGAAAGCCTATGACGAAACTCTCAACAAGGTGACCGACAACCAAGTGGTGGAAGGCACCGTGATTTCCATCGACAAGAAGGAAGTCATCGTTAACATCGGATACAAGAGCGACGGAATCATCCCCGCTGCCGAGTTCCGTTACAACCCCGACCTGAAAGTAGGTGACAAGGTTGAGGTATACGTGGAAAGCCAAGAGGACAAGAAGGGCCAATTGGTACTCTCACACAAGAAGGCTCGCCTGAGCAAGAGCTGGGATCGTATCAACGAGGCTCTGGAAAAGGAGGAGATTATACAGGGATACATCAAGTGCCGCACCAAGGGTGGCATGATCGTAGACGTATTTGGCATAGAGGCCTTCTTGCCTGGTAGCCAAATCGACGTACACCCCATCAGGGATTACGATATCTTCGTGGGCAAGACCATGGAGTTCAAGGTAGTGAAGATCAACCAGGAGTTCCGCAACGTGGTTGTCTCCCACAAAGCTCTCATCGAGGCTGAGCTGGAGCAGCAGCGCAAGGAAATCATCAGCAAGCTGGAGAAGGGACAGATCCTGGAAGGAACCGTCAAGAACATCACTTCTTATGGCGTATTCGTAGACCTGGGAGGCGTAGACGGATTGATTCACATCACCGACCTTTCTTGGGGCCGCGTAAGCGATCCTCACGAGATAGTAAACCTCGACGACAAGATCAACGTGGTGATACTCGACTTCGACGAGGAGAAGAAGCGTATCGCACTCGGCTTGAAGCAGCTCACTCCGCATCCTTGGGACGCTTTGGATCCCAACTTGAAGGTGGGCGACCACGTGAAAGGCCGCGTGGTAGTGATGGCCGACTACGGAGCGTTCGTAGAGGTAGCTCCTGGCGTAGAGGGCTTGATCCACGTTTCAGAGATGTCTTGGAGCCAGCACTTGCGTTCCGCACAAGACTTCATGAAGGTGGGCGACGAGGTAGAGGCAGTTATCTTGACGCTGGATCGCGAGGAGCGCAAGATGAGCCTCGGCATCAAGCAGCTTAAGGAAGACCCATGGGAGAACATCGAAGTGAAGTACCCCATCGGCAGCAAGCACACCGCCAAGGTGAGAAACTTCACCAACTTCGGTATCTTCGTTGAGCTGGAGGAAGGCGTAGACGGACTTATCCACATCTCAGACCTCTCTTGGACAAAGAAGGTTAAGCATCCTTCAGAGTTCACCCAGCAGGGCGCGGACATCGACGTGGTAGTGCTCGAGATAGACAAGGAGAACCGTCGCCTGAGCTTGGGCCACAAGCAGCTCGAGGAGAATCCTTGGGACAAGTATGAGGCTATCTACACTCCAGGCAGCGTACACAAGGGAACCATCACCGAGATGATGGACAAGGGTGCCGTTATCGCACTGGAAGAAGGCGGTGAAGGCTTCGCTACTCCTAAGCACCTCGTGAAGGAAAATGGCGAGAAGGCCAAGAAGGGCGAGACCCTCGACTTCAAGGTGATAGAGTTCGTAAAGGACACGAAGCGCATCATCCTCTCCCACTCCCGTACTTTCGAGGAGGGCAAGGAGGAAACCCGTCCCGCGGCTCACAAGCACAACAACCGCAAGAGCGACGCTCCAGTTATCAACAACGTAGCCGCTGGCACCTCACTGGGTGATATCGACGCGTTGGCTAAACTGAAGGCTTCGCTGGAAAAAGGTGAATAATCAGTAACTCACTTTCATATTTACATTCGTCAAGGCCAGTCCCCATCCCGGGGGCTGGCCTTTAGCGTTTCCAGGGGAGTCCAACGCCAAGGCAACCAATTCCCCCAGGCATTCCCGCCAGGACAAGAAAGGTGGTCTTATATGGTCTAATCATCGATTTGGGTTAAATAAAACAAAAAACCGCGATGCCTTTCGCCCGTGCGGAAAATATCGCGTAACTTTGCACTCTATCATGAGTGACATGAAAAAGAACCTAACCAATATATCGAAAATCGTCCTCTCGCTGTTCCTGGGGCTTGCCATACTTTACTGGATGTACCGGGATTTCGACTTCCACCGCATGGGAGACGTACTCGCCAACGAGATGGACTGGACGTGGATGCTGCTCTCCTTTCCCTTTGGCATCATGGCGCAAGTGTTCAGGGGCTGGCGATGGAGGCAATCACTGGAGCCAATCGGCGAGAAAGCCAGGGCATCGGTATCCGTACACGCCATTTTCCTGTCCTACGCCACCAGCCTGCTGATACCCCGCGCGGGCGAGTTCATACGCTGCGGCGTGTTGAAGAGATGGGACGGCGTGTCGTTCGCCAAGTCGCTGGGCACGGTGGTGACAGAAAGAGCCATCGACTCACTGCTCATCATGCTGATAGCGGCATTGACTTTCCTGGCGCAAATACCCGTGTTCAACACTTTCTTCAGGCAAACGGGCACGAGCATGGACTCACTGCTCGCCCGCTTCACCACGGCCGGGTA
Source organism: Prevotella sp. CAG:1320 (assembly GCA_000435635.1). GTDB lineage: Bacteria > Bacteroidota > Bacteroidia > Bacteroidales > Bacteroidaceae > Prevotella > Prevotella avicola. The sequence continues at coordinate 8,594 of FR882141.1, read as the reverse complement.
TGCCGTGACGGCCATCTGCGGCGTAGCGGTCTGCGTGTTGCTCTACATCCTGCTGCGCAAATTCTCCGCCCATCACATGGTGAAAGAGACCTTGCGAGGCATCTGGCAAGGCATCGCCTCACTTCGATCCGTGAAAAACATCCCCCTGTTCGTCTTCTTCACGCTTGCCATCTGGGCCAGCTACTTCCTGCACTACTACCTCACTTTCTTCTGTTTCGAGGGCACGTCCACCTTGGGCATGATGAGCGCGCTGGTCACCTTCATCGTGGGCAGCATCGCCGTGATAGTGCCCACGCCCAACGGAGCGGGACCATGGCACTTCGCCGTGAAGACCATGCTGATACTCTATGGCGTGCAAGAACAGGAAGCACTCTACTTTGTGCTCATCGTACACGCCGTGCAGACCATGCTGGTGGTGGCGCTCGGCGTTTACGGCTGGCTGGCCTTGCAATTCACCCGCAAAAAGGCTTGAACCACCCATGCAGCCTCGTACCAATGTATGTTTTTTTCAATTCACGCCCAATTCCGGGCAAAAAAGGGCGGGAAAGGGCGAATACGGGGAAATAGGCCGGTGAAAAAACGCAACTAGTTGAGATGGCTCACGAAACTAGTTTCATCGGCCTTCGCAACTAGTTTCAAAGGCCAACGCAACTAATATCATTTTCCAGGGCATATAAGGACACCGCCTTCCTCAACCAAAGAAAAGGGAAACTGTAATGATTTTTTCATCATCTCCCTGCAAGAAACAAGCGTGAGCCGGCATATTGCTCATTGCCGCCCAGGAAAGGAAAGGGCGAAAGAGAAAGAGGGCATCCCGGCCATGTGCGGCGGATGCCCAACCCGCCTAATAGGGAATCCCTTCCA
>FR882141.1:0-7679 GCA_000435635.1 Prevotella sp. CAG:1320 | reverse complement strand
TTTAGGTTCAATATCACCTTGCTGAACCGTTCCAGGACATCCAGTCCCAACGTGCCGTCTTCTTCGCCTGTCAGGTAGTTAGCTTTCCTTCTCTCCTCCGAATGCGTGTCAATGCCCGTGTTCACCATTACGGAATCTAACACTGCCACGCCATTCCCCAGACGAAAGGCCTTATGGGGCAAACGGTAACCGCGGGTAACCATGGCGGCCCCCACACCTGCCACTCTCAAGGAGTCCGGCGTGCCCTCGGCCAGCGTCTCTTCCTTGTGCCGCTCATACCAACGAGGCTGGAGCGTGGTTTCATAGCCGCCTGTGTCAAAATGGAAATAAAGGGGCTGCCCCTCTTCGTCCGTGGTGGTCAGCCGCAAGTTTTCCTGGTCTCCCCGCGACAAGTTGCTTTCGCGGAGCGGACTAGGCGTGGGCGTGGCGGGAACGACAAACTGGCGACGCGCGAAATCCAGCTGTATCTCTTGCATGCGCAACATGATGGGCAGGCCAATAACCGGGGGAAGCAAGGTGCCGATGCTGTCACTGACGGCATCCCCTGTCTGGATGTCAACGACAAGGAAAGGAACGTTCGCCCAAGCCATGTCACCTATGCGCAACGTATCGGCCATGGCGTAACGTCCCTGCTGCGTGCCGATGCCACTCATCGGCATCGTGACATCCAGCGTCCGCAAGCCATAATCACGCATCTGCCTGGAAGAGATGATGTTAACGCCCGCCCCGGTGTCGAAGACCAACGTGCTTGCTTTCCCGTTGAGCCGGCCGTCCATCGTGATGAAATGCCCTTTAGAAGCCTTGTCCTTGGCAATGTGCATCGCGTTATGTGTCTTCATCGGGACGCGATAGGCGCCCGCGGGATGCAGCGGCTTGCATATAGGGGCGTTGTCGGCAAACACCCGGTATTGCCGGGCCAGCGAAAAAAAGCCCTTGGTTTGCGTGCTGTCCACGCCTTGCGCCTTCAGTTGGTCATAAAGATCTTGCATCAAGTCCGCGGCCTCGGCATAACGATCAAGGCGGGCCAGGTTCATCCCCAGCAACGCGGCCATGCTCAACGTGTTGTCGCCTAATTCCTCCTGGTGGTTGTTCAGCAAGTCCCCGATTACGGCACATGCCGAGTCCGGCCGGTTGAAGTTGTGGTATGTCATGGCTTTGGCCATCTTGTAGAGCAAGGGATGCACGGAGTCTGGGGGTGTGCCCTTCAGTTCACCAGCCAACTCAAACCAGCGACTCTCGTTCAACAACTTGCCGAAGCGAGCATCGGCGTTTTGCGCTTGCGCCATCAGCGCGATGGGCAGGCATAGCAGGGTAAAAAGCAATTTATTCATGACTGTCTTGATATAACGGAACAAAGATACGATATTCGTAGGGAAACGCCCTCTACCCCCCCCCATGAACAAAGATACGATATGCGTAGGGAAACGCCCTCTACCCCCCCCATTTTTATTAACAAAAATTAACCGACTAGCGGGGCGAACCGCACGGGCGTTCCCGTTTACCTTCTTTTTCGCAGTCTAGGGAAGCGGACATCCAAGGCATTACTCCCGGGAAAAATTGTCCTCCTCGCGGCGATAGGTAACGAAAGAAAAAGCATACGGACGGGAAGATGAGCGGGGAAAGTATTCGCGGCTAATGGCCTGCCAGACAGAATAATCCGGGAAAAACGCATCCGCCTCCGCGGGAACGGCCTCCACCTCCGTGAGCCACAACTCCACGGCCAGATCAATGGCCTGGCGATAGACCTCCGCCCCGCCAATAACAAACACTTCCGGCTGGGAGGCGCAACGGCGCAAGGCCTCTTCCAGTGACGGGCAGACCTCCAGACCGGTATCTCCCTCCCCCCGCCAAGGAAGGTGGAAACCTGCTTGACGGGACAAAACGATGTTGCGACGGTGAGGCAAGGGGCCGTGGGGCAAGGACTCGTAAGTCTTGCGCCCCATGATAACGGGATGACCCGTGGTCAAACGACGAAAGCGAGCCATGTCTTCCGGCAAGTGGAAGAGCAACTGCCCTTGATGGCCTATCGCCCTATTCCGTGCCACGGCGGCTATGAGCTTCACTTTCATGGCAGGGTCACTACTTGGGGAGCGGCGGGCGGCAGGTGCGTGCTCTTGACGCGCCACTCTTGCGGATACAGGTTATTGGCTCTTTGGCCGATGTTCTTGGCGAATCCCAAGGGCTGGCGGCCATAGGTCAGGAGCGTGAAACCCCTTGGCGTGTCGGCTGGCAAGGGGAAGGCTTCCTTGCGCAGGTAGGCCACGGCCTGCTGCCAGGTCAGTTCCACGGTGGGGAAAGCCCCTTTATGGAGCAAGGTGGAAAGGGCGAGCGACTGGTGGGGCAATAGATCCCTACCCTTTAAAGTGCCCATGGTGACACCCGCATGGAGTACCCGCAACCGCTCGCGGGCTTGCCGATAGAGGGGAAACCAACGCTGGGGAATGGCCCTGAGCGTATCCTCCTCCAGCGAGTACGCCATCTCCTCATCCGCCCGCAACCAATCAGCGGGCACGGAGAAAGGTTTCCCTGGTTTCTCCCGACGGGAATTTTTCGTCTTGCGGGGTGGCTTTTCCTCCCCACTCTGCTCTTCGGGCTTGCGCAGTACGGCCATGAACAGACCCTCGCCACGGGTATAGCCAGGGATGAAACGATATACCGGCAGGTCGCCCGCCAGGCTGCCCGTGATGGCCCAATCTGCCTCCACGTCCACCGTGAGCGGCTCCGCGCCCAGACGGTCTATCATCCAAGCCACGTTCTCCTCGTCCTCCTGGGCGTTGAAAGTGCAGGTGGAATAAACCAGCAAACCGCCCGGACGCAAGTACCGCCAAGCGTCGGAAACTATCTCGCGCTGCAACTTGGCGCAGTCGAAGACGTGTTGCCGGCTCCACTCGGCTATGCTGGCGGGGTCCTTGCGAAACATGCCCTCGCCCGAGCAAGGCACATCCGCCACAATCACGTCAAACCGCAAACCCGACTCGCGGTAGGCTTTGGGGAAGTCGTTGGTGACCACCACGTCGGGATGGCCCCACTTCATCATGTTCTCCGCCAATATCCTGGAGCGGTCTCGCATAGGCTCATTGCAGAAAAGCAGACTGCCCTGGGGCAACGCGGAACGGGCTACCGTGGACTTGCCACCAGGAGCGGCGCATAAATCCAAGGCCATCACGGGGCGGGAGACGTACTGCCGCAACACGCGGTGAAGGAACATGGAGGAGGCTTCCTGCACGTAGTAGACACCGGCGTGAAGCATGGGGTCGAAGGTAAAATCGGGTCGGCTAGCCAAATAGCAAGCGTCCTCGCACCAAGGCACTTGTCCCTCGGCATCCTCTACCTTTACCTCTCCCGCGGGGAGCTTGGCTGGATTGAGACGAATGGCCACCGTGGGCGACTCGTCCAGCGCACGAAGGAAGCGGTCGTAGCGGGTTTGCCCCATCAAGGCAAGCGTATATTGAGAGAAATCTTGCGGTAAATTCATTTTTTCATGTGGTTTATGACGCGAATTTAAGAAAAAAATCGTTTCTTTGCAACTAATGCGCCACTGGACTCGTCTAATACACAGAAAAAACAAAACAATATGAAAAGACTCATAACCATAACCCTGACACTGGCGCTGCTAGCCACCAGCCCTGTCAACCAAGCAATGGCCCAAGGCCAGAAAGGCAAGGCCACCGCCACGGCCACCACAAACGCCCCCGCCGTCAACGACTCCACGGACGAGGAGGGAATAGTGGCCTATAGCGACACCACGGAAACCGACGCGCAAGGCGACAGCGTCACCTACTACAACGGCAAAGGCAACACAGCCTCGCTGGACTGGAACAACGACCAAGCAGACTCCCTGCTGGAACGATGGGCACTGGAGCTGCTGGGCGGCACGGCCGGCTTCTGGGCCAGCGCCTTTGCCACGCTGGTGGTGATACTGGTGTTCCTCTTCCTTTGCTCGCCTTTCATCGTGCTGGGACTCTTCATCTGGTACCTGGTGAGGCGCAACCGACAGCGACTGGAGTTCGCCCGCCAGGCCATGGAGAACGGGCAGCCCATCCCGCAGGAAATGCTCTCCATGGAACTGCAAACCGACAGCTACATGTGGAGCAAGGGAGTGAGAAACGTATTCCTGGGCCTGGGGCTCATCGTCTTCGGCCTCTTCATAAACATCGAAACACTGGCCGCCGTGGGCGCGCTGCTCATCTGCATGGGAGCGGGACAATGCGTGATAGCCAAGACCTCGGGCAAGGGCGAACGGAGAAAGACAACCCCTACCCCCGAGGATAGCACCAGCGAGGAGAAAGAGGCCATGCCACAGGAGCGGAACTGGGCCTACACCTTCCAGCAAATCACCAACAACGCCCGGGGACAGAAAGGCGTGATGACCGCCTTCACGGGCCTGGGACTCATCGTCATGGGCCTTTTCATGGGCACCGATGCCCTGACCGCCGTGGGCGGACTGGTGCTCTGCATAGGTGCGGGAATGTGCGTGGTAGCCAAAACATCCGAGAAGAACACGAGGAAAGACTAGGCCCTAGAGGAAAGATGAACAGTTGGGACGACATACAACTGGTATCGCGGGTGGCCGTGCTACACGACAGGCGTGCCTTCGACACGCTGGTCAAGAGGCACCAAGAGACCATCCGGAGGTTTTTCCTCAACCAAACGTGCGGAGACACGCAGTTGAGCGACGACCTGGCGCAAGACACTTTCGTCAAGGCATATCTCAATATCGCGCAGTTCCAAGGGAAGTCCAACTTCGGGACTTGGCTTTTCCGCATCGCCTACAACGTGTTCTATGACTACACTCGTGGCCAGCGTCCCACCACGGACATAGACCTGCTGCCCGCCCAAAGGCTGAGAACCGAGCAACGGGGCATGGAAAAAATGGATCTTTACCAAGCCCTGCAACAACTGACGGAAACAGAACGCACCTGCGTATCACTGCAACTGATGGAGGGGCAAAGCATAGATCGCATCGCCGAGATTACCGCGATGAACGCCAACACCATCAAGTCGCACTTGGCAAGAGGAAAAAAGAAACTGGTGACTTACCTAAAAGCAAACGGATATGACAGATAAAGACAACATACTGAGCAACGAGGAAGAAAGAGCTTTGGAAGAGTTTTTCGCCTCCCGACGGCAAACCATTGCCGACGATGGCTTCTCTAAGCAAGTAATGCGCAAGCTGCCGCGGAATGCCATCTGGCTCAACAGGCTTTGGACAAGCATGTGGCTCGTGGCCATCACGGTCATGCTGCTGACCGAGGAGGGACTGAAGCAACTGGCCTCGCCCGTGAAAACCTTCCTTTTCAAGGCTGGCATCTGGCTGAAAGAACTGCCAGAGCAGTCGTTCTCGTTCAAGGATTTCTACATAGGATACCTGGCGTTGGCGGCTATCTTGTTGGTTGTCTTCGCCTGCGTGGCGCAAACGGAGCGCCGATAAGGAAGAAACAGATATTTCTCTTATCTTTTTCATATATTTATGAATGGTGACCCTTGCTGTGAGAGCAAGAGGGCATCAACAAAAAATGGGCGTGCCAGTGATGGTACGCCCATTTGCCTATATATATAATATGGTGTAATCCCGAAACATCACCTCATCTCCTTGGTGACACGCTTGCCGCCATCTCTCATGATATCCACACGAATGACAATTCCCTTAGCGGAAGGATTCACCCGCACACCCCGCACGTCGTAATAATTGGTGGTTACGATATCTTCCTCATCCGCGGCCACGCTGCCAATGCCAGAGGGCACATCTCCGCCAGCCAATGGATAATATTCCTCCACGACAGATTGGGCATCGGCGTTGCCTTGGCGCATGATGTTTTCCACCACATTGCTCAAGTATACCTCCAAGTTGGTATACCATCCTTTGGCGTCCAGCTTCTTGTCGTTGCCGTCGCTGGGGTCATCAGGATTCAATCCGTTGGCGATTTCCCACTCATCGGGCATGCCATCACCATCTGAATCAAAGCCTGCGGGGCGGGAGGACGTTCCGAAATTCGCCTCTGTATAGCCCTCCACATCTGCCACCAAGTCTATCAAGCCTTCCTCTCCCGTCACCGAACCCATGTATTCAGGATTACCGCTGGTGACTTCCCGCTTGTAACGGGCATCTACGTCATCGCGATAAAGAGACGCACCAGCGTAGTCCAGCACCTTGGAGAAGGCCGTGACAGCGTCGTGGGTGGTCACCTCGCCCGTCGGACAAGGCTCTTCCATTCTTATCTTGACGCAAGAGACTCCATTGATAGTGACATGGGGAGCGTCGTAATAAGCATTGGGGTCTGCGGTATATCGTTCCCCGTCAAGGGTATAAGTGCCTTCGTCATAGTCAACGCCATCCCAATCGCGGTTATGGGTTATCTTCCCGCCATGTGTCTCGGTAGTATTGCCGGAAATGTAATAGCGGCTGGCCAAGCCTCGCAGTTTTTCGATGGTGCCATTGCCTTCGTCGCCCACGGAAACCTGCGTCACCCGGTTTGCCTTGCTGTCTGGCGTAGCGGGGCCACCTTTATAGTAGTTATTCACGATGTTAATCTGCCCGCCGCCCGGGCCACCATAACAGCCATTGCTATTGCCCCAGTTGAACATCACGCAGTTGCGGAAGTCCACGTTCTCGGCCTGCACGGCATTTTCCCATTTATACTCCGAATAAAGTTTATTTTTGGTATAGCCTGTCCAGCCGTAGCGTGCCCCGTTGAAGCGAGGTACTCGGTTAGATACATGAGCCAAGAGGTTGTGATGGAAGCTGGCCAACTTGCCTCCCCAAATACCTCCATATCCATGAGCGCCCTTTCCATGTCCCGCGTTGTTAAGGCTCTCCGCGATGGTGCACCATTGCATTGTGAAGTTATTCATATCATAAAAGGAAGCCACCTCGTCTATGCTCCAACTGAAAGAGCAGTGGTCAAGTATCATGCCCGTATATTCACGAGCCCAAATAGCGTCCGCGCTGTCATTCACATCCCTTTCCTGCCCTCTGCGGACACGGATAAAGCGGATGATGATATTATCTCCCGCGGGGCGAACGGTGTAGTAACGCAGGGTGATACCTGGGCTGGGGGCTGTCTGTCCGGCGATAGTGGTATTAGCGCCTATCTTCAATTCTTCTTCCAGAGCTATCACGCCGCCTACATCGAATACCACGGTTTTGGCTTTATCGCCTTTCACGGCCTCCCGCAGCGACCCCGCTCCATTATCGTTGAGGTTGGTAACGTGTCTCACTTCTCCTCCTCGCCCTCCAGTCACGTATCTGCCGTGACCTTCCGCGCCAGGAAAAGCGGGAACCAACTGCGCGCGCACCGTGAAGGCGCAAAGCGCCATCCATAAAAGCAGTAAAGTTTTTCTCATAGATCACTATTTCTGATTTGGTTTAGGTAGTTTGTTTATTGTTGTCTTGAAGTGTCACCGCCGTGACTGATCGATAGCGCGAAAATAAGCATTATTCTCGAAACGGGGAAATGTTTCGGATGAAAATATAATCCCTAACGCAAAAAAGCATTACAGAGCAGGCATGAGCACCTAAACCGCAAGCCCATTAAAGAATCATCTTAACGCGTCTCTACAGTGTCTTCCACCCTTGGAAGGAGCTAGAAACACGCGTCAAAACCTTCCCGCAGACAGTTTGGGAGCTGGAAACGCCGTAAATTCCTTCCCGCAGTTCGGAATGGAGCTGGAAACGCGCG
>FR882140.1:3683-24075 GCA_000435635.1 Prevotella sp. CAG:1320 | reverse complement strand
TGGATACACAGCTTGCCTTATTCTAAATTCATCGAACTCACGTTCAAATAAAGACTTTTGTTTTATGTTATACTAAAACTATGCTGAGAGCATATTGACAGGACTCCATCTGAAAGGCAACTAAATTTATAAGTAATGTCAGGGTTTTCCGCCCCTCCCGCATGCTGTCCGGAGAAGGCATTGCCAGATGCCCGCAAAAGCAAGTAAGGTGACTTGCCCGAGTCTCCTTGGTGAATTTCGATTTCAATATAGGTGCGTTGCCCAAATAAGTAAGGATACTTTTTGGCGACAGCAAGCAATACTTTTTGGAAGCATAAATTAGCGGAGCAAAGAGGAATTACCCCCACAGAGAATCTACTGACTCAAGGTCACGGATTCAGTGGAAATGGTGGAAGGGCTTCAGCTGGCCCTTTTCGACTTGGCTCCAAAACCTTAAATCCAAATCGGTTAGTTGGTTCACTCCCAGGTTTCTTTCCCTTTCCTGATGGCAGCTCTTTGGCAATCTCACCAAAGCCTAATGATTTGAGGCTAATCGTGCTTGTGGATCTTTCTCAACTGCTTGTTTCTCGTCGTGCGATAGACGATTTCCCATAAGGCAACGCCTGCCAACGCCGTGAGGATGCCCAACAAAACGTCGATGATGTAATGGTGCCCAGTATAGACAGCGGTCCACCAAATACCCAGGCAGATAATCGAGAAGATGAAAACCATTGATATCTTTCTGCGACTGGCAATGGCGTAAAAGGTGGTGATAAGCATGTAGGCGGCGTGCAGGCTAGGCACGGCGGCGAACACGTTGGCGTTTTTCCCGTAGAGGGCATGGAAGATGGGCAGCCCTGTCATGGCATCCCACCTTCCCAAGGCGGCCGTGTTGCCCGGGGTGTTGAAAATGGGGGTGAATCCGTGTTGTGCCACATACCAGGGCGGGGAGGCCGGATGGATGTAGTAGCCAACGAACCCCAGGAGGTTGACGATTAAAAATGCCCAGGAGAAGCGTTTGAACCACTCATACTCCTTATATATATATAGGTATAAGGCGAAACCGATGGGCACAGGTACCCAACAGAGGTAGAATACGCCGGCCATGAAATCTGCCGCGGGGCAATGGTGTACGCTGAAGTACTCGCATGGTGTCATGGTGTGAGATCCATCCGCTACTGCGGCCAATTCTTGCGCGCTTTGCGCCGTGATACCGAAAAGAGACTTTTCCGCTTCGTAGAGCCCTTGAATGTCAATGTCGTTTACCAGGTAATTGGGATAAAATCTCATGCAATCATAGCAGACGGCAAAAAGAACCCAGGGCAGGAAGTGTAATGCCAGTTTCCTGGATTTGGGCCAAACGGCCAATGCCAGGAACGCAACTATCAGGTATAAGCTTGTCATTTGCGTCCTTTCAGAACTTGATAGCAGTGGGCGATGCGCCAGAAGGCCGTAAGATTCGCCAGTATGGCGATGAGAATCATGGCACCGGCCAGCCACCATAAATTTCCGCCAAAGCCGGCGATGATAGTGCCCAGGGCTGTTACGACGACTCTTTCGGGACGTTGCATCACGCCTACTTTGCATTCTATGTCCAGTCCTTCAGCCCGGGCGCGTACATAGCTTACCATGACCGAGCCAACCATTGCGGCAAAGGTGATAACGCCCATCCAGAACCATCCTGCCTGCGAGAAGTATATGGCGATACCGAAAAGTGTCACCAGTTCGCTATAGCGGTCGAGGGTGGAATCCCATAAAGCGCCAAAAGTGCTCGACATATTACCCAGGCGGGCAAGTCGCCCGTCCATCATGTCAAACAAGCCTGCCGCCAGGATGATAACTCCTCCCCAGCCCACGTAGCTTGTTTCCTCCACGTGGAGAGCCGCGTAAAGGAAGAAGCCCGTGGCTATGCAGTTCCCCAGGAAGCCTATGGCTGTGACGATGTTGGGCGTGACGCCCATTTTGATCATGCCCCTTATGAGGGGATTGATGACATGGTAAATGATTTTTTGTAAGTAGTCCCTGTAATTCATGTTTGGTTTATTTGAAGACGAAATGGTGTTGGGCGGGATAGTTGAAGAGCACGGCCACAAGGAATGCCACGACACATTTGGGGATGAAGTAATGCAGGTTCTCGTGCATGGAATGGCGGATGAATTCCGTCAAGGCGAAAGTGCCAAAGGTGTTGAGAGCCCAACTCACGCCCCATACCACGAAGTATCTCCAGGCGATGCTTCTTTTTTTTCTTTGTCCATGCTGGAATACATAGCGATAGTTTAGGCAGCAGTTGGTCACTCCGCCTGCCACTACTCCGATGGCATTGGCTAAGGCATACCAAACCATCAGTATGTCGGAGAGCAGGAACGCCAGGCCGAAATCCACTACCGATGCCGCTGATGCCGTGCATTCCGCTTTGCCAAAGGTATAAAGCTCTTTCTTTATTTTTCCCATAGCCATTATTGTCCGAGAGAGAGGGCGAGAATGATGCGTAACGCGATGAGCGAGGCGGCGGCATAGACTCCGCCCAAGATGTCGTCGGCCATGACCCAGAATGGTCCCTGCTTGCGGTCTAGCCATTTGATGCCTAAGGGCTTTACGATATCGAAGAAACGAAATAGTATCAGCGCGGCCAGTATCCACAGGGGATGTTCGGCGGGCGAAAACAAGGAGAGGGGTATCCACATGCCCACCATCTCGTCCACTACAACCTTCGAGGGATCTTCTCCCCAATAGGGACGCAGTTGGGCGGTGGCCCAAACGCCCAAGATGGTGAAGCCGATAACGCAGGCCGTGGTGGCCATCGAGAGAGACTCCGTGTCGGTGAAGAGCCATTGTCCCATCATCCACCACAAAGCTATGGCCAGCAGGGAGCCTGCCGTTCCTGGCCCCCAAGGGAAGAAACCACTGCCAAAGCCTGAGCCGATCAGCGCGGGTAAGAGCGGTGGCCGCTCATTACGCAAATTCTCCTTGTTATTCATAACAGTCTGCAAAATTAAGAGAAAAAACGCAAATTTCCAAAGAGTTTTCTCTTAAATTGCGCTTATTGTATTATCTTCGCGTTCAACTTCAAGGTAAAATGGATAGATTCTTAAGAGTAACGTTCATCTCAATAGGGTTGCTGTTGGCCTCCGTGCTGCCCTCCTTGGCGCAAGATGTGCTAAGGGGCAGGGTGGTGGATTCCGACGGGGTGGCGGTCCCTAACGCCAGTGTCTCCTACAAGGGGAGATACATCGCCGTGTCTGCCGACGGCCAGGGGCGCTTCTCTATAGAGCGTCACAACGGATGGGAGGTGACCGTGAGCGCGGTGGGTTATAAGTCGAAGAAGTTCAAGGTGAAGGCCGACGAGCAAGACTTGCTGGTGAAGTTGCGGGAAGACAGCAAGTCGCTCAAGGAGGTGGTGGTGAGGTCGAAGCGGGGTAGGTATAGCCGCAAGAACAACCCCGCCGTGGAGCTGATGAGACGGGTGATTGCCGCCAAGAAGCGCACCACGCTGGAGAATTATGACTACTACCAATATGACAAGTACCAGAAGCTGACGCTCGCCCTGAATGACATCAAGCCCGAGCAGCTGGACAACAAGTTCTTCAGCAAGCGTGACTACATGCTGGACCAGGTGGAGCTTTCTCCCTGGAACAACAAGCTGACCCTGCCCCTCTCGGTGGACGAGACGGTGACCCAGCATGTATACCGCAAGGAGCCGCGCTCCGAGAAAGACATCATCAAGGGGCAGCAAAGCTCGGGCATCGGCAAGGTGATACAGACGGGTGAGATGCTCAACACCATGCTCAAGGAGATATTCACCGACGTAGACCTCTATGATGACTATATCCGCTTGCTGCAATACCAGTTCGTGTCGCCCATAGGGCGCACGGCCATCTCCTTCTACCATTTCTATATAGAGGACACGGTTTACGTGGGGCGCGACCGGTGCTATCACCTGCAGTTCATCCCTGCCAACTCGCAAGACTTCGGCTTCCGTGGGGAGCTGTATGTGTTGGCGGACAGCACCCTGCACGTGAAGAAATGCGGTCTCTATATGCCTCACAACTCCGACGTGAATTGGGTGGACAACATGCGCATAGAGTTGGAGTACACTAAGCTGGACAACGGCGAGTGGGTGTTGACACAGGACGATATGGTGGCCGAGCTGCATGCCGTGGATCTCTTGCAAGACCTCTTGGTGGTGAGGAGCACCCGCATGAGCAACTATTCCTTTGAGGAAATACCCAAGGCCTACTTCCGGGGAAAGGCCAAGGTGAAGCATGACGTCGACGCGATGAACCGCGACAACGATTTCTGGAACCAGTACCGGGCGGTGCGCCTGACCGAGAGTGAGTCCTCCATGGATCAGTTCATCCACCGCCTGGAAAGCTCAAAAGGCTTCGGCTGGATCATCACGGGCGTCAAGGTGCTGATGGAGAACTACGTGGAGACCAGCAAGCCCGGCAACCCCAGCAAGTTTGACTTCGGCCCCGTGAACACGTTTCTCTCCAAGAACTATGTGGACGGCATACGCCTGCGCTTGGCGGGACGCACCATGGCCGCGCTCAATCCCCACCTCTTCCTGGACGGCTTCGTGGGCTATGGCACCAAGAGCGACAACTGGTATTATGGCGGCCAGCTTACTTATTCGCTGAACAAGAAAAAGAACAGCCCCTTCGAGTTCCCGCAGCGGAACATCGTGTTCGAGAGCACTTACGACGTGGGCTCTCCCTCCGACGTGAACTTGATGCACAACAAGGACAACATCTTCATGACCCTGCGCTCCTCCACGCAAGACGAGATGTATTTCTACAACCGCCAGAAACTCTCCTTCATCTACGAGACTGACTGGGGACTGCGCTTCAACGCCGGGCTGCAGACGGAGAGCAACGAGACGGCAGGCAACCTGCACTACATCAGGCTGGATGGCGTGGAGGTGAAGAAGATACGCCGCACGGAGGCCAGCGCGGGCATTACCTATAATCCGGGCGTGACCTATGTCAACACCAAGCAGCAAAGGATACCCGTCAATCTCGACAGCCCGGAATACTATGTCAGCCACACCATGGGATTGAATCGCTTCTTGGGCGGTGAGTTTGAGAGCAATACCACCACGCTGGGCTTCTACAAGCGCCAGTGGCTGGGCAGTTTCGGCTACCTGGACATCAATGTCTATGGCCAGGCGCAGTGGAACAAGGTGCCTTTCCCCATGCTGCTCCTGCCGCCCATCAACCTGTCTTACTTCGAGCACGATAACTCTTTCAACCTGCTCAGGGACTGGGAGTTCCTCAACGACAGGCAGGTGTTCTGGAGCGTGGCGTGGGACCTGAACGGCAAGCTTTTCAACCGCGTTCCCCTGCTCAAGCACTTGCACTGGCGCGAGTATATAGCCGTGAAGGGGCTTTGGGGCACGCTCACCGACAAGAACAACCCCTTCTTGCCGCAAAACCAGGGAGACGCGGCGCTCTACCAGTTCCCCTCCGCGGGTCACGTGATGAGCAACCAACCCTATTGGGAGATAGTGGCCGGCGTGCACAACATCTTCAACTTCTTCTCCGTGGAGTACGTAAGGCGTATCACTTACCTGGAAAACTACGGGGCAGACAAGTGGGGCATCCGCTTCGGATTCGACATGTCGTTCTGAGACGCTTATGGTCTCGTTGGGCTGAGATACTAGTCTCGAAGGCCGATGAAACTAGTTTCACAGGCCTTCGAGACTAGTATAGGGTATCTGGGAACACCCATGTAAGGGTATCTGGGAACACCCATGTAAGGGTATCTGGGAACACCCATGTAAGGGTATCTGGGAACACCCATGTAAGGGTATCTGGGAACACCCATGTAAGGGTATCTGGGAACACCCATGTAAGGGTATCTGGGAACACCCATGTAAGGGTATCTGGGAACACCCATGTAAGGGTATCTGGGAACACCCATGTAAGGGTATCTGGGAACACCCATGTAAGGGTATCTGGGAACACTCATGTAAGGGTATCTGGCGACCCGCTATTTGACCGCGTCAAACCGCTTGGCTTCTTCCCGCGCGTAGTCAGTGAAGAATGAAATAATGTTGGGATAAAAGCTTTCAAAGGTTTTATACCTGTCCCGTTCCCTTTCATATTTTCTCAGCAGAATCACCAGCTCCGGCATCCACCTGAAATTCCGCTGCACCTGTTCAGACAGCTCGCTCCTTACTTCTTCCGCCTTGTATCCCTTGTCCAGCATGTAGCAAACGACCGCCGCGCGTACAAGTGACTCGTTGATCATGGTGTTCCAGGTGCCGTATGCCTGATTCGCCATGCTCCATCGCGAGGACGCGTACAACGCTGTCGCGGCAGGCGCGAGCCTTTTCATGTATTCAGGATGTTTGCCCTCGTCCAGTAGATGGTTGATGAACGAGTGGTTGAACTCGTGAATCAAGGTAGGCAAGTATGCCTTGCCATACATGGGCTTGCCTTCCTTGTCCACGGAGTAACCCACGATGGCGAACACCTCCTTCTTGTTTTCTTCCGTTTGCCGGTTTACGCCATAGTTGCCGCCACCATTGCAGAAGCCGATGATGACCGAGTAGGTCTCTTGCGGTTCATGCCCATAGAACGAGGGGTACCTGTCTGTGTCAAAATGGCTGCTCACGCTGTCCTCGTAAGCCTCGATTCCCTTTTCGTAAAGGTCTTGATGGGCTTTGAAAAACTCATGGAATCTCGTGTCCCTGTAGAAGCTGTTGAGACGGGAAAGGAATTCGTCCGTGTCCACCTTCTTCCATCTCGCGTCCAAGGAGGGAGTGGCTTCCTTGAGCAATGAAAGGGTGCCGTCTTGGTTGTCTAGGTGTATGGCCATCGACATGACGGCGTCAAAGGCGATGCCGTGGCTTTCCCTGATTTCCTTCATGTATCGCACGGCCGGGTGATTGGCGTTGTCCTTGAAGTAGCTGTCCATGTCCTTGATGTATTGCCCTGCCATGTCCATGTGGTATTCCGGGTATCCTGCCATGCGGGACAGGATGCTCATGAGTTCCACGTTCTCGTTTACTTGTGGTGTCAAGGGGCGTGCCGTCGCGCAAAGACACGCGGCGAACAGGGCTAAAAGAGTCATCAGTTTTTTCATGTCGTAAGTCGTTTGTTATTCATGAAATTGGGCGAAGGTGATATAATAATCTATCTTAGAGTTGGGTAACGTGAATCGCAGGTAGTTGCCGAAATATACATCCGGGCAACCTGTTTCTCCTTCTACATGCGCGATGCCCAGCTTCTCCATAGTATGCGCGAAAGTGGAGGCACCGGAATAGGTTTTGTTGTTCACGAGAATGGTTGTCTTGCCGTGGTATAGGTCCGTGTCATCCTTGTTGGCTTTGGTGGGAGTGCCTTTTATCGTGAAAAGTTCTCCATCCGGCAGGTCACGGATCTGGCTGTATATCTTTGGATGACGCTCTTTGTTGTAGGCCTTGGAATATGGACTTACCTTTATCTCGCTTTTTGCATACAGCGTATAAGCTGGATGCGGGAAATAGGAAATCAGCTTTTCCACACACTGGCTTGAACCGCCTGAGTTGTTACGCATGTCGATGATGATTTCCGGTATTTTCCTGCGATTGATTTCCCCGAACACTGAATCGCAGAATTCCGTTAGCTCTTTTTCCTGATAGACATTGCGGATAGTGAGGGTCGCCTTCGCGTAATCGGGAGAAAACTCGCAACTGAAACTCTCGGGCTTTTTCATGGATAACCTTTCCTTCAAGACTTTCTGGGCCATGCCTTGCGGCACTTCTTCCATGCGTATCTCCTCTGTCTTGTCACCGTGTTTTACCTTGAAGACATACGAACCACTCCATTTGTACATATACCAAAACAGCGAAGGTAAACAGGAACTTACGCTGGACTCTTTGATGCCGTTATCTTTTTCCGCTCCCCAAAGGCGATACATCCGTTTGAGTATGTCTTTTGAGTTGATGCCATTTATGCTGAGGATGGTGTCTCCTTCGCCAATCTTGGAATGAGCGGTTACAGGATAATCCACGACAAAGACGTTTCCGGCGGCTTTGAGTCTCAACGGCATGGCTTTACCGTCTTTTCCCGAGTGGGAAGTGATGTAGTCGGAAAGAGGTGGCAACATCATGCTGTGCCCGTCCTTCATCTTGGCCATGAAAGGGGCGATTCTCAGGTAAAAACCAGATGCGCTTACGGTGTCCGTCAACGACGCCCTTGTCATGTTCTTATGCTTCTCGTACTGTTTTCTTGACTGATAGAGATAAGGATTCGGGTGTACGCGCTCCAGCCTTGAGCATAGTGTGTCAAAATCCGCAAGTTGCTGGGCGGGACTTAACTTTTGTCCGGAAGCGGTACCGCACCAAGCCAAGAGGAGCAGGCAATATGTCACGAACTCTTTTTTCATCTTGATTGTTTGACTGTCAATTGGGTGATTGGCGGGAAGTGACCGTGGCTTTATGGCGTTCAGCCATGAAAAGTCGCGAACGGTACCCTGCCATCTAACGCGAAGTTACGAAATTATTTTGTATCGCGGATTGTCTTTCGCCGAAAATCTTCCTTGCCTTCCATGTGGGTCGCTGCATCGTGAATCGCGTGAACGGTCTCCCATTGCGTGCGCTCCATGTCTCCTCTTGTCAAATCAAGTTGTCTCGCTGGGGAAAACAACTTATCTTGTGAGGGAAATCAAGTTGTTTTCCCCAGCGAGACCAGTTGATTCGCGGCGCGAAACAACTGGTATTGGAAACCAAGAGGCAAACAGGTGGCCATGATAGGAGGCTTGGCTGAAGGTGGCAAGAGAGGGGGAAGGCTTTGTGTAAAGAAAAATCCAAACCTGTTTCACAACAGGCTTGGACATCCTAACTAACTTATTATCAACTATTCATTGCTTTGTACACCGCGAAATTACTCGAAAATTTCGCATGTAGCGCTGTTTTGAGGCGAAAAAGTTGCGCAAACGTTTGCGTGGATTGATAAAAAAACATATCTTTGCAATCAGAGACCACGGAGTGGTTGACCATTTAAGCCAAATCACTATGCCAAATAGACCTAGACGCACCTCGTTGAAAGACCTGGCAGACAAGCTGGGAGTGAGCATTGCCACGATTTCCCGCGCCTTGCGCAACAGCCATGAGGTGGGGGAGGACATGACGCGCAAGGTGCAAGCCCTGGCCAAGGAGATGAACTATCGCCCCAATCCCTTTGCCCAGAGCTTACGCAAGGATTCTCCAAAAGTGATAGGTGTTATTGTTCCCAATCTGGTGACCCATTATTATGCCTCGGTGCTGGATGGTATAGAGGATTATGCCATGCGGCAGGGCTATTCCGTGATAAGCGCCAATAGCCGTGAGAGTTGCGAGCGTGAGGTAAAGGCGGTGAGCAATTTCCTGGATATGCACGTGGAGGGTATCATCGCCTGCCTTTCCCAAGAGACTACGGACTATTCCCATTTTGAGGAGCTTTACGACATGGGCATGCCTGTGGTGTTTTTTGCCCGTTGTTGCATGGAGGACAAGTTCTCGCAGGTGGTGGCCAATGGTGATGTGGCGGCGCAGGAGGCCACGCAACACATGATAGACACAGGCTCCAGGCGTATCGCTTTTATAGGCGGTCCCAATCATCTTGACATGGTAAAGCGCAGGAAGCATGGGTATCTGCAGGCGTTGAGGGAAAACAATATCCCTATAGACAAGGACTTGGTGATATGCGACCGCATAGACTTCCAGGTGGGAAGGAGGGCCACCATCAAGCTGCTGCGTGAGAAGAAGCCGGATGCCATCCTCGCTTTCAATGACATATTGACCTATGCGGCCTTTGACGCCATTAAGTCCTTGGGACTGAGCATCCCCAAGGACGTGGCCATCATCGGTTTCACGGACAACAGTTCCGTCAATTTTGTCACGCCTAAGCTTTCGGCCATAGAAGACCAGTCATACGTGCAGGGCATGAAAGCGTGCGAACTGCTCCTGCGGAGCATCAATGGAGACCCCAAGCATTATAAAGAGGTGGTGCCCATGATATTGCGCATCAGGGACAGCTCAGACAAACGCTGACGGGTTATCCCAAATTTAACGCCGCCGAGTCTCGGGTTGTGCGCGCAACATTGTCGTTGCCAAGCTGTAGAGATGAGCTATTATGCAGTTGCTGCATTATATCCATCTCTGCGGTTTTTGGTGAATACATATAATATTAACGTGAATTCGACGAAAAGTGTAGAGCCGCGAGAAAGCGTCTCTACGTTTTGGCAATGACAGATTATGTGCACAAGCTGAGATTCGCCGAACCCGCGTTAATTATATATTATATATAAGGTGTAGGGATGGGAGATATTTTGTCACACAGGGTTTGTGGATGTTCTTGTCTATACTAACAGGTAAATCATGTTAAAATTGTTAATTAATCATAAACGATAGGCTTTGACAACTACGTTGAATGGCGCGATTGGCGGAAAATGATTACTTTTGCAGTCCGATTATTCGGGGACGCTCTTAGAATCCCCATGCCTTGTTGTGTTAATAGCGGCATTTTGGCCGATGTCGCGGTTAGTGAATCAGCTGGGCGGCAGAGTGTCACGCCTTCCTTTTTAGACGGGGAACCGTGAATTCCAGCTCTGTGAAGAGAAAATTGTTTTTTAGTAGTAAATTTAAAGATTAAAATGGACACATTAAGTTACAAGACTATTTCCGCGAACAAGGAAACAGCTCGTAAGGAATGGGTTGTTATTGACGCAAGCGACCAGGTGGTTGGCCGTCTTTGCTCTAAAGTAGCCAAGTTGTTGCGTGGAAAGTACAAACCCAACTTCACTCCCCACGTGGATTGTGGAGACAATGTTATCATCATCAATGCCAAGAAAGTGATTTTCACTGGCAACAAGGAGACCGACAAGGTCTACACCCGTTATACTGGTTATCCCGGAGGACAGCGTTTCAATACGCCCGCGGAACTGCGCAAGCGTGAAGGCGGTTCTGAAAGAATCATCCGCCATGCCGTTAAGGGTATGCTTCCCAAGGGTCGCCTGGGACGTGCTATCTTGGGTAATCTCTACATTTTCGAAGGCACGGAGCACAACATGCAGGCCCAAAAGCCCAAGGCCATAGATATTAACCAGTATAAATAAATCGGAAGAAGATGGAAATGATAAACGCTATAGGTCGCCGCAAGAGCGCTGTCGCTCGTGTATACCTCACCGAGGGTACCGGTAAGATCATAATCAACAAGAAAGACATCGAGACCTACTTCCCCTCAGCTATTTTGCGCTATGTCGTAAAGCAGCCTTTGGCTTTGCTGGAAGCAGAGGGAAAATATGATATCAAGGCCAACTTGGATGGTGGCGGTTTCACGGGACAGAGCCAGGCTCTGCGTTTGGCTATCGCCCGTGCATTGGTGAAGATCAACGCCGATGACAAGAAGGCTCTCAAGGACCAGGGCTTCCTGACCCGTGACAGCCGTGCCGTTGAGCGTAAGAAGCCAGGACGTCCAAAAGCTCGCCGCCGCTTCCAGTTCAGCAAGCGTTAATTCGCGCTGGACTACGTTTAGCATCCAAGCCTGTGGGATTTCCTTTCCCAGGAACTACCCAGGGGCTGGTTCTAACAAGAATTAAAAGGAAAGTAAACAATAACACAAAAAACAAAGAACAATGTCTAGAACAACATTCGACCAATTACTGCAGGCTGGTTGCCATTTCGGTCACCTGCGTCGTAAGTGGAACCCCGCCATGGCTCCTTATATCTTCATGGAGCGCAATGGCATACACATCATCGATCTCAACAAGACCGTAGCCAAGATAGACGAGGCCGCAGAGGCTTTGAAGGGCATCGCCAAGTCTGGCAAGAAAATCTTGTTTGTCGCTACTAAAAAACAAGCTAAGGACATCGTGGCCGAGAAAGCCGCGTCTGTAAACATGCCTTACGTAATAGAGCGTTGGCCAGGTGGTATGCTCACCAACTTCCCCACCATCCGTAAGGCCGTGAAGAAAATGGCAAACATAGATAAGTTGATGAACGATGGTACTTTCTCTAACCTGTCTAAACGCGAGCTGTTGCAGATTAGCCGCCAGCGCGCGAAGTTGGAGAAGAACCTGGGTTCTATCGCTGACTTGTCTCGCCTGCCTAGCGCACTTTTCGTGGTAGACGTGCTCAAGGAGCATATCGCCGTGAAAGAGGCCAATCGCCTGGGTATTCCCGTGTTCGCTATGGTGGACACCAACTCTGACCCTCGTGGCATTGACTACATGATTCCCGCTAACGATGACGCAAAAGACAGCATCGAGACAGTGCTCAACGCCATATGCGGCGCTATCGCAGAGGGCTTGGAGGAGCGCAAGGTGGAGCGTGCGGACGAGAAGGCAGCTGCTGAGCAAGCAGAGGAAGTGGCTGACAGACCCAAGCGTGCCCGCAAGGCTCGTAAGGATGAGCCCGCAAAAGAAGCGGCTCCCGTCGCTGAGGCTCCTGCCGCAGAGGCACCCGCGGCCGAGTAATAATGTCCCAATACATTTATTAATTAAAACTAATATCAAAGATTATGGCTGTTACAATAGCTGATATCCAAAAGCTTCGCAAGATGACCGGCGCTGGTCTGGCAGACTGCAAGAAGGCTTTGACCGAGGCTGATGGCAATATAGAGAGAGCGATAGAGCTGGTGCGTGAGCGTGGCCTTGCCATTGCCGCCAAGCGCTCTGACCGCGAGACTTCCAATGGTTGTGTGCTCGTGAAGAAGGTAGACGGCTTTGCCGCTATGGTGGCAGTGAAGTGCGAGACCGACTTCGTGGCCAATGGCGCGGACTTCATCAAGATGACCGAAGAGATTCTTGATGCCGCTATCGCCGCCAAGGCTCAGAGCCTGGACGAGGTGAAAGCGTTGAAGCTCGCTAATGGTGAGGACGCGGAGACTACCGTAAAGCATCGCTCTGGTGTTACTGGCGAGAAGATGGAGCTGGACGGCTACAACTTCCTGGAGGGTGACAACATCGAGGTATATGACCACATGGGCAAGCACACTCTTTGTACCATGGTGCAGACCAATATCGAAGCAGTGGAGCCCGCTCACAAGGTGGCCATGCAGGTGGCTGCCATGAAGCCCATCGCGCTTGATGAGGCTTCCGTATCCGAGGAGTTGAAAGCCAAGGAGTTTGAGTTGGCTGTCCAGAAGACCAAGGAAGAGCAGATAGAGAAGGCCGTGGCCGCCGCTATCAAGAAAGCTGGCTATAACGCTTATATCTGCGAGAGCGAGGAGCACCTGGAGGAAGGTATCCGCAAGGGTAACATCACCGCTGAGGACGCTGACAAGATTCGTCAGTTGAAGAAGGAGACCGCTGAGCAGAAAGCCGCCAATTTGCCCGAGCAGATGGTGCAGAACATCGCCAAGGGCCGTATGGCAAAGTTCTTCAAGGAAAGCTGTCTCGTAGACCAGGAGTTCCAATTTGGCGATGGCGACAAGGAGAGCGTTTCCGAGTATCTCGCCAAGCAGAACAAAGACCTGAAGGTAATCGCTTTCAAGCGTTTCACCTTGGTAGCTGAGTAAGCGTTCCCTTTTACGGGAATTAGGATAAATGGGAGTTAAGGAGTTTGAGCGAAAGCTTGCTCCCTAACTCCTTTTTTATTTTCAAGAATGGAAAGGAGAAAGAAATGAAGATTTTCGCCATTGGAATGAATTATGCCTTGCACAATAAAGAGTTGCACGGCACGTTATCTAAACCAGAGAACCCCGTCATCTTCACCAAGGCGGACTCGGCGTTGCTCAAGGATCACAAGCCTTTTTTCATACCCGACCATATGGGGCGGATAGACTATGAGACAGAGGTGGTGGTGCGCATTTGCAGGCTGGGGAAAACTATCTCCCCGCGTTTTGCCCATCGCTATTATGACGCGGTGACCGTGGGCATTGATTTCACTGCCAGAGAGTTGCAAGCCAAACTCCGCCAGGAGGGCAATCCGTGGGAGTTGTGCAAGGGTTTTGACGGCTCGGCGGCTTTGGGAGAATGGGTTGACATAGCCAAGTTCCGTGACATACAGGCTATCCATTTCCATTTGGATATCAATGGCAATACCATGCAGGAAGGTTGTACGAGCGACATGCTGTATCGGGTAGATGAGATTATCTCCTATATCAGTCAGTATTTTACGCTCAAAACAGGAGATATACTTTACACAGGTACACCCGCGGGAGTGGGTCCTGTGCATGTCAATGATCATTTGGAGGGCTATTTGGAAGACCGTAAGGTATTGGAGTTTAACTGTAAATAATCGTATGAAAGGTGCGCTGGGACATATTGTCGCTGTATTGCTTTGCTTGCTGCCCATGGCGGCAAACGCGCAAACGCGCTTCTTCAATCTTACCGCAGGTGAGGTGAAGATAGACTCCTTGTTGCCAAACTTCACTTACGCCATTCCCTTGGAAGAAGGCTATGAAGATTCTACATATGTCGTGGAAATCACCTATCCTGAGTTTATTGACGCCTCGGCTTCCGATGTCGCCGCGTATCACCGAGTCTCAGGAGATATTTTGCCCAGCCTTCCCGAGGTGCGGCAAGGAATATCGTTGAACAGGAGAAAAGCCTCGCTGGTTGTCGATTTTTGCCCTTTGGTCTATAGGGACAACAGGTGGCAGTGGTTGGTGAGTTTCATGTTGCGTGTCACGGCTGTGCCGAGAGCTGCAACTTTAGCCCTTGCCGCAACGCTTCCTGAAGTCGCCTCAATGGATAGGGACAATCGATACGCAGAGCATTCTGTCTTGTCGCAAGGTAACTGGGCGAAAATCAGAGTGCCTGCCACGGGGGTATACCAATTGACGGAAAGTCTTATCCGGAAGGCGGGCTTTACCGATCTTTCCAAGGTGAGAGTCTATGGCTATGGCGGCAATCTGCAGGATGAAGTGCTTTCTGAACAATATTTGAAGGAAACTGACGACTTGCGAGAAGTGCCTCTCTACGTAGATGGCGACCGAAGACTTTTTTACGCCAAGGGTAGCGTAAGCTGGGAAAGTCCCACCGCTGTTCGCCGCACTCGTAATCCTTATTCTGATTATGGTTATTATTTCATTACCCAGGGTGATGCCGAGCCACTCACACAAGACAGCGTGACTTTTGTCAGCGTGTTTTATCCCTCTCCTGATGACTACCATGTACTTTATGAACACGATGCCTATAGTTGGTATAACGGCGGCAGAAATCTTTTTGATGGTACTAGCGTGTCATTGGGCAATACCCAAGAGGTGGTATTAACCCATCATGAGGGAGCTACACGTGGCACGCTTTCTGTCAATATCTCTGCTGGAAACGCATGTAGCGTGCAGGTTAGTGTCAATGATTCTATCGTTGGCACGCTTCGTACCTCTTTGTCCTCGTATGATGAGGGAGGAGAAAGCGCCGGTACTTATGTCTTGAATACCCTGCGTGACAAAGATGTGGTTTCCTTGTTGGTAACCCAGGGTGGCCCGATGCGCTTGGATTACGTCTCAATGTCTTATGATACGCCCATGCCCGCTCCCGATTTGAGCGAGGTGTCTGCCGTGCCAGAGTATGTCTGCAATATCACTAACCAAGACCGCCACGCAGACACCGCGGTGGATATGGTCATCATTATTCCCGCCTCGGGCAAGTTGATGACGCAAGCCCAACGGCTAAAGACTTTTCATGAAAACCATGATGGGCTGAGCGTGCGCATCGTGCCCGCCGATGAACTTTACAATGAGTTTTCCAGTGGAACGCCTGATGCCACGGCATATCGCCGTTATATGAAGATGCTCTATGACAGGGCTACCACCGAGGAAGAAATGCCCAAGTATCTTTTGCTCTTTGGTGACGGCGTGTGGGACAATCGCATGCTCACCGCAAGCTGCGAGAAGCTGAATCCAGACGATTATCTGTTGTGTTACGAGAGTGAGAATTCCTTCAACAGGGTGTATTGCTATGTGTCGGATGATTTCTATACCCTGTTGGATGATGAGGAGCGATTGACTACGGGCAATGGCTCCTCCGCGCTGGCTTTGGGGTTGGCGGATATCGCGATAGGAAGATTTCCTGTCTCTACAGCCAGTGATGCCCAAATCATGGTTGATAAAGTTATCGCTTACGCCTCCAGCGCAGGTGATTGGCAGAATACTATCATGGTGATGGCCGATGACGGTAATGACAACATCCACATGCACGATGCCAATTTGGTATGCGATGATATAGAGGAATTGTATCCAGGCTATGTGGTCAAGAAGGTAATGTGGGATGCCTATCGGCGTGAGAGCTCGGCTACGGGCAACGCCTATCCCGACGCAAGCAAAGCTATTAGGCGACAGCAAGAGGCGGGAGCTTTGATTATGGACTACGTGGGGCATGGCGACAATTCGCATTTATCTCATGAGATGGTGGTGAATATCTCGGATTTTTCCAGCTTTACCAACGAGAATTTGCCCTTGTGGGTTACTGCCTCATGTGATATCATGCCGTTTGATGGTATGTCGCCTAACATTGGCGAGGCGGCGGTACTGAACGGGAAGGGGGGTGCCGTTTCTTTTTTCGGCACTACTCGCACGGTATATATACAATATAATAAGGCTATCAACCGTGCTTTCATGCGTTATGTGCTTTCCCGCGACGGAAGTGACACGCCTATTACTGTTGGCGAGGCACAACGATTGGCAAAGAACGAAGTGATAACGACGGGTGCCGACCGAACTACCAACAAATTGCAATATACGCTTTTGGGCGATCCTGCCCTGGCTTTGAGACTACCTGTCGCCAAAATTGAGGTAGACTCTATCAATGGAGTTCCAGTTTCATCCGTTGAACCAGTATGGCTTTCGGCAGGCAGTACGGCGACAGTCAAGGGACATATAGAGGGTCATCCCGATTTTAATGGCATGGTGACAGCTACGGTAAGAGACGCGGAGGAACTAGTGGTTTGCAAACTTAACAATGCCGAGGAGGCGGATACCGCGTTCAAGTATCGCGACCGCGTGAAAGTATTGTTTTCTGGTTCTGATTATGTGAAGAACGGAGAATTTTCTTTTTCTTTCGCTGTAGCCAAGGACATTAATTACGCTAACGAACGAGGCATGCTCAATCTTTATGCCGTGAGTGACGACAAGAGCGTGACCGCTAATGGATACTGTGACGATTTCATGTTAGGAGGTAGTGATATCAATGGTACGGACTCTATCGGCCCTTCCATCTATTGCTATCTCAATTCCTCTTCTTTCGTAGATGGGGGCAACGTGAATACCACTCCCTATTTCGTGGCGGAGATAACGGACAAGGATGGTATAAACACCACGGGCAACGGCATTGGCCATGACTTGCAACTCGTCATCGATGGAGATCCGTCGAAAACATACAACTTGAATGATAACTTCACTTACGATTTTGGTTCCTATACCAAAGGCTCTACATATTTCAGCATTCCCGAATTGGAACCAGGTCCACACAAATTGAAGTTCCGTGCTTGGGATATCCTCAATAATTCCTCCACCACGGAGTTGTCTTTTAACGTGGTGCGCTCTTTGCAGCCACAGCTCTTCGGCGTGGATGTCACAGATAATCCTGCCACTACGGGAACTACCTTTATCATCAGCCATGACCGCATGAGCAGCCAAATGGATGTCACCATTGAGCTATACGATTTCTCTGGCAGGAAGTTGTGGACGCATAGCGAGAAGGGAGTGTCAACAGATGGTGCCTATACAGTAGACTGGGATCTGACCGCAGATGGAGGCCGTAAACTGGGCACTGGTGTCTACATCTATCGAGTGCTCGTCTCTTCCGATGGCAGTAAGCCTGCCTCGCAGGCGCGCAAACTCATCATTCTCGGCAATAATTAAGGCGGGTGGCCGTTTCTATGTTATACCTATTTATAATAATATAAGAGCATGACAACCTTCTTCAAGCGAATAATCCTGGCTTTCTCGTTATTGTGTTGTGGCTTTGCGGTCTCGGCGCAAGAAAAGACGGTCTTTAATCCCGTGGAGTACGCGGTGATATCCCAAACCATAGCTCCCGATGCCAGGGGAGGTTCCATGGGCGATGTCGGTGTCGCCACAGACCCAGACGTGAACTCTCAGCATTGGAACCCTGCCAAGTATCCCTTTACGATATCCCGTGCGGGAATATCCCTCAATTATACTCCTTGGCTTCGCTCTTTGGTCAACGACATCGCCTTGGCTTACATGGCGGGTTATTGCCGCATTGGAGACCATAGCGCCGTGTCTGGCTCTTTGCGGTATTTCTCCTTGGGGGAGGTTACGTCTGATGACATGACCGTCAATCCCTACGAGATGTCGCTTGACGTGGCCTATTCTTTGATGTTGAGCGAGAAATTCTCTTTGGCGGCCGCCGTGCGCTGGATATATTCCGATATGCGCTTTGACTATTCGGAGGATACTTCTCCCGCCTCGGCCTTCGCCGCTGACATTGCGGCTTATTACCAAGACTATGTCAATATAGGACCTCGCGAATGTCAACTTGGTATAGGTCTCAACATCTCCAACATAGGTAGCAAGATTACTTTCGATGGTGATGAATACAGCCAGTTTCTGCCCGCAAATCTCAGACTGGGTGCCGCTTTGATGGTGCCCATTGATGAATATAACCGTTTCAGCGTGGCGGTGGACCTCAACAAGTACCTGGTACCTACGGTTCCTGTGCAGGAGGAAGGAGAAGACAACGCTGTCTACGAGGAGCGTGTGCATCGCGAGTATGACAACGTGAGTGCCATCAGTGGTATATTCAAGAGCTTTACCGATGCCCCGGGAGGTTTCTCCGAGGAGCTGGAGGAAATCAATTGGGGTATTGGCGCGGAGTATGTCTATAACGACAAGTTCTCTCTGCGGGCGGGTTATCACCATGAGAGCATGAGCAAAGGCAACCGCAAGTATTTCACGGCGGGCGCGGGCTTCCGGATGAACGTGTTTTCCCTCGATGCCGGCTATGTGATTGCCACCAGCAAAAGCAATCCCCTTGACCAGACATTGCGTTTCACTTTGGCTTTCGACATGGATGGCATCAAGGACTTGTTTCGTTAACTGAAAAACTTGGAGATATGAAAATCAGGGTAGGTTTTGGATATGACGTGCACCGTTTGGTGACAGGAAGGGAATTGTGGCTTGGCGGCATCAAGCTGGATTATTCGTTGGGACTGCTGGGACACAGCGACGCTGATGTGCTGATACATGCCATTTGTGATGCGTTACTGGGTGCCGCCAACATGAGAGACATAGGCTACCACTTTCCGGACAATGCCGCCGAGACCAAGGATATAGATTCCAAGATACTTCTCGCCAAGGTGATAGACCTCATAGCCACTAAGGGTTATATAGTGGGCAATATAGATGCCACGATATGCGCAGAGCGGCCTAAGCTCAACCCACATATTCCCGCCATGAAGGCTTGTTTGGCTCAAGTGATGGGGACAGACGAGGAAAATATCTCTATCAAGGCCACTACGACCGAGAAGTTGGGTTTCACTGGAAGGCAGGAGGGCATTTCCGCCTATGCGACTGTTTTGATAGAGAAAACGTGAAAATGCGTCGCGCTTATCTCTTCCAGGTTGATTTAAGTCAAAAAATAGGGAAAATATCGCTAATTTAAGTGGAAAAGTTTGCGGGGTATATAGATTTGCCCTATCTTCGCGGTATCAAAAGGTTGATAGATTGTTTAGGTTAGTAGTAATATAGATTTAGGTTTTTAGTTATTAGGTTAAGGTAAGATTGTTAAACAGATAGCAAAGAGAGTCGCGAGACTGTCTTTCTTTAGAAGAAATTCAACGTTTAACATAATTCCGGAAGCGTTGCGGCTCGTCGAGAGTCGCGACGCTTTTTTCTTGTTGTTTCTTTCTTGTGTCATCTCCACTTGCTAATCTGCGGAGGCATTAGGCCTTGGGGGCAAAGTGAATTATAAAAAAATACAAAATGACTTGAAATTACTTGCCAAATGTCTTTGTCGTTTGAGGAAAACAAGCTAACTTCGCGCAAGAATAAAGAAAGAGACTATTCACTTATTAATATTAGAAAGACATGGTAATTGAAAAAGTTCATGCAAGGGAAATCCTCGACTCAAGAGGCAATCCTACCGTAGAAGTGGAAGTAACGCTTGACAATGGCGTAATCGGTCGCGCTAGCGTTCCTTCAGGTGCGTCAACTGGCGAGAACGAGGCTTTGGAGCTTCGTGACGGCGACAAGAACCGCTATGGCGGCAAGGGCGTGCTGAAAGCCGTGGAGAACGTGAATAACGTTATCGCTCCCGCGTTGAAGGGCGACTGCGTGCTCAACCAGCGCGCTATCGACATGAAGATGCTTGAGCTGGATGGCACTCCCACCAAGAGCAAACTGGGCGCCAACGCCATCTTGGGTGTCAGCCTGGCTGTAGCCCAGACCGCTGCCAAGGCTCTCAACATCCCCTTGTATCGCTATATCGGTGGTGCGAACACCCACGCCCTTCCAGGTCCCATGATGAACATCATCATTCGTGG
>FR882140.1:0-3678 GCA_000435635.1 Prevotella sp. CAG:1320 | reverse complement strand
CTTCCCGTTCCCATGATGAACATCATCAATGGTGGCGCTCACTCCGACGCTCCCATCGCTTTCCAGGAGTTCATGATTCGTCCCGTAGGCGCTCCCAGCGAGAAGGAAGCTATCCGCATGGGCGCTGAGGTGTTCCACGCATTGCAGAAGTTGCTCAAGAAGCGCGGTCTCTCTACCGCTGTGGGTGATGAGGGTGGTTTCGCCCCTGCGCTCGACGGCATTGAGGACGCTCTGGAAAGCATCTGTCAAGCAATCCGTGACGCTGGCTACGAGCCTGGCAAGGACGTGAAGATTGCTATGGACTGCGCCGCTTCCGAGTTCGCTGTGCAGGAGAATGGCCAGTGGTTCTATGACTATCGCCAGCTGAAGACTGGTATGCCCAAGGATCCTAACGGCAAGAAGCTGACCGCTGATGAGCAGATCGCTTACCTGGAGGAGTTGATTACCAAGTATCCTATAGACTCTATCGAGGATGGTCTCGATGAGAATGACTGGGAGAACTGGGTGAAGTTGACCGCCAAGATTGGTGATCGTTGCCAGCTGGTAGGTGATGACCTCTTCGTTACCAACGTGAAGTTCCTCGAGAAGGGTATCAAGATGGGTGCCGCAAACTCTATCCTTATCAAGGTGAACCAAATTGGTTCTCTGACCGAGACCCTCGACGCTATCGAGATGGCTCACCGTCATGGCTATACCACCGTTACCTCTCACCGCTCTGGCGAGACTGAGGATACCACTATCGCTGATATCGCCGTGGCTACAAACTCTGGCCAGATCAAGACTGGTAGCATGAGCCGCACCGACCGTATGGCTAAGTACAACCAGTTGATCCGTATCGAGGAGGAGCTGGGTGCTTGCGCCAAGTATGGCTACACCAAGCTGAAGTAGATCAGGAGAGCAATTTATATTTGCTCGTTGTAATAGGTCTTTCCACCCGCTCCGTGTTTCCACGGGCGGGTGGACTTTTTTGTCTATTAGCCTCTGTTTGATAATATCCTCTCCCAAGAGGTTTCCATCATGCGACTACATATATACAATTAGGGGCGTTTCCTGAAGAGAACGCCCCTAATTGGCTTCTTTTGCGAGGCCCGTTCCCGGCAGGGAACAAGCAAGGAGGCAAAGCGAACTCTCAAAGTCGGCTCTTCTGTTCCGCGCCGGCACCGGTGCCTTTATATTTGCTGCGGCCTACGTTAAACTTATAACGCACGGTCAGGTTCATGACGCGCAAGGCTTTTGGCTCATAGATGGTCGAGCGCATGGGGCCGTAATACGTAACGGCACTGATTTTGTCGGTCTTGAACAAGTCGCCGGCGTAGAAGGAGAGCGTCAGCTTGTCGTTCAGGAACGACTTGTAGATTGACAGGTCGGCGCGGAATGACGGCTTGCGCAGGTAGTTGTTCTCATCCGCGCCAGTGGTGTTGAGCTTCGTGTTCAGGGAAATCTCAAACCACTTTACGTCAAACGTGTTGTCGAAGCGGAACATCCCGAGCGGATTGTCAAGCGGGTTGTGCCCGTGGACGGTCATCTTGAACCACTGCTTCTGTATGCCGAGCATGACGGACGGTCGCCAGAAGCCCACCGTGGGGCGCAGGTTGAGCGTGGCATATACCTTGTTGTAGGCCTCGCCGTTCACTTGTCGGAGCAAGGCCACGGCGGGGTCATCGTTGTAGGTCTCGCTGTTCTGTATGATGGGATCCATGATGTGCGAGTAGCCCGCGCTGAATGTCAGCCATTGGTATGAGGCGGCGAAGTTCACGTTGTGGCTCTTCGAGGGCACGAGAAAGGGGTTTCCGCCCTCGTAGGTATAGCGGTTGTCGTAGTTGATGTTGCTGCGCAGCTGGCTGTAAGAGGGGCGGCTTATGTCGGCCGAGTAGCCGAGCTGCAGCCCGAGCTTGCCCAGCATGGCCGAGAAAGCCACCGAGGGGAACCAGTCACCATAGGCGCGACTCTGCTCCGCCATGTAGGTGTCGTCCTCATAGTAGTTGAAGTCCACGTCTTCGTAGCGCAGTCCCACTTGCGCGTTGACGGGACCAAACCGGCGGGCATATTCCACGAACGCCGTGGCCAGTCCCTCTTCCGTTCGGCTGCGGTCGTCGTTGATGATGCCTTTGGGCAGCACCGTGTAGACAGACTTGCGGGTGGGGTAGGTTCCCTTTGGGCGGCCCCGTGTAGACAGACTTGCGGGTGGAGTAGGAGTATTCACCGCCAAACGACAGCTCGCCACCGAGGAGCGGTGCCGTCAAGACGAGCTTCGAGGCGATGAGGTTGCTGCGCGGGGTGTTGTTGGTGGTCACGTCGTTGTGCTCGGTCTGTTGTCCCACTTCGGTATAATTCTCCACGGTGTTCATCGTCGAGTTGCTCTTGGTGTACATCCAGTCGGTGTTGAAGTCGATGCTCCATTGGCCTATCTTGCCCGTGTAGTAGGCGTTGCCCTGCAGCGAGGTGGCCTGCATGGAGGTGGTGTAGTCGCTGCGCAACTGTTCGGTCAGCGTGCCGTCTTGTTCCAGGGTGGACTCCATGTAGCCCCTTGGCTTGTTCCAGGGCTGGCGATTGTAGCTGGCGCTGATGCCTATGGAGTGGTTGTCGTTGAACATGTAGCTTACGGCCAGGCGGCCATAGAGGTTTTCGCTCTTATACACTTGGTCTATCGCCATCTGTTGCCGCCAGGTGTCTTCCAGGTAAGTGATTTGCTCCACGGTCTTCGGGTCGGGACTGGCCCACTTCGAGGCACGCAGCGTCGCTCCCACGTCCAGTCCGCCCGTGCGGTAGTTCATGTTCAGGTTGTCTTCTCCTACCAGGTAGCCATAGTCGTTCACCTCGCCAAAGAGGCGGTTGTCCACGCCAAACCCTTCTCCCACGGCTTTCTTCGTCCTGATGCGGATGACGGCGGTGACGTTGGCGTCATAGCGCGCGCCGGGATTGGTGATTACTTCCACGTCCTTGATGTTGTCGGCGCTGAGGCGTTGCAACTCAGAGTCGTCTCTCATCTTGCGTCCGTTGATGTATATTTCGGGTGTTCCCCTGCCAAACACCTCTATCTTGCCGCGCCCGGCGGAGACATTGGGTATGCGGTCGAGCAGTCGTTCTATGGTGCCAGCGTGCTCCAGCACGGTGCCGCTCACGCTCGTCACCATGCCTTCGCCCTTGATGCGGGTTTGGGGCAGGTCGCCTTTCACTGTCACCTCACCCAGTGTTTGCGCCACGGGCTCCAGCCACACTTGGCTCACGTCATTGTTGCCGGCGGTGTAGAGGGTCTTGTATCCCACCAGGGAAAATCTCAATAGCTTGCCCGTTCCCTTGGTGTCGAGGGTGAAGGCACCATCCTCGCCCGTCGTCACGCCCGCCACGAATGTCGAGTCGGGCAGTGACAAGGCCACCACATTGACGAAAGAAAGGGGCTGCCCCTCGTTATCCATCACGTTTCCTTTCAGGGTTTGCGCTGCCACCGGGGCCAGTGCCAGCAAGCATCCGCACAGGGCGGAAAGTCGTTTGCGCTTGTTCATTGTTTAGTTTGTTATCTGTTTCTTAGACGATTCATCATGCGGAAAAGTTGTGGTATTCTCGTGAAGAATCCAGTGACGGTTATGGCCTTTTGCCACTAAACCGCCTTTTTCCGTTGCGAAAGTACGGAATTTCTTTCAGAATCCTCGTCAAATGGCTGCCTTTTCTCACCCCCCC
>FR882139.1:32112-117392 GCA_000435635.1 Prevotella sp. CAG:1320 | reverse complement strand
TCAATCACTTAGACCTTTTTCGTAATTTCTCGACACAAAGATAATAAAAACCAAGGGAACTCGTTTATGTATAACAATGAAAAATCGCGAAAAAGACAATAGTTATGGCCATATCTTGAAATACGCGGGCGTTTTTGGCGGCGTACAAGCCTTGAGCGTCCTTGTCGGCTTGGTGCGCAACAAGCTGGTGGCTTTGCTGCTAGGGCCAGCGGGCATGGGACTGATGTCTATCTTTAACACTGGCGTTCGCTTTGTTTCAGATACCACGAACATGGGACTTTCCGCCACGGCTACCAGGGAGACTTCCGAGGCTTATGGCACGGAAGACATCGCCAGGTTGCGCCATAGTCTTCGTGTGGTACGTTCCTGGAGTTTATTGACCGCCATTCTGGGTTTCATGGTTTGCCTTGTTGCCAGTCCATTATTGAATAGCTTGTCCTTCGATTGGGGAAGCCACACTTTGCATTTTGCCTTGTTGGCTCCCGTGGTGGCCATGACCGCCATTACGACAGGGGAACTGGCTGTATTGAAAGGCACTCATCAATTACGCCAGTTGGCCAGGATTTCCATTTACGGGGTTTTCGCGGCCTTGGTTATTTCCATACCATTATTATATATATGGGGAGAAGCTGGCATTGTGCCCTCTTTGCTGCTGGTTGCGTTGGCGCAGATGTTGCTCACTGCGCACGTCTCTTTTCGCTTGTTTCCCTATAAATTCTCTTTCAACAAAGAGCTATTAGCCTCGGGGAAGGGAATGTTACGCTTAGGTATCTCATTTATGCTGGCGGGGTTTATGGGCAGTGGCGCGGAGTTTGCCATTCGTGCCTTCATGAATACACAGGGTAACTTGGAGATGGTAGGTCTTTACAATGTAGCTTACATGATGGCAATGGTATACGCCGGTATGGTTTTCTCTGCCATGGAGACGGATTATTTCCCTCGCCTCTCCACCATTTCAGAAGTGGGAGAAGAACTATATAATACCGTGAATAAACAAATGGAAATCACGATATTATTAGCGGCGCCTTTATTGTCCGTCTTTATCTTGTTCGCGCCTTTCCTGCTGACTCTTTTGTTCAGCCCCAAGTTTTTGCCCGTTGTGGACACACTGCGCCTCTTGCTATTGGCCATGTATTTTCGTGCCTTGACTCTTCCTGTGGAGTATATCAATTTGGCCCGTGGCAATGCCAGGGGGTATTTGCTGTTGGAGGTGATTTGTGATTTGATGGTGTTGATAGGTGTTACGCTTGGTTTTTATTATGGTGAACTCATGGGGGCAGGTATTGCTTGGCTGCTGGTTTCGGTTATCAACCTGTTGGTGGCTTTGTGTTATGTCTGCGTGGTGTATCATTTTGCCATATCTCTATCCACCATACGTTCTGCCACCTGCCAGCTTCTGCTGGGCATATTTATATGTATGTGCGCTTTGTCGCTGGAAGGTTGGCGTTATTGGTTAACGGGCTGCGTCCTGGTCTTGGCGTGCATAGCGGTATCCTTGTGCACTTTGCGTAACAAGATTCCTTTGCGGCAGTTCATAAAATCTACTTTGACAAGGAGACGTCATGACTAACATATCCATTCTTGTTGCCGTCTATAACGGGGAGCGATATCTGCGTCAATGTCTTGACAGCATTTTGGAGCAGACCATGAAGGACTTGCAGGTCATCTGCGTGGATGACGCTTCCATGGATCATTCTTTGGATATTTTAAGGGAATATGCCGCTAAAGACTCTAGGGTGCAGGTGTTGTCCCTTGAAACCAATGTAGGTGTAGCTGCGGCACGCAATAGGGGATTGCGATTGGCGACTGGGAAGTACGTGTGCTTTGTGGACTGTGATGATTGGATAGCTCCCAACGCCATGGAAGAGATAGGTAAAGTGTTTTCTTCTTACCCACAAACAGACTGCGTATTGTTTGACCTCTATCTGTCGGATGAAAGAGGGAGCTGGCCTTATCCCATGGTGGCATTTGAGGTGATGACGGGAAAGGAAGCCTTTGAGAAGAGCCTTGCTTGGGAAATCCATGGAGTATACGCGGTGAGGACTTCATTGCATAAGGCATATCCTTACGAAGTGGCCATGGGAACTTATGGAGACGAGATTACCACGAGGATACACTATATTCATTCCCGTAACGTAAGAACCAGTAGAGCGAAATATTACTATCGCCAACATTTACAGTCCGTTACGCACGCTATAAGTATCAGTCGGTTTGACATCTTGTTGGCAGACCAATGGCTGAAACATTTCCTCTTGAAAGAGAATGTTGGCCATGATGTTTTGCGGCAACACGAGAACCTCACGTGGTTGAACGTGATAGGCATGTATAAGTTATACTATCACCATCGCAAGCACTTTTCATCCAAGGAATGCCACCATGCCTTATCCTTGGTCAAGCAGGCTTGGGCTAGTATAGAACCAGGGCTGCTGCGTCGAGCCATCAAGCGGAAGTTTGGTTATATCCCTTTCCATCACAGCTGGTTTTTATTTCGATTGCAAGAGGAAATGTATTTCACTTTACGCCATATATTACGGAGGTAAGTGCCTTTGTGTGCGTTACAAACAGATGACAATGAGGGTTTATGGATGTTAAATCGTTAAACCTGTGAAAAAAATCCGTCATTTTGTGATGTCGTATTGGAAAAATACTTATCTTTGCAGATAAGATAAACCCTACAAGCTAATCTGAAAACACGTCTTTCATGATTGTCTTGCCGAGTTAACCTGCAGAAGTAGTGAAATTTCGCTTATGACATTAGTAATTGTCTCCATTATACTTTTGGCGTACTTGCTCATGGCCACTGAGCAGCTCACCAACGTCAACAAGGCTGCGGTAGCCATATTCGCCGCGGCTGTGGGATGGGTACTGTACGTGTGTTATGGCTCCGACTTTGTGTTGGCACGCTATCCTGAAGTGCATCAGGAAATATATAGCCAATATGCCAATCCCTCCCAAGTGGTCAAGGAATATATCGCTGGCAATATTTTCCTTCCTTATGTGGGGAAAGCCTGTGGGATAGTGCTCTTCCTTTTGGCGACCATGACCATCGTGGAGATACTCAACAACAATGGTTGCTTCGATTTCGTCAGGCAATTGCTTCGTACCCGCAATAGCCAAAGGATGCTATGGATGTTGTCGTTGTCCACGTTTGTCATTTCCGCTAACTTGGACAATCTTACCACTACTACCATGATGTTGGTTATCATGCACAAGGTGATACCCTCACGCAGGCAGCGCATGATATTCGGTTCGGCCATCTTGCTGGCCGCCAATTGTGGCGGAATGTTGACTGTAATAGGTAATCCAGAAGGTTTGTTGCTATGGAATGATGGATTAGTGACGGCTACCGATTACTCCATGACGCTCTTGGTGCCTTGTCTTATCTCATGGCTGTTGCCAACATGGTGGATTGGTCGCATGCTTCCAGAGAGGGTGGAAACGGAATGGATCGTGATGCCCTACAGAGGAGACGATACCCGCTTGAATGTATGGCAACGTCTGTTGATGCTCTTGGTGGGTATCGGCGGTTTGTGGTTTATTCCCACTTTCCATAACATCACCCAGTTGAGTCCTTTCCTAGGTGCTCTTTGTGTATTGGCGGTGCTTTGGATTGTCAACGAGGCGTTTAATCGTAAGCTGATGAAAACAGAGGAGATGATACAACGTCGTATGCCGCGGGCATTGCAATATGGCGTCATCCAGATGATACTCTTCGTGTTGGGTATGATGCTTGCGGTGGGCGTGGTAAAGGAGACTGGGGCTATTGATGTGTGCTGGAATTTTATTGAGAAGGAAATCCATAATATTTGGTTATTGGGGCTTGTGGCTGGTGTCGTGAGCACTGTGGTAGACAACTTCGCTGTAGCCACCGCTTTCTTCTCCATGCCGCAACCTGTGGACATCTATGCGGGAATGCCCAGCGTATGGCAAGCTAATTTCTTGCAAAACGGAGCATACTGGAAGTTGATAGCCTATATTGTGGTAGCAGGCGGTAACGTGCTTACCATAGGTTCTATCAGCGGTTTCGCCTTGATGAAAATGGAGCGCATGCATGTGGGCTGGTATTTCCGCAACGTGGGCTGGAAAGCTTTGGTTGGCTCATTGATGGGATTATTGGTCTTGTGGCTTATCGTGTCATATTGATTTGCGATATAATAGACATAAGTATACATTATTAATATATATATAAGGTATGGTGAAGATTAAGACGATTGGAGTGATGACATCGGGCGGTGACGCGCCTGGAATGAACGCGGCGATACGTGCCGTGACACGCGCCGGTATCTATAACGGTTTTAATATCAAGGGCATCTATCGTGGTTATGACG
This sequence comes from Prevotella sp. CAG:1320, assembly GCA_000435635.1. Taxonomy (GTDB): domain Bacteria; phylum Bacteroidota; class Bacteroidia; order Bacteroidales; family Bacteroidaceae; genus Prevotella; species Prevotella avicola. The sequence goes on along the minus strand of FR882139.1, from coordinate 113,064 downwards.
GCTTGATAAACGATGAAATCAAGACTTTCTCCACCGAGAATGTAAGTGGCATCATCGGTACGGGCGGTACGATATTGAAGACAGCCCGCTCAAAGGAGTTCATGACCGAGGAGGGCAGGGAGAAAGCTTATGAGGTTTTGAAGAAAGAAGAGATAGACGCATTGATAGTTATCGGTGGTAATGGCTCATTGACAGGCGCTATGAATTTTGCCCGCGACTATGATGTCTGCTGCATCGGATTGCCAGGCACCATTGACAATGACCTTTATGGAACGGATAACACCATTGGTTATGACACCACGATGAATACAATTGTGGAGTGTGTGGACCGCATCCGTGATACCGCGCAAAGCCATGAACGCATCTTCTTTGTGGAGGTGATGGGAAGAGACGCTGGTTTCTTGGCGCAAAACAGCGCTATCGCTTCCGGTGCGGAAGCAGCCATTATCCCAGAGGACTCTACTGACGTGGACCAATTGGCGCAATTCATGGCACGAGGAATCCGTAAGTCGAAGAAGAGCTGTATTGTTATTGTGTCTGAGAGTCCCAAGTGTGGCGCGCTTTACTATGCGGACCGTGTACGTAAGGAATTCCCTGAGTTTGACGTGCGTGTCTCAATCCTTGGCCATCTGCAACGTGGAGGCCGTCCAACTGCTCGTGATCGCATTCTTGCGTCAAGAACAGGAGTTGGTGCTGTGGAGGCTATTATACAGGGACAACGCAACATCATGGTGGGAGTGCGAAATAACGAAGTGGTCTATGTTCCGCTGTCTGAGGCTATCCGCTCAGACAAACCATTTGATCGCAAACTCATCAAGGTACTCGACGAATTGAGCATTTGATGCGTTAAGCAATGTATAGATATCTAATTGTAGTCTAAAGTGGGATTATATCTATTAAAAAAAAGTCAAAACTCCAAAGAAAACTGAAACTATATTTTGAGTTTACGAAATTAATGATTACTTTTGCCCTCAACGAAGACTATAGAAGATACTATATTAATATCTATTACGAAAACAACTAAAATATAAAGCTTATGTCACAAATTAACGGTCGCATTTCCCAGATTATCGGACCAGTGATCGATGTGTATTTCGACACGAAAGGGGAAGATCCTGAGAAAGTGCTTCCAAAGATTTACGATGCCTTGAAGGTGAGACGTCCCAACGGCACAGATCTTATCATAGAAGTGCAACAGCACATCGGAGAGGATACGGTTCGTTGCGTGGCCATGGACAACACTGACGGTTTGCAACGTGATTTGGAAGTAATTCCCACTGGAGGCCCTATCAGAATGCCAGCTGGTGACCAAATCAAGGGACGCATGATGAATGTAATCGGCCAACCTATTGATGGTATGGAGCCTTTGGACATGAAGGACGCTTATCCTATCCATAGAGAGGCACCTAAGTTTGATGAACTATCCACCCACAAGGAGATGTTGCCTACAGGTATCAAGGTGATTGACCTGTTGGAGCCTTATATGAAAGGTGGCAAGATTGGATTGTTCGGTGGTGCCGGTGTAGGCAAGACAGTGCTGATCATGGAACTTATCAACAATATCGCCAAAGGGCATAACGGTTACTCCGTGTTCGCTGGAGTTGGAGAACGAACCCGCGAAGGTAATGACCTAATCCGAGACATGCTTGAGTCTGGTGTAATCAAGTATGGCGAGAAGTTCCGTGAGGCCATGGAGCAAGGCAAGTGGGATCTTTCTTTGGTAGACAAAGAGGAATTGGCCAAGTCACAAGCCACTTTGGTATATGGACAAATGAACGAGCCGCCTGGAGCGCGCGCCAGTGTCGCTCTCTCTGGACTGACTGTAGCGGAGGAGTTTCGTGACCATGGAGGTAAGGATGGTGAGGCGGCAGATATTATGTTCTTCATAGATAATATCTTCCGTTTTACGCAGGCTGGTTCAGAGGTGTCCGCTTTGTTGGGTCGTATGCCTTCTGCAGTGGGATATCAACCTACCCTGGCTTCAGAGATGGGTACCATGCAAGAGCGCATTACTTCTACCAAGAATGGTTCAATCACTTCAGTGCAGGCTGTATATGTGCCAGCGGATGATTTGACTGACCCCGCTCCCGCCACTACCTTTACGCACTTGGATGCCACCACGGAGTTGTCTCGTAAGATAGCTGAGTTGGGTATCTATCCCGCCGTAGACCCATTGGGTAGTACATCCCGTATCCTTGATCCACTGATTGTAGGCAAGGAACACTATGATTGCGCCCAACGTGTAAAACAGTTGCTCCAACGTTACAATGAGTTACAAGACATCATTGCCATATTGGGTATGGATGAACTTTCCGATGAGGATAAGTTGATTGTAAACCGTGCCCGTCGTGTGCAGCGTTTCTTGAGTCAACCCTTTGCCGTAGCCGAGCAGTTCACGGGATTGAAGGGTGTGATGGTGCCCATCGAGGATACCATAAAAGGCTTCAACGCCATATTGGATGGCGAGGTGGATGATCTTCCTGAGCAAGCGTTCCTCAATGTTGGTACGATTGAGGATGCCAAGGAGAAGGGCAAGAGACTTCTTGAGGCAGCTAAAGGTTAACGCCTATGTTGACGCTGAAGATCATTTCTCCTGAGAGAATCGTGTACCAAGGCATGGTGGAAAGTGTCACGGTGCCAGGTACGCTGGGTTCATTCCAAATTCTCAACGACCACGCTCCTATTATCTCCTCTTTGGAAAAAGGTGTTGTGGAATATGCCACCAAGGAAGGCCGTGAAAGTTTAGCGGTCACGGGAGGCTTCGTTGAGGTAAAGAAGAATGAGGTGTGTGTGTGCGTAGAGGTGTAGTGAAGCGATATTTCCAGCAGGCACTCTGGATTGTGGTGGCCGCTTCGTTTCTGGTGATGCTGCTGATGCAGTTTCTTGGAGACACGGCATTGTATTGGCCTATCACCCAGGCTTTGCTCGTAACGGTCATCTTCTCGTTTGTAGCTACTTTGGCATACGGATACGCGTGGAAGGCTGTTGCCAAGTCATCGCCCACCAATCTCACCAAGTTCTACTTGGTAGGTTCTGCCCTTCGATTGATGGCGGCCTTGTTGGTGTTCTTGGTTTATGCGTTGGTGATAAGGGAGAAAACGGCCGTGCTATGGTTTACGGGCATCTTCGTGGGGTTTTACCTTGTGTTGTTGCTCTATGACAGCCTCTACTTCACGGGCATTGAGAAAAGACTTAACAATAAGTAATGACATGAAGATTATCAAACAAATATTCCTTTTGGCGTTGGCATTCCTCGCGTTGGCACCCTCACAGCTGTCGGCTAAAGAGGAAGTGGATGTAAAGGAAATCTTGTGGGGCCATATCAAGGACTCTTATGAGTGGCATGTCACGAAGGTTGGCGATACGGATGTCATCATTCATTTGCCTGTCATCGTGAAAAGCTCCACGGGCTGGCATGTGTTCAGCAGTTCGGAGTTTGCCCATCATGCAGACGAGTCTGGCAATAGGCCAGGCCCTTACGGGCTTTATATCAAGAATGGAGACGCTACATCTTATCCCAACAAGATTTGCGAAATGGTAAATGGACAGGAGGTTCGTCCTTTGGATTTATCTATCACCAAGACGGTATGTGTCTTGTTCATTGATGCCATCATCTTGCTGTTGTGCGTGCTCATCCCCGCTCGTTGGTGCAAGAAGCACAAGCCGGAAGACCCCGCTCCAAAAGGCTTTGTTGGCTTGATGCATATGTTCATCATGTCTGTCTATGACGATGTGGTCAAGGCCACGTTGGGCAAGGAAGCCGATAAGTACGCTCCCTATTTGCTGACGTGCTTCTTCTTCATCTTTATCGCCAACGTGATGGGCGTGGTTCCTTTCCCGCCAGGAGGAGGAAACCTTACGGGCAATATTGCCTGCACGTGCTTTTTGGGAGTGGCTACATTCTTGATAACCAATTTGACTGGTACTAAAGAGTATTGGAAGGAAATCTTTTGGCCCGAAGTACCTACGTGGTTGAAGGTTCCAGTTCCCTTAATGCCTTTCATTGAGTTGTTTGGTGTATTCACCAAGCCTTTGGCGTTGATTGTCCGACTTTTCGCTAACATGTTGGCAGGTCACGCTATCGCCTTGTCTTTTGCCGCCATCATCTTCATCATGTTTAACATTAGCGAAAACGCTATCGTCAACTATGCCGCAGGTTCTTCCATGACCGTGGTGAGCGTGGCCATGAGCATTTTCATGATGTTGCTGGAGTTATTGGTTTGCTACATCCAGGCATTGGTGTTCACCATGCTGAGTGCCGTTTTCATCTCTTTGGCGCATGTTCGCCACCATGAGGAGCCGGCTAACGCTTAATCATAAAATATCGAACAAATTAAAGTATAACCGTTTAAACCCTAAGATTATGTTATCATTGTTATTAGCAGCAGAAGTTGCAAAGTTGGGTGCCGCTGTAGGCGCAGGTCTTGCCGCAATCGGCGCAGGTATAGGTATAGGTCGCATTGGTGGCCAGGCTATGGATGCCATGGCTCGTCAACCCGAAAAGATGGGTGACCTTCGTTCTTCCATGATTATCGCCGCCGCCCTGGTTGAGGGTGTGGCATTCTTCGCCGTCATCATTGCCATCTTGGCCATCGTGATGTAATCCTGTGTGACAATCGAAAACTTTAACCAGTACGTATGGATTTATTAATTCCCGATAGTGGCTTGCTGTTCTGGATGACGCTCGTCTTCATCGTCGTCATTCTCATCTTGCGCAAGTGGGGCTTCCCCGCTATTGTCAAGATGGTGAATGACCGCAAGGCTTTCATTGACGAAAGCCTGCGCAAGGCGCATGAGGCCAATGAGAAGCTAGCCAATATACAACGAGAAAGTGAATCCATCCTGCAGGAGGCGCGTGAGAAGCAAGCTGTCATCCTGAAAGAGGCCGCTGAGACGCGTGATGCCATTGTGGAGAAGGCGCAGCAAAAAGCCCGTGAAGAAGGTTCCCGGTTGCTCAATGAGGCCAAGGCTCAAATTGAGACCGAGAAGCAAAACGCCATTCGTGACATACGTGCCCAAGTGGCAGAGCTGAGTGTGCAAATAGCTGAGAAAGTGATACGCAAGAAGCTTTCCTCAGACTCCAAGCAGATGGATTTGATTGATAAACTACTGGATGAGGTTTCTGTTGACAATAAAGAAAAGAGTAAGTAGCTTATGGATATAGGTGTCATATCGATCAGATATGCCCGGGCGCTTCTCAAGGGTGCCATGGAGCAGAAATCTGAGGAACAGGTCTATCGAGACATGCAAACGCTCTCGCGTTGCTACATCGAGGTTCCTGACCTGCGGTTTACGATAGACAACCCCATGCTCTCTCGAGACACCAAGCTCAAGGTGCTGCTCACGGCTGTTGGCAAGAAGCCCAACGAGTTGACCCAGCGTTTTCTGGAGTTGGTGCTCAAGGAGGGCAGGGCCTCTATCCTGCAATTCATGGCAACTTCATATATCACACTTTACCGTAAACAGAAGAACATCACCCGTGGGAAGCTTGTCACCGCCACGTCTGTATCTTCAGACACAGAGAAGAAGATGCGCAAATTGGTGGAGAGCAAGACTCGTGGTACCGTGGAGTTCAATGCGGAGGTAGATCCTGACATCATCGGTGGATTCGTCTTGGAATATGACACCTATCGTTTTGATGCCAGCGTGAAGACTCAGTTACGCAAGATACTCACGGAATTAAAGAAGTAATAGGAAAGCCCGTCTTTCCAGGTATAATAATTTAATCATCAACAATGTCAGATAAAATCAAACCAAGTGAAGTGTCAGAGGTTCTTCTCAAGCAACTTCAGAAAGTGAATACCACCGAGCAGTTTGACGAGGTGGGCACGGTGCTCACCGTCAGCGACGGCGTTGCCCGTATCTACGGCTTGCGTCACGCGGAGGCGAATGAGTTGCTGGAGTTTGAGAACGGCACTATGGCCATTGTCATGAACTTGGAGGAAGACAACGTGGGTTGCATCCTCTTGGGTCCTACGGCGGGCATCAAGGAAGGACAATCCGTGAAGCGCACTCATCGCATCGCTTCCATCCGTGTGAATGACAATTTCCTTGGGCGTGTAGTCAATCCTCTGGGTCAGGCTATTGATGGCATGGGCGATATCGACCTTACCGACGCTTTCGAGATGCCGCTGGATCGCAAGGCTCCTGGTGTTATCTATCGTCAGCCCGTAAAGGAACCATTACAAACGGGCCTGAAGGCTGTCGACTCTATGATACCTATCGGCCGAGGCCAACGAGAGCTTATCATCGGAGACCGCCAAACGGGAAAGACAGCCATCGCCGTTGATACTATCATTAATCAGAGAAGTCTTTACGAGGCGGGCAAGCCTGTGTATTGCATTTATGTAGCTATAGGCCAAAAAGCGTCCACCGTAGCGGCCTTGGTGCAAACCCTAAAGGATCATGGCGCCATGCCTTATACTATCGTGGTGAGCGCTACGGCCGCTGACCCTGCCGCTATGCAGTATTACGCTCCCTTCGCAGGTGCCGCTATCGGTGAGTACTTCCGTGACAGGGGATATTCAGCCTTGGTCGTATACGATGACCTTTCCAAACAGGCCGTGGCCTATCGTGAGGTGTCCTTGATATTACGTCGTCCCTCTGGACGTGAGGCCTACCCTGGAGATGTATTCTATTTGCACTCTCGCCTGTTGGAGCGTGCCGCCCGCATCAATGACCAGCAAGAGGTGGCCGAGAAGATGAACGATTTACCCGCTTGCTTACAAGGTAAGGTGAAGGGAGGAGGTTCCTTGACCGCTTTGCCTATCATTGAGACCCAGGCCGGGGACGTTTCCGCTTATATCCCCACCAACGTGATTTCCATCACGGATGGTCAGATATACTTGGAGACAAACCTCTTCAACCAAGGTTTCCGTCCTGCCATCAACGTAGGTATTTCCGTTTCTCGTGTCGGTGGCTCCGCGCAGATCAAGAGCATGAAGAAAGTGGCGGGTACGCTGAAAATTGACCAGGCCCAGTATAGGGAGTTGGAGAGTTTCTCCCAGTTCGCCAGCGATATGGACGCTGTCACTGCCATGACGTTGGATCGTGGGCGCAAGAACAACCAGCTGTTAATACAGCCACAGTATTCCCCGATGCCCGTAGGCGAGCAAATCGCCATTCTCTATTGTGGAGTGCATGGCCTGATGCACGACGTACCTGTCGTAAAGGTGCGTGAGTGTCAAGACCAGTTCCTGGATGCCATGCGTTCAAAGCACCAGGATGTCATAGATACGCTAGCCGCTGGCCAATTGACAGATGAAGCCACGGCAGCCATCGAGGACACCATGGCTAATATAGCAGGACAATACAAGGAATAGCCTATGCCGTCGTTGAAAGAAATCAAGACCCGCATCGCCAGCGTGCAGAGCACCCGCAAGATTACGAGTGCCATGAAGATGGTTGCGTCTAGCAAGCTGCACCATGCGCAGGTGGCTATCCAGAGCATGTTGCCTTACGCCAACATGCTGGAGCACATCCTGAAGTCGTTCTTGGTATCTACGCCCGACGCTGAAAGTGTTTTCCAAATGCATCACGCCGAGGTGAAGCGGGTGATTTTGGTGGTCTTTACGTCTAACAGCTCGCTTTGCGGAGGATTCAACTCCAATACAATCCGCATGATGCAGCATGCCATCGATGAATACCATGCTCAAGGAGTAGACGATATTCTCATCTATCCCATAGGCCGCAAGGTGGCCGAGAAGGTCGCCAAGATGGGACTGAAGTCCGCGGGAGATTTCACGGAGCTGGCAGAGAAACCCAATTCCTCTCGTTGCTCGGAGATAGCCCGTGAGATTACCTTGAAGTTTGTCAACCACGAGGTGGACAAAGTGGAATTGATATATCACCACTTCAAGAGCGCGGGATCGCAGATACTTACCCGCAAGACCTTCTTGCCCATCGACCTCTCTACAGAGGAAGCCCTTGTGGATAATGATCGTGACTTGAGCACCAACGTCACTACGGCCAGGGTGCAGGAGTACATCAGGAAGAAGAAGGAGGCGAAAGAAAGCGAGGCTATTGAGGCAGTGCCCCTCAATGATGACTTCATTGTGGAGCCAGACTTGGAAACCGTGCTTCACTCACTCATTCCAAAGCAACTCCATTTGATGATGTATACGGCATTGCTTGACAGCAATGCCAGTGAGCACGCCGCCCGCATGGTGGCCATGCAAACGGCAACTGATAATGCCAACGAGTTGTTGCGTGAGCTGAACTTGCAGTACAACAAGAGTCGCCAGCAGGCTATTACCAATGAATTGCTAGACATCGTGGGAGGCTCGGTAAATAACTAGACCTCCACGCCAATCCTATAAAGTTTGGGGCATTTCGGGAAATCCGAAGTGCCCCAGATTTTTTGCCTTCAAATATCAGTAGTACTGCTTTTGGATATCAGTAGTACTGACTTAGGCAAGCCAGTACTACTTCATTTTGCCAGCATTACTCCACGAAAGTGAAGTTGACGATTTCTTCCCAAGCGTCATCGTCTTCATAGGAACGCTTAGAAAGTATCCTATTGGCTTCCCATTGGTACTCGTAGGCACCTTCCTCATAACCTATTTCCTCTGAGTGGATCAGGGTGTGCTTGGGTGCCACGCCCATCAGGCCAGCCCAATAGAGATATTTCAGCTCCTCGATATCCATGTCAAACATGTCGTAGAAGAACATCAGGTTGTTCTCGTTCAGGCTCTCGTTGTAAGAGTAGTTAGTGGTATGCCTGCCCACGGTCTCAATGCTCGTGATGTCTCCGCCTGTCCAAGTGAGATTGTACTCCCTTTCCTCGCGGCCCTCGTTCATGTAGACCAGATGCCCATCGCTGTCATAACGGCAGGAAGACTCGAAGTCAAACGATACTGTGGTGCCGTCTTTCTCGTAGTGCGTGGACTTGATGTCCTTGGCGAAACCAGCCTCGTCCAACCATATATCATAGACATAGCTTGTCGTGCCATCTTCTCTCGTCTTGGTGTAGCGCACGTCTGGCTCTGTGGCGGGCTTGCTGGAGTTGAGATAGAGATACTCGAAATTGATGACATAGGATTGCTCATAGCTGTCACCCACGTATTTCACTTGCGTAAGGAAGCCGTTTTGGTAGATGAACTGGTCTCGTCCGTGGTCATCTACGATGTCCACCAGGTTTCCCGAGAACACTTTCTCCAGCGGGGATTCCCCCGTGGGAATGACAACCTCATCATCATCTGCGCTTGCAGGGTTCTTTTCCTCTAGCTCGATAGTGTTGTCATACCATTCCCCGGACTCGTTGTCCACATAGTATTCGCGAATGGTCAAGCGGTTGCCCGCAGAGAACTGGATGGTGAAATTGCCGTCGTCATCATTATACCATATATTGTCCCAGGAACCACGCAGGAGCATCTTCCCTTGGTCTTCCCATTTCCAGAAGAGGGCTTCTATGGTGTTGTCATTGTAAAGGTTAAGGAAAGTGCCCGACTTGGTAAACATGATTTCCTTCAAGGCATCGGGGTCATTGGCATCGAAGGGATATTCATACTCTCCATCGTAGTGGTCGTAACCTTTCTCCACGCCGCCTATGACTTTCCATGTGCGGCAGAGCGCTTCGGTAAGCTCGTCGGAACCCATCTCCTGGGCTTTCGAAGCGGAGAAAGTCATCTCATTTCCGCCACTGGGAGTGATGGATATGCCCGTCACGGTTCCTCCGCCGTTGGTTATCAGCTCTATCACGCCAAAGCCTTCCAGGTTGAAAGTGTTGCCGTCTATTTGGGTATAAGTGCCGTAGATTATGCCGCCGTCCGTGGCCGCACGGGTTAAAGATGCCTCACGCTCCAGCGAGAGCATGCCCTTGGCCTTGGCTGAAGCCTGGCTGCTAGTATATCCGCGCTTAGTCACCACGTAGTCACCGCTGGCGCCCAGCTCTACGCTTTCATAGGGGGAAGTGTTGTCGGAAATCTCATACTTGCCACTTACGGACTCAAACTTGGGAGGATTGGAGGGAGGAATGACGACACTGCCGTCGCCGTCGCTGCCACAAGAGGTTAAACTTGCCACCGCCAACACCGTCAGCAGCAGCCACAAAACGTTTTTCTTCATTTTCATCATGGTCATTACACAGTTATCATTAATAATTGAACATTATATCCAATAATCAAGAATAACCGCAGACGGGACACGGTAAGAACGATTTTGTTTGAAAGGGAAAGAGCCGTCCCATTACTTTCAACGTGGTTGGGCAATTGCGGTCGCCCTGCGTTGAATTGCCATGATAATGTAATTCCCTTATCGGAAATCCGATTTTGCGCTGCAAAAATATCAAGTTTTCAATTAATATGGGCGAATCTCCGCGTTAAAAATTTCTAATTCCAGGGATAGGCGTTGAAACCCGGTTTCAAAACAAGTTATTTTGTTGACGAAAACAAGTTATTTTGCTCTTCAAAACAAGTTATTTTGCCCATGAAAATAACTTATTTTCCTTTCGATTGGTTTTCAGTGGTTTATCGTGATTGATGGGAATGGATGCGGAAGGAGCGTTCAGGGTTTTGGCGCGGGCTGGGGAATAGAGTCGGCTTGCCTGCCCACTTTTTCCTCGCACCCTCTTATCATCTTTGTGATTTGGGCAATGCGGGCTTTCAGGTCGGGCGTGTCTCGCAATTGCCTGTAGTACTTGAGGGAGAGGCGCAGGTAGCGCAAGGCTTCACTCCAGTCTTCTTCGAACACACTGCAGAAGCCCAGTCGATAATAAGCGTCAGGCTTTTCGTTGTCGTGGCAGAGGGTAAGCATCTTTCCGTAGAGGGGAACAGCCTCTTGGTAGCGACCTAGGCGGAAGTGGCTTTCAGCGTCGGCCCAGTAGTAAAAGGAACGTTCAGCAGGCGAGAAATTATCCAAATGGGGTAGGGATTCCTCCAGGTATCGGATGGCTTGCTCGTAGTTCCATTCGTAGTAGTGGCATACCCCCAGATAAGCTCTGTATCGGGGATTTAGTTTATAAAGGCTATCCAGCCTGTCCAGTATGAGCAAGGCTTCATGGTATTTTGCCGAGGCGAAGTATTCCAATGCCTTTCCCAGTTCACGGGCATCCGCTTCTCGCCGCTCCTCCCTGGATTGAGTGGGGCTTGTCTGCGCTTGCGCTTGCAAGGCCGCCAGGTTGAGGAAGAGGAACAGCAAACAGAGACGCATGGCGAATAAGTGGGCTTGCTTATTTTGTGTAGAAGTCTATCAAGCGGGTGATAGCCCTTTGGCAAACGGGACAGAACTCGGGATTCTCGTTGGTGCGCATCCTGCAGTCTGGCATTGGGCGGTAGACCCCTTTCAAGCTATATCCCGCTCCCTCGTAGACTCCTATCCGCCGCGGATGCTTCTTGTCTACTGGCGTGGGGATTGGCGTTTCTCCCTCTATCATGTCTTCCCACTTTCCGTGGAAGTCTGCCAGCGTAGTGAGGTTGGGTTCCCAAGGCTCCACGTCGTGCGGATACATGGGGATGGTCTCGAAGTCATAGGCGTATTCGTCACCTAGCCCTGCGAAGGAGTGCCCGAACTCGTGCACGACGACGGGCTTGTAGTAGGCATGGTGCGTAGAAGTGAGGTTATAGGAGTTGAGAATGCCTCCGCCGCCATAAATGTCTGAGTTCACCAACACGATGATGTGCTCATAAGGCGTTCCGGCCAACAGGTCATGTAAATCCTTGATACGCAGCGTGGTAAGATATCTGTCGCTATAGAAGGTGTCGAAGTGGGAATGGAGCGCGGTGTTCTTCCATATGCCTTTGGCGGGATGGCTGGTGCCGCTCTCTTTGGAGGCGGACTTGACGGCGATAACCTGGAACCTGTCACGCAAAGACCTGAAAGGCTCGTGGGCAAAGAGAGCCTCGGTCGCCTCTTGCGCGTCGTGGATGAAGGTGTCCATCTCTTGTTCCGTATATCCTTCGGCCAGGAAAGCGATGTGGATGCACTTGGCGGTGTCCGCGGGCCATGAGAGCACTTGGTAGGACGTGGGCTTTTTTCCTATGTGCCGTATCAGTATGTCGGTTGGCACTACTTGGTGGGTGAGCGTGGCCATCACTTCCCGGCGGTTATCGCGCAAGTCGATGGTGACATCAATCGTGTCTTTTGGCATGGGCACCAAGAATACGTTTTCGAAGCTCTTGGTCGTGGTCTTGGCCTCGGGATAAGTGAGCCATTCCTGGAACAAGGTGGAAAAGGAGTTGCGATAGATGACGGTTTGCGTCTTGTGGTCTCTCACGGTCACTTGCCCGTTGCCCTCTACGGGCAGCTCGGCCAAGTGTTGCCGCTTGCCATACCATCGGGGCATGGCTTTCAATTCGTCCACGGCGATATGCTGTTCGGTCGCGTTGCCCATGAAGGCATAGTCAAGTCTCAGGGTAGCGTCCGTGAAATAATCTTCAAATCTTTGCGCCGGACAAAGCGTGGCCACCATCAGTGACAGGGTGGCCACTAAGAGGAATTTCGTATATTTCATTACCTTACTTTCAGTTTCGCTCCAGGATATATCGTGTAGTTAGGCGATAGCTTGTTGATTTTGTAGAGGTTCTTCAACCTGATGCCATACTGCTGCGCGATGGTATACATGCTTTCGCCCGCTTTTACTACGTGGATGTAGTTCTTGTATTGCTTGGGCGCTTTCTTCTGCTTCTTCTTCAGGTAGATGATGTCTCCCTGGCGCAGTCGGTCGTTTTTGTCGCGCTCGTTGTATTTGGCCAGCTTTTTGTAGCTGATGCCTACCTCTTCGCCAATGCTCCTGAAGGTGTCTCCCTCACGGGCTATGAGGTAATAGTTCTTGTTGAAGAGCTTGATGGGATGCAACCTGCCGGTGGCGGAAGTCTCGTAGCCCGCTCTCTCGGCCAGGAACTTGTCATATTTCTTGGCTCGGTCAAACTGGTCGAGGTCATATAGCTCGATAATGTTGATCAGGCTCTTGGCGTAGGTGGGGCTTGTGGCGTATCCGCAAGCTTTCAGTCCCCTGGCCCAGCCTTTATAGTCGGTATGTTTCAGCTTGAAGAGGCGAGCGTAGCGGGGTTGGTGTCTCAAGAATTTGCTGTGGTCCTCGAAACTTTCCTTGGGACTGTCATATACCCGGAAGCATTCGCCTCGGGCGTCATCGTCGGCATATTGCTTGCGCCCTTTCCATCCGTGGCACTTGATGCCGAAATGGTTGTTGCCGTAACGGGCCAAGTCGCTCAGTCCCGCACGGCTTTCCAGCAGGCCTTGCGCCAGGGTGATGCTGGCCGGCACACGGTATTTCAGCATCTCCTCTATGGCTAAGTCCTTGTATTGGTTGATGTAGTTGATGTATGCTTGGTTCTTGCGGGTCTGGGCGTGGGCGCTCACGAAAGCCACGGCCATGAGCAAGAAGGCTATGTAGGTTCTCAATCGGTTCATGATGCAAAATTAGTAAAAAAGAGTCTAACGATACGCCCGTTTAAAATATTTTTGCTATTTTTGTGCGCCAATGTCGAGAAAATGACCCGTTTACACCATATTATATTAGCGTTGGGCAGCAATACCCAGCAAGCAACAGTCATGCGAGAGGCCAGAAAACTGCTCTCCGCTCTCTTTCCCGACATAGAATTCACCCACGTGATGTGGACAGAGCCTATCGGTATGGAGGGGGAGCCTTTCCAGAATTGCCTGGCTCATGCCACTACGTGCCTGGATGTGCAAGAAGTGGAACGGAAACTGAAGGAGGTGGAAGTCCTATGCGGCAGGACCAAGGAGGAAAGCCTGCGTAACGTGATAAGGATGGACGTGGACTTATTGCGGTATGACAATTATCGCTGCCACGAGCAAGACTGGGACAGACCCTATGTTCATCAATTGATGAAGGAAATAAAGTGATTTGTAACCTAAATATATAAGAAATCAATGGCTGAGACAAAAAACAACCGCAAGCCCAGGCAGGCTGCGCCGATAGATAACACATACGCTCACGTTCAGCCCCAGGCCTTGGAGCTGGAAAGGCTGGTCATAGGTGCTTTGCTGATAGACAAGGAGGCTTTCTCCGTGGTGTCGGAAATATTGAGTCCCGAAACATTCTATGAGCCGCGCAACCAAAAGATATATCAGGCCATACAGACCATGAACATGGACGAAAGGCCCGTGGACATCATGACCGTAATCGAGGAACTGAAGAAGGAAGGCACGTTGGAAAGCGCGGGGGGCACGGCTTATGTCTTGGAAATATCCCAGGCCGTGAGCACGGCGGCTCATATTGAATATCATGCCCGTATCTTGGCCCAGAAATATACGGCACGGCAGTTGATACACTATGCCAGTGACGTGGAGACGAGGGCCTTCGACGAGACTGTGGACGTAGACGAACTGATGCAACATGCCGAAGGCGCGCTCTTTGAGCTTTCTCAAAAGAACATGAAGCAAGACTTCACCCAGATAAAGTCGGTGGTGAAAGAAGCCACGGAGATATTGCAAAGAGCGGCCAGCAATACAACAGGCCTTACAGGCGTGCCCACGGGCTATACGGGACTGGACGAGATGACGAGCGGATGGCAAGCGTCCGACTTGGTCATCATAGCAGGACGACCCGCCATGGGAAAGACTGCGTTCGCGTTGAGCCTGGCCAAGAACATAGCAGTGGACAACAATATGCCCGTTGGTTTCTTTTCCTTGGAGATGAGCAACGTGCAGTTGGTCAATCGTTTGATAGCCAATGTCTGCGAGATACCAGGCAACAAGATACTTAATGGACAGCTGGACCAACTGGAATGGGCGAGACTGGACAAGAATATAGGCAGACTGGAAAACGCGCCAATCTACATAGACGATACGCCAGGCCTCTCGGTGTTCGAGTTGCGTACCAAGGCTCGTCGACTGGTGAGGGAACACCAGGTGAAAGTCATCATGATAGACTACTTGCAGCTGATGAACGCCAATGGCATGCACTTCGGCAACAGGCAGGAAGAGGTGTCCACCATCTCCCGTTCGCTGAAGGGACTGGCCAAGGAGCTCAACATCCCCATCTTGGCGCTCAGCCAGCTCAACCGTACCGTGGAGAAAAGGGATGACAATCAGTCCAAACGCCCACAGTTAAGTGATTTGCGCGAGTCGGGTGCCATAGAGCAAGATGCCGACATGGTGCTCTTCGTGCACCGCCCGGAATACTATCATCTCTATGAGGACGAGAAAGGAAACAACCTCAGGGGAATGGCGCAAATCATTATCGCCAAGCACCGAAAGGGCGCGACGGGAGATGTGTTGCTCAACTTCAGGGGAGAGTATACCCGCTTCCAAAACCCGGAAGACTCTGATGCTAACTTGATAAGGGAAGGAGGAGAAATCATCGGCAGCAAGATAAACCAAGGAAATGAAAGCCTTGACGCTCCCATGCCCGACCTTCCACCCATGTTGGAGGGGGAACCAGGCTTCTAAATCCACTACGAATTGGGAGTAAAAACAAGATATACATGAAAAATTGTTAGGTTTTTGGCGAAAAAAGTTATTGATTGTTTGCTTATGTCAAGGGAAAGCATTACCTTTGCAGGCAGAAACTTTAAACAGAATGATGACCAACTTGCTAGACATACTAGGTATTATTACCCTAATTCGACTGCATCGCAAAGTCGGAAGCAGATGGTCGTATGTATAGCGCAAGACGCAAGATGCCAACAGCCTTTCTCGCTTCCGTAGGGAGTGTGGAAGGCTTTTTTGGTATTTTGAGGCCTATGTCAGTAAAGAATAGTAATAACATATAAAGCAAGAAGATATGAGCGAAAGACTTTTTATTTTCGACACTACGCTTAGAGATGGCGAGCAAGTGCCTGGATGCCAGCTGAACACCGTGGAAAAGATACAGGTGGCCAAGCAATTGGAGCAATTGGGCGTGGACGTCATCGAAGCGGGGTTTCCCATTTCCAGCCCAGGTGACTTCAATTCCGTGATTGAGATATCAAAAGCGGTGACATGGCCCACTATTTGCGCGTTGACCCGTGCGGTGGAGAAAGATATTGACGTGGCGGCGGATTCGCTGCAATACGCTAAGCACAAACGCATTCATACGGGTATAGGCACGAGCGATTCTCATATCAAATATAAATTTAACAGCAATCGCGAGGAGATCATCGAGCGTGCTGTGGCTGCCGTGAAGTATGCCAAGAAATATGTGGAAGACGTAGAGTTTTATGCCGAGGATGCCGGAAGAACAGACAATGAATACCTGGCCAGGGTGATTGAGGCGGTTATCAAGGCGGGAGCGACCGTTGTGAACATTCCGGACACTACGGGTTATTGCCTGCCAGAAGAATATGGCGCTAAGATAAAATACTTGATGGAGCATGTGGACGGCATCGACAAGGCTTGCATTTCCACTCATTGTCACAACGACCTGGGTATGGCTACCGCCAATACGCTGGAGGGCGTGCTCAATGGGGCAAGGCAGGTAGAAGTCACTATCAATGGTATCGGTGAACGCGCCGGCAATACCTCGCTGGAAGAAATAGCCATGATACTGAAATGCCACAAGGGTATAGGCATCGACACCAATATCAACACTACCAAGATTTGCCCCACAAGTCGCATGGTGAGCAGCTTGATGAACATGCCCGTGCAGCCTAACAAAGCCATTGTGGGTCGCAACGCTTTTGCGCACTCCAGCGGTATACACCAAGACGGAGTGCTGAAGAACGTGCAGACCTATGAGATTATCGACCCAAGGGATGTAGGCCTGGATGACAACGCCATCGTTTTGACCGCCCGTTCTGGTCGTGCCGCCTTGAAATATCGTCTACACGTAAATGGCGTGGAGATTACCGATGAGGAGAAGTTGGACAAGATATATCAAAAGTTCTTGAGACTGGCTGACCAAAAGAAGGAAGTAACCGATGATGATGTCTTGATGCTGGCGGGCGCTGATGCCGCGGATACCCATTCCGTGAAGTTGGACTACTTGCAGGTGACCACTGGCCGAGGTGTGAAAAGCGTGGCGAGCATCGGGCTGGACATCAGCGGACAGAAGTTCGAGGAGAGTTCCTCTGGTAATGGTCCTGTTGACGCGGCCATCAAAGCCTTGAAGCGCATCATCCGCCGAGAGATGACACTGAAAGAATTTACGATTCAAGCTATCTCAAAAGGCTCCGATGACGTAGGAAAGGTACATATGCAAGTGGAATACGACGGACAAGTTTACTATGGCTTTGGAGCGGATACCGATATCGTGACCGCTTCCGTGGAGGCTTATATCGACTGCATCAACAAGTTCAAGAAATAACGTTATACATTATATAATATATAAGAGGTAACCCATGAATACTTTATTTGACAAGATTTGGGATAAGCACGTAGTGCAGATTGTGCCAGATGGCCCTACTCAGCTTTACATAGACCGCCTCTATTGTCATGAGGTGACGTCTCCGCAGGCCTTTGCTGGCATGAGAGCGAGAGGGTTGAAGTGTTTCCGTCCAGGGCAGATATTCTGCATGCCCGACCACAATACGCCCACTCATGACCAGGATAAACCCATAGAGGACCCTGTGAGCAAGAAACAGGTGGACACCCTCAGCAAAAATGCCGCGGACTTCGGGCTCACGCATTTCGCCATGAACACTAAGGATAATGGCATTATCCACGTGGTTGGTCCAGAGAAGGGGCTTTCTCTTCCAGGTATGACTATTGTCTGTGGAGACTCCCATACTTCTACCCATGGTGCTATGGGGGCAGTCGCTTTTGGTATAGGTACATCGGAAGTGGAGATGGTTATGGCCTCACAATGCATTTTGCAGCAGAAGCCCAAGAGCATGCGCATTAGCATAGAGGGCAAGTTGGGAAAAGGTGTGACGGCCAAGGACGTGGCCCTCTACCTGATGAGCCAGCTGACCACAAGCGGTGCCACGGGTTATTTCGTGGAGTATGCGGGGCAAGTGGTACGTGACATGAGTATGGAAGGTCGTCTCACGCTCTGCAATTTGAGCATTGAAATGGGAGCGAGAGGTGGATTCGTGGCACCCGACGAGACCACCTTCGCGTATATTAAAGGCCGTGAGTATGCTCCCAAGGGGGAGGAATGGGACAAGGCCGTGGCCTACTGGAAGACCTTGCGCAGCGGAGATGATGCCGTTTTTGACAAGGAATTGACTTTCGACGCGGCGAACATAGAACCTCGTATCACGTATGGCACCAATCCAGGTATGGGTATTGGCATTACCGAAAGCATTCCTACGATGGAAATGATAGACGAGGCAGGACAGGCTTCTTTCCGTAAAAGCTTGGATTACATGGGTTTCCAGCCAGGACAGCGACTCTTGGGTCATCCCATTGATTATGTGTTCCTTGGTGCGTGCACTAATGGGCGTATAGAAGATTTCCGTGCTTTTGCCTCTGTTGCCAAAGGCAGAAAAAAGGCGGAAAGCGTAACTGCTTGGCTGGTGCCAGGCTCATGGTTGGTAGACAAGCAAATAAGGGAAGAGGGTCTTGACAAGATTCTCGAGGAGGCAGGCTTCGCCATCCGCCAGCCTGGTTGCTCTGCCTGTTTGGCCATGAATGATGACAAAGTGCCAGCGGGTAAGTATGCCGTGAGCACCAGTAACCGAAACTTTGAGGGTAGACAGGGTCCCGGCAGCCGCACGATACTGGCATCGCCATTGATGGCGGCCGCTGCGGCCGTGACAGGCAAAATCACGGACCCAAGGGAGTTGATGGATTAATGACAACGCTAATACAGAAAATCATGAAACAGAAATTTGACGTAATCACCTCTACCTGTGTCCCTCTTCCTTTGGAGAACGTGGACACAGACCAAATCATACCCGCCCGTTTCCTGAAGGCTACTGACAAGGAAGGTTTCGGTGCCAATTTGTTCCGTGACTGGCGTTACGATAAGCAGGGAAACCCTATCAAGGACTTTGTGCTCAACGACCCCTCGTATGGTGGGGTGATACTTGTGGCGGGCAAGAACTTCGGTTCTGGCTCCAGTCGAGAGCATGCCGCCTGGGCCATAGCGGGTTATGGTTTCCGTGTGGTAATCAGTTCTTTCTTTGCAGATATCCACAAGAACAATGAATTGAACAACTTCGTGTTGCCTGTAGTGGTAAGCGAGGATTTCCTCCAAGAGCTTTTCGCCAGCATCGAGAAAGACCATCAGACGCAAGTGAGGGTAGACTTGCCCAACCAGACGGTGACTAATCTGGCCACGGGGCGCAGCGAGCGTTTCGAAATTAACGGATACAAGAAGCATTGCCTGGAGAACGGCTTGGACGATGTGGACTTTTTGGTGGAAAACCGGGATAAGGTAGCGGCATGGGAGGCCGCCAACAAGTAAGGGCGAAAGAATGGGTAATCAGAAAGGTATTAGCGAAGAGACCAAGACCGCTTTGAAACCACTGGTGGAGATTATGGACTCCACGCTGCGTGATGGTGAGCAGACCAGCGGTGTTTCCTTTTTGCCCCACGAGAAGCTGATGATAGCCAGCATGCTGCTCTCGGAGGTAAACGTGGACCGCGTGGAGGTATCGTCAGCCCGGGTTTCTGAAGGTGAGAAAGAGGCGGTGAAGATGATTTGCCGTTACGCTTCACGTCACGGCATGCTTGAAAGGGTAGAGGTGTTGGGCTTCGTAGACCAGCACCGCTCCATAGATTGGATAAGAGAGTGTGGGGGAAAGGTGGTGAATCTCTTGGCAAAGGGGTCATTGAAGCATTGCGAGCAGCAGTTGCGCAAGACTCCCAGTGAACATATTGCCGATATCTCCGAGGAGGTGGCCTATGCTCTCGCGAATGGTATGATGGTCAATCTCTATTTGGAGGACTGGTCGAGCGGCATGAAAGACTCCCCGGAGTATGTCTACCAGGTGGTGGACGCTTTACGCGACTCTGGCATCCGTCGCTTCTTGCTTCCCGATACGTTGGGCATACTCAATCCCCTGCAGTGTGTGGAGTATATGAGGAAGATGCGTAAGCGTTATCCCGATTTGCACTTCGATTTCCATGCCCACAACGATTATGACTTGGCGGTGAGCAATTCGCTGGCGGCCGTGCTTTGTGGCGCCAATGGACTCCACGTCACAGTCAACGGACTTGGTGAGAGATGTGGCAATGCCCCGTTGGCTTCCGTGCAGGTAATCTTGAAAGACATGTTCCATGCCAAGACCCACATCCACGAAGAAGCCCTTAATCCCGTAAGTCGTTTGGTAGAGGGACATAGCGGGATAGCGGTCGCTCCGAACACTCCCGTGGTGGGAGCGCATGTTTTCACCCAAGTGGCTGGTGTGCATGCCGATGGCGACAATAAAGACAACCTCTATTGTAACGACTTGGTGCCCGAACGCTTTGGCCGCCATCGCAACTATGCCTTGGGCAAGAACTCAGGCAAGGCCAACATCGTGAAAAACCTGGAGGATTTGGGATTGGAGCTTACGCCTGAGCAGACACGGGCGGTAACCAAGCGAGTGACCGAGTTGGGTGACCGTAAGGAGTTGGTGACGCAAGACGACTTGCCCTATATAGTTAATGACGTGTTGAAGCACGACGTGCCAGACGACAAGGTGAAGCTTGTGAGCTATATGGTAAGCACCTCTTATGGACTGAAACCCATCGCCTCGGTGAAAGTGAGGATAGACGACGTGGAATATGAAGCCGACTCCACGGGAGACGGACAGTATGACGCTTTCGTCAAGGCCTTGCGCAAGATATATCGTGAACATCTGAACCGCGACTTCCCCCGCCTGGACAACTACCAAGTCACCATTCCTCCAGGCGGGCGTACCGATGCCTTGGTGCAGACGGTCATCACCTGGACCCAGGGGGATAGGCTATGGCGCACCCATGGACTGGACGCTGACCAAACGGAGGCGGCCATAAAGGCTACGCTCAAGATGCTCAACACCTATGAGAAGGATGAGCAAAACAAGTAAAACCTATACATTAAATTATATTAGACATGAAACTGAATATCGCTGTACTGCCCGGTGATGGCATCGGGCCAGAAATCATGAAGCAAGGCGTGGCCGCGCTTGACGCTATCGCCCGCAAGTTTGGACATGAGTTCAACTACCAGGAAGCCATTTGCGGAGCCCACGCCATAGACGAGGTGGGAGACCCCTTCCCCGAGGATACCTACCAGGCCTGCATGCAGGCAGACGCCGTGCTCTTCGCCGCCGTGGGCGATCTTCGCTTCGACAACGACCCTACTGCCAAAGTGCGCCCAGAGCAGGGGTTGCTGGCCATGAGGAAGAAGTTGGGACTCTTCGCCAACGTGCGCCCTGTGGCCACCTTCGACTGCCTGCTCCACATGAGTCCCTTGAAGGAGGACATCCTGCGTGGCGCGGACTTCGTGGTCATCCGCGAGTTGACGGGAGGCATGTACTTCGGCGAGAAGTACCAAGACAACGACAAGGCCTATGACACCGACATCTACACCCGCCCGGAGATAGAGCGCATACTGAAAGTGGCCTTCGACTTCGCCATGCGCCGCCGCAAGCACCTCACCGTGGTGGACAAGGCCAACGTGCTGGCAAGTTCCCGCCTGTGGAGGCAGATAGCCAAGGAGATGGAACCGCTGTATCCCGAGGTGAAGACCGACTACATGTTCATAGACAACGCCTCGATGCGCGTGCTCACGGAGCCTACCTTCTTCGACGTGGTAGTGACCGAGAACACGTTTGGAGACATCCTCACCGATGAGACCTCTTGCATCACAGGCTCCATGGGCTTGCAACCCTCTGCCAGCTTGGGTGAGCATACGCCCCTCTTCGAGCCCGTGCATGGCTCATGGCCACAAGCCGCCGGCAAGAACTTGGCCAACCCCGTGGCGCAGATACTCTCCGCCGCCATGCTGCTGGAGCACTTCGGGCTGAAGGCGGAAGGCCAGTTGATACGCGATGCGGTGAACGCCAGCCTGGACGCCAACGTCAGGACACCCGAAATACAGGTGCCCGGGGGCGAGCATTATGGCACCACCGAGGTGGGCGCCTGGATAGTGGACTGGATAGGGAAGCATTGATGAGCCGCCAAGCCATAGTCCTGTTGGCGGCCTTGGCGATGTCCATGGCCGCCAGGGCGCAGGCTCCCACCGAGGAGCTTTCCCGCGAGACCCTGAGAGACTCCCTTGCCCAGGCTACCGAGACGCTGGCCTACCACCCCGACAGCATAGACCTGCGGCTGAAGAAGGCGGCTTGGAACATCCAGCTCAAGCAGTGGGACTACGCCAAGGACGATCTGGACAAGGTGCTCTTCCTGGACAACCAGAACATCGCTGGGCTTTTCTACAGGGCTTATGTCAACGAGCAGCTCCACCGCTACAACTTCGCCCGCCAGGACTACACCAATTTGCTCACCCTGGTGCCCGGCAACTTCGAGGCGCAGTTGGGGCTGGCACTGCTCAACCAGAAAGACCGCCACTACACCGAGGCCTATGACGGCATCAACCGACTGGTGCAGCAATTCCCCGACAAGGCGGAAGCCTACGCCGCCCGAGCGGGCATAGAGAAAGAGCGAGGCATGCTGGAGCTGGCCGAGATGGACTTCACCGAGGCTATCCAGCTAGACCCAGAGAACACCGACTACCGGGTCAATCGCGCCGACCTGCGCATCACGCTGGGCCGCTATGAAGATGCACGTCAAGACTTGAAGGAATTGGAGCGCATGGGTATACCCTATAGTGCCATGCGCCATCTTTACAAACGGATGAAGGAGTAAGCCCGCCAGCGTTGCGCTCCCATATATACACGCCGTTCCCCCGCAGACTAAGCAGCTATTGGTTGCCTAGCCTGCGGGGGAATGGCGTTTTTGCCAGACAGAAGCCGCGGGTCTGCCGAGAGGAGTGCGGAGGTAGGTGCTACATACCTCTAGAATCATCTTAGATGATTCATGGAATAGTCTTAGATGATTCCTAGAATAGTCTAGGATGATTCACACAATCATCTAACATGATTCTCCAACTACCTAAAGGGGAGGCAAGACGTAGCCACCGCATCCATCGCCTCAAGCCCGGTTGGAGGGCAGGGCCGCGTATGTGGCTTGGAAAACGGTATTAGTCTCGATGGCCGATGAAACTAGTCTCGACGGCCAACGAAACTAGTTTCAATGGGCTTCGAGACTAGTTTCGTTTTTTCCCGCATATAATTCGTTCCTCGGAGGTACGCTCCATGGGCAGGCGAGAGACGCCTCGGGCGGCCGTGGCGTATCGCGCTTTCCCGCCTCTTCGCGCTGGCGGGAAAAAGAGTTGTTTGCTTGGCTATGTCTTTGCTTTGCGCTATCTTTGTGCCAAAATAAAATGTCTATGAAGAAAAATCTCTTTGCGCTATTATGCTTCTTGCTTTCATTGGCTTGCGTTTCATGCGGGGACAATGAAATCGGCATCGACGTGGAAAGCTCGTCGGTGTATTCTCCAAGTGGGCACACGCTCAAGAGGTTGGTTTTAGAGGATGACTCTTCCGAGTTTCTGTATCATATTTCCCTGAAAGCTGGACATGTTGGTGTGTCATCCATAAACCTGAATGGAATTGATGACGCTTACACCATCACTTACGGCCATCGTGTGATAGCGAATGAAGACTTTCGTTTGCGCCCAACTACCAGGTACACAATATCCAATTACTCTGTTCCCGACGCTGGCTTTCAGTCAGTAGGTTTTACGACAAGTCCAAGCGGCGATATCAACCGCTTGGAGGCAGCTGGAAATAAATAAGCGGGCAGCCTGGTTCCTTGTCAAGGGAATGGTAGCGGGCTGCCCTCCCGCTACTTGAAATAATACTGTCCCTTGTGGCGGGTGCGGCGGCCGAACTCTATGGCGTGGTGGGGGCAGTGGTGGTAGCAGTTGAAGCAGGTGAGGCAACGGCCGTCGTGCTTCCATCGGGGCTCGCTGCCGTGGCCGCCCTCGATGACGTGCATGGGACAGGCGTTGGCGCAGATGCCGCAACGCACGCAGCGGTCGCTCACCACGTGGAAAGGCTTGTCGGTGATGAGGAAACGCTCGAAGAAGCCTCCCACCACGTGGGACATCACCCACGGCAATCCCCCCTTGGTCACGTCCACTATCCCCTCGCGCCTCTCCAATACGCTCTCCACGATGCCCGTCAGTCGCTCGGCTGCCCGTTGCTTCTTCTCCCGTTCCCGCTCGGGTTTGTCCACGTCCATGAAAGGCAGGCCCACGTAGGACTCAGGCATGATGAGCGACCAGGCCGAGGCCACGTCTTCCACGCCGAAAGACCGCAGCGAGTCGTTGCGCTGGATGGACTGGCGCAGGTAGCTGAGCGTATCGCCCACGCTGTCGCCCGCCGTGCAGAGGCAGTAGGCATAGGGCGTGGCGGGGGCGTGGATGACCAGCTGGGAGATAAACTCCCGCATGAAAGCGGGTACCCGCCAGCCATGTACGGGGAAGACGAAGCCCAGCCTCTCGCCGGGCTTCAAGTGGTATTCCTGGGGATGTGCCATCGCCTCGGGCACAAAGAAGAGCTGCTCTTGCAAGGCTTGGGAAAGCCTCAAGGCAGCCCATCTCGTGTTTCCCGTAGCCGAGAAATAGAATATCATTTGGCCTTCATGTTACCCTCGATGTACAAGCGGGTCAGCTCAGCCTTGCCGTTGGTGCGCACGGTGATGCCCTTCTTGAAATGGCCGGGGAAACGTCCCTTGCCAGAGTAGGTGACTATCAGCTCGCCTTTCGCGCCTGGAGCGATAGGCTCCTTGGAGTACTTGGGCACGGTGCAACCGCAACTGGCGATGGCTTGGTTGATGATAAGGGGTTTGTCGCCCACGTTGGTGAAGGTGAACTTGGCTGTCTGAACAGGGTCATTCTCGCTGAAATCACCGAAATCGTAGGTTAATTTGTCAAACTTGATTTCTGCCTGCGCCATGGCTGCGGTGGTTATGCCTATTATCATGGCGAGCGTTAAGAACATCTTTTTCATCATGTTAGGTATGTTTAGTCTTGTTTGAAACATTTTACATTAACTTGACGCGAAGGTAACCATTATAGTTTAACCCTGCAATATATTTTTTCTTTTTTTAATCTATTTCCGCTTTTTTATTTTGTCATGTGGGTCGTTTGTTGTACATTTGCAGATTGAAAAATTTAAAGACACATTATTTATATGTATAGAACAAATACGTGCGGAGAGCTCAGGCTCTCTGATGCGGGTCGTGAAGTAACGCTCGCGGGATGGGTGCAGCGTACCCGCAAGATGGGCGGCATGACTTTTGTAGACCTGCGAGACCGTTATGGCATTACCCAATTGGTGTTCAACGAGGCGGTGGATGCCGCCCTTTGTGAAGAGGCCAATAAGCTGGGCCGTGAATATTGCGTGCAAGTGACGGGTACCGTGAGCGAGCGTGAGAGCAAGAACGCCAAGATACCCACGGGCGACATCGAGATATTGGCCAAGAGCCTTAGCGTGTTATCGCCCAGCGCCACGCCTCCCTTCACCATAGAGGACAACACCGACGGCGGCGACGATATCCGCATGAAATATCGTTACTTGGACTTGCGCCGCGCCGCCGTGAGAAAGAACCTTGAGTTGCGTCACCGCATGACCATTTTGATACGCAATTTCCTCGACGCGAGGGACTTCATCGAGGTGGAAACGCCCATTTTGATAGGCAGTACACCAGAGGGAGCCCGGGATTTCGTGGTACCATCGCGCATGAATCCAGGCGAGTTTTACGCGCTTCCCCAAAGTCCACAGACACTGAAGCAATTGCTCATGGTGTCGGGCTTCGACCGTTATTTCCAGATAGCCAAGTGTTTCCGAGACGAGGACTTGCGCGCTGACCGCCAGCCCGAGTTCACCCAAATAGACTGCGAGATGAGCTTCGTGGACCAGGAGGATGTCATCGAGCTCTTTGAGGAGATGGCTCGCCACCTGTTCAAGGAGATTAGGGGTGTGGACTTGCCCAAGCCCCTGCGCCAGATGACTTGGGAAGAGGCCATGCGCCGCTATGGCAGCGACAAGCCCGACTTGCGTTTCGGCATGGAGTTCGTGGAACTGAAAGAGGTGTTCAAAGGCAAAGGCTCTTTCTCCGTCTTTGACGAGGCCAACTATATCGGCGGCATTTGCGTGCCTGGTTGCGCAGACTATAGCCGCAAGCAGCTTAACGAGCTGACCGATTTTGTAAAGCGACCGCAAATAGGAGCCAAGGGATTGGTATACATCAAGTACAACGCCGACGGCACCGTGAAGAGCTCCATAGACAAGTTCTATTCAGAGGAAGACCTTGCCGCCGTCAAGCAGGCGATGGGGGCTAACGATGGTGACTTGGTGTTGATACTCAGTGGCGATAACGCCAACAAGACCCGCACGCAGCTCTGTTCCTTAAGGCTGGAGATGGGTGACCGCTTGGGATTGAGAGACAAAAACAAATTCGAGTGTCTATGGATTATTGACTTCCCTCTCTTTGAGTGGAGCGACGAGGAGCAACGCCTCATGGCAACCCATCATCCCTTCACCATGCCCAACCCTGACGACATACCCTTGCTGGAGGAACATCCCGAGCAGGTGAGGGCAAAGGCCTACGACTTCGTGTGCAACGGCATCGAGGTGGGTGGCGGAAGCTTGCGTATCCATGACAGCAAGTTACAAGAAAAGATGTTCGGCATCTTGGGCTTCACCCCCGAAAGAGCCATGGCGCAGTTTGGCTTCCTCATCAACGCTTTCAAGTATGGCGCGCCTCCCCATGCCGGCTTGGCTTTCGGTCTGGATCGCTTTGTCAGCATCATGGCTGGGCTTGACTCCATACGCGACTGCATCGCCTTCCCCAAGAACAATTCCGGACATGACGTGATGCTGGACGCTCCCTCCACTATCGACCAAAAGCAATTGGATGAGTTGCACCTCAAGGTAGACTTGCCCAAATAGCCGCTATAAAATATGTGAAGATGCCGCGAGAATTGATTTAAGTCAATCCTTGCGGCATTTTCTTTAAATTATATTCTATTTTTTACATAAAATATTTGTTTATTCAGATAAAAGGCTTATTTTTGCATCGATTTCAGAACACATGACATTCGTCAAGTAATTTAATCGACTTATTAATTCATTATGGCAGAAAAGAAAGCAACTACAAAGACCGCGGCCGCTAAGCCCGCAGCAGCAAAGACTACCAGGACCGCTTGCAAGAAGGCAGCTACTGTCCTCAACGCAGAGAACGCTGGTTTCAAGGCTGGTGATGTTTATCAGGCATTGGCCGCAGCAGAAAAGGCCCTTACATTGGCAGAGATTGCCAAGGCAGCCAAGATCACTACCGAGGAGGCTGTGCTGGGTATTGGATGGCTCTTCAAGGAGGGCAAGATCAAGAGCGAGGACAACAAGGTTTCGCTTGCGTGACCCATTATCGCGAAGAGCCGTGACTAGCCGAAAAGGCTGTTGCGGCTTTTTTTATGGACTACGATTACGAAATCATACGCGTATTGACAGAGGCGGGAGACAAGGGCCTGAAAGTGGACAAAATCTCTCGCCATGTTTTTAATGCTTGTAATTCGATGTTCGCCCCGGCTGATTACGAGCGTGTTCACCAATACGTGGGGCAATATCTTTATCGCAACGCTTTTCTCGTAAAGCATCCTTTCATACAAAAGATAGGATGGGGCAAATACCGATTAGACCGTTGCGCGGCGCGTACGGCGCAACTTTCCTTCCATTTCCAAGACACCTCCGCGCCCCCTGAGCCTTTAGCTGCCATGGAAGACCATACGCTTCCCTTGTTTCCCTTCGAGGATGAGTAAGCGGAAGCACAATGGCTAGCCAGCCTTCCTTGGGGGCTTATCTGTCTGAAAACACCTTTTGGGTGTCTTGTAAAATTCCCATAAGTTCCTTGACATAAGCGAAACACTATTGTTTTTCCGTTATTCTTTATTACGTTCGCCATTTTCTATTGAAACCATCTCTCTGAGGCGGGAAACGAAAACAATTTGTTTCCATGAGCAAAACAAGTTATTTTCGTGAGCAAAACAAGTTAAATTGATGAGGAAAACAAGTTAAATTGCCATGCAAAATAACTTATTTTCAAAAGCGGGGAAATATTTGTGGGGGTGGAAGAAGAGCGGCAAGCGGGACTCGAACCCGTGACCCCCAGCTTGGGAAGCTAGTGCTCTACCAACTGAGCTATTGCCGCGATGTATATTTGCATAAGAAAATGGAGCCGATACCGGGACTCGAACCCGGGACCCACGCATTACGAATGCGTTGCTCTACCAACTGAGCCATATCGGCAAATGCGAGTGCAAAGGTAAATAAAATAATCTGAATAGAGCAAACAGAGACGGAGAGAATTGGTGGCGTTAAGCTATTTTAACGAAAAATCGCCTGCCGCTAAGTCTTGTCAAGGCTTTTCGGCAGGCGACACATTATATATATATGGGCGATATGCTTATGCTTTGCGCAAGCGGAGTTGAGTGTCGTCCGCTTTTTCCACTATGATGGTGTCATTCGGCAGCAGTGTTCCATCGAGCAACATTTCGCATACGCCATCTTCTATATGGTTTTGGATGGCTCGCTTCAGTGGGCGGGCGCCATATTGCACGTCATATCCCTTATTGGCCACGAACTCCTTGGCCTCCTCGGTCACTCGCAGGTGATAGCCCAGTCCCTCTATTCGGGAGACAAGTCCTTTCAACTCTATGTCCACGATTTGCTTGATGGCCTGCAAGTCCAACTGGTCGAAGGTGATAATCTCGTCAAGCCTGTTGAGGAATTCGGGCGCAAACTGCTTTTGCAAACTCTTCTGCACGATGGAGCGGGCATACTCCTTGTCTTTCTCGTTGGCGGAGATACCCGTTAAACCACCTGCCTGGAAACCTACGCCACGCCCGAAATCCTTCAGCTGGCGAGTGCCCGCGTTAGAGGTCATGATAATAATCGTGTTGCGGAAATCCACCAGTCGGCCATTGCCGTCGGTGAGTCTTCCCTCGTCGAGAACCTGCAAGAGCATGTTAAAGACATTGCCATGCGCCTTTTCTATCTCGTCCAGCAAGACAATGGAGTAGGGATTGCGGCGCACTTTCTCTGTGAGCTGTCCTCCTTCATCATAGCCAACGTATCCTGGAGGTGCTCCAACCAGGCGGGAAGTGTTGAAGCTCTCGGCGTACTCGCTCATGTCTATCCGTATCAAGGCATCAGCGGAGCCGAACATTTCTTCCGCCAGTTTTTTGGAAAGATAGGTTTTTCCCACGCCCGTGGGACCCAAGAACATGAATACGCCAATAGGATGGTTGGGGTCGCGCAATCCCACTCGGTTGCGCTGAATAGCTTTCACCAACTTATCGATGGCATTGTCTTGCGCTATGACAGATTCGCGCAACTTCGCCCCAAGATTCTTGAGGCGGGCAGTCTCGGCTTCCACCATGCGTTGCACAGGCACCCCTGTCATGCTAGACACGACCGCGGCCACCTCGGAAGCCTCTACCGTTGTACGTACCTGGATATCTCCCTGCTTCCAGGCTTCTTGCAACTCTACAAGTTGATGCTCCACGTTCACTTGTTCGTCACGGAAACCCGCGGCCAATTCGTATTTCTGTTCCTGCACGGCCAAGGTCTTTTTGTGCTTCAACTCCTCCAGGAGACTTTCCTTTTCGGTAATTTCCTGTGGCACTTCGGCGTGTGTGAGATGCACGTGGGCACCCACCTCGTCCATCACGTCTATGGCCTTGTCGGGGAAATAGCGGCCATTGATATATCGGTTGGCCAACTTGACGCACATCTCCAATGCCTCATCTGTATAGGAGACAGAATGGTGGCGCTCATAGCGGTCACGTATATTGAACAATATTTCCAGTGTCTCCTCGGGCGTTGTCTCGTTGATGGAGACCTTTTGGAACCTGCGCTCCAACGCCCCGTCTTTCTCAATGGTGTTGTTATATTCCTTGTAGGTCGTGGCTCCGATGCATTGTATCTTGCCTCTGGAGAGGGCGGGCTTCAGGATATTGGCGGCATCCATGCTGCCAGGGTTACTGCCCGCGCCAATGATGGTGTGTATCTCGTCTATAAACACGATGATGTCTGGATTCTCTTCCAGTTCATTCATCAAGGCTTTCAGGCGTTCCTCAAACTGCCCGCGATATTTTGTGCCAGCCACTATGGCCGTCATGTCGAGGCTAACCAACCGCTTGTCGAAAAGAATGGGCGAGGTATGGCGGTTGACGATGCGTTGTGCCAATCCTTCCACGATAGCGCTCTTGCCTACGCCTGGCTCGCCCAGCAAGATAGGATTGTTCTTCTTGCGCCGGCAAAGTATCTCGGAGACGCGGTTGATTTCTCTCTCCCTGCCGACAACGGGATCCAGTTCGCCATTCCTCGCGGCCTGCGTCAGGTCGGTGGAAAACTTGTCCAATATAGGAGTTTTGGGCTTATCGCCCTGTTTGTGCGTGGTATAGGGAGCGTTGTTTCTGTTGCGGTTGCCATTTCCCGTATACTCCTCGAAGTCGTCAACATCATCCTCACTAGACAGTGAAAGTCCGTCTCTTATCTCTTCCTTGCCTTGACGCATCAGGAAGTCCATCACCTCCGCGTATGTCAGCTTGTAGTCTTTCAGCACTTGGCATTCCTCACGGTTCTCGTTGTGCAATACGGCCAACAACAGATGAATATCGCTCGCACGGTTCTCGCCCAGTCCGCGGGCTTCCAATACCGCCTGCTTCAATACGAGCGAAGTCTCAGGAGCCAGTTGCATTTCATCTTCTTGGCTATTGCCCACTATGCCTAGCTTCCTCACACAGGCTTCCAAAGCCAACTTCATCAAGGCAGGGTTAACCTCAAACACCCGAAACACCTCGTTCAAGAGCGAGGTGCGGTTGCGCAGCATCCCCAATAGCAGGTGCGCGGGAGTAATCACGGGAGATTCCAGCCTTTGCGCCTCCTCACGGCTGAATGCTATGATTTGTGTGACTTGCGGTGTGAATGGTGTAGTCATTATCTCTTTTCCTTTCATTCTCTTGTTTCTTATTCGCGAATTTACATACTTTTGTTGAGTTAAGCAAAAGCCATGCCAACTTTATGATTATTTAATGACTGAACCGCTGACAGACTTGGCGACAACTCCGCGGCAAACACGGAAAATTCGCCTAGAGGGGCTAAATTTTCGCTCTATTGCTTTTATATGTCAAAAATATGTTGTACTTTTGTCGTGATAATATACAGGGACAATCGCCTCACGGCGTGCCATTGGCCCTTATTTCGCTATAAATGTACTGAACTTAATACTAGAAAATGGACGAAAACCAGACTTTTGATCATGACAGGATTGTAAAGATCAACATCGAGGAGGAAATGAAGTCATCCTATATCGACTATTCCATGTCGGTTATCGTGGCTCGTGCGCTCCCTGACGTGAGAGACGGATTCAAGCCTGTTCATAGACGTATACTCTACGGAATGCTTGGGATTGGCAATACCAGTGACAAGCCATACAAAAAGTGCGCCCGTGTAGTAGGAGAGGTGTTGGGTAAATATCACCCTCACGGAGATTCCTCCGTATATGGAGCGCTGGTGCGCATGGGACAAGAGTGGAACATGCGTTATAAATTGATAGACGGGCAGGGTAACTTCGGTTCTATAGACGGAGACTCCCCAGCGGCCATGCGATACACTGAGTGTAGATTGGCCAAGATGGGCGAGCACGTGATGGATGACCTGGACAAGGAAACCGTAGACATGACCAGCAACTTCGATGACACCTTGGTAGAGCCTACCGTGATGCCCACTAAAATACCTAACTTGCTTGTGAATGGCGGTAATGGTATTGCCGTTGGTATGGCCACCAATATCCCCACGCACAATCTGGGAGAGGTAATTGATGGATGCTGTGCCTATATAGACAATCCTGATATTGACGTAGAAGGACTCATGAAATACATTCCCGCGCCTGATTTCCCAACGGGAGCCACCATCTACGGCATACAGGGCGTGAAGGAAGCCTACGAAACAGGACGCGGCCGTATCGTGATACGCGCCACCGCAGAGATAGAAAGTGACGAAACGCATGACAAGATCGTCATCACCGAGATACCTTATGGCGTGAATAAGCAACAGCTCATAGAGTATATCGCGGAATTGGTAAAGGAAGGCAAGTTGGATGGCATCTCGAACGCCAACGATGAGTCTGGCCGCCAAGGCATGCGTATCGTGATAGACGTGAAGAGAGACACCAATGCCAATGTGGTGCTCAACAAACTCTTCAAGATGACAGCTTTGCAAAGCTCCTTCTCCGTAAACTGCATCGCGCTGGTAAAGGGTCGCCCCCGCCTGCTCACTTTGAAAGATTGCGTAAAGTATTTCGTGGAGCATAGGCATGAGGTGACCATACGCCGCACCAAGTTCGAGTTGAAAAAAGCCGAGGAGCGCGCGCACATCCTTGAGGGACTGATTATTGCCTGCGACAACATTGATGAAGTGGTACACTTGATAAGGGCAAGCAAGACTCCCGCTGAAGCGCAGAGAGCTTTGGAGCAGCGCTTCCAGTTGGACGAGTTGCAAAGCAAGGCCATCGTTGACATGCGACTGAGTCAGCTCACGGGCTTGCGAATGGATCAGTTGCACGCTGAGTATGAGGAACTGGAGCGCATGGTTGCTTACTATAAGCAGATATTGACCGACCCAGAACTTTGCAAAAAGGTGATGAAGGATGAACTGCTGGAAGTGAAGGAAAAGTATGGTGACGCACGTCGTACACGCATACGCCCCGATGACCATGAGTTCAATCCTGAGGACTTCTACCCCAACGACCCCGTTGTCATCACTGTTTCCCACTTAGGCTATATCAAGCGCACGCCATTGAGCGAATTCCGCGAGCAAGCTAGAGGAGGCGTTGGCTCCAAGGGTGCTCGTACCCGCGACAAAGATTTTACCGAGTTCATATATCCCGCGACAATGCACCAAACGATGCTTTTCTTCACTAAGAAGGGAAGGTGTTATTGGTTGAAGTGCTATGAGATACCAGAGGGAGACCGCAACTCTAAAGGCAGGGCTATACAGAATTTGCTTAACATAGAGAGCGATGACCAGGTGAACGCGTTCTTGCGTCTGCGCGGATTGACCGACTCGGAGTTTATCAATAACCACTACGTGATTTTCGCCACCAAGAATGGCACCGTGAAGAAAACCTGCTTAGAGGCTTACTCCCGCCCAAGGGCAAATGGCGTGATAGCTATCAATATCGCTGAGGGTGACGAGGTGGTAGACGTTCGTCTCACCAATGGCAAGAACGAGCTGATTATGGCTAACCGCAATGGTAGGGCAGTGCGTTTCCACGAGGATACCATCAGACCCATGGGAAGAACGGCGACTGGCGTACGAGGCATGAAGCTTGACGATGGTGACGATGCCGTGGTGGGTATGATTACAGTCAACGACGCAGAGTCGGAGACGGTGATGGTTGTCAGCGAGAAAGGTTATGGTAAGCGCTCGCAAGTGGTAGACTACCGCGTAACCAATCGTGGTACCAAGGGCGTGAAGACGCTCAATATCACCGAGAAAACCGGCAGACTGGTGGCCATCAAGAACGTGACCGACAAAAACGACTTGATGATTATCAATGAGAGCGGCATCGTGATACGCCTTGCCGTGGCGGAGTGCCGTGTGATGGGACGTGCTACCCAAGGCGTGCGGCTTATCAACCTGGCCAAAAAGAACGATGTTATCGCCAGCGTGTGCAAGGTGATGAGCAGCGAGCTAGAGGCTATGGTAGAAGAAGAAAGCCGTGCCCAGTGGGCCAAGAAGTCAGAAGCCATAGAGGGAGAGACTGCCCATAACGGGACAATTGCCGAGTCGCCGGAAGCGGATGACGTGGAAGAGACAACGGCAGGCATAGATTTCGAGTAAACTATTCATGAATTTATAACTTAAAAATCCAACACGATGAGAAAATTAATCGTAGCCGCATTGATGGTACTAGGTACCTCTACGGCATTCGCAGCTGACAGCCCTGCTTTGAAGGCTATCTTGGGTGCCAAGACCTACGCTGAGGCAGAGGCCTTGCTGAAACAAAGTCTTGAGCAGTTGGCAGGTCCCGAAGAGAAGGCAGAGGCTTATAACCACCTCGTAGACCTTTCTATGGACGACTTCAACAAGGAATCGCAGGTGGCTTTGCAAAACGCTACCATGAAGCAAATGGGACAGGAAGGGAACACTCCCTTTGATACCTTGAAGATGTATCAGTCTTACTACAATGCCATGCAGGCCGCCCTGGAGTGCAACAACTATGACCAAATGCCCAACGAGAAGGGTAAGGTAAAGCCCAAGTATGAGAAATCCAACGCCAATCGCCTTTATGGCAACCGTGTCAACTTGATACAGGGCGGTGAGTATTTCCGTACAGCTGGCAAGAACGAGGTGGCTTTGGACTTCTATAAGGCCTATGTGGTTTCTTATGACGCTCCGCTCTTCAACAGCGTGGAGAAGAAGCCCGATGAGTTCTATTATGATGTAGCCCGCGTAGGTGCGGTTGTCGCATTCCAGCTCAAGAACTACGACGTGGCCAATGAGATGGCAGACGTAGCCATGAAAGGAAGCGGTGAAACGGCAGAACAAGGCTTGAACGTGAAGTTGGCCGTAATGGGAGCCAATCTAAAGAATCATGAGGACTCTGTGGCTTATACCAACAAGGTGAAAGAGCTTTATGCCAAGAACACCAAGAACGAGATGATTTTCGGTACGTTGGTAACCCTCTATTCCAACATGAAAATGAAGGATGAGCTGAACAAGCTCTTCGATGAGAAATTGGCAGAGGATCCCAATAATTTCGTGGTATACGCGGTAAGAGGACAGAACGCCCAGTTTGAGGGTGACATCGATACCGCTATCCCCAACTACAAGAAAGCGATAGAGATACAACCCGATAACGCGCAGATACTGACTTATCTTGGCGCATGCCTCTTTGACAAGGCACAGAAGGCCGAGGAAAAAGCGGGTGCTACCACAGGTGAGATACCCGCTACCGCAAAAGCGCAGATAGAGCCTGTATTCAAGGAAGCTGAAGGTTACCTGGAGAAAGCCAAGCAGCTGGATCCCAACCGCGAGCAGTCTCAATGGGCTTATCCTTTGTATCGTGTTTACTATCGTCTGTATGGTCCACAAGACCCAAAGACTGTTGAGGCAGAAGCTCTTACAAAGTAATCAAGCGATATAATACCTTATAAACTAGCCGCGACGGGAAATGCGTAATGTGCCATTCCCGCCGCGGTTTTTCTTTTCCGTCCGTGTGATGCCTTTTAGTTTTTGAAGAGAATCACGCCTTTTCTGATTCCTTTTCTCAAAATGTCGTGAGTTCGGCGAATCGCGTTTTGCGCGCATCAAAACGCGGAAACGTGGCGTGCTGCGTCTCCACAATTGGAGGGGGACATGGTGTTGCCGTCTTGCGGCAATATTCTTGCGGCATCCAGTGCTTTTTTAACGTGTTATAGAGAGGAAGATGAAAATAAAAAGCTTATCCTTGCCTCGAAAGCGGAAAGGTAAACCCTTTTCATGAAAAAAAGGCCACAGGGTTAACCCTGTGCGTGAATAGTAATAATAAGAGTCAATCCATACTGCGAATATGACTTAAAGTAGTCAACCTTTTCCGCAAAGCTATAGTACCCTCCCAGTGCCAGCTAACTGAAACTGCAGTACCAGCTAATTGAAACTCCAGTACCAGCTAGCTGAAACTCCAGTACCACTTAGCTGGTACTGGAAAGGATACTGCACTTCCGGCAACATGAAGCGTTATAGAATACGGTTTACAGCTATACTGTATGACTGCTGTTTGTGTATACCATGGAGGATTATGAGTCGGAAGGCTTGCGAGCCAACTTGAGTTGATAGCGGTACTGAAAGAAAGTAAGAATGAAATAGACCATGGCTTGTCCCCATAGTGCGAAATATTCGATGCTGATGTCTCGTATAGTAGCGCCCATGCCGTTGAGTCTCAAGAATCCTCTCACGCCAAAGGTGGAGGGGAAAAGGCAACTGATGGATTCCCAGAATGGCGGAATGCATTCCTTGGGCCATGACGCTCCAGACAGGAAAAGGAAAGGCACGGAAGTGAATACTACCAATAGGAATACGCTCTCGCGATAGCGCACCAATGAAGACAATGACATGCTGAAGAAAACGCACGCCAGAACGTAAGGCAAGAGGAAACTAAAGAGCGTCTCGGCGGAAAGCAGGCTCGTGAACCCAAAGAGGCGAGGCACAACGAGCAGGAGGTATGTACCCAGCACGGCATAGAGCATAAGATAACAAAGGGCTTTGCCCAAGACAATAGGTAGCGTGGCGTTGTAATGCTCTTCGAAGGGGATGAGCAACTTGTTGTCATGTTGTTCCCTTGCCGTTCCCGCGGATAGGCCAACGCCCAGCATGAGGGTTTGTTGTATGATGAGTATCAGCACGGCAGGTATCAAGAAGTTGCCATAGCCACCCGTGTTGTTGTAGAGTGACACCTCGTCTATGAGGATAGGGTCTGTGACCAGCTCGTCATCTTGGTCAGTAACACCGCCTGCTTGGGCAACTTGCAGTTCTGTGTTCATGGAGGTGGAAACAGCCAAGGCACTCATGTAGATGGCTTTGTAGGTGAGCATCAGGCTCATATCACAGTAAACGCCCACGTGTGCTTGCTCTCCTCGGTGCATCTTTGTGCTGAAGTCTTGCGGGAAGTAGAGGATGCCTTTCACTTCTTGTCGGGCAATCAATTCTTCCGCTTCCGTCATGTCCGCGCAATGGTAGGCGATGCGGACATCTGGCGTGGCATCAATATCCCTGATGAACTGGCGGCTCTTTTGGCTGTGGGAGTTGTCCACTACAGCTACGGGCACCTCGCGCACCACTTCGTTGGTGTAGATCCAGGAATAGAGCAAGGGGTAGAGTAGGGGTACGATGATGACGAATATCACCACGCCCTCATCGTGAAGCATGCGACGGAGTTCCCTGCGCCATACATGACAGGTGTCATCTAAGGTCTGGATGATTTTATTTGAAAGACGCGATTTCGTCATTTTAACTCAGCCGTTAAGGAATATACTTGTAAATGAGCATGGCTTTCTTGATGTTCCACGCCACCAGGAATGGCAACGCCAGGAAAAGAATGAGCACCACAATATGCGGCAGGGCATATTGTAGGGGGAAACCATGGAAAATGGTCTCTTGGTATACCATATAATAATGGCGCAAAGGAAAGAGCACCGCTATGGATTGCAAGAAAGGATGCATGGACGAGACAGGGAACGTGGCTCCGCAGATGGAGAAACTAATCACGCCCCATAGCGAGCAGATGCTCATTGACATGCGCAATGATGGGGTCAGGCCAAAAGCGAATACCCCGAAACTTTGGCATGCCAACACAGAGAGGAGACCTAAGAGCAAGATGGGGACGGCTCCTCCAGGATGGGGAAAGCGCAAGACTCCATATATATAGAACTCAAAGGCGAGGAAGATGGCGAGGAAGACAAGAGTTTGGGGCAACAGCTTGCCAAGCAAGGCCACATATATATTGTTGTCAGCCATGGATAACCACTCTCGGGAACGGCCGAATTTCAACTCCGTGCCGATGGAGAAAGGCGTGACCAGGAACACCAAAAGCAAAATGACACCTGGCACCATGGTAGTGCTGAGATAGTAGTTGTAATTGCTGTAGGGGTTTCCCACCATGTGCATGTCCAAGGCGATGGGCTGCAATGAGGTGGCTATCTCCTCGTCGGTCTTGCCTACGGCCGCCAGTTTCGTAATGCCTACCTTGGCTTTGCGCAAGGTAAGCACGGTTTTCAAGTCTTTGTAAACCATGGAACCGGCCACCAGCGATAGGTTGCTGTAGTAAAAAGACAGATGGGGCTGTTTGCCATTGTAAATCTCGCGGGTGGTTCCTTCCGGTATCAAGACATAGCCATAAATCTCTCCTCGCTTCATGGCATCTTGAGCCTCCGTGACGTTGACGGGCCAAGCGGCTATCCGGGCACTTTGGCACGCATCCAGCTCCATCGCTATCTGTCTGCTTTCGGATGTATGGTCTTGGTCTACCACGCCTACAGGCAAGTCTTCGGGCACGCCACCGCTCATCAATGAGGTGAAAAAGACGACGGAGAGCAACGGAAAGCCCACCATGCAGAAAGCGTAGATAGGGTCTTTCCACAGGATAGCGCATTCACGCAGGGCGATATGGTAGACACGGCGCAGCATCTTAACGCTCTTTCATGATGAGGGACATGCCTGGGCGCAGCCCCTCCAACTTGGTCACAGGACGAGCTCTTACCTCGAATGTCTTGCGGTCATAATCACCCGTGGCCTTGGTGGACTTCCAGGCGGCATAGGAACCCTTGTCCTTCATATAGTAGACTTTCATCTCTATGTCCTTTCCGAACGCGGGCACATAGGCGGTAAACGTGGTGCCTACACCGAGCCCCTGCAATTTGTCTTCACGGATATTGAACGTGCCCCAAAGGTCTTTCATCACAGAGATGCTAATGATAGGTGAACCAAGCCCAACGAGTTCTCCCACCATGGGGTAGACCTCACTTACTTCACCCTCTACTTGTGCCACCTGGACGGTCTCCTTCAGGATGGAAGTCATCACGTCAACGGCGTTCTTGGCCGCCTGTGCGTTCTTGGCCGCCATGAGTTTCTCTTGCCTCCTGGCTCCATTGCGTGCCATGTCATACTGGCCTTGCGCCGCTTTCACCTGAGCTTGGGTGGCTTTGTAAGAAGCCAATGCCTCGTCACGTTTCTGTCCGCTCACCACGCCTTCGTCGAAAAGGTTCTGCATGCGGTTATAGGTCTTGCGCGCTATTTCCTCGGCGGCTTGCGCTTGCTGCAAGAGGGCGTAGGCACTGCGTATCTGCTCCTGTCTCGCTCCCTCGTCGGTCATTTGGCTCATGGCTTCTGCCGCGTC
This sequence comes from Prevotella sp. CAG:1320, assembly GCA_000435635.1. Taxonomy (GTDB): domain Bacteria; phylum Bacteroidota; class Bacteroidia; order Bacteroidales; family Bacteroidaceae; genus Prevotella; species Prevotella avicola. The sequence goes on along the minus strand of FR882139.1, from coordinate 74,301 downwards.
ACCCGTGGCTTCCAATACGCGCTTTTGGGCTTCAGCCTCTGGCACTTCCAATATGGCGAGCGTATCACCTACCTTCACGTAGTCGCCCTCCTGGACACGGAGTTCCACTATCCTGCCAGGCAACTTGCTGGACACCCGGTATTCCGATACTTCCACCTCGCCCTGCAGGGTTTCTTCTTCCCCGCCCAAAGTCAGCAGGCCTATGATGCCCACTGCCACTACCACCACGGCAAAACCCACGGCCGCCATGATGATGTTGCTATGTTGTTTCTTCTCTGACATGTTCTTTTATGGTTATGTGTTTATCTCAAGGTACCGAGCGCTTTCGCTCCGCTTAACTCACTCAGCTTCACTTCCACTTCCGCATCAATCTTCTGGCTTTGGGCCAGCTGCCACGCCGTCTGCGCCTCCATTACCTCCGTGATGCCCATTACGCCTTCCCTGAATCCCAGGTTGGCGCAACGCAGGTTCTCTTCAGCACTCTTTATGTTTTGTGATGCCATGGCCAGTCGCTTTTGGGCTTCCCGCATCTTGTATTGGCTCTGTGTCACTTGTAGCTCCACCTTTTCCCGCGCGTCGCTCAGTTCCATCTTCGCGATATTGGTAGCGGCCTTCGAGGCGCGAATCTTATAAGTGGTGTCAAACCAGTCCCATATAGGCACCTGGATGATAACACCCACGTTCCATACGCCAGAAAAGCGACGACGGAAACCATCATAGACACTGGGATTGGTTGTCATGTATCCGCCCACGAGGCTGACCTTGGGCAAATTGCCGGCGCGGATAAGGTTTGTGGTCTGTTCGCTGATTGCGATGGAATGCTCCAAGAGTCTTATCTCAGGGCGGTCACTATAGGTTGAGTCCGCGGAATTGTCTAGCGTGAGGGCAGAAGCGTTCCCCTTGCTCTCAGCCGAGTCTGTCAATTGGATATCCTCATTGAGTGGCAACCCGCATAGCTGGCAGAGCAGCATCTTGGCAAGAGAAAGGCCGTTTACCACTTGCGTAAGCTGCATGTCGGCTTCGTTTACCCTTACGTCCACCCTAAGCCCATCGGCCTTGGTGGCCACGCCTTGGGTTATCATCTTCTTTACGTCCTGGCTCAATTTCTCCACTAACTCCTTGTAACTCAGTGCCAAATTCCGCTTCTGCTCTAGTGACACCGTAGTCCAGTAAGCTTGGTATACGCCATAGAGCGTGGCTTGCCGCTTCAGGTCCAAATCGTCATCGGCCATGCTCTCGCCTATGTCGGCTATCTTGTTGGCCGCCTTGATGGCTCCGCCCATGTAGATGGGTTGCCTTACCATGACCGCTCCTGCCCACATGTGGCGGGTGTCCGTGTCGAAAGCGTCCGCCACTTTTTGCCCCAACTTGTTGCCCGCTTGCCCCAGGCTCTGCCCCGTCTGTGACAAGGCACCACCTAATTGCTCGGCTTGGTCGGGGGTGAGGATGCCTTGTTGCGTGAGGGCGCTTAGCATGTCAGAGACACTGGCCTGCGCTTGGGAACCCAGAGAGGTGCCCAGGCTGCCCAGGGCTTGTCGCTGCCGTCCGCTGATAATGGATATCTGCTTGCTGGTGTAAAGGTAACCGCCCATGGCGTCCACCTTGGGCAGGTACTTTGTGCGGGCGGCTTTTCTCACATTTTTAGCCACCTCTTTGCTAAGCCGGGATATGTTTAATTGTTTGTTGTTGCGCAGAGCCATCGCCTTGCAACTATCTAGGCTCAAATAGGTCTGGGCACCAGAAGTGGCGGTGAGGGCGCACATCAACGTTAACAAGATGAATTTTCTCATTCGCGGACTTTTTAAAAACATATCGCAAAATTAAGCAATAAGGTTGAAAAGTATCTCGTTTGATGTTCAAATTTTCCTTAAATCTGCAAGAAACTCACATTCATTGGGAAAAATAGGACAAAATTAACGCAATGTGCTATCCTCTCGCCGTGTTTTCATTTTATTTTGCCAACCATATGATACCCATCATCATCTTATATGATGCCTACCATTATCTTATATGATGCCTACCATTATCTTATATGATGATATACCTTCGCAAAGGTAATACTTCTTCGTGACACTGCCAAGGAAAAGCCTAGATACTTTATTTTGGAGTGAAACCCTTTGGCTGATTGCCCATTTCCTGCCGCGAATAGGCCCCGCCATGCCTTAGACAGCTCAAAGATTCCCCGCAAGGCATAACGGGCGACCTGCCCATCGACTACTGTACACACCTGCGTACTGGATGCTTTCCTGACATTGTGGATTGGGAAGAAGCTGCCTCCTTGTTCACCCATGGTGGAAGGGAGGTGCACGTTCGCTTGCCGCAAGCGGGGTAAGGGGAAAGAAAAAAGTGGTGCCTCGCCCCCTTAGGGGAAGACACCACCTTTGTGGGATGTTCGCGCCGAGGCGGAAGAGAATTACCCCTCGACGGGAATCTTCTTCACGCGGCGCTCATGGCGACCGCCCTCGAAGCTGGCCGTGAAGAAAGCGTCGAGGATGGAGGCTGCCGTCTTGTTGTCGATGAAACGACCAGGCAAAACGATGACGTTGGCGTCATTGTGCTGGCGGGTTAGCTGTGCCACGTCCTTGTTCCATGCCAATCCGGCGCGCACGCCTTGGTGCTTGTTGAGCGTGATGGCCATGCCCTCACCGCTGCCGCAGATGGCGATGCCAGGATATACCTCCCCGCTCTCAATGCCTTCGGCCAGTGGGTGGGCGAAGTCGGGATAGTCTACGCTCTCGTCGCTGTAGGTGCCGTAATCCTTCACGGGATAACCTTTCTCCTCCAGATATTGAAGTACGAATTGCTTGAGTGGGTAACCTGCGTGGTCAGATGCCAAGCCTACTGTCTTGATTTCCATAGTCGTATGTTTTAGATGGTTAATGAAAGCGGGGCAGGGGACGCCTGCTGGCTCCCTGCCCCAGTGGATTGTCTTGTGTTATTTGCCCAAAAACTCCTTTACCTGGCGGTAAACGTTTTCGCCCGTGTAGCCTAACTTCTCGTCAAGCACCTTGTAGGGAGCGGAGAAGCCGAAGCTGGGCATGCCCCAAATCTTGCTGTTGGGGCCGATACCTACCAAGCCTTCCAAGGTGACGGGCAGTCCAGCGGTCATACCAAACTTCTTGGCAGCTGCGGGGAGTACGCTCTCCTGGTATTCCGCGCTTTGGCAGCGGAAGAGACCCTCGCTGGGGGCACTCACCACGCGCACCTTGATGCCGTCCTTGCGCAAAGCTTCGCAGCCTGCCTCCAGGGTAGACACCTCGGAACCGCTGGCCACGAGTATCACGTCGTAATCCTCATCGGAGCCTGCTACTACGTAAGCGCCCTTGGCAGCCTGCTCGTAGTCATTGCCCTCGGGCAGGTTAGCGATGCCCTGACGAGAGAATATCAATGCGCTGGGCGTGTCCATATTCTCCATGGCAAGCTTCCAGCAAACAGTGGTCTCCTCGCAGTCAGCGGGACGGAACACACGTACGCTGTCCTGACCCTTGTGGTTCTTTAGTTTCTCCATCAAGCGGATTTGTGCCTCCTGCTCAACAGGCTCGTGGGTGGGACCATCTTCGCCCACACGGAAAGCGTCGTGGGTCCAGATGAACTTCACGGGCACGCCCATCAAAGCAGCCAAACGAACGGCGGGCTTCATGTAGTCAGAGAACACGAAGAACGTACCGCAAGCGGCGATGACACCACCATGGAGCATCATGCCGATACACATGTCTGCCATGGTCAATTCACTCACGCCTGCCTGGAAGAAGGCTCCAGAGAAGTCGCCATGTACCATGCTGGTGGTCTGCTTCAAGAAACCGTCAGTCTTATCGGAGTTGGAGAGGTCGGCGGATGCGCAAATCATGTTGGGCACTTGCTTAGCCAATTCCGCGAGACAAGCGGCACTTGCGGCACGTGTTGCGCTGCCTGGCTTCTGCACGACCTTGGTCCAGTCAACCTTGGGTGCTTTGCCGCTGAACCATTCCTTCATTTGGGCAGCCTTCTCAGGATTCTGCTTCTCCCATTCAGCCTCTTCTGCGCGACGAGCGGCTACTATCTGGCGAAGCTCTGCCTGACGGTCTGCATAGAGTTGCTTTACATCATCAAATATCACGAAGGGATTCTCGGGGTCTCCGCCCAGGTTCTTGATGGTGTTTACATAGGCATTGCCACCCAGGGGAGCACCATGGGTCTTGATGCTACGCTCATAGCTGGAACCGTCCTCCTTCAACGCGCCTTTGCCCATCACGGTCTTACCGATGATGAGAGTGGGGCGGTCTTGCTCCTTCAAGGCAGCATCGAGAGCCTGGCGTATCTCGTTCACGTCGTTGCCGTTGATTTTGATGACATTCCAGTTCCAAGCCTTGTACTTGGCCTCGGTGTCCTCGCTCATCACCACGCCGCACTCCGTGGAGAGCTGGATGTCGTTAGAGTCGTAGAACATGATGAGGTTGCTCAGGCCCAGCGTGCCGGCGATGCGACCCACTCCCTGGGAGATTTCCTCCTCCACGGCTCCGTCAGAGATGTAGGCGTAAATCTTGTGCTGCATCATGGTCTTTCCCAGGCGAGCCTCCAGGAACTTCTCGGCTACGGCCGCTCCAGCTGCCAAGGCGTGGCCTTGTCCAAGAGGACCAGAAGAGTTTTCGATGCCGCGCTTTACGTCAAGTTCGGGATGGCCAGGAGTTGGAGAACCCCATTGGCGGAATTCTTTCAGTTCATCAATGGTGAACTTCCCTTGGAGTGCCAATGCGGAATAGAGCATAGGACTCATGTGGCCAGGATCCAGGAAGAAGCGGTCGCGACCAGTCCACTCTGGGCTGTCAGGATCATAAACCAAGTACTCGGAGAAGAGCACATTGATGAAATCGGCACCTCCCATGGCACCTCCTGGGTGGCCTGAGTTAGCCTTCTCTACCATTGAGGCGGCCAGAATACGGATGTTGTCTGCCGCGTGGTTTAATACTTTTACGTCTTTCATTTTGATTGTAAGTTATATTAGGTGTTTACTTGATATTCAATACAACAATTGACTTAGCGGGAATCTTCACCTGAAGGGTGTTCTTCTTTGCCTTGGCACCCTTGAAGGCCTCAGGCTTCACCACGTCTGGGTGCTCGAAGTCGTTGAAGTCGCTTATCTGCTTGCAGGTCAATATCTCGCCAGTCACGGTCTTGGCTTGGCTGCCGTTGAGGGCGATGCTCAGCTCTTGGGCCTTGTCGAGGCTCACGTTGGCCAGGGCCATGATGATGGAGCCATCGGCTTTCTTGGCGGCGGATGCGCTTACCACGGGCACCTTGCGGCCATCCTTGGCGTGGTCATCCCCACGCACGTCGATGGTGGGAGCGTTCAGGTCGAGAGGCAAATATGTAGCCTCCTGGAAGCCCTTGTACATCCTGAATACGTGATAGGTAGGCGTGAGCACCATGTGTCCAGTTCCCTTCGTGTCGGTGAGTATCATGGACTGGAGCACGTTCACCACCTGGGCGATGTTGGCCATCCTCACGCGGTCGCAATGACGATGGAACAGGTTGAGGGTGAGCGCGGCCACGAAAGCGTCACGCATGGAGTTCTGCTGGTAGAGGTGGCCAGGAATGGTGCCAGGCTCCTCATCCCACCATGTTCCCCACTCATCCACCATCAAGCCTACACGCTTCTCAGGGTCATATTGATCCATGATTTCCGCATGCTTCTTGATGACATCTTCCAGTTCCAGGCACTTGCCCATGGTCCAGTAGTAGTCATCATCGCTGAACTTCAAGGCACTGCCCTTGCTTCCGGTCCATCCGGTCACGGTATAATAGTGGAGGGAGATGCCGTTCATCAAGTTGCCGGCCTTCTCCATCAACACCTTTGTCCAGTTGTAGTCGTAGTCGCTGGCGCCAGAGGCAATCTTGTAGAGTTGGTTGCCGTCATAGTTGCGGCAGTAGGTGGAGTAGCGGCGATAAAGGTCCGCGTAATACTCGGGCAACATGTTGCCACCGCAACCCCAGCTCTCGTTGCCCACGCCGAGGAACTTCACTTTCCAGGCCTTGTCACGGCCGTTTTGGCGGCGCAGCTTTGCCATGGGGGTGTCACCATCACTGGTCATGTATTCTACCCACTTGGCGAGTTCTTCTACTGTACCAGAACCGACGTTGCCACTGATGTAGGGTTCCGTGCCCAGCATCTCACAAAGGTTCAAAAACTCGTGAGTACCGAACGAGTTGTCTTCGATAGTACCACCCCAGTTATTGTTTTGCATCTTGGGGCGTTTCTCTCTTGGACCAATACCATCCATCCAATGATATTCATCAGCGAAACATCCACCAGGCCAACGCAAGACGGGGATTTGTAATTCCTTCAGGGCATTAAACACGTCGTTACGATAACCTTTTGTGTTGGGGATGGGAGAATTCTCACCTACCCAAAGGCCACCATATATACATGTTCCCAGATGCTCTGCGAATTGTCCGTAGATTTCTTTGTTGATTTTTTGTGTGCCTTGGTCTGCGTGCAAAGTGCCTGTTATCTCCTGCGCGGAGAGTGTGAGCGACGATGTCAGCGCCAGACTGGCGATAATCAGCTTATTCTTCATGTTTAAGGTTGTTTTGTGATTACTTCTTGTAGGCAACGGCCGCCTCCTCTATGGGCAGGCATGCCTTGTAGTTCTTGATGTAGGCGTTGAAACTCTCCACCTCTTCGGGTGTTGGCTTTATCTCCACGCCCTCGTTGCCTGCGAATACGCACTTGTCCAGGAACTGGGCCAACGACAGTTTTTGGTCGTTGTTGACCAGGTAAGAGCCCAGCAGGGCGATGCCCCATGCGCCACCCTCGCCCGCGGTCTCCATGACAGAAATGGGGGAGTTGATGGCTGCCGCCAGTATTCGCTGGCCTACGCCCTTGGTCTTGAACAAGCCGCCATGGCCCGTGATGCGGTCAACCCTCACGTACTCCTCGTTGAAGAGTATGTCGTTGCCCACCTTGAGCACAGCCACTGAGCCATAGAGATGGGCACGCATGAAGTTGGCCAACGTGAACTTGTCGTTCGCGGAGCGCACGAACATGGGTCTGCCATCCGCCAAGCCCATCACGGGTTCACCCGATACGTAGTTGTAGGCCATCAGCCCTCCGCAATCTCCATTGCCTGTGAGTGCGTGATTGTAGAGTTTGCCATACAGTTTGTTCATGTCCACATCGTGTCCCATCAACTTCAGGGCTTCCTGGAAAAGGTTCACCCAGGCATTGAGGTCGCTCGTGCAGTTGTTGCAATGCACCATGGCCACGAGACTTCCATCTGGTGTGGTCACCATGTCTATCATCTCATAGGGCTTGGAGAGTTCTTTCTCCAATACAATCATTGAGAAAGAGGAGGTGCCTGCCGATACGTTACCCGTGCGTTGCCTTACTGCGTTGGTGGCCACCATGCCTGTGCCAGCGTCACCCTCGGGAGGACAAACGGGGATGCCTGCCTTCAAGTGGCCGGAGACATCCAGCTTCTCTGCTCCCTCTGGGGTCAGGAAACCGGCGTTCTCGCCAGCGAGCAGCACCTTGGGCAGGATGTCGAGCAGTTTCCAGCTATAACCCTTGGGAGCTACGAGCTTGTCAAACTTCTCTACCATCACCGCGTTGTAGTCCTTGGTCTCGGGATCTATGGGCAGCATACCTGAAGCGTCACCGATACCCAATACGCGCTCTCCCGTGATTTGCCAATGCACGTAACCCGCGAGGGTGGTCAGGAAGTCAATGTCTCCCACGTGCTCCTCGTTATCCAAGATAGCCTCATAAAGGTGGGAGATGCTCCAGCGCAAGGGGATGTTGTAAACAAACAGCTTTGACAGCTCAGCGGCGGCCTTGCCCGTGTTGGTGTTACGCCATGTGCGGAAAGGCACCAATATCTCCTCGTCCTTGTTGAAGGCCATGTAGCCGTGCATCATCGCGCTGATGCCGATAGCGGCCAGGGTTTCTATCTCTGTGTCGTATTCCTTCAACACATTGGCACGCAAGTCAGCGTAGCAGTCTTGCAATCCGTACCAGATGGCCTCTACGCTGTATGTCCACAGGCCGTCCACCAATTGGTTTTCCCAAGTGTGGCTACCCTGTGCGATAGGCTTGTTGTCCTGGTCTATGAGGACAGCCTTGATGCGGGTAGAGCCAAACTCTATACCGAGAATGGCTTTGCCCGCTTCGATGGTTGATTTCGCATCTAATGTCATACCTTATATATATTAAGGAATATCCAGGTTTATCTCAATGCCTTGTTCAGCATGTAGTAAACCTCATTATAGCGCAATTCTTTCTTGAAGTCGCAGATGTTGGTTTCCTTGCCGATGTGTACCATCTCGATGTCAGCGATCTCCGCATAGTCTGCCCAGTATTCCGCAGTCAGGTCATAGGAGAAGCAAGAGTGGTGCGTGCCGCCAGCCAATATCCATGCGCCAGCGCCTACCTCGAAGTTAGGCATGGGCTTCCAAAGAGCGGATGCCACGGGGAGTTTGGGCAGGGGTTTCGGCTCAATGCACTCCACGTCGTTCACGATAAGGCGGAAGCGGTTGCCCAGGTCTACTACGGTAGCGGTGCAACCCGTGCCAGTCTTGGAAGTGAACACGAGGCGTGCGGTCTGGGCCTTGCGGATGCCAATGCCGAGGAAGTGAACCTCCAAGCGAGGCTTCTTGGCGGCGATGAGCGGGCAAACCTCCAACATGTGAGCCTGCAGGATAGAACTATTCTCTCCATCGAAGTTCAACGTATAGTCTTCCAGGAAAGAGCAACCGTTTGGCAAACCTTGGTTCATTACCCATACCGTGCGATAGAGTGCTGCGGATTTCCAGTCACCCTCAGCTCCAAATCCATAACCTTCAGCCATCAAGCGCTGTGATGCCAAGCCGGGTATTTGGTCGAAGTGGCTGCCATCGGTCTGTCCCAGGTCATCAAAGTTGGTAGTGAAACCTTTGGCGCCTTTGGCCTTCAAGATAGCGCGCAGAGCCAGCTCGGCCTTAGCGGCATTCCAAAGCACAGTATAATCTGCGGTACGGCCATCATTCTTGATATTGGTGTCATACAAACGGAAGTATTCGTCTACCAAGGCTTTCACGTCTTCGTCCTTCACTTGGGCGTGATATTCCATCAGCTCGCTTACGGGGCAATAGTCCACGTGGTAACCCATGCGCTGCTCGGCTTCCACTTTGTCACCATCAGTTACGGCCACGTTGTTCATCTGGTCGCCGAAACGGATGATAAGCATATCTTGTGCATCTGCCCAAGCTGCGCATACGCGCATCCAAACGGCAATCTTCTTCTGGGTTTCTTCCTCTTTCCAATAGCCAACAACCACTTTGCGACGAATACGCATGCGAGTGCAGATATGGCCAAACTCACGGTCGCCATGAGCGGACTGGTTCAAGTTCATGAAATCCATATCCATGGTATCCCATGGAATTTCCTTGTTGTATTGAGTGTGCAAGTGGAGCAGGGGCTTCTTCAACTGCTGCAGTCCATGTATCCACATCTTGGCAGGAGAGAAGGTGTGCATCCAGGTGATGATACCCACGCACTTGTCATCGTTGTTTGCGGCCTTGAATACTGCCTCAACCTCCTTGGAGGAATTAGCCGTGCCTTTATATACCACCTTGATGGGGAGCAGGCCAGAGTCGTTCAAGCCAGCTACCATTTCCTTTGAATGTCCGTCTACCTGTACTACAGCATCACCTCCATACAAGAGCTGCGCACCCGTTACAAACCAAACCTCTAGGTTTTCAAATGCTTTAATCATAGTTTTATGTTTTTGGTTAATAGAATTGTCGTTATATATAATGTGTATTACTTCTTCTTTTGTCCATAGTAGGCGTTAGGGCCATGCTTACGAGAGAAATGCTTCTCAACCAACAAGGGATTCATCGTCGTGCGTGGGTTCACGGTGAATGAAACGAAGGCCATCTTAGCCACTTGCTCAGCCACCACGGCGTGGTAAACGGCCTCGTCAGGGTTCTTACCCCAGCTGAAAGGACCATGGTTTTTTACCAACACGGCAGGCGTGTGTACCCAGTTGATATTATCTTTCTTGAACTTATCCACGATGACCACGCCCGTATTGTATTCATATTCTGCCATTTGGTCTTTTGTCATGGCGTCTGTACAAGGAATAGCGTCATGGAAATAATCAGCGTGAGTCGTTCCTATATTGGGTATGTCGATGCCTGCTTGTGCCCATGCCGTGGCGTAAGTGGAGTGGGTATGTACTACGCCTCCTATTTCGGGGAACTCGCGATAGAGCACCAAGTGAGTAGGCGTATCAGAAGAGGGATTGAGGTCTCCCTCTACCACCTTGCCGGTTTCCAGGTCCACCACTACCATATCAGAGGCTTTCATGCCATCGTAGCTAACACCAGAAGGCTTGATTACCACCAGCCCTTTCTCGCGGTCTATGCCGCTCACATTTCCCCATGTGAAAAGCACGAGGTTGTGTTTCACGAGGTCAAGGTTTGCCTTGAGCACTTTTTCTTTCAGTTCTTCTAACATGATATTTTCAGTTTTAAAGTTTAAATATTGGATCTTCCAGGTATACGTTTTTATTGAATCGATAGAGGGCAGCTCCTCTGCGTGACGTAGTTTTGTCTATAAACTCCGTCTTTTCTATAAATTCTATCTGCTTTACACGTTTACGGAAGTTGCGCTTGTCTATTGACGAACCCAGAATGGCTTCATATACCCTTTGCAATTGAGTTAGGGTAAAAAGTTCTGGCAATAGGTTAAAGACGATGGGTTCCGTATTGATACGCCTCCTGATTTGCGCCAAGGCGTTGCTCACCATGAGATTGTGGTCGGAGTAGAGAGATGGCACCTCATTCAGTGCCACCCACTCTAGTCCATGCTGTTGCCTCAGATTGTCATCATAGTCTTTTACGTCTATCAAGGCACAATAGGCTATAGAAATGACTCGTTCACCAGGGTCACGGTCTATAGCTCCAAAAGCTCCCACTTGTCTCATATAGAGTTTCGTCATGCCAGTCAGTTCCAGGATAGTTCTATTGGCGGCCTCTTCCAGGTCTTCGTCTTCATTGACGAAACCACCATATAGAGACCATTCTCCTCGTCCTGGATCCATCTGTCGCTTGCCGAGCAGTATCTTCAGGTTGCCCTCTTCGAAACCAAAAACGATGATATCTACCGAGAGATAAAACTTGCTATGTTCCTTATAATAGATTGTCATCTATACATAATAAGGTGTAGATTTACCAGAAGTAAGCGTAGAATGCGCCGCAGAGAGCTACGACACCCAGTGTGGCGACAATATCCCATACACCCCAGCTTTCCCTGATGGAACGCTTGTAGTCCTTTGTGAAGGTGATAGCGGCGATTTGCTCTGCGGAGGGTTTCTTGGTGAACATGGATACCACAAACATCATCACGATGATGAATACGAGCAGCCATACCTCAAAGATCAGCCAATTGGTCTGCCAGAACCAAGTGGTGTTTTCCCAGAAAGCGCCTTCCATGACGTTCTTGCCAGAACCTGTCAGCACATTGGTGAGCAGTCGGAGCATACCGATGAGGAAACCTCCGATAAGACCTACCTCGCCTGCTTTTGGCGTGATGCGCTTGGAGAAGATTCCCAAAGTAAATACTGCCACCATCGCGGGAGCTATCAGTGACTGTATGTCTTGCAAATAGGAGTAGAGGTTGCCCATGCTCATCATGACAGGCATCCAGGCCAAGCCCAGCAATACGACCACCACGGTGGCCACACGGCCTACAAATACATAGTGGCTCTCGCTCATACCTTGTTTCATGGGCTTGTAGAAGTCTTCCGTGAAAAGGGTGGCGCAGCTATTGAAGAAAGCGGCCAGCGAAGCTACCAAAGCGCAAATGAAACCAATGGTCACGATACCTTTCACGCCAGCGGGCAAGATGTTTTTCACCATCATGGCGTAAGCGCCATCCGTGTCGTGGGTGTTGGTGATATCCATCTCGATGCCGCTACCGGTCTTCATGGAGAGAGCGTAAGCAATCATACCAGGAATCAAGAACATGAAAACAGGCAACAATTTGAAATAACCTGCGGCGATAGTACCGCGGCGAGCGCGTTTCATCACTTCCCTGTTGTCCTCTCCTTTGGTTTGTCCGAGCACACGTTGCACGATGTGCTGGTCAGTACACCAATACCAGAAACCGATGATGGAAGCTCCAAGGAACACTACATAGCCTGGGAACTGGGGATACATGGGATCAGCGGGATCGGTATGGAACATGTGAGTGGTACCGAAACCATCATGGGCAGCGTCGCAGACTCTCATCATCTCAGACCATCCTGCCGCGATGTTGCCATCTCCCAACATGCTCAGTCCCAAGAAAAGAACCAAGAAAGAACCGATAATCAAAATAGGGGTCTGTATGGCGGAAAGCGTCATTACGCCTTTCATGCCACCAAACACGGTAAACACGGCAGTAATGGCTATCAATCCAAGTGCGCCGTACCAGAAAGGAATGCCTAGCAAGTACTCAAAGAAGATACCTCCAGTGAAAGCTGTCACGGACACCTTGGTCAGCACGTAGGCTATCAACGTGATGATGGAGAGCCAAGAGCCCGTGCGCTTTGTGTACCTGAACTTCAGGAACTCGGGCATGGTGATAATACGGCCCAACTTATTGTTCAGCAACTGATAGAAAGGCACGAAGAGCCATCCCAGTATCAATATCATCCAGCCTTGCATCTCCCAGTGAGCCATGCCCACTCCGTCCTTGGCACCTGTGCCTGCCAAACCCACGAGGTGCTCGGAGCCAATGTTGGCGGCGAAGATAGCCGCACCTATGATATACCAAGGTTCTCCTTTACCGAAAAGGTAATCTTGGCTGTCGGCCCCCTTCATCTTCTCTTTGTCTTTCTTGATGGCATAGTAGATAGCGAATACGATCGCTATGATTCCGACGGCCAAGATCAGCCAGTCTAGCCAAATGAATTCATTTGTGTTCCAGTTCATCTTAGTTTTTAGTTATAGATTTTGTTAGTTTATGAATATGGGTTATTTTACGCTAAACTTATAGGCGAGGTGAGAATAATATTTCTCTCCTGGCTTCAAATAGGGGTTGGAGATTTCCCATCCTTTGGTCTTCGCGGTATACTTCGTAGGAGAGTCGGGGTATTTCTGGCTTTCGAAGCATACGCTTACGTGTTTGGGGTATTTTACGCCATGCTTGCAGGCGATGCCTGTTCCTTGGAAGTTACCCGTATAAGCTTGCAGGCCTGGCTCATTGGTGAACACCTCCATGAAAATGCCTGTGATAGGGGAGTAAAGGCTAGCGCATGGAGTGGTGTCGTCACCTTTTCCGTCCTTATAGGTGTTCAGGCACCAGTTGTGGTCGTAGCCCGTCGCGTTCTTGATTTGATCATAGGTAGTATCGCATGCCTCGCTCAACACCTTGGGTTGCCTGAAGTCCATGGGTGTTCCCTCTACGGACTTGATTTCGCCAGTGGGTATATAGAGTGCGTCGCTGGGCGTGAAATTGTCGGCATTGATATACATCACTTGGTTGAAGCCGTCCTTGGAGAAATCGCCATTTAGGTTGAAGTAAGCGTGGTTGGTCATGTTGATGACAGTTTCCTTGTCTGTAGTTGCCTCAAACACGATGTCTAGCGTGTTGTCGCTTTTCACTGTGTAGGTGGCTGTAGCCTTTACGGTGCCAGGGAAACCATTTTCTCCGTCTGGAGCGGTGATGGCGAATACGACAGAGGAGTCTGTGCGACTCTGTATGTCATACACTTTGTTCAGCCAGCCCGTGTTGCCGCCTCCATGCAGGGAGTTCACGTTGTCGTTTGCCCTGAGCTTGTATTCCTTTCCCGCCACGACAATCTTGGCGTCCTTGATGCGGTTCGCATAGCGGCCGACTGATGAACCATAATCAGAGGGAGAGTTCAGAGTGTCGGCATACTGGGCTATATTGTCATATCCCAATACCACGTCGGTCATCTTGCCATCCTTGTCGGGTACGCAAAGGGAAACAAGGCGGCCTCCATAATTGGTGAGGCAAGCTTCCATGCCGTTTTGATTCTTGAGTACTACGAGTTCTGTCTTCTTTCCTTGCACGGTAGAATCAAAATCAGCAATGTCCAGTCCAGATGTTGTCAACTGGGTTGTTTCACCGCTTTGGCAGGCAGACAACATCATCGCGCCAATTCCTGCACAAAAAAATAGTTTTTTTACGTTTCTCATATTGAGTTTAGTTTAGGTTAAACTTAATTTGGCTGTAAAATTACGATATTTTTTTTATACTTGTATCATTTCATGTGATTTTTTTCTCTTGAAAGTGTAATATTAACACTTTTAAGCAATGAAGCTTGTTTTTTGTGTGCGTAAACGCCTTGTTTTGGCTCCTAAATACTATCCAAGATTCAACCTGCCCGCTTTATGAAAATCGCGACAACATCGCACATCATTACTTCAAAAGTATTAAAGACAAGGCTCGCGACATATCTTCCAACGGAACTTACGGAATTACCTCGCCTGCTTGACGAAAGACGCAGCACGGCAATTTGCCAAGAGGCGCGACACTACAACTTAATAACAGGATACGCAGCACGCCGCGTCTTTACAATTGGAGGCAGGTTGTTGCCGCCTTGCGATAATATTCTTGGTGGCATCCAATACTGCTCCTTATGAAAGTCAGTATTAATGCTCTCCCAGTACCAGCTAAGTGAAACCCCAGTACCAACTAACTGGTACTGGGGTTTCACTTAGCTGGTACTGGAAAGGATACTATACTTCCGGCAGCATGAAGCTGTCTTATACTGACATAGGTCATTATTGATAAATTCATTGAATAGTGTTTCCAGATTTTCTTGTAAATGTAAAGACAAAGCGCCCAGCCGCCTATTCGCTTTATAGATTATGCGGCTGGGCACTTCACTTATCGTCTGTTAATCATGCATTAATTGACAAACTAGTTATTTGGCTATTTATCAATTTGTTCGCTCGCCATCAATGTTTAAAGCGTCTTCTATTTGGCGAGTCCCGCCTTGAGACATCTTATTACAGCGGAGTTAAAGCCTGCGTGATCTAGTTCGTTCAAGCCCTTGATGGTCAATCCACCAGGAGTTGTCACCTTGTCAATGGCAACAGCGGGGTGCATGCCAGAACTCTCCAGCGTAGCTACAGCCCCTTTCATGGCCTGCATGGCTATTTCCCTGGCTTCCGCAGGATAGAGCCCCATCTCGACTCCTCCCTCCATCATGGCATGGATGAAGCGAAAAACATAGGCGATACCACATCCAGACATCATGTTGCCAGCGGCCACCTCGTTCTCCATGCATACTTTTACCTTGCCCAGAAGGCTCAATAATTCTTCTATACGCTGCGTTAATTCGGGTGAAACACCGTTGGCGGGAGCCAAAAAAGTCATGCTTTCATTATATTCCGCGGCAATATTGGGCATGATATAGAAAACATTGGCCGTTGGGCATCCCAGATATTCCCGCAAGGTTTCAGTGAAAACGTTGGCGGCTACGGACAGAATTACTTGTCGGTCGAAATCCAGAGAGTCCTTAATCTCCTCTATGACGCTACGCACAAGCCATGGCTTAACCGCCAGCACCACGATGTCCGCTCCTTTTACAGCCTCTACATTATTGAGTGAAGTCTGTACCTCCGGATATTCCGCGGTAATACGTGACAGCGTGGCTTCAGTACGTGCGGTAACGATTAGCTGATGGATGGCTTTCTTGGCCAATCCCTTGATTAAAGCGCCTCCCATATTTCCAGCGCCAATAACGGTTATTTTCATACTATATAAGTGTTTGTGAATTAATATATACTAAGCTGATGCGATTAGCGATGCTTAAGCCTTGGTTTTGCGCAAGAGCCACCAACAGCATATTATCGCAAGCGTCAAAATCTCCGCCAGTGGCATAGCGAGCCAAATGCCTTCAGTTTCCAACAGCAAGGGGAGCAGCAAGAAAGATGGTACAAGCAACCCTATGCCTCTCAGAAAAACGAATGACGTTGCCGCTCTCATGCGCTCAACACTTTGACAATAGCCTACGATGGCGACATTCAAGATAAAGATTGGTATGCCAATAGAATAATAGGGGAAGCCTTCTATGGCAATACGGGCCGCCACGCTGTCTGGATGCAAGAACAAGGCTATCAGCGGATGGGGCGCAAACAAGAACATCGCCATGACAACCATGCCGCACAGCAGGGCGGTAAAGATCAGGAGCTGGCGCGCTTTCGCGACGTTATCCCATCTGGCAATGCCATAATTATAGCTGATGACAGGTTGCGCGGACTGGGCTACCGCGTTTCCTATATTGAAGAAAAACGGCGTATAATAGCAGGCAATGCCAAAGGCTGCCACGCCGTCATCACCCAAGTACCTCATGAACATCTGGTTTCCCATGAAGATGAGCACAGCCAATGTCATTTCTCCAAAGAGTGAGGGAGAACCAATTCGGCAATGATAGCCAATGTTACGCAAGGAAAGGCGCAAGCTTTTCCAGCTTGATTTCAACACAATGGGTCTCAAGGTCTTGGCAAAAAACAGCAAATAAGACATTGCGATGATACCGCCAAACATGATGCTAATAGACGTGGCTATGGCCGCACCTCGTACGCCCCAGCCGAGCGGGAATATCATGACCCAGTCCAGCACCGCGTTCATCAATGAAGATATGATATTGCACCACATGGCCACATTTGGCGCCCCATCAAGGCGGATAATAAAAAGACCGATAAAGCTCCACATCTGAAACATGAAGCTGGGCATTATCCAGAACAAATAGTCGCTTGCCTGTGGAAGCAATGTGTCCGAAGAACCCAACAGACGCACAGAATACTCTGGAAACAGCATGACAACCATGCATATCATAGCGGTCAACACCGTGGAGAAGAGCAAAGCTTGCGTCAAATTCATTCTGGCCACTTTTGTTTTTTGCCTGGCTACGTGAATCGAAACGGCAACAGAGCAACCCGCGCCCAGCATCAAGCCTATGCCCGAGAACACTTGGTAAACAGGAGCGACAATGTTGACCGCGGCAACTCCATCACTGCCCACGCCGTGGCCAACAAAGATACCGTCTATCGCCGTCATCGCCGATAGAGACAGGGTGCCCAGCAGGGTAGGGATAAGAAGCCTACGATATAAAGTGGAAACCTTGTCGTTTTTGAAATCAATAGCGTCTTTTGCCATTTTCCGTTATGATATACAGCTGTTAATATACCCTATACATACAAGCATGATAGCACTAGAACAAAAACAATGAACTAGTATACAGGAAAAACGTAGAAGGGACGTTCTGGATTGCTGTCCAGCATCCATTGGTCAAAAACCAGATGGCTATCGATTGTTTGCAAGACAAGCGTATGTTTCCCCTTGGTGAGTTTCACCGAGAGAGTCTTGACGGCTTGTCCTCTCAATAGGCTTTCCGCCAGCTCCCGGGAGTCTGGAGAAAGCTGCAATGTGAGCGTCTCGGGGTCATCTTGATCCAGCTTCACCTGAAATCGCAAAGACTTGTTGGTCACAAACTGGGTGGGGATAAAGGCCAAGCTCAAGCGGTAGATACCCTCCTTGGGAGCAAAGAAATCGTAGCGAAGTCGTGTGCCACCAGGTAAAGGGACGGCTTTTCCGCTATGGCCAAGGGTTTTGATAGGTGCAACCTTGACATTCGCGGAAGAGAAATCAACGGCATTTCTCGCCACGACGCCATAAGCTTGCTGATTAATTGGCGAATATTGGTAGCTTGGGTCAGCGTACTGGTCTATCATCTCGTTTGTGAGTTGGCCAGGCAAAAAAGGCTTGGCGAATACAGGCAAATTTCGAGGTTGGGCGTTCATCAATCCTTGCCATTTTCCTCCAGCCAAGTGAACATTATAGTATTGTGTCAACCGTAATATTTCACGGTATGCCTTCACGCTATTCGCGGCAGCTGTCAATGCTTCCTCATCGCGCAGGAATTGTCCCTCGCGAGGGATGGTGCGTGCCTCTTGAGCTTGTAATTGTTTCTCGGCCATAGCAGCCGCGACACCTATGGGGTAGGAGACCACCGCGAAGTAAGCGTCTTGCAATTCGGGTGACACCTCTTTGGCAATCTCTTCAGATTGCTGCCGCAGGGCTTGGTAAGCCACCAAGTATCTTTCCAGTTCGTTACCGAAAGCGACAGGATTGAAATCGGTGTTTCTTATTTCAGTCTTGTCTTCTGGCAACGGATGTCCATCAGCCTCAGAGAGATTCCATCCCATGTATTCTGGCTTACGCAATGATGTAAGATGATAATATTGCCGCATGACAGGTACAAGTTTTTGGGCAATATGACGGCCGAACTGTTGGGACAGCCATCGCTCTAGATGGCTTTCTATGGTCTCTGGCGTAATATTTGCGGGATTCCAAGCCATGTCCATGAACAAAGAGAGGGCATAGGCAGAGACTTTAGGGTCATGTATGCTCACCATCCATTGTTGACGCAGATCACTTTCATAAGCGGCGCGCAAGTCAAGCGATTCCTGGCCAGGTGAAAGCGTGGTGAGCCAAAGTTGGTCATGAGGCCAACCTAAACGCTGCAAAGAGCGATAATGGAATGTACCATTGCCACTGGTCTCTTTGCGGCGTACATTCTCAACATGGATGCCGAAACTGTCTGCCACTTCCTTATTGCCTTTGACATGGAAGAAGTCCTTCTCTCCCTCATGATAGGCAGGCCAAAGAGTGTTGGCTTTGAGACGAAGCATCAAACGGAATATTTGGCTGTAGGTTCTAGGCCCTATAGTTCCTTTGGGCAAATGTTTCTCCATGCGGCGGGTTGCCCACTCTCCAAGGCTCCATCGCTCATGGTCAATGGAAATGCCGCGTTTGGGAATAGCGGGAGATTGAAGTGACTCAAACTTTTCGTCCAACAATAAGTATTCCTTGCGTTCAGGCTTCACGTCCCCCCACCATGTCCAGGGTGATACCCCCGCCATATGCGATAATTCCAATATGCCATAGGCCGTGCCCAAGGCATCACTACCCACAACAACAACGCTACCGCTCTTTACGGCAATATAAAAAGCCTCCCGTAGCGTGATGACTCTCTGCAGTGGGAGTTTCAGCTTGTTCAGCTCTTTAAACTCCTTATTAGTCAGCTTGTCCAATTGGTAAATTTTCAAGCTGGCGTTTCTCTTTTTGTGACGTGCTGGTTGTCCTGTGACCGCCTCCATGTCATCAGAGAACATGGCAAGGGCTGTTTTTACAGGTTTTGAATGCTTACTGTTAACGCTGTAAGTGACGGGTTGTACACCATTATACCACATCACGTTTTTGGCCATGGCAAAAGAGGAGAGAACAAATAATAGCAGTAGCGAAAGGAATATCTTATTTTGGTTCATGGGCGCAAAGTCACATAGTTGTGGGCGCAAAGTTAACGAAAATAGCCGAAATACGGAAATATCACCTCCCATAATTTGCCGTTTCGGCAAATTTACGTAACTTCGCGCTACGAGAATAAATCCAAAAACAACATGACATTATATCCTAAACTGATCACAGATGCTTTGGCCACTGTGATTTATCCTGGCACTAAGAAAAACTTAATAGAGAGTGAGATGCTGGCAGATACGCCAAGCATAAATGGAATGAAGGTGAAGATCGTGCTTATCTTCCCACGGGATACGGATCCTTTTTTGAAATCCACTTTGAAAGCAGCGGAAGCCGCCATCCACTATCATGTCAGTCCTGACGTAGTTGTAGAGATAAAGACCGAATTCAAATCTGCTCCCCGGCCAGAGGTCGGAAAACTGCTGCCGCAGGTAAAGAATGTTATCGCCGTTAGTTCAGGCAAGGGCGGTGTGGGCAAGAGCACTGTTTCTGCCAACCTGGCCATTGCATTGGCCAAGCTAGGATACAAAGTTGGATTGCTTGACACGGACATTTTCGGTCCAAGCATGCCCAAGATGTTTGGCGTGGAGGAAGAACGCCCCTATGCGGTAGAGAAGGATGGACGCCAGCTAATAGAACCCATAGAACGCTATGGCGTGAAGTTGTTGAGCATCGGCTTTTTCGTTCGCCCTGACACCGCGACCTTATGGCGTGGTGGTATGGCTACATCTGCCTTGAAACAGTTGATTGCCGATGCTGACTGGGGAGAACTGGACTACTTCGTGTTAGATACTCCACCTGGAACAAGCGATATACATCTTACTTTATTGCAGACACTCGCCATTACAGGTGCCATTATAGTCAGCACCCCGCAAAAAGTAGCCTTGGCTGACGCCAGAAAGGGTATAGATATGTATCGTAATGAAAAGGTAAACGTGCCGATACTAGGCCTGGTGGAAAACATGGCGTACTTTACTCCTGCAGAATTGCCTCAAAACAAATATTATATTTTCGGCAAGAATGGATGCAAAAACCTGGCTCAAGAAATGGGCGTGCCTCTGCTTGCCCAAATTCCTATAGTGCAAAGCATATGCGAAAGTGGAGATGAAGGTAAGCCGGCCGCTCTAAACGTGAACTCCATAACGGGGCAATCCTTCCTTTCATTTGCGCAAGCTGTGGTCACAGTGGTCAACCGTCGCAACAAAGAACAACCACCCACGCAAATAGTGGGCGTAAAAAGCTAAGGGTATTTAGATTCATCTCGCAAGTTGTCCGTCTAGTCCATTATTAACACAAATAGAATCCCCCTCTTGTGTCATTTTCAAGAGGGGGATTTTATTATGTTATATGAGTCACTAAACTCTGTTCCTGGTGCCTAAAGAATAGTTTTCACGGCTTCCAACATTCCTTTAGCTTGAATGAGATCAAGATCTTTCTTCAGCAATTCCGCCAAACCTTTCACGTCATGAAGATCTTCGCCATTCCATATATTGGTAGCGGAGAGCACGCCATCAACAATCTTTTGCGTATCGCCAGTAGCCCATAAATCTTTCAATAGTTGCATGATCTCGGGAGCATCGTTGGGCACAATTTCCGTGCCGTCTTCACGCTTGCCACCCTTATAATAAGTAATGATAGCGGCCAATCCAAATACCAAGCCTTGCGGTAATTCGCCCTTGCGCTCCAAATAAGTCTTTACACCTGGCAGGTCACGGGCGCAGAACTTGGGGAATGAGTTAAGCATGATGCTTGTTACCTGGTGATCAACATAAGGATTGTTGAAACGCTCCAACACGTCTGCCGCGAATTGTCGCAACTCGTCCATAGGCAAGTTGAGTGTCTGCATCAACTCATCGAACTGTACCTTATGAATATACTTTCCAACTATCTCGTGGTTACAAGCGTCACGCACTATATTGATGCCACTCAAGAACGCGACAGGGGAAAGTACTGTATGGGGACCATTGAGCAAGGTCACCTTACGCTCATGGTAAGGCTTCTCGCTCTCAGCGATAAGTACATGCAATCCTGCTTTTTCCGCGGGAAACTCCTCACGCAAGTCTTCTATACTCATGTTATCGGGCTTCTCTATAACCCAGAGGTGGAAAATTTCCGCCTGAACCACAAGATTGTCCTTGTAGGAAATCTTTTCTTGTATTTCGCTGATTTGATTACGGGGAAAACCTGGTACAATACGGTCAACAAGAGTGGCGCATACGTAACAATACTTGGTGAACCACTCTTTGAAAGGCTCATAATTGGCACCCATATCCTCTTTCCATAACTCGATATACTGATATATGCACTCCTTCAAATGATGCCCATTGAGGAAGATCAACTCACAAGGCATAAGAATGAGGCCTTTGGTAGGATCACCATTGAAGCACTCAAAGCGGTGATAGAGCAGCTGCACCAATTTGCCAGGATAAGAAGAGGCAGGGGCATCGGTGAACTTGCAATTGGGATCGAAAGCGATGCCTGCTTCAGTGGTGTTGGAGATGACGAAACGCATCTCGGGTTGCTCTGCCAATGCCATATAAGCCTGGAACTGATGATAAGGATTAAGGGCACGACTTACGACATCGATGCGTTCCAAAGAATTGACAGCCTTCCCTTCAAGACGACCTTGCAAATTGACATGATAAAGGCAATCTTGTCCATTGAGCATATCTACCATACCTTTTTCCAAAGGTTGTACAATGACCACTGAACCATTGAAGTCCGTCTTTTGGTTCATGTTCCAAACAATCCAATCCACGAAAGCCCTCAGGAAGTTACCTTCACCAAACTGGATGATTTTTTCTGGCATGACGCTCTTGGGGGCAGTCCACTTGTTTAAGCTTTTTAGTTTTTTCATGATTCGTTTGTTATTTGTTTTCTTAATTATTGTGGCAAAGTTACGAATTATCATGATACGATATTCGTCTTCGCGCCTAAAATCTTGCGTAAAGGTTTGCGTTACGCTTCGTTTACATGGCAAAGCAGTTGAAACCACCATCCACCACTGCCACGGTACCTGTCACGAATGCGGCGGCATCGCTCATTAAGTAATGTATGGTTCCACAAAGTTCCTCTGGCTCGCCCATACGACCAAAGGGGGTCTGGCGTATTACGTCTTTGCCTCGCTGCGTGTAAGTACCGTCAGGATTGGTGAGCAACGCACGATTTTGCTCGGTGATAAAGAAGCCTGGCGCAATAGCGTTTACCCTGATTTTCTCACCAAACTTTTTCGCCACTTCCGTCGCCATATAGGCGGTGAAGTTGCTGATACCGGCCTTGGCGGCCGCATAGCCACATACACGAGTCATGGGGCGGAAAGCTGCCATAGAGGAAAAATTGATAATACTACCCTTGCCAGCTTCCACCATGGGCTTCAAGAACACCTGTGTAGGAATGACAGTTCCAGTCAGATTCAAGTTGAGCACCTTTTGAAACTGCTCGGGATCTAAGTCGAAGAAGTTCTGCTCGGGACTTATCGTGGCTCCAGGCATGTTTCCGCCCGCCGCGTTGAGCAATGTATCTATCTTACCATACCTGGCAAGGATGTCATCGCGGTTCTTTTCCACAGCCTTGATGTCCATCACGTCAGTAGTGAAAAAGCTTGCCTCACCGCCATTAGCTTTAATTTTCTCTACGATGGCCATGCCTACTTCCGCTTTGCGCCCCAGTATGGCGACCTTCGCTCCTTGTTGGGCCAGGTACATGGCGATACACCTACCTAAAACACCTGTTCCACCAGTGATAACGACTACGTAGTCTTTAATGTCAAATAATGATTTCATGCTGTTATAGATAAAAAGATTAGTTATTGTATTGCCTCAAAGCGGACAACAACTCAATGTTCTCGCTTTTTTTCCCAATTGTAATACGCAGACAGTTGCCGCAGAGTCGCACTTTGTTCCGGTTTCTCACGATAATGCCTTTGTCTACCAAATAATCGTAAATGGCTTGCGCGTCAGTCATCTTGGCCAAGATGAAGTTGGCATCAGTGGGGTAAACTTTCTCGCAGATGGGCAGCAATTGGAACGCTTCTATCATCTGCGCTCTTTCCCGAAGAATGATTCTCACCCAGTCGTCTGTTTGATAAGGATCTTTCAGTGCCTCCATGGCTTGCCGTTGGGTGAGTATATTAATATTGTATGGATATTTCACTTTGTTGAATAACCCTATGATTTCTTCTTGCGCGAAAGCCATACCTAGCCTGATGCCTGCGCATCCCCACGCTTTACTCATGGTATTGAGGACAACAATGTTGGGGAATTCCTGCAGTCTTGTCCTAAAGACAGGGCCACGGGAAAAATCAGAATAGGCTTCGTCAACTACCACAATACCCTGGAACTCCCGCAAGAGATATTCTACTTCCTTCACGTCAAGCAAATTACCTGTGGGATTGTTGGGCGTACAAAGCCAAATCACTTTGGTATAGTCATCGCAAGCGGCCAACAATTGCTTTGCGTCTAAACTGAAATCCTCTCGAAGTGTCACCGGCCGATAAGCCACGTCATTGATTTCCGCACACACTTGGTACATGCCATAAGTAGGGGAGATTGCCACCACGTTGTCAATCTGTGGCCGACAGAATACCCTGTACACCAAATCGATGGCCTCGTCACTGCCATTGCCTAGAAAGATGTTTTCCGGTCTTACGCCTTTCACTTTAGCGATACGATCCTTGAGGTCTTTTTGCAATGGGTCGGGATAGCGATTGTATGGTTCGTTATAGGGGTTCTCGTTAGCGTCTAGGAAGGTATGCGCTTCCTTTCCGTTATACTCATCACGAGCGCTGCTATAGGGTGTCAGTTTCCAGATGTTCTCCCTGCACAGGTCTTTTAGTTCCTTCATAGATATTACGGATTGTTCTATTCTTGAGACATTCTCAGCCTCATGGCGTTGGCATGGGCTTCCAGTTGCTCGTTCTCAGCCATGGTTACCACAGCTTTGCCTATGCTCTCCACGCCCTTACGGCTCAAGTGCTGGAAAGTCACTTTACGATGATAACTATCTAGGTTTACGCCGCTATAGGCAGTAGCATATCCATGGGTGGGCAAGGTGTGATTTGTACCACTAGCGTAATCGCCCGCACTCTCACAAGCATATTTTCCCAAAAAGACGCTACCCGCGTTTACCACCAACCCAGCTAGCTGTTCATAATCATCCGTGGCCAATATCAAGTGTTCAGGAGCGTATGCATTGCTCAATGCCATAGCTTCGCGAGTATCGTTGACCAATACCAAACGGGAATTGGCCAAAGACTGGGCGGCGATATCACGCCGGGGAAGCGCTTCCAGTTGTCTTTCTACCTGCTCACGTATTTCCTCCATCTTTCTTTCTTCTGTACAAATGAGCAATACCTGTGAGTCTATGCCGTGTTCCGCTTGCGACAACAAGTCAGCGGCGGCAAGTTTGGCATCAGCGTGAGCGTCCGCTATCACGCATACTTCAGAAGGACCGGCAGGCATGTCTATGGCTACGTCGTGCAGGCTTACCTGTTGCTTGGCCGCCATCACATATTGATTGCCCGGCCCGAATATCTTATAGACCTTGGGGACACTCTGTGTCCCATAAGCCATGGCACCTATAGCTTGTGCCCCGCCAGCTTTGAATATCTTGCTGACACCAGCTATTCTCGCCGCCACGAGTATGGCGGGGTGCACCTTTCCTCCCTTATTGGGCGGAGTGCAAAGCACAATCTCTTCGCATCCAGCCAGCTTGGCGGGTGTGGCCAACATCAGTACCGTGGAGAAGAGAGGCGCTGTACCGCCAGGAATATAAAGTCCCACTTTCTCGATGGGTACGCTCTTTTGCCAACACGTAACACCAGGTGCTGTTTCCACCTTGATTGATTGAAACTCTTGCGCGGCATGAAAGCGTTCTATATTGGCATGCGCCAATATCAAGGCCTCTTTCAACTCCGCGCTCACCAAGCGTTCCGCCTCATCCATCTCGTCTTGGCTCACGGCCAAATCAGTCAAGCGAGCGTGATCAAACTTCTCTTCATATTCCTTTACGGCTTCGTCTCCTCTTGTCTTCACGTCTTGCAAGACAGCGCTAACGGTGGCGCTCAAGCTAGAGACATCCATATGAGGCCGTTCCACGATATCTGCCCACTCACAGGGTTGGGGGTGCTTGAAAATTTTCATTTACCTTCCCTCTAATATAATAAGGTATTATAATATCATTTTCTCGATTGGCGTGACCAAAATGCCTTGTGCGCCCAATTCCTTCAGTTTTCCGATGATTTCCCAAAAACGCTTCTCGTCGAGCACGGTATGGATACTGCACCACGCTGGGTCGGCTAAAGGGATGATAGTGGGACTCTTAATGCCAGGCAATACATGGGCTATAGCCTCCAACTTGTCTTTGGGGGCATTCATCATCACGTACTTCTTTCCCTGGGCGGAGCGTACGGCCTCGAACCGGAAGAGCATTTCGTTAAGTATCTCGTGCTTCTCCTCATCCATATTCCAGTTGCCTATCAGCAACGCCTCGCTTTGCATCACGACTTCCACCTCTTTTAGGTTGTTGCTCACCAAGGTGCTTCCACTGCTCACGATATCGAAGATACCATCAGCCAAGCCTATGCCAGGGCTGATTTCCACCGAGCCCGTGATGACATGAACGTCAGCGTTCACGCCTTCCCGGTGCAGGTAGTCACGTAAGATATTAGGATAGGAGGTGGCTATTTTCTTGTCATTAAACCAGCTCACACCCGTGTAATTGATTTCCTTGGGTATGGCCAAGCTCAACCGGCACTTGCTGAATCCTAGGCGCTGTATGACTTGCGCTCTTTCCTTATGCTCCACGAATTCGTTCTCACCCACAATGCCGATGTCCGCTACGCCATTCGCTACGCTTTGTGGAATATCATCGTCACGCAAGTAAAGCACCTCTAACGGGAAGTTGGAAGCCTGTACCAGCAGCGTGCGCTTAGACGCGCTTACCTTGATATCAGCCTCCGATAAAAGATTCATGGTGTCATCAAAAAGGCGGCCTTTCGATTGTACTGCGATTCTTAACATTTTGTTGATTATTGTTATAAAACAGCGCAAAAATACTATTTTTCGCTCATTTGTACAAATAAAGTCGTACTTTTGTGGCCAAATATTCTGATGATGCGACTATTCACAGCCATTTTCCTGACATCGCTGCTCCTCTCTTGCGGGCAAAAACAGCCAGAAACCACTCCCTGGGGTACCACAATAGGAGAAGAGCAGACTGACACCTTGTCTCCCGCTAAAGGTCTTTCCCTATCGGAAATCATGGCTAATGGGGAGCTTATCATGCTGACCATCAATGGACCGGAAACATATTATGATTATCATGGTAAGGGCATGGGATTGCAATACCTGCTTTGTGAGCGGTTCGCCCAACACATAGGTGTATCATTGCGTGTAGAACTCTGCCGAGACACGACCGAAATGGTGCGCAGGCTGACAGAGGGCGAGGGAGACTTGATAGCTTTTCCCTTGCCCACATCCATGCGAAACGCAGGGCTACGCTTCTGCGGAGCGGGCAACGACAGCACCCGATGGGCCGTGACAGCCGACAACACGGTCTTGGCCGACACGCTAAACAGTTGGTTCCAGCCAGGGCTTTTGGCCAAGGTCAGGGAAGAGGAAGACTTCCTGCTCTCCTCCCGCAGTGTTCGCAGGCAAGTGTTCTCGCCCATGCTCAACAGGGGAAAGGGCATCATTTCCAAATACGACCATCTCTTCAAGCGTTACGCCCCAGCCGCTCGCATGGACTGGCGGCTCATGGCGGCTCAGTGTTACCAGGAGAGTTGCTTTGATCCCCATGCCCAGTCATGGGCTGGAGCGCGGGGATTAATGCAAATCATGCCTGGCACGGCAGAGTTATTGGGGTTGCCCATTAGCAGCATCAACGACCCTGAGTCTAACGTGGAAGCCGCCGCACGCTATATGGCGCAGCTGCAATCCAAGTTTTACGATGTGCGTGACCCGTCACAACGGGTACTCTTTGCCTTGGCCAGCTATAATGGAGGTTATCATCACGTGCGCGACGCCATGGCCTTGGCCGCCAAACACGGCCGGAATCCCAGCCGATGGGATCATGTCAGCGAATTTATCCTCAGACTTCAGTCGCCCGCTTACTATCGTGACCCCGTGGTGAAATATGGCTACATGCGCGGCAGCGAGACGGCGAACTACGTGGAGCGCATACGCAATCGATGGGCAAACTATAGGGGAGTTGCTGGCTCCAACGGCGGAATGGGAGGAGGAGGATTCCATGGTACTCCCGCCAAAGCCAAACGGAAGCACAAATATCAATTGTAACGGCGGAATGGATAAAATCTAAAAAAAATCCCAGAAATATTTGGTGGATACGATAAAAGTGTGTACCTTTGCACTCGCTTACGAAGAAAGAGGCTCCGTAGCTCAACTGAATAGAGCACTTGACTACGGATCAAGAGGTTCCGGGTTTGAATCCCAGCGGAGTCACTCTTCGGGAAAGCGACAACGGATGGCTCCGTAGCTCAACTGAATAGAGCACTTGACTACGGATCAAGAGGTTCCGGGTTTGAATCCCAGCGGAGTCACTACCAAAATCAAAGGAAAAGTGCCAAGTATCTAGCTTGGCACTTTTTCGTTTTAATAACGCCTATGAACCCGATTTGGGCTCAATCCCAATCGGTGATTAGCCCACATAAGACCCACGTTTTCCCTAAAGAGAAGCTCTTTGGGTTAAAGCAAAAAAGAGATGAGACCACTTGAGCCTCATCTCTTTCTTATTTGTCGGGGCGACAGGATTCGAACCTGCGACCGCCTGGTCCCAAACCAGGAGCGCTACCGGGCTGCGCTACACCCCGAGGGTACCATAAACCCTAATTGCGGTGCAAAGGTACTTACTTTTATTCAAACCACCAAACTTTCCCGCCATTTTTTCTCTTTCCAATCGTAAATCCTTTTTTATCTACACAATATCCACATGTTAATACACAATGAATTATAATTGGCCTAAATTTTCCTATATGCCGTTTCCTTTATTTGTATAATGAGTGCCAGGCAAATCCTTCTAGACGCATTTGAACGATGAAATCGTGGATATCCAATGCACACGAGACACCTGGACGAATATCGCCGCCGTTTCCCGCAGGCAATGAGACTAGTTTGGAAGTCTGGCTACTGCCCGCATGAAATTTTGGCGGACAGTAGTCATTCCTTCACGATGATTGTTATTGTTGTTGAAAGAGAGAATATCGCTTATTTCTCAAGACTTGAGATAGCCAGTACTAACAATTCTTTTTGGAATTGGTCATTTGTTTTAGTAATCATGGATTTTATACCCCTCATACAAAAACTGCGTTCTTCCTTGTTAAGGAGATTACCATAGTTGCGGCATAACTCTACGATTTTATTGATTAATGTCATTTGCAAGGTTTCCCATCCGGCGAAATGTTTTCTGAGATCTTTGTTGAGGTATGCTACCCTTAACGTTGTGAAGCGCCTCAAAAAGTCCGTACTGTTTTTGATGTCATCTTTGGAGGTAACGTTTTCTTCCAAATGGGCTAATTCCATCAAATGGGCCGCTTCCGTGACACGTTTCAGCGATTCGGCATTATCATCGACATTCACTGTTAACCGCTTTTGTGGGTCAGGACTGTATATCTCGATTATCTCGCCAGTTAGTGTGTCGTCTTTTTCTTGGTTAGACCATGATATCGCATAGACGTAGCGCCGCAAACTGTCCTGTTTGTCTCGAACGAACATCAGACAATAATTTCTTTCTAAATACGCCTTAACGCTTACTGACTTGTCAAGCTTCTCTCCATAACCTATGCGCGGGAACGCGCCTTCATAAACCCCGGCGTCTTTCTTCTTTACCTGGTAAGCTACGTTCGTGTCCTTCTCGAACCCCTCCAACACTTTATCCAATTTCTTGCGCTTGCCATTGGGTAGTTCAAATACATAGCGCTTGAAGTACGAGACGATGTTACCCCCGTTATTCTCAGCGTTCTCCATGTCGTAGCTTGACTTGATATATTGCGTCAAGCCCTTGTCGCTGACAAAATCGTTGATGGCATGTTTCAGGTTCTCTTGCGCGCTCGATGCCACCGGCATGACGGCGCATAGCATTGAAATGGCTACAAATTTAACGGTATTCATATCTTTATGGTTTAGTAAAGTTCTTCTTCCACGTCATAGCTTTCCATCGCGATGATGTATAAGTCGAGACTCGCACTCACTCTGCGATATTCCTCGCAGATGGCGTTAATCATCTGTTCTTGTTCTAGTTCGGCCTCCTTTATCATTTTCTCGGCTCGCATTTCAGCGTCTTTCGCCACAGAGTCTGTCGCTGTTTCTGCCAGGTATACTTTGGGGGGCAAGGGCTTGAAGCGGTCCCGCCTGATTTTGCGACGCGTCTTCTTCTTTGGCGCGACAATCGTAGTGGTGGTGTCGCTTGCCAGTGTATCGGGTTTAGCCACAGGCGCTTTCTCGTCGGGTAGCGTCTCCACGGTCATGTTGTTGGCCATCCGCCTTGGTTCCGTTCGTGGCCAAACCACGGCAAACAGCAATGCCGCCGCCGCTGCGGCCATGATGAAATAGGACACCTTGCGCAAGAGGGCAGGGCGGGAACCGCCTTTAGCATGTCGGGGGACATGGGGTGGCACTGACAAGTCGGCCAGTTCCTTTTCCGCTGACTCCTTCATGGGCATTCCCTCGTCAAACCAGGCGAACATCCGCTTGTAAGGCAGCAGGTCTCCGTCAACCTCATGGGTACGCAGGTAGTCGGCGATGTATCGTTCTTCCTCTATGGAAGTAAGGCCTGCCATGAAGCGCTCTATCAGTTTGTGTATGTCTTGTTCCATGTCTTTATCTTGTTCTTTTTTTGAATTCGTTCAGCATCTTGACCCGCGCCCGTGAAAGGATAGTGGATACCGATGACTTCCTGACGCCTACTATCTGGGCAATCTCTTCGTGGCTTTTGCGTTCCACTTGCCGTAGCCACAGTATCTGGTGTTCGGTAGAGGGCAATGAGCCGAGGCATCTTTCCAACCATTCTATCGTTTCTTTGTCCTCGATGGCACGATCAGGACTTACCGTATTGTTGTCTATGACATTTCGGTCACCATCCAAGGACAGGGCGTTTTGCCGCCTGTGGTTGTCTATGGCACTGTTGTGTGCAATGCAAGAAGCCAACTTCTCTAAATGCGCTTGGCTATTGATCCTGGAGCGCAGAGTCCATAGCTTCAGCATGGTTTCTTGCGCGATGTCCTCGGACTCATCCCTGTCGCCAGTGAATGCCAAGGCCGTGGCGAAAGCTCTTTGCCTAACGCTTGTAGCTATATGTTCAAACTCCGCTTGTTCCATAAATCGTTCTCTATCCCATTAACGTTTTATCTCTCGAAAACAAAACACGGTTTAAGATTTTTTAAGTATAAAAACGCCTCTAAAGGGATTTTTCCAGCCTACTTGAAGTATGTCGAAAACAAAACAAGTTATTTTGCCCTTCAATTTAACTTGTTTTGTTTATCAAAATAACTTGTTTTGGCCATCAAAACAACTTAAATCGCCGACCAAAACAAGTTAATTTGGATGGGGTGAAATTGGGGTGAAATTACGATACTAGTCTCATGGCCGCACGATACTAGTTTCATCGGGGCTTGAGACTAGTATTATAGCCCAATGAGACTATATAAGCGGTCACGGCAAAGTATAGTCTTCGAGGAATTTCCCGTAGGCTTGCTGGTAGCCATTGAATACATTGATGTCCACCTCGCCATGTATGCCGCTCACCTTGCCGTCCTGGCAGAGTTGCCAAAACACTAGCCTCGCGTCAGGTTTATATTCGCCATAACGGGCTATCCATACTTGATAGTCACGCAACAGGTCTGGGGCGTTGACTAAATGGCGGTTCATAAACTGCTGACTGATATAGAGTATCGGCTTGCGGCCACACTTTTTCTCCACCACGCGCAACCAGATGCGCATACGATGAAACAACGCACTCTCACCGCCAATTTTCTTGATTTGCGCCTCCGAAGGTTCTACGTCCAGCACGGGAGGCAAGTCTCCGTGCTGGAGGCGGGCGTTCCGCAAGAAGTATCGGGCTTGTCGCTCGGCCGGGGTGAAGATAGAGAAGAAGTGATAAGTGCCCACCTTGAAGCCATGGCGGCGGGCTGCCATATAGTCAGACTTATAATAAGGATTGAGCACCGAACTTCCCTCGGTAGCCTTGATATAGATGAAGCTCACGGGATAGTCCACCTTGTCGGCGTATCGCTTTTCGCTGCTGTTGCCCAAGTCTACTATGCGCAACTTCTTCCATTGTATGGCGTAGCGTTTCCGCCCCTTCCCATGTTGGTATTTGGAAATGTCGATACCGTAAATACGGTCAGAACGGTACAGCAACCTTTCGCCCATGAAGCGGTTTTCTTTCCATTCCCCCGTGCGCCAACCGCGAGGATAGGTGACGCTGAAGCCAAAACCGTCGCGCTTTCCAGCGGTCCAGTGTCCCTCATAAAAACTGCCGTCATGGCCGATATGGGCACCATGGCCTTGAGGACGGAAGAGGCTGTCAACCTGTCCCACATAAACGCCCGACGAGTCTGGCCGCCAACGGAAGTGAATAGGGCGTCTATACATGGAAGACCCTAAGCTAGCGTAACGAGCCGCCAAACTGGGCGGCAAGCCGTGAATGTCCGCTTCGCCGTCTCCGACTTCCACTTGCATCCAGGTGACAGTGGAGCTATCCCCGCGGATGACATGGCAAGGAAGGGTGTGGGGTACTCCCGCCGTGTCCGCGAAGCATACGGAATGACGGGCTATATAGGCAATAGAGAGGTTGGATTTTGGGGAAATGGATTTCAAGCGATAGAGTATGGAACGCAAGGTGTCCCGCTTGGCAACTTGCCGCAAATGATAGCGAATGGCCATCTCGTAGCCCTCGTCTTGCACATGATGGGAACGAGACCAATACTCAAACTCCCGCATGTTCCATTCAGCCTGGTCCAGGGAGTGCTGAACTGAGTCTATGGCATTGGCCAAGAACTCGCGGGCGGGTAGGGCGGTGTAACGGCCGCGCTCCAGGGAGTCGTTGAGCGCCACGGCCAACAATCCTTCCGAACCAGGCAACAACTCCCAACGATCCGCCCAGCAAGCACTGCTCTCCAAGGAGTCTTGCCCAAAGGAGAGCACGGTCTTGCCGTCTGCCCGCAACTCATAGTGAACACGGGTAATAACACGAGCCATAGCCTGCTTCACTTCACTCTTGGAGGCTGTAAAGCGGCAATATAGCGCGGCCAGGCAACAAAACGCAAACAACAGGGTGGCAAGCAACAGTTGCCACCCCTTACGGGAAATTCGCATACTATCCAGTCCGGTCTTACTTGTCAGACCAGTCTATCGTGCGGATGAACTCCAGCGTCTTCACCCAATCACAATTCATGGAGAAGGGGAGAGGAAACTCTTTCTCCTGGTTGAAGTAAGCGTCTACATACTCCAAGTCTGTCTCTTCCTGGAACAAGGGGTGATCCTTGGTGGCTTGGCGAAAATAGAATTTCACCATGTCTACGTTCTTTTTCTTGCACTGGGCCAATCTCTCAAAATACACATTAATATATGTATTCATGGCGAAAGCCTGTTCATTCAGCATCTTGATCTTGGCGTTCAGCTTGTCATAATCAACGCTATTGCCCATCACATCTGTTGGCTGGATGACCTTTGCGCGAAGATAGGTCAACGCGTCGTACTTAAACAAGGCCACTTGGCGGTCTTGCTTGTTCTTGGAAGAGTCGTTAAACAAGGCATGAGCCCTGTTTACAATGTCGTTGAGCACGTCTTGCGCGGATACCTGAGAGGTCATGGCGAGACTCATCAGGGCAATCATTAACATCTTCTTCATCTTGTATTCCTTTTAATGTTACGTGTGCCGTTGCAAATAGAGCTCGTGGTCTATGCAACTAGGCAGTTCTTCTTTATAATGTGTTACTTCTATCAGGGTCTTGTTGTCACGGCGGCAGAACGCCTCTATCACGTCTTTCACCAATTGCCGGTTTACATTGTCCAGGCCGTGCAGCGGCTCGTCCAATATCAATAGCTCAGGGTCTTTAACGAACGCCCTGGCCAATAGCGCCAACCGCTGTTCTCCGCTGGAAAGACGCAAGAAAGAACGTTCCTCTTTCCCTTCTAATCCAAAGATGGACATCCAAAAACGGCATTGTCCCAGTTCTTCTTCAGTGGGTTTCATATAAAGGCCTACAGAGTCGGTCAGCCCACTGGCCACCACCTTGATGGCGGGAATATCACGGTGATAACTGCGGTGCAATTCGGGCGAAACATATCCGATATGCTTCTTGATGTCCCAAATGCTCTCGCCTGTTCCCCTGGCTTTTCCGAAAAGGGTGATATCGCAAGCGTAAGCCTGCGGGTTGTCAGCGCATACCAAACTTAATAGTGTTGACTTACCGGATCCATTCTGCCCTGACAAAGCCCAACGCTCACCGTTTTTCACTTTCCAGTTTAATTCTCGCAATATCACTCGCTCCCCATAACGTATGGAGACATTGCGCATATCGATAACTTCCTCCGCATGATAGTCCGTGTCTCTATTGGGAAGCCGCAAAATGGCTTGTTCTTTCTCGTGGCTTAATACCCGCTGGGGTAAAGAGAGACGTGTGGAGAGGAACTCTTCACGTGTTACTTTGGGCAACATCTTCATGTCGTCCACCTCTATTACGTGGGTAATGAAGTCTGGTATGTCATCACTCTTGCTCAACACCAAGATGATTTGCAAGGCTTGCTCCTCTGATATATCTTTCAGCAACAGGCGCAACTGGTCACGAGTCTCTGCGTCAAGCCCGATGAAAGGATTATCCATGATAAGAACTCGTGGCGATGAGAACAAGGTAGTAGCCAGTTTAAACTTCCTCAGTTCACCGCTGGAAAGCAAAATGAGCTGTTTGTCGAGCAGATGCTCCATGTGGAAAAGCTGGTAGATATGGCATTGCGCCTGTCTGCGCTGCGGCGTATCTTCACCAGCCATGAGAAAAGCCTCCTCCAACTTATCCTTCACGACGGGCGTATTGGGGTCTATCTCCATCTGGTTCCATCGCTGTTGCAGGAAATAAGTGCGATCATTGTCTCCGCCGTAAGTATCACGGAAAGTAATGTATTTGACATTATCGCTCACCAATGGGCGAACGCTGGGCGAGAAATCATATATGGGGTCACATAACTGCAATGGATGCTTGCCTACAATGATGTCCACTAACATGGACTTGCCAGCACCATTCCGGCCTACTATGGCTACATGCTCATGATTGCCTATCCGTAAATTGACAGGCTCCGCCATGCGCCATTCCGGCATGCGTGTAACTCCATTCTCTATGGTAATGATATTTCCCATTTTTATAGTCAATTACCGCTAACGCGCTTCTTGTTTCTCTCTACAAAGTCTTTCCATCCCGAATAGTGGGTGGCTCCCGTTTCAGGCCTGCCCATTTGCAGAAAATGACAATAGGCGGCACCCAATGCGTCTGTGGCATCCAGAAAGCCGGGCATGTCCTTATCGGCTATATGAAGCATACGCCTCAACATGTCTGCCACTTGTTCTTTAGAAGCTTGCCCCTGTCCTGTGATGGCGAGCTTAATCTTCAGTGGAGCATACTCATGAATAGGTACGCTATGATGAATAGCCGCCGCGATGGCTACGCCTTGCGCTCTTCCCAACTTGAGCATAGACTGTATATTCTTGCCGAAGAAAGGCGATTCTATGGCCATCTCGTCTGGCAGGTACTCATCGATAATGCCCGTCACACGCTCGAATATCTTACCTAGTCGCAAATAGGGGTCTGATTCCTTACGCATATCAATGACACCCATCACCACTAACTCGGCGTGATTGCCAGTTACCTTTATCACGCCATAGCCCATTACATTGGTACCTGGATCTATACCCAATATGATTTTTTCCGTAACCACCTTGAATTATCTATCCATATAAGGATTATGGGCAAGTTCTTCCCCTATCGTTGTAGGTTGGCCATGTCCTGGCAGCACCTTGGTTATATCTGGCAGTTGTGCCAATTGCCGTAAACTCTGGATAATCTGGAACATCGAACCACCTCCCAAATCTGTTCTGCCAATTGAATTATGAAATAAAGTGTCACCCGTGAAAGCCACATTCTCTGCTTCACAATAAAAAGTGACAGAACCACGACTATGCCCAGGAGTGGGGATAACCTTAAACTGGTGGTTGCCAACTGCTATCACTTCGTCATCTTCCAAGAAATGTCCCACTGCGGGGAAATTGTCTTCGATGGTGATATTATAAAACGATTGGGCTTGCTTGGCTAATGTTTGCATCAAGCGCTCATCACGTTGACTTACCTCTGGCCTCAACTGATATCGCTCATAAACAAATGGATTGCCAAAGTTATGGTCAAGATGCCCATGGGTCACCAATAGGTGGCAGGGCGTGAGCGTGTTATCTGCGATGTACCTTCCGATGGCATTACGGTCTTGCTCGTAATATGCGCCACAATCGATAATAGCGCATTGATTGGTTTCGTCACTGACTACATAGCAGTTTTCCGCCAACATATTGCACGCAAATCTTTCTATTTTCAACATGGTATATATATAATCTGCTTATCTTGTTTATACCATTCTTCCTCAAAATAATCACTCAGCGGAAACACTTGCGCTAGATGACGGTAAGGGTGTAACTCTTCCTGCAGGTTTCCTCCTTTCAAGCATATAAGCCCATTAGGAAGGGCATTGAGCTGCTCCTTGGCAATATTCTTTTTCACGATGTTCATCAAGTCTGGCGTTTTCATTACAGCTCGACTCACCACGAAATTGTACTTGCCTCGCTCTTCTTCACCTCTGAGATGTTGAGCGTCTACGTTTTCCAGCC
Source organism: Prevotella sp. CAG:1320 (assembly GCA_000435635.1). Classification (GTDB taxonomy): domain Bacteria; phylum Bacteroidota; class Bacteroidia; order Bacteroidales; family Bacteroidaceae; genus Prevotella; species Prevotella avicola. The sequence continues at coordinate 38,129 of FR882139.1, read as the reverse complement.
CTAAAGCTTTGGAGATTTCCCTTACCACGAGAATTTTCTTACCCGTTCCATCTATCATCCTGAAATGGCACTTAGGGAAAAGTATGGCGAGTGGGATGCCTGGAAAGCCCCCACCCGTACCAAAATCCAATATCCTAGTACCTGCACGGAAGTTCACCAGTTTCGCAATGGACAAGGAGTGGAGAACATGATGCTCATAAAGATTGTCAATATCCTTGCGGGAAATGACGTTTATCTTGGCGTTCCACTCCCTGTAAAGCCCATCGAGCATGGAGAAGCGTTGTTTTTGCTCTTCCGTGAGGTCAGGAAAGTATTTCTCTAGAATTGTCGGCATGCTATTTTTTTCTGCAAAATGCCCTCTAAGTCACTCTTGGCAAACTCGAGACGTATCTCTCCAACTGCATGCGCAGCAATTTCATCGGAATTGTAGATAAAAGTAATATTATCTTTACCCAAAATAAAATTGTCTGGTACATAGAGAGAATCTACGAAAATATTCTCTTTCAATCCCTCGTCATTCTCAACCTTGAAAAACTCCTTCAGCTTATCGCTGAGTTTAGCGACGAGCGTCTTTTCATATCCAGGTACAAAGACATCGGAAAGTTGGACAATCTTGCCCGTCTTGGCATTGATGTTTTTCACGATTGTTTGACCCATACCATGCGCACCGCCACCATAATAATAAACGGTAGCTATATAATTGATAACATCGCCCTCTACGTTACGTGTCTCGGTTTTCACTTCATAACTATTATTGAGCGATTGAGAGTGCTCTGGGTCATCACGATATATAGGAAGACTGAACTCCTTATATTGCTTAAAGGCTTTTTCCACGAATTGGTTCACAACGGAGGGAATATCTTTCGTTTCTCCGTCAGGCATATAATCGGGCATCAAGATGCCACATGCCAACAAGCTGTCGTTGAATGCCTGGGCACTGTCACCCTTGGCGTATTGTAAAGAGAGCTTTATATTAAAGGCGGGAGAATTTGTGTCGCTTGTCAGATGGCACACTGTATCTACCAACACACTATCAAAAGCAATACCGTCTATTTCGGCAGTGGTCTTGGATTTGTTACCTGCGCAACCCACTAACGTGGCGGCAATCATCAAAATAGGAAAGAATTTTTGTTTCATATCCACAATGTTTTGGATGCAAAGATAATGGAAAAGGGGAAGAGTACAAAATAAATTCATCTATTTTTTCATTCCACGATGATTTCCATGCCTTAACATGGTGGTGAAAAGTTTTTTTTGTACCTTTGCAGCCGATAACAGATAACAGACCAACAATGAAAATTAAGGCAGCACTTTTCGATTTAGATGGTGTGGTGTTTGATACAGAACCACAATATACAGTGTTTTGGGGTACAATATGCAAAGAATACCATCCTGAGGAAGTTGGATTGGAGCATCGCATCAAGGGACAAACCCTTACTCAGATATTTGACACTCTTTTTCCTGGGCAAACAGACATTCAAGCCAGTGTTACAGAACGTTTGAACGCATTTGAGAGAGAGATGCGTTTGGATTATATTCCTGGATTCGTGGATTTTGTCCAAGATTTGCATGCTCATGGCGTAAAGACCGCGGTGGTAACCAGCAGCAACAAAGAGAAAATGAAAGCGGTATATAAGAAGCGCCCCGAGTTTTTAGACTATTTTGACCGCATACTCACCAGCGAGGACTTCGCCCACAGTAAACCTGCGCCCGATTGTTATTTAAAAGGAGCTGAAATTTTTGGTGCCTTGCCACAAGAATGCGTTGGATTTGAAGACAGTTTCAATGGGTTGCGCGCCGTGAGGGAGTCTGGAGCCTATACAATAGGATTGGCCACGACCAATAGCAAGGAAGCTATCATTCCTTTGTCAGACCAAGTTATAGACGACTTTACGCATCTCACATACAACGAGATGATGAAATGGATAGGTTAAGTGCTTCCAAGAGATATACACTTATAATTTACATCAAAAATACACATTATTAATATATAAGATTAATCATGGGATATTTATCCACGGACAAAAAGAAAGTAACCGTAAAAACTTTTGCCGAGATGAAAGCGGCAGGTGAGAAGGTTACGATGATGACCGCATATGATTACACCACGGCCAACATCCTTGATGAAGCGGGTATGGACAGTATTTTGGTAGGAGATTCCGCTTCTAATGTTATGGCAGGCAATGCTGACACTTTGCCTATCACTATAGAAGAGATGATATATCATGCACGCAGTGTCGCCAAAGCTTGTACTCATGCCTTGGTGATTTGTGACATGCCTTTTGGAAGTTATCAAATATCCAAGGAAGATGGAGTTCGCAACGCTGTCCGGCTGATGAAAGAAACAGGTGTTGATGCCGTGAAACTGGAGGGTGGCGTTGAAATACTAGATACAGTGAAGGCCATATTGCAGGCAGGCATTCCCGTTTGTGGACATTTGGGCTTGACTCCACAGAGTGTCCACCAATTTGGAGGTTATGGCTTGCGCGCAAAGGAAGACGCAGAAGCAGAGAAGTTGATACAAGACGCCAAAGCACTTGACGAGGTTGGTTGTTTTGCCATCGTATTGGAAAAAGTCCCCGCCAGTCTAGCTACAAAAGTGACCCAAGCCGTAAAAGCGGTCACCATTGGCATCGGAGCTGGCAATGGCAGTGATGGGCAGGTGCTGGTTTATGCGGATGCCATGGGCATGACACAAGGTTTTCAACCTAAGTTCTTGCGTCGCTTTGCTGATGTCCGTCAGTGTATGGCAGATGGCGCAAAGGCATATATTGATGCCGTGAAGACCTGTGATTTCCCCAGCAAAGAGGAAAGCTATTAGCCTATGGATACACAAAACACCCCCATACACATCAAACTTTGGCATCGTGATTTCTGGCTGATGATGCTCGCTACGCTCTCACTTTCCATGGGAGTGTATATGCAGATACCTTCATTAGCTGCCCACATGCGTGATAGCGGGTATGAATCATGGCAGGTAGGAGTCGTAATTGGCATCATGGGACTAGGACTTTTTCTTTTCGGTCCTATGTGTGGCTATTGGGTGGAACGATATCGCCGATGCCGTGTATGTACTTATGCCTTGCTGGGGGCTATGGCATGTATGGCCTTCCTCTATCAAGTTGAGCTAATGGATAATACCGCATTGGCTTTTCCATTGATGTGCCTAGGCCGTTTTCTTTTTGGCGCATGTTATGGCCTGGCTGCCATGGTACTATTCAGCACGTTGATCATTGACATGTGCGAATCATTTATGCGTACTGAAGCCAACTACTTTATCGCATGGTTCGCCCGTTTTTCCTTGGCTTTCGGTCCTGCCATCTCTGTTCTCCTACATCAATGGTTTGTTCCTTCATCGGTCTATGTAATGAGTGGATTGTTAGTCATAATTTCTTTTGTATTGGTATGTGTAATTCGCTTTCCTTTCAAGGCACCTTATGACCAAGAATCAACCATTGGATTAGATCGTTTCATACTGCCAAAAACACTACCATTATTCATTAGCCTCGTATCGATGGCCATTGTGGCTGGGCTTTTACTCTCTATTCCCAGAGACTCCGCTTTTTATGGCCTTATGGCCGTTGGATTCGCTTTGGCTATCTTAGCGGAGAAATTTGCGTTTGCCAATGCCAACCTGAAGAGTGAAGTCTTAACGGGTCTCATCATGATAGCTGCCGTATTGCTGTTAGATATATTTGTCAAAGAAGTCGACACTATACAGTTCGTGGCGCGAGCCATCCTTTTAGGCATGGGAATTGGTCTCATTGGCAGTAGATACCAATTGTTTTTCGTCAAGATGGCAAAACATTGCCAAAGGGGAACAAGCCAAAGCACCTATCTTCTTTCGTGGGAATTAGGCATCTGTATAGGCTTATTCATAGGAGCTGGAGTTCTTGCGGGCGATGGCGAAGCCTTCTCGGCAGACCTTACTTTATGGGTGACATTAATAATGGTGGTATTCAATCTCATTACCTACAATTTCTGCATCCACGATTGGTATGTCCGCCATCGTAACCGTTAATATAAATTCCACCATATTTTTGATTTTTCCACGCTATCTCACATTTTTGTATTATCTTTGCGCAAGCACAACGTAAATAGGTCTATGGCAAAAGAAAAGGTAGCATACGTATGCGAGAATTGTGGGCAAGAAAGCGCTAAGTGGATAGGCAAATGCCCTAATTGTGGCCAATGGAACACTTTCAAGGAAGTGCGCCATGGCGGTGCGGCTACCATGTTTGGCGGAATAACCTCAGCAAACAACAAACCTATGAACCTGAGGGATATCTCCACTATAGATGAGCCTAGGCTCAACATGCTTGACACTGAATTGAATCGTGTTTTAGGTGGCGGACTCGTACCAGGGAGTATGACGCTGTTGGGTGGTGAGCCAGGTATTGGCAAGAGCACACTTGTTTTACAGACCATATTGAAGTTAACAAATCTGCGCGTACTATATGTTAGTGGAGAAGAAAGCGCACACCAGATTAAGTTGCGTGCAGACAGATTGGCTGGGAAGCAATTTGACGCTGACCACGTCACCGTGTTATGTGAGACATCATTGGAGAATATCTTGGAACAAGCGGAAAGTATAAAGCCGCATCTTGTCATCATCGATTCCATACAGACTATAGCTACCAGTACTGTGGAAAGCAGCGCGGGCAGCGTGAGCCAAGTACGGGAATGCGCCGCGTCTTTACTGCGTTATGCCAAGACCAGTGGCATCCCCATGATACTTATAGGGCATATCAATAAAGAGGGAACGTTGGCCGGCCCTAAGATTCTGGAACATATCGTGGATACCGTTATACAGTTCGAGGGAGACCAGCACTACATGTATCGTTTGCTGAGAAGTATCAAAAACCGTTTTGGTAGCACTTCCGAGCTAGGCATCTATGAGATGAGACAAGGCGGATTGCGTGCTGTGGAGAACCCTTCAGAATTACTGCTTGCGGAAAATCACGAAGGATTGTCGGGTTGTGCTATCGGATGTGCCATAGAAGGCGTACGTCCCTTCCTGGTAGAGACCCAGGCTTTGGTATCTTCCGCCGCGTATGGCACCCCCCAAAGAAGTGCCACGGGTTTTGAGCAACGCAGACTTAACATGCTATTGGCGGTATTGGAAAAAAGGGTAGGCTTCAAGTTGATGCAGAAAGATGTGTTCCTCAACATCGCAGGAGGACTGCGCATCAACGACTTGGCGATGGACTTGAGCGTAATAGCGGCAATCCTCTCCAGCAACGTAGATACTCCAATTGAACAAGATTGGTGCATGGCGGGGGAAGTTGGACTTAGTGGTGAGGTGCGCCCGGTAAGCAGAATCGAGCAACGTATAGCGGAAGCGGAGAAGCTCGGCTTTAGGCATATCATCATCCCTCAACAAAACGCCAGCATACTCAATACAAGCAAATATCACATTGAGATATGTGGCGTAAGGAAAGTGGAGGAAGCTCTTCGCGCCTTGTTCGGTTAAAAAACCTACCACGCAAACGTTTCTCATTACATATATATAATATCAGATTAAGGCAAAAGAAATATGAAAGATTCATTGATTATCGTAAGCGGAGGAGTGGATAGTGTTACTTTGCTCTACGAGAAACAAGCGGAAATCGCCTTAGGCGTTAGCTTCGATTATGGCAGCAACCATAACGCCCGAGAGATACCTTTCGCTCAGTATCATTGCGAAAGATTGGGCATCCCCCATATCATTATTCCCTTAGACTTTATGCATCAATATTTCAAGAGCAGTCTATTAGATGGTGCCGAGGCTATACCCGAAGGGCATTACACGGCAGAGAACATGAAATCCACCGTCGTACCCTTTCGCAACGGAATCATGTTAAGTATTGCCGTGGGCATGGCGGAGAGCAAAGGATTAAAGAAAGTACTTATCGCAAACCATGCGGGAGACCACTCAATCTATCCGGATTGCCGTCCCGAATTCATCGAAGCCATTAACCAAGCGGCTATGGCGGGTACCTATATAGACGTGAACGTTGTGGCTCCCTACACGCATC
>FR882139.1:0-32080 GCA_000435635.1 Prevotella sp. CAG:1320 | reverse complement strand
CCTACACGCATCTGTCCAAAACGGAGATATGCGCCATAGGCAAGCGTCTTGGTATAGACTACTCTCAGACATGGAGTTGCTATAAAGGTGGGGAGAAGCACTGCGGAAAGTGTGGCACATGCGTAGAAAGACAAGAAGCTTTCCAACTGGCAGGCATTGAGGACAAGACTGAATACGAGACGGGAAAATGAGAAAGATTTTAGCGTTTTTTTTCCTGGCCACGCTGTTTTTGGTCGCCTGCGGCAAGTCGGAAGACGAGATGAAACGCATGAGCAAGATGGAAAAGGCCAGGAAAGACAGTATATATCGTGCGGCCTTCAAGATTGCCGTCATGCCCACCATGGATTGCCTGCCCTTGTTTTACGCCAAGGAAAAAGGCTATTTCGATAGTTTAGGCGTTGATGTCAGGTTACCCATGTATTACGCGCAAATGGATTGTGACACCGCTTTGACAGGAGGGGCTGTGGAAGGAGCCATCACCGACTTGGTAAGAGGTGAGCGCTTAGCGAAAAAAGGAACTCCTCTCAACTACGAAATAGCCACTAATACCTATTGGCAGCTGGTAGCGAACCACAGGGCGCGAGTAAGAACCGTGGCTCAACTATCAGATAAAATAATAGCCATTACCCGTTTATCGGCCACTGACCGGCTGGCAGCCATGGCGATAGATAGCGCCAAACCCAAAGAGGAAGTCTATAGAGTGCAGATTAATAGCGTGAAAGTAAGGCTCGACATGATACACAACAACCTCTTGGATGCCGCTTTCTTCACAGAGCCACAAGCTACGGCGGCACGTATAGGCACCGCGCAAGCCCCAGCCAAGAACCCTGTGCTGGCGGATAGCCGGAAGATGGGCGTTACCTGGGGTGTATTCGCTTTCCGGACGAAAGCCATGGAGGAAAAAAACAGAAGAGAACAACTGGAGAAGCTGCTTAAAGCATATAACCGGGCATGTGACAGCATCAACAAAAACGGAGTGCGCCATTACGCGGACATCATCAAGAAGTATTGCCAAGTGGACGACCGTGTCATTCAATCACTACCATCCCTTAAGTACCCCAAGGCACAGCCTCCCAAGACCGCTGACATTATCAAGGCAAAACAAGAGTGACACCAGACCAAAGGAGGAAATAAAATGACATCAACAGACTTGAAACCCTCAATAGAATCCATCCTTGAAGCTATCGCCCGCTTCAAGGACATCATGAGCAATACGCTGAAAGAACAACTGGAAAGCTTGAAGGTAGATCATCAACGGCTACTTGATTTCCGCATGCGCGGTATCAAGGACGAGCAGCGGGAGATGATATACGAGCAACTGAGGCAGAGAGCGTTTTCCTTGTTGTCTGACTGTTATATAGACCAAGCCTGCGGCACGCCTGGCTTCAAGGAGGCACGGGACTTGGTCAAGAAGCGCTCCTATGGTTCTATCACCCTGGATTATATCCGGCAGGTAGAAGAACATTATATTGTGGAGCATACCACGCTTACGCCGCAAGACACCCTTCAGCACGATCACCCGCAAAGTCTGCATGAACGACACTTCGCGGAAGTAGAACTGATATTCAGTTATTTGCTTACGAGTTATCACTGGACGGCCCATGAGGCACAGGAATTCCTGGATTTCCTGCTTTCCAGCTCTTGCGACATGATAGACGCGCAAGTAATGGTAAGCGCCATCACCCTTAACGTAATGCGACAGTTTGATTCCAACAAGGCTTGGTTACTGGGAAAGATTTACCAAACCGCCAACAATGAGGGACTGAGGCAAAGGGCTTTCGTGGGATGGGCGTTCACTTTGCCCGCTTACCACTATATAGCTTCTACACGATATGACGCGCTATGTGATGAACTTCTCGCGCAAACAGAAGTGAGGAATGACCTTCTGGAACTCCAAAAACAGTACCTGCTGTGTCTCGACACGGAGAAAGACACCCAGAAACTGGAGAGCCATATCTTCCCGAAGATATTGAAGAACACCCCCTATGACTTCACGCCCAACGGCATCAAGGAGAAACCTCGCGACAAAACCGAGGAAATCTTGCATCCGCTAGATGAAGAGATTAAGATGAAGGAAATAGAGGAGTGCATGGAGATGATACAGAAGATGAAGGAAACGGGAACGGATATCTATTACGGCAGTTTCTCCAAGTTGAAGCGCAACGCGTTCTTCACCAAGCTCGTGAATTGGTTTATGCCGTTCTACAAGGAGCATCCCATGATTAGCAGAGAAGTCAAGTCATTGGAAACAATGAATCTCATGGACGTTCTCTCGCAAGAAGCCAACCTGTGTGACAGCGATTGCTATACGCTCGTATCCATGGCCTCTTCATTTCTCGGCTTCCTGCCCGAGGAAATGCGCACGCAAGCATTGAAAGGGCAAATACCCACGATGATGACAGGAAACGCGGACAACTCGCCCGCCCATGTCCGCCTGCTCTATCTGCAAGACCTCTTCCGTTTTTCCCGTGTATGTCCTGTGGCCAAACACTTTGTTACACCTTTTGACGAGTTGCGCATGGATTATCCCACGCTTTTCTTCGATGGCACAGACAACGACCAATATATAGAAGAGAAGTACGATATAGCCATGTTCCTATTCGCGCAGAAGCGATACCGGGATTTCCGTAGGGTGGCTTTGGGCATAGACGGCATTAACACCGTAGAGTACCACTTGATGTTGGCCACATATTATATGTATCTATGGGATGAGGATCTCGACCCCGACAAGGAAAGGGAAAAAGCGGATATGGCATTGCGGCAAGCGCAAGAGAAGGGTGACTTGCTGGAACAAGTGTACGCCTACTATTGTGATGACATTGAGCAAGCCGCCGAAATGTGTTACCAACAAATATACGCGGCCTTAGACCTTGATAAAGACAACGTGCAGGCCTTGCGGATATTAGGCTCTTTCTTGAGCGCTGACGAGAAATGGGACGAGGCGGTCAAGGTTTATCAACATGTTTACCAGTTAAGACCCGAAAACAAACGGGCCATATCTGACATGGCGGTCGCCTTGATGAAGAACGGACAAGAAGAGGACGCGGCCAACTATGTATACAAACTCTCATTGGAGTTGCCCGAAAACCCCGATGTCATGCGGCTGCAAGCGTGGCTGCATCTCTCCCGCCAGCAGCCCGAGAAAGCCCTGTCGCTCTATCGCCAATTGATGGACAACAAGAAAACCATCCCCGACGACGCGCTCAACGCGGGTTATTGCGCCTGGATAATGGATGATTGGCAAGAGGCCAAACGCTTGTTCGCGGAGTATATCAAGCAGTCCGAAGGCGATATCAACGGCTTGCTGGAGAACTTTGAGTCAGACCAGCGGACGTTGAGCTTGAATGGTGTCAACGAAATAGACCGTTGCATCATGGAAGACGTGATGAGGCAAGAAGCCAACACGGCCACGGAATGATACTAAAAATAGGCGGGAGAAGTGATTTTCTCCCGCCTTTGTTTTTTGATTACCCTGGCTCTTCATGGCCAGATGCCACTACCTCTAAGGCTGGCTATTGTTATTTCAGAGTGACGTCCCTCTATGGGGGACTTCTTTTATGTGCCTAAAGTTACGAATAATATGGATTGACTCCAAGCGTTTCACCGAAAATTTTTCCCGATTCATCAACTTTTAACATTGTGTACGTTTACACAAGTCCCCCAAGTGAGGAAGAAGCGTCTCTCATTCGTGTTTTCGCAAGAAATCCATCACCTTCTTTCGGTAGGCACTAGGATGGTCGTGCAAGGAGCGCACGTGTTCACTCCCCTTGGTCACCCATAGCTCTTTCTCTCCTTGCTTGGCCTCATAGAGCGGGTAGACCATCTCGGTGGGCACGAAGTCGTCAGCATCGCCATGGATGAAGAGCATGGGACAGCGCGCCTTGGCCATCTGCTCCAGGGGAGAAGCCTCACGGAAATTCCAGCCATACTTGGCTTCGCACAGCCAGGAGGTGACATATAATAGCGGAAAGGCAGGCAGGGAGAACCTTCCCCGCAGTTCTTTCTCGAACTCATCCCATGCGCTGGTGTAGCCGCTGTCTTCCACCGCGGCCACCAAGTGGGCAGGATTGTCTCCCGCCACGTTCATCACCGTGGCCGCTCCCATAGAGATGCCGTGCAGGTAGAGGCGTGTGGTGTCGCCCGGATGGGTAAACGCCTTGGTGGCTATACGCATCCATTCCTCGATGGCGATCCGGTCTTTCCACCCCATTTGTATGTCATCGCCGTCCGAGAGACCATGCCCGTGCAAGTCGGGCAAAACGAAATTCATGCCCACGTCATGGTAAAGCTTGGCGTAGGGCAACATCTTCACCGCCGCGTCTTTATAGCCATGCACCAGGATGGCCGTCTTTCCCTTGGCGGCGGAATTCCTCGCGTAGAGCGCGTGGGAACGTTCCCCGTCACTCAGCACTACGAACGTGTCCCTCAGCGTGCCTGTCCGCTTAAGGCTGTCTACCCATTCCTCGATGCCAGGCTCTTGCTCATAAAGTTGGGAGTAGTAAGTGGAGTAGGGCAGCCGTTGTGCCCCGAGGGCATAGTCTAGCATATAGAAGCTGCCGCCCGCCAAGACCAACAGCAATATCACTATCGTGAAAAGGAGTGTTTTAAGTACAGATTTTCTCATTTTATGGCAAAAATTAGCGGTCTACAGCGCGAAAATAGGAAAAAATCGGTGTTTTTTCGTAAAAAGAGGGCAAAAAATTTGGTATAAAGATAAAAACTCCTTATATTTGCATCGTTATCCTGAACACAATCTTTTTACCTTAAAGAAAGCTAATACCTATTGAAGTTTGGAGCGGTGGCTTGTGAAAGTCTCCGCTTTTTTTGTGCCTCCACGTAAAATCGCTCTACTTTCCCAGCTCTCCCCATTAAAAATCTACAAATCCAAAACAACTTGAATTGAAAAGCAAAACAAGTTAAATCGATGAGCAAAACAAGTTAAATTGCCAATGAAAACAAGTTAAATTGAAAAGCAAAATAACTTGTTTTGCCAAGGGGTCGCAAACTGCTTGCCCACGGAGCCCCAATACCGCCTCATTCCGCGCCAGCCCGCACATGAAGCACGGTACGTGCGCCACCCTCGTAGAGATGGCTTCATGGGCAAAAAAACGCAGTACTACTGATATTGGATTTCAGTATTACTGCTTTTCGATTTCAGTACTACTGATATCCCATAGCAGTAGTACTGCGTTCTTGAAGCCAATCTGTCATCCGTGAAATAGCGATTCGCCTCGATGGGGGCGTTACGCTGTTAAATGTCCCCCGCTACCCCAGGTTGGGGCGATTTTTCCGTGAATATTGCGAAGATTGAGCGGAATTTTGTATCTTTGCATTATCATTGACCGGCGAGGCAAGCCCATATAGTCGGCCAACCGCATGACTTAAGCGATATACAAACATAACCACATCTAGATATGAACCTGGAGAAACAAAACAAATGGATATTAGGCCAAGAAGGATTGTCACGCACCTTGGGCATGGAGTTTATTTCCACGCCCGAGCCAGACACCGCCATGGCCCGCATGAAAGTAGACGACCGCAACAAGCAACCGTTTGGCTTCCTGAGCGGGGGAGCCACATTGGCCTTGGCGGAAAACTTGGCGGGGGTGGCCTCGCTGGCACTCTGCCCCGGCAAAATATGCGTGGGCATCAGCGTAAGCGGCCATCACGTGAAAGCGGTTGCCTTTGGCGGAACCGTGACCGCCTTCGCTCGCCTGAAGCATAAAGGCAGGACTTTGCACGAGTGGCACATAGATATCACGGACCAAAATGGCGAGCTTATCTCTACGGTTTTAGTGACCAACTACGTGCTGACACCTCGCAAAAACGGTTGAAAAGCAATGTTTTTCACATGACTATAAGCATTAAATAATGCTAATGGATTTTGTGGAGTGCCGAAATATTGCTAATTTTGAAAGTTGAATTACGAAAGCTATGAGTTTGCGAATAAAAATATTGCTGCTGGCCATGTTGGCCTTGCCGCTCACCGCTATGAGCCAAAAGGTGACTTTGGGCTCATGCGTCACAAAGGATGGCGGCGAATACCAAGGAGAAATGTCTGGCGGAAAGCCCCAAGGGAAAGGCCGCGCGAGATACAAGAACGGTGACGTCTACGAGGGAGAATACGTGAAAGGACGACGCCAAGGCTATGGAGTCTACTCCTTCTCTGATGGAGAGAAGTATGAAGGCCAATGGTTTCAGGACCAACAGCACGGCAAGGGAACGTTCTATTTCATGAACAACAACAAGTATGTTGGCCTATGGTTCCGCGACTACCAACAAGGTCACGGCGTGATGTATTATTATAATGGTGACAAGTACGACGGCGACTGGTATCAAGACAAGCGACAAGGCAAGGGCACATATACTTACGCCAATGGAGCTTACTACAAAGGCCAATGGAAGAACGACATGAAGGAAGGCCAAGGCTTCTTCGACTGGGGAGACGGCACTACCTATGACGGGGAGTGGTCGCAAAACCAACGCAGCGGAAAAGGCACTTTTTTCTACGCGGATGGCGACATGTATCGCGGCGAATGGAAAGACGACATCCAGCACGGCAAAGGTATTTACAAATTCAAAACCGGCGACGTCTATGAAGGCGATTACGTGAACGGAGACCGCACGGGGCTCGGCATCTTCAAATATGCCAATGGCGACAAATACGTGGGTAACTTCATGGAAGGAGCCAAGCACGGACAAGGTAATATCACGTGGGCCAACGGAGACCAATACGTGGGAGAATGGAAGAATGACCTGCAGGACGGTGTCGGGAAACTGACCAAAAAGAACGGTGATGTATACGAAGGCTCGTTCAAGCGAGGCAAGGTGGAAGGGGAAGTCATCATCCACTACGCCGACGGGCGCAGGTTCCGCGGCACCTATAAGGACGGCATGCGCAATGGACCTGCCATAGAAGAGGACAAAGACGGCAAGCGTTTTGAAGGAACATACCGCCAGGATCGCCGTGACGGGAAATTCGTGGAGAAAGACCGCAACGGTAAGGTCGTCGTGACGGGATATTACGAGAACGGCAGAAGATTTGAGGACTAGCAACCTTTAAACACTATAAGCTATGGTAACAGACAGATTAGAGAACCTGGAGAAGTACGTCTCCCTCCACCCGCTCTTCGCGGACGTGGTGAAATTCATCAGGGAGAACGACCTCATGACCTTGGAGCCCGGAAAGCATTACATCAAGGACAAGGAACTTTTTGTCAACATCACCACCGCAGAGGGCAAGACCGAGGAGGAAGCCGTCTTTGAGACCCACCGCAAGATGTTGGATATACAGATACCGCTAGACACCGTGGAAGGTTACGGATATATCCCCTTGGCGGACTTACCCGAAGCGGAATACAACGAAGAGAAAGACGTGACCAAATATCGTGGGGTGAAGCCCCGCTCCATTATCTATTGCAAGCCTGGGGAGTTTGCCATCTTCTGGCCACAAGACGGTCACCAGCCCTGCATTGGCAAGGGAAGCATACGCAAGGCCATCTTCAAGGCCATCGTGTAAGAAATAACCTTTTAATCATAAAGACCTATGACTACTAAAAAGAAAACGCCAGCCACACACAGGGCAAAGGCCAATGTGGCACCACAGCACATTGGACTGGTGAAGAACGACCCCTATCTGGAACCCTACGAGGAAGCCATCAAGGGCAGGCACGACCATGCACTGTGGAAATTGAGCCAACTCACCAATGGCGGCAAGACATCGCTGACCGACTTTGCGAATGGCCACAACTACTATGGATTGCACAAGTTGTCGCGTGGTTGGGTATTCCGGGAGTGGGCGCCCAATGCCACGGACATTTACTTGATAGGAGACTTCAACGGCTGGCAGGAAACCGAGCGTTACCGTGCGAAACGCATCGAGGGAACTGGCAACTGGGAGTTGAAGCTCTCGGAGAAAGCCATGAAGCATGGTGACCTATACAAGATGAAGGTACACTGGCAGGGTGGGGAAGGCGAACGCATTCCCGCCTGGGCACAACGAGTAGTACAAGATGACAATACCAAGATATTCTCCGCGCAAGTATGGAACCCAGAGCCTTACGTGTGGAAAAAAAAGACCTTCAAACCCAAGGTAAATCCGCTGCTTATCTATGAATGCCACATCGGCATGGCGGAAGACGCGGAGAAGGTGGGCACGTATAAGGACTTCCAGGAAAACGTCTTGCCCCGCGTGATAGAGGACGGATACAACTGCATACAAATCATGGCCATACAGGAACATCCCTATTATGGCTCTTTCGGCTATCACGTCAGCAGCTTCTTCGCGGCAAGCAGCCGTTTTGGCACGCCCGAGGAACTGAAAGAACTGATAGACACTGCCCATCAAAAAGGCATTGCCGTCATCATGGACATCGTACATTCCCACGCCGTGAAGAACGAAGTGGAGGGTTTGGGCAACTTGGCAGGTGACCCCAACCAGTATTTCTACCCAGGAGACAGGCACGAGCACCCCGCGTGGGACAGCCTGTGCTTTGACTATGGCAAGGATGAAGTCATCCATTTCTTGTTGAGCAACTGCAAGTATTGGCTACAGGAGTTCCACTTCGATGGCTTCCGTTTTGACGGTGTCACATCCATGCTTTACTACAGCCACGGACTGGGCGAGGCGTTCTGCAACTACGGAGACTATTTCAATGGGCATCAAGACGATAACGCCATCTGTTACCTGACATTGGCCAACTGCCTGATACATGAAGTGAACAAGAACGCCATCACCATCGCGGAGGAAGTGAGCGGCATGCCTGGATTGGCCGCCAAGTTTGAGGATGGTGGTTATGGCTTCAACTACAGGATGGCCATGAACATCCCCGATTATTGGATAAAGACCATCAAGGAGGTGAGCGACGAGAACTGGAAGCCCAGCAGCATATTCTGGGAAGTGAAAAACCGCCGCAGCGACGAGAAAACCATCTCTTATTGCGAAAGCCATGACCAAGCGTTGGTGGGAGACAAGACCATCATCTTCCGCTTGATAGACGCTGACATGTATTGGCACTTCAGGAAAGGAGACGAAAACGACTTGGTACACCGCGGCATCGCGCTTCACAAGATGATAAGGCTCGTGACGGCAGCGGCCATCAATGGCGGTTACCTCAACTTCATGGGCAATGAGTTTGGACACCCAGAGTGGATAGATTTCCCCCGCGAAGGCAATGGATGGAGTTATAAATATGCCCGCAGGCAATGGAACCTGGTTGACAACAAGGAGCTTTGCTACCACTACCTGGGCGACTTCGACAAGGAAATGCTGAAGGTAATCAAGAGCGAGAAGAACTTCAATCTTACCCCCGTGCAAGAGATATGGCACAATGACGGCGATCAAGTGTTGGCATTTATGCGGGGTGAGTTGCTCTTCGTTTTCAATTTCTCGCCCACGAGAAGCTTCACCGACTATGGCTTCCTTGTACCCACGGGCAGTTATCATGTGGTATTGGATAGTGACAACAAGGATTTCGGCGGCAATGGGTTCAATGACGACACGATGACCCATCTCACCAACTATGATCCTTTGTACGTAGACGACCATAAGGAATGGCTAAAGCTGTATTTGCCAGCCCGTACCGCATTGGTTTTAAGAAAAGACTGACGATAAATGACTCGACACCAAGATAGCACGGCCATCACAAGGGTGGCCTGTGCTATTCTCTTCATAGCGTTCACGTATGTGTATTTGCGTTTCTACCAAGCCGATGTATTGGCTATGGCGCAGCATATACTCTCTGATGGCGTAACGAGCTATCAGCGTGATGTTGGTGCCGTGTTGTTAACACTCATTTTAAGTCTCTTGGCATGGGGCGTCTACGCACTTACCAAGCTAAAAGACTATACACACGCATTAGTGTATTTCCCCTCGTTCTTATTGCTGGCCTTTATCACAAGCCCCAATGAACCTATGAACCAAGAGGTCTCATATGGTTCATGGGCGTGGATATTGCCACTTTCGCTAGGTGTATATATCTTGCTCGTGATATTCGCCAAAAAATACGGCGAACTCTTCAAGGTCGGCAAAGAAGACGTTTTCCATTCCCCTGTTGTATGGATTAACCTGGGGCAGATACTGTTAATGTTTGTGATGGTCATGCTCATTTGCAACCACCAGGATGTCTTCCACTATAGAATGCGCATGGAGTCACTTATGATAAAAGGTGACTACAGGTCAGCACTTCGTGTCGGCAGACGCTCATTGGACACAGATTCTTCTCTAACCATGTTGCGCATCGCCTGTCTGGAAAAAACCGACAAACTAGGTGAAAGGCTATTCACATATCCTTTGGAAGGAAGAAGCGCAGCCATGCAAGCCAATGGAACAAGCGTGAGGACAGTGATGTGGAAGGATAATCGTAAGCGGCATACGATAGATTATATGTTAACCAAATTCTTGCTTGACAAAGACATTGACGGCTTTGCCAAAAGGATAAGGAAATGCTATCAGCTAGACAGTGCCTACGTGCCCAAGCACTTCCGTGAGGCATTGGTACTCTATACCCACATGCGAGGCAATCCATCTGTGGTCTATCACGACAACGTAATGGACGCGGATTTTCAAGACTACCAAGCCCTGGCTAAAAGTTTTGCGGATTCCGTGATGAGGGCCAACGCTCTCAGGGATACTTACGGCAACACCTATTGGTATTATTATCAATACGCTAAATAAGGGGGGCAAGCATGAGAACTCGAATAATGCTTTTCGTTATCCTGGTGGTTTCCATAAGTGTACAGGCCCAGCAACCACTGGTGCCCCATAATGCCAATGAAGCGTTGGAAACCGCACAAGAGGCTTTACGAAAAGGCAATTATCATACGGCCGACCATTATGCGGACATGGCGCTAAAAGAAAATCGTACCGCCAAGCAAGCGGCAGAAGTCAAGATTCAAGCCATGGCCCACCTCATGGAAACACCCCAAGACTCTACCCGATATATCGTAGCGTTACTTGACTTGCATGACCACGACAGACCCAACCCCATTTTCAATAAACTATTGATGGAATATTTCACGGCTCCAGGAAAGGAGACCGAATTGAAGCAATACATACACGACGAGATACGTAAGTATCCTGACAGTAAATGGAATTGGGCATTAAACGGCGAGGTGTGCATGAAGGAGGGCAATTGGGAAAAAGCCATAGCCAGCTTTAAGCACGCCGTGAGTTTGGACTCCACTTTTGTGGAAGCCATATATAATATAGGTGTGTGCGAAGTGAGTAAAGCCGTGGTACTGCATGACAGTATCGAGGCTAAACACGAAAAATTAACTCCCGCTTTAGCAGACAGCATCAAGAATGCTTATCAACAGGCTTTGGCCTCCCTCGAGAAGGTCAGGTCGCTGGATCCAAACCACAAAACCGTGGATTGGCCCAAGCTGTTGTTACATGTATATAATGTGTTAGATGATCCACGAAAGAAAGAATTGGAGGAATCGATGAGATGAAGACATTAAGAACTTTGATGCTAATAGCTTGTTGCGTTTGCTGGTTGGGAGAAGCATGGTGCCAAAAGAAGGAAATCAACGCCGCTAAAGACCAGTTAAAGGCAGGGAATAACCTGCCACAAGCTCAACAGAGCTTGGAGACGCTATTAAAAGACTCCGTTAACAAAAATAACTTGAAAATATGGAGTTTACTCTATGATATAGTGGTGAAGCAATATGAACAGGGTAATGAGAAACTATACCTGAAACAAGCTTACGATACCGCCTCGCTTTTCAACTTGGCGAAAAAACTGTTTGAGGTAGCCGAGGGACTTGACTCCGTAGAGATGGAACCCGATAAGAAAGGGCGTGTAAGGTTGAAATACAGAAATGACCACTCAGAGTACTTGCACATGATACGTCCCAATCTGTTAAGTGGCGGTCTCTGGATGATTGGCAAGCAACGATACGCAGAGGCTTACCGTTTTTTGGACATCTATATTGATTGCGCACGCCAGCCTCTCTTTAAGTCAAAGAACTATCAAGAGACAGACCCTAATTTGCCTGAGGCAGCATACTGGAGTGTATATTGCGGATACAAAATGCAAGACCCCAAGGCCACGCTCCATCACTCCTATGAAGCATTGAAGGATACCGCCCACTACAACTATATGCTGCAATACTTAGCGGAAACCTACAAGTTGGAGAACGACACAGCTCGATATGAACGGGCTTTGTTGGAAGGATTCCAAGTGGATCCAAAATTCCCGTTCTTTTACCCAAGGCTAATTGAGTTTTACACAATAAACAATGAAGTGGATAAAGCAATGTACGTAACGGAACAAGCTTTGGAAACGGACTCTACCAATACGTTGTTCATGTTCACGAAGACAACCCTGCTATTAAACAAGGAACAATATGACGAATGCATCAAACTATGCAATCAAATTATCGCCATGACCGACTCTGTTCCAGGGCCATATCTCAATGCGGGGCTTGCATATTATTACAAGGCTATCAAGTTGGACAAGAAAACACAAGTGAGCAACAAAATGAAAAAGTCTATCCAGAGTTATTACCAAAAAGCTTTGCCCTACATGGAACGATATCGTGCCATGGTGCCCAATGACCAACAACGATGGGCTTTCCCGCTCTATACAATCTACCTAAATCTCAATATGGGGGCGGAATTTGACGAGATGGAGAAGATCATTAAAAAGCAAACCAATAACAAGCATTAGACAGATGAAAGATATTCAGGCAATTACCGAAAAGCTTGGCATCAAACTCAACGAGATGCAGAATGCCGCGGTGAAAGCGATTTTGCATGGAGATAAAGACGTTGTGATTCTCTCACCAACAGGCTCGGGAAAAACCTTGGCCTATTTGCTGCCATCATCTCAATTACTTGACAAGAACCTGGACGCATTGCAAATGATAGTCATTACCCCAGGAAGGGAACTTGCCTCCCAATCCGCATCAGTGCTAAAAGAGATGGGAACAGGACTCAGAAGTATGGCATGTTATGGCGGCAGACCAGCCATGGAGGAACATAAACTCATCAAACAAGTAAAACCACAAGTGGTTTTTGGCACTCCAGGAAGATTAAACGATCACCTGGATAAAGGGAATCTTTCGCCATACAACGTGAGGCTATTGATTATAGACGAGTTTGACAAGTGCCTGGCCATGGGATTTCATGACGAAATGCGACACTTGATAGATAAGCTGAAGGGCGTTAAACGGCGATTTCTGCTCTCCGCTACTGATGCCGAGGAAATACCCCGTTTCGTCAATATGCATAGCGTGGTAGCAGTAGACTTCCAAAACAAAGAAGAACAAGTCTCCTCGCGCGTACATATATATAAGGTATATAGCACAGAAAAAGACAAGTTAGGTGCTCTTAGGCATTTACTTTGTCATTTGGGGGAGGGGAGTAGCGTGGTATTTCTTAACTATCGTGACGCTGTGGAGCGAGTAGCCAACTACCTGAGAGAACAAGGATTCGTGGTAAGTAGCTTCCATGGCGGCATGGAGCAAAAAGAGAGAGAGGATGCTCTCTATCGTTTTTCTAATGGCAGCGCGAACGTCTTGGTGAGCACAGACCTGGCTTCGCGTGGTCTGGATATCCCTAATATAGACAGCATCATCCATTATCATTTGCCAGAGAGTGAAGAAGGTTATATCCACCGTGTAGGTCGCACAGCACGTTGGGATGCCAAGGGAAACGCTTTCTTCTTGTTAGCACCAGGCGAAGATGTGCCGGAATACGTGAACGGAAAAGTGGAAGAATACGCAATGCCTGATGATGTTCCCGCTCCAGCACAGCCGCGCATGGCTACACTCTATATAGGGAAAGGCAAGAAAGACAAGTTAAGTAAAGGTGATATTGTGGGATTTCTATGCAAGAAAGGTGGCTTGCAAGCCTCAGACATAGGGCATATAGACGTAAAGGAACGATATACCTATGTAGCCGTAGTGAAGCAAAAGGTGGCACATGTGTTAAGGCAAGCCGCTGGGGAGAAAATAAAAGGCATTAAGACCATTTTGGAAGAAGTAAGATAGTTTAGCCAGAAACATGCCAATCTGAAAGAAAACACCCTGCATTTATATATTTATTGATAAAAAGTTTGGCAATGTCAAATAAAAATAGTAACTTCGCAGGCGTGATATAAAAAAGCGTAAATATAAAACAAAAACTAAATAGACACAGATGAAGAAGTATAATTTTAACGCAGGTCCATCTATGCTTCCCCGCGAAGTGATAGAGAACACCGCCAAGCAAATCTTGGATTTCAATGGTTCAGGGTTGTCATTGATGGAAATAAGCCATCGTGCGAAAGACTTCCAGCCAGTAGTTGATGAGAGCGTGGCTCTTATCAAGGAACTTATGGACATCCCTGAGGGATACTCCGTGATATTCCTAGGCGGTGGCGCCTCCTTGCAATTCATGCAGATACCCGCTAACTTATTGAAGAAGAAAGCTGCCTATGTCAATTCCGGCACTTGGGCAAAGAAGGCCATGAAAGAGGCTAAGTTTTTTGGCGAGGTAGTGGAAGTAGCTTCCTCAGCTGATGCCAACTACACTTTCTATCCCACAGACTTTGAAGTGCCCGCCGACGCAGACTACCTGCATGTCACTTCCAATAATACTATCTTCGGAACTGAGTATCGCAAAGACTTTGATGTCCCCGTGCCCCTGGTAGCGGATATGTCTTCTGACATCATGAGTCGCCCTGTGGATGTTTCAAAGTATGACGCTATTTACGCTGGTGCTCAAAAGAATTTGGCCATGGCTGGCGTAACGGTGATTATCATAAAGAATGACGCATTGGGCAAGGCTAGGGAATTGCCCACGATGATTGACTATCGCACACATGTAGAGAAAGGCTCCATGTTCAATACACCACCAGTTGTTCCCATCTACTCCATGTTGGAAAACCTTCGCTGGTTGAAGAAGAATGGTGGAGTGGAAGCCGCTGACAAGCGTGCGCATGAACGTGCCGAGGTACTCTATACGGAAATAGACCGCAACAAGATGTTCCGTGGTACCGCCCAGGAAAGCAGCCGCTCGTTGATGAATATCTGTTTTGTGATGAGCGATGAGTATAAAGAGTTGGAGAAGCCTTTCCTTGACTTTGCCACAGAACGTGGCATGGTGGGCATCAAAGGACACCGCTCCGTAGGTGGATTCCGTGCCAGCTGCTATAACGCCATGACCTTGGAAGGAGTAAATGCCCTTGCGCAGGCCATGAAGGACTTCGAGGCTGCTCACTAATCCGTGACAGCGACACAAGTGAAAGGGCGGAGGCTGTTTCCGCCCTCTATTGTTTCAAACATCAGTAAAGAAAATCGTTAGTTATGAAAGTATTAGTAGCAACAGAGAAACCTTTTGCCGCCGCTGCGGTGGAAGGTATCAAGCAGGAAGTGGAAGCAGGTGGTAATGAACTTTGCCTGTTAGAGAAATACACCGAGAAGACCCAACTACTGGATGCCGTAAAAGACGCTGATGCCTTGATTATCCGTTCTGACAAGGTTGACAATGAGGTGTTAGACGCGGCAAAGAACTTGAAAATAGTCGTGAGGGCTGGCGCTGGTTATGACAACGTGGACTTGACGGCCGCCACTGCCCATGGCGTAGTGGTAGAAAACACACCTGGCCAAAATGCCAACGCCGTGGCAGAGTTGGTTTTTGGGTTATTGGTCTATGCGGTACGCAATTTCTATAATGGCAAGTCGGGTACTGAACTGATGGGCAAGAAATTGGGCATCCTCGCTTTTGGTAACGTGGGACGCAACGTGGCTCGCATAGCCAAGGGCTTCGGCATGGAGGTCTATGCTTATGACGCTTTCTGTCCCGCAGAGGTGATTGAGCAAAGCGGCGTGCATGCGGTAAGTTGTGGTGACGATCTGTTCAAGACATGCGACGTGGTGTCTCTACATATCCCCGCTACTCCAGAAACCAGACAGAGCATCAATTACGCTATGGTTAACCAAATGAAGAAGGGTGGCATCTTGGTGAACACTGCCCGTAAAGAGGTCATCAACGAACCAGAGCTATTGAAGTTGATGGCAGAACGTGAGGACTTGAAGTTTGTCACCGATATCAAGCCAGACGCTGACGCGGACTTCTCAAAGTTTGAGGGTCGCTATTTCTCTACTCCCAAGAAGATGGGCGCACAAACTGCGGAAGCCAATATCAACGCTGGTATTGCCGCCGCAAAGCAAATCAACGCCTTCTTCAAGGATGGTTGCACTAAATTCCAAGTAAACAAGTAATCTAAGTATATGTTGCCCGCAGATGACTGTGACATGCCATCTGTGGGCATTTTTATTTCTTGATTAAATATACGCATGGCAACAATCAAACCATTCAAGGGCATTCGACCTCCGAAAGACATTGTGGAGCAGGTGGAATGCAGGCCTTATGACGTGCTCAACAGTGAAGAGGCTAGGGCAGAGGCTGGCAATAACGAGCGCAGTCTTTACCATATTATAAAGCCGGAAATCAATTTTGAGCCAGGCACTTCGGAATATGACCCCAGGGTATACGCTAGCGCAGCAGAGCAATTCCGTAAGTTCCAGGAGAACGGATGGCTGGTGCAAGACACGGACGAGCATTATTACATCTACGCACAAACCATGAATGACAAGACACAATATGGTTTGGTAGTAGGGGCTTATGTGGATGATTACCTGAAGGGAAATATTAAAAAACATGAATTAACCCGGCGTGACAAGGAGGAAGACAGAATGAAGCATGTTCGCGTGTGCGACGCGAATATCGAACCCGTGTTCTTTGCATATCCAGACAATTCCGTACTCGCACTGCTTATCATGCGCTATGCCTGCACGGAGCCGGAATATGATTTCATCGCTCCCATAGATGGTTTCCGTCACCAATTTTGGGTGATTTCCAATCCGCAAGACATTGACACCATCACCAAGGAGTTTGCCAAAATGCCTAGTCTTTATATAGCGGATGGACACCATCGCTCCGCAGCCGCTGCCTTGGTAGGAGCGGAAAAGGCCAAGCAGAATCCCAACCATAGGGGAGACGAGGAATACAACTACTTTATGGCCGTTTGTTTTCCCGCTAGTCAGCTTACCATATTGGACTACAATCGTGTGGTAAAAGACTTGAATGGACTTTCTCCTGAGCAATTCCTGGCTGCGCTCGGCAAAAACTTTGAAGTAACCCGCAAGGGCGTGGACGCTTATAAACCAACACAGTTACATGAGTTCTCTCTTTACCTTGATGGGCAATGGTATTCACTTCTGGCCAAGGACGGCACCTATGATGACACCGATCCTATTGGCGTGTTGGATGTAGACATCTCCAGTCGATTGATTCTCGATGAGATACTAGGTATCAAAGACTTACGCTCGGACAAACGCATAGACTTCGTGGGGGGATTGAGAGGACTAGAGGAATTGAAACGCAGGGTGGATAGTGGTGAAATGCGCATGGCCTTGGCTTTATATCCTGTGACCATGCAACAAATCATGGATATAGCTGACAGCGGAAAGATTATGCCTCCAAAAGCTACTTGGTTTGAGCCAAAATTGCGCTCAGGCCTGGTTATCCACCGACTCAGTGAAGACTGAAATTTATTAGCATCAACTTTGGTAGACGAATATAAAACCATATCTGACACGATAAGCGAGGGATGTTACACCGAGAAACGGAGTAAGTTCCTCGCCTTCGCTTGCCATGTCACCAGCTTGGAGGAAGTGAAGGAGCGAGTAGCGGCTTATCGCAAGAAGTATTATGACGCACGGCACGTATGCTATGCTTATGTCTTAGGACCTGACCAATCTGAGTTTCGGGCCAACGATGACGGGGAACCATCATCTACTGCCGGCAAACCAATCTTAGGGCAAATACACGCCAATGGCTTGACGGACATTTTGGTAGTCGTAATTCGTTATTTTGGTGGAGTGAAATTGGGCACCAGTGGTTTAATAGTGGCCTATCGCACAGCAGCGGCTTTGGCCATAGAGAACGCAAAAGTCGAGACGCGCACCGTGGAGGAGACTGTAAGCTATAGTTTCACTTATCCCATGATGAACGCGGTCATGCGCTTGGTCAAGGAGATGCACCTTCGCGTAGTCTCACAAAGCTTTGACAACACTTGCGAAATAAAGTTGGCCATCAGAAGGAGTGAGGCCGCTCTCTTGAGGGAGCGACTTGATAAACTCTCTTTCTAAGCCATCCTGCAGATAATATTAATGTCTCCATCTTATATTTATCATAATCTTGATTAGTTTATTTAATTGTTTTCCGATGAGATAAAGTGTGTGAGGGGTAAACGAAGCAACTTGTTTTGCTCATCAATTTAACTTATTTTGCTCATCAAAATAACTTGTTTTGGCAACCAAAATAAGTTATATTGCCCATCAAAATAACTTATTTCGCAAAACGGAACAATTTACGTTTAGCCTCACTGATATTTATACCTGATATATTAATTACTAAGTGACCATAGATTAAAATGTTATTGCAATGCAAATATATTGCTTTCAGACATGACAATATCCCAAAATTTATCGTAATTTCGCGGAACAACAATTATATTAACTATGAATATGAACGGAAATTGGCTGAAAGCGGCAAGATGGATAACTCTTGCGATGCTTTCTGTAGTTGTGATGGGCGTGCAAGCCCAAGTGCAAAGACCTAAATTGGTGGTTGGATTGGTGGTAGACCAAATGCGTTGGGATTACCTCTACTATTATTATGATAAATACGGAGAGGGCGGATTGAAGCGTTTACTTAATGAGGGCTACTCTTTTGACAATACACTGATTAACTATGTACCTACCATTACAGCCGTGGGACATACCAGCATCTATACGGGAACCACGCCCGCCATTCATGGTATAGCAGGAAACAATTTCGCTATCAATGACAAGATAGTGTATTGTTGCAGTGATGACAGCGTAAAAGGAGTTGGCAGCGATACATGGGAAAGCAGGATGTCTCCCCGAAACATGCGCTCCACTACCATTGGCGACGTGTTAAAGATCGCCAACGACTTCAAGAGCAAAGTAATCGGAATAGCCCTGAAAGACCGGGCGGCCACATTACCCGCTGGCCACGCGGCAGACGCGGCATACTGGTGGGATACATCCGTTGGCAAGTTTGTGTCCTCTACCTATTATATGCAAGAGTTGCCGAAATGGGTAGAGCAATTCAACAAAGAGCACCACACTAAGCCTGGCTTTGACATCAAGACCAACGTGCTTGGTATCACCACCACTTTCAAGATGGCCGAGGCAGCCTTGGAGAATGAGCAGCTTGGCAAACACGATGTCACTGACATGCTGACCGTAAGCATCTCTTCCACCGACGCTATCGCCCATGCTTATTCCACTCGTGGAAAAGAGAACGAAGCGGCGTTTTTGACATTGGACAAAGACTTGGCGGATTTTCTCAATACGCTTGATTCCAAGGTAGGTAAAGGCAATTACCTGCTCTTTCTGACCGCAGACCATGGAGGAGCCCATAATTACAACTTCTTGAAAAAGCACAAAATACCCGCTGGGGCTTGGGAAGGCAGCAACGTTAAAGACCAAGTGAACGAGATGTTGCAGGCCAAGTTTGGTTGCGCTCCTGTCTACGAGGCAGACAACTATCAGTTATTTATCAATGACAGCATCGTGGCAGCCCATGGATACACCATGCAGGAAGTAAAAGACGTCATCGTAGAGCGTTTAAAGCAAGACCAGCAATACCTTTTCGTGGTGGATAATGAGAAGATTGCCGAATCCTCCATTCCCCAACGTATCAAGGAAATGATTGTCAATGGTTACGATCGTATGCGCAGCGGCGAAATTACCGTAGTGACAAGACCTCAATACTTCCACGCTGAAAACTCCCCCCAGTATATCGGCACGCAACATGGCCAGTGGAACCCCTACGACGCGCATATTCCCTTTGTGCTTATGGGATGGAACGTCCCCCATGGAGCAACCTCCTCCCCTACCCACATAGTGGATATCGCGCCTACCATCTGCCAAATGCTCCACATCCAGATGCCTAATGGTTGCCTGGGAGATGCCAAGGAAATGAAATAACTTTATAATAAAACGAAGACGAGGGGCAGTCATTGACTACCTCTCGTCTCGCATTTGCCGGAGCAACTCTTGCTGCCGAGCCGTCAGATTAGTGGGCAACTTCACGTTGTAGGTGATTATCAAATCTCCAAAAGTGCCATCGCCCCGGTCATATCCCTTGCCCCTCAACCGCACCTTTGTGCCATTTTGCGTCTCGGGCTTTATTTTCAGCTTTATCTTCTTGCCGTCGCTCAACTGGATGATGACTTCTCCGCCCAACAACGCGGTATAGAGGTCAATGTTCACGGAGGCGTTCATCTCGCCCGTGCTGTGCCGGGCACTCGAGCCGCCAAAGTCCTGGAAGCCGCTGGAGAAACCTCCACGCTTGCCACCACCAAAGAGATCTTGGAAGAAACTGGAGAATCCGCCCTTGCCAAAAGACCCAAAGTCAAATCCCTCAAACGGATTGCCGCCAGCTGTTCCCGCACCCTCGTTGCTATAACCGCCAAAGCCGCCCGCCTTCTCATAAGCGTCGGCGTTGCGCCATTGCTCACCATACTTGTCATACTTGGCACGTTTGTCAGGGTCTGAAATCACCTCATAAGCCTCATTCAAAGCCTGGAACTTGGCCTTGGCCTTGGGGTCATTGGGGTGCAAATCGGGATGAAACATCTTGGCGCGCTTCCTATAAGCCGCCCTCACGTCTTTTTGGGGTATGTCCTTGCTGACACCCAATATCTTGTAATAATCTATGAATGCCATATCGCAATCCTCCTAGTTAAATTAGTAATTTTCACTAAAATAAGAGCAAAAAGCGTGCCTAATCGGTAATTTTTCGTAATTTCGCGTTACAAATATCACATGGCAGTATGAAAAATCGATTATGCGCGCTATGGCTGGCATTCATCTTAATATCGCCCATCATGGCACAACAAAGAACCTTGCAATTGAGAATCATTGAGACCAGTGATGTACATGGCCGCTTTTTCCCCTATGACTTCATCAACAGGAAAGCGGTGGATGGTTCATTGGCCAGGGTATCCACGTACGTCAACCAACTGAGGAAAGAATACGGCAATCGCCTGATATTATTGGATAATGGCGACTTTCTCCAGGGCCAACCCATATGCTACTATTATAATTATGTGGACACGGCATCCACGCATGTGGCCGCACAATTGCTAAACTACCTGCGTTATGACGCCGCTACCATGGGCAACCATGATATAGAGACGGGACACGCCGTTTACGACCGTTGGGTCAAAGAGACCCGTTGTCCCATGTTGGGAGCGAATGCCATTGACACCCACACAAACCAGCCTTACTTGAAGCCTTATGCCATTTTGGAGCGCCAAGGCATCAAGGTGGCAATACTGGGCTTGTTGACTCCAGCCATACCCAACTGGCTAAGCGAGAACTTGTGGAGCGGTCTACGCTTTGAAGAAATGAAGGCCTCCGCTCGCCGTTGGATGAAGGTGCTGAAAGAAGAAGAGGAAGCTGACGTGGTGATAGGACTCTTCCACTGCGGCGCGGAAGGAGGCATCACCACACCCGAATACGAGGAGAACGCCGCTATAAAAATAGCCCGAGAGGTGCCGGGGTTTGACTTGGTGCTCTTCGGACATGACCATCAAAGGGCTTGTGAACAGGTGATAAACGCCGAGGGCAAGCCCGTCGTGTGCTTGAATCCGGCAAATAATGCCATTTATGTAGCTGACGCAGAAATCACCATTCAATATGACGAGCACAACATCAATGGTCATATCGCACATATTACGCAAAGAAAACAAGTGACGGGAAAGTTGGTTTCTTTGGCTGATTTTCCCGCGGATGAGCAAATGATGGAGGATTTCAGCCAACAGATAGCGGACGTGAAAGCCTATGTGGACAAACCCATTGGCAACTTTCAACACACACTTACCAGCGAGGATGCCTTTTTTGGCAGTTCCGCCTTCACCGACCTTATCCATTACTTGCAATTGCGGGTGACAGGGGCTGACATCTCGTTCAACGCTCCCCTACTCTTCAATGCGGAAATCAAGGCTGGCCCCATTCGCGTGAGTGATATGTTCAACCTCTACAAATATGAGAACCAGCTCTACGTAATGCGCCTTACTGGAAAGGAAATACGTAAACATCTGGAGATGAGCTATAATCTTTGGGCAAACACCATGACTTCTCCAGAAGACCATTTATTGCTTTTCCGTAAAGGAACTGGGAATGAAGAAGATAGATTGTCATTGGCTAATCCTTACTTTAACTTTGATAGTGCCGCGGGCATCAACTATGTGGTGGATGTAACAAAGCCCATGGGAGAGAAAGTGAAGATATTAAGTATGAGCGATGGTACGCCTTTCGATGAACAGAAATGGTATCGTGTTGCCGTAAACAGTTACCGAGGCAATGGAGGTGGAGAATTGCTCACCCGTGGCGCAGGCATTCCTAAAGACAGCTTGGAGAGTCGCATCGTATGGCGCAGTGACAAAGACCAACGCCATTACCTCTCAGAGGAAATTAAACGATTAGGTTCCATAGATCCTCAGCCGTTGAACAACTGGAAATTCATACCCGAGGACTGGACACGTCAAGCGGCGCAAAGAGACAAAAGGTTACTTTTCGGGAAAGAAGAATAAGTTGTTTATCAACAATTTATATAGAAGAGCATGAAGTATTGGTTTGTATTCAAAGAGGATAATGTACTGCTCGAACGGCTCCCCAACGGCAGTTTCACGATACCCCAGGCGGACACTCCTCCTATAGAGAATGCTGCTGAGGCGCACGTTTTGCGGGTTTCATCCATGGCAGACGGTACGGAAGTCCGCACTGTCAGCGTAAATACGTTCGCGGACAATCCTCGCTATGAGTTCTGCGGACTTAGGGCAAGTTACTACAAATTGCCCTTACCTTTCTATCTCAAGGCGGGCAAATGCCGCGAACTGCTCTATTGGGACAAGAACACACGTTATTGCGGCGCGTGCGGTGCCCCCATGCGGATGCATACCGAGATCAGCAAGCGCTGCTCCAACTGCGGAAAAGAGGTCTGGCCACAATTGGCCACGGCCATCATCGTATTGATACACCGAGGTGATGAAGTGCTATTAGTACATGCCAGAAATTTCAAAGGCGACTTCTATGGCCTTGTGGCGGGCTTCGTGGAAACCGGTGAGACTTTGGAAGAAGCCGTACATCGTGAAGTAATGGAGGAAACAGGATTGCGAATCAAGAACCTCAGGTACTTCGGTTCGCAACCATGGCCTTACCCCAGTGGCTTAATGGTGGGGTTCAACGCAGACTACGCAGGTGGGGACATCCATCTACAACGAGAAGAATTGAGTCGTGGCGCATGGTTCAAAAAGGACAATTTACCCACAATACCAGAGAAACTCTCCATCGCGAGGAAGATATTAGACGACTGGCTGCTCAATGGCAAATCCACAGACTGAATATGATAACAAAACATGAATTATGGAAAAACTCTGGAATAAAGAATATATAAAGGTGATGAGCGTTAATTTCTTGATGTATTTCGCCTTCTATTTGCTGACTCCTCTATTACCTATTTATTTGAGCGAGCGTTTTCACGCGGGAAATGACACTATCGGATTGGTGCTCTCAGGCTATACCATCGCCTCGCTTATCGTAAGGCCTTTCAGCGGTTTCATCGTGGATAGCTTTAACCGCAAACGGGTACTCATGGTCACCATGTCGTTGTTCTTCCTGCTTTTCGCAGGATATTTGGCGGCTGGAACTCTGTTGATGTTCGCCATCTACCGCACGCTGCACGGCGCACCTTTTGGAGCGGTGACCGTGGCAAACAGCACTTGCGCCATAGACGTACTTCCCTCCAGCAGGCGCAACGAGGGATTGGGCTATTACGGACTTAGCAACAACCTCTCTATGGCCATCGCCCCAACAGCAGGCGTATATATCTATAAAGTTTGCGGAGACTTTTCCGCGCTTTTCTGGCTTTCCTTGCTCACCGCGGGCATAGCCCTACTGATGGCAAGCCTCGTTAAACTGCCCCAAAAAGAAATTGTGCCCAACAAGGAAGCCATCTCTCTCGACCGCTTCTTTCTCACGAGAGCGTGGCTACTAGCGGTGAACATCATGTTCTTCTCGTTTTGCTTCGGAGTGTTAAGCAACTACATCGCCATCTATAGCCATGAGGCTTTAGGTATATCCAGCGGCACGGGCATATTCTTCACGCTGCTCTCAATAGGTCTTTTCGCCTCCCGGCTGCAAGGAGCCAAGGCGTTAAGAGAAGGCAAGCTGACCCAAAACGCCGCCGAAGGTATTTGCATCTCATTGGTAGGATATACACTTTTCGTGGCCATCCCCTGCCCTTTCACCTATTACCTATCAGCCTTGATGATTGGTTTGGGCAACGGCCACATGTATCCCGCGTTCCTTAACATGTTTATAAATGTCGCCCGCAATAACCAGCGAGGAACAGCCAACTCTTCCATACTTACCGCCTGGGACTTGGGGCTAGGATTTGGCATATTGCTAGGTGGTGTTGTAAGTGAACACTTTGGATACTCCGCTGCTTTCTGGATGACGGCGGGCATCAACGCTCTGGGCGTAGCGCTTTATTTCTTCTTTACCCGCTCTTTTTTCTTGAAACGCCAAATACGCTAATCCTTAATCTCTATCCCGCCTATGAACGGAATTGCTTTAGCTATACTTATCCCCTTTGCCGGAACCGTTTTCGGTGCCGCTTTCGTATTCTTGTTGAGGAATGAGATGCCTATTCTCACACGCAAGTCGTTGCTGGGCTTCGCTTCTGGCGTGATGGTAGCCGCATCTGTTTGGTCATTATTAATGCCCG
Source organism: Prevotella sp. CAG:1320 (assembly GCA_000435635.1). Taxonomy (GTDB): domain Bacteria; phylum Bacteroidota; class Bacteroidia; order Bacteroidales; family Bacteroidaceae; genus Prevotella; species Prevotella avicola. Next base: position 7,263 of record FR882139.1, on the reverse strand, counting down.
CCATGGAGATGGAGGCAGAAAAAGGAAACTGGAGCGTAATGCCTGCCACCATAGGTTTCCTGATTGGCATTGTTTTCCTGCTATTGATAGATGGGCTGACACCTCACCTGCACATGGATTGCACGCAACCCGAGGGATTACCCTGTAAACTTTCCCGCACCACGATGCTCTCTTTGGCAGTCACTATTCACAACTTGCCCGAAGGCATGGCTGTTGGAGTGGTCATAGCGGCGGCATTACAAGAAGGCATGGGTATTACCGCGGCGGCAGCCATGGCCATGTCCGTAGGTATAGCTATCCAAAACATACCCGAAGGGGCTATCGTTTCCATGCCTTTGCGAGGCGAAGGACATAGCAGATGGAAAGCATTCCTTATTGGCGCGTTAAGCGGCATCGTTGAACCTATTGGCGCCATATTAGTCATTCTGTTAGTTGGCCACTTGACTCCCATCCTCCCTTACCTGCTTGGCTTTGCCGCTGGCGCCATGATATATGTAGTAGTGGAAGAGCTCATCCCAGAGGCTTCTGAAGGAAGTCACTCTAATATAGCAACCATAGGCTTCGCTATCGGTTTCGCGCTAATGATGGTGCTCGACGTAGTGCTAGGATAAATCCATGAATATCAATTACTAACCCTATAAAACTAAAAGAGATGAGAATGAAAAACCTAATGATTTATGCCCTGCTGCTATTGCCCATTGGGCTTATGGCACAATGCACCAGCGAGAAACAGGATCAGAAGGCAGACGAGAACGTTGTGGTGAAGACCATCATGGAGCGTCGTTCCGTGAGGAAATACCTGGACAAGCCCGTGGAACACGACAAGTTGGCAACGATGGTAGAGTGTGGCATCAATGCTCCCAATGGAATGAACCAACAACCATGGGAAGTACGAGTAGTGGAAAGCCAAGAATGGGTAAAGGGCATAACAGCCGCCTATGTGGAGAAGAATCCTAACGCCGCGAAGAATGACCCCAATTTCAAGACGATGTTCCGCAACGCGCCCAACGTAATCGTAATAGCTACGCCCGAAGGCAAGGGCTTGGTGGACGCTGGCCTAATGGGCGAGAATATGATATTAGCCGCCCAAAGCATGGGTCTCGGCACTTGCTGCCTAGGTGGGCCAGTTGGTTTCTTGCAGGGAGACCCCGCGGCCGCCTCTTATTTGAAGCAGCTTGATATTCCCGAAGGATATTCTATCGCCTACATGATAGCCGTAGGCTACCCTGACGAGCAGCCGCAAGCTAAGCCTCGCGATACCTCAAAAGTGAAGTATATCAAATAATAACGTGCGTTCCGTGAACTTATAATTCACATCATACGCTTGCGGAAGAAGCGCGGAATTGTGCTTCATCAAGCGAATTTGACATAGATAAATCACGGGTAAAGAAGCGGCGGCGAATCATAGTGACTCGCCGCCGCATTATGTTTAACAGCTATTTCCTGAGTTAATAAAACTTGAAATAGTTGCGGGCATTATTGTAGGAGATGTCCTCCACCATACGGGCGAGCGTTTCCTCGTCATTGGGCAGCAAGCCTTTTTCAACGTCGTTGCCCAACAAGTTGCAAAGCAAACGGCGGAAATACTCATGGCGAGGATAGCTCAAGAACGAACGCGAATCGGTCAACATACCCACAAATCGGCTCAAGAGTCCTAGTACAGACAGGGCGTTCATCTGGCGGGTCATGCCATCCAACTGGTCGTTAAACCACCAGCCTGAACCAAATTGTATCTTTCCTGGACAAGAACCATCCTGGAAATTGCCCAGCATGGTGGCAATCACCTCGTTGGCACAAGGATTGAGACAATAGAGGATAGTCCTGGTAAGCTTTCCTTCCATGTTCAATTTGTTAAGGAAGTTGCTCATGGCTTTGGCCGTAGTGAATTCACCTATAGAGTCAAAGCCCGTGTCAGGTCCTAGCTTGTTGTACATCAACGTGTTATTGTCGCGGATGGCCCCATAGTGATATTGTTGCGTCCAGTCCGCCTCGTAATCCATCTCGGCACAGATGGTAAGGAAAGCGTTCTTGTATTGGCGCACTTCCAGGGCAGAGAGACACTGGCCACGCATAGCCTTCTCGAAGATGGTCTCTATCTGGGAGTCGGTATACTCCTCGTCATAGAATTCCTCGATGCCGTGGTCGGAAAGCTTGCAACCATTGGCGGCGAAGAAATCGTGACGTTTTTGCAGGGCGGCGACCATGTCCTTAAAACTGGTGATGTCCATATCTGCGACTTCCGCCAACTTTTTCACGTAATCGGGGAAATCCGGTTTCTCTATGTTCATGGCCTTGTCAGGGCGCCAGGCGGGTATCATCTTCACCTCAAAACCGCTCTCCCGGGTCTGCTTGTGATAGCGCAAGTCGTCAATGGGGTCGTCTGTGGTGCAAACGCATTCCACGTTATAGTGACGCATCAAGCCACGTGCGCTAAACTCCGGTTGCTTCAGCTTCTCGTTACATTCGTCATATATCTCCCTGGCGGTCTTCGGGCTCAGCAACTTGGTTATCCCGAAAGCCGTCTTCAGTTCCAGGTGGGTCCAGTGATAGAGAGGATTACGGAATGTGTAAGGAACCGTTTCCGCCCACTTCTCAAATTTTTCCCAGTCAGAAGTATCGGTACCCGTGCAGTACTTCTCTTCCACTCCATTCGTGCGCATGGCTCTCCACTTATAATGGTCACCGCCCAACCATAGTTCCGTTATGCTTTTGAACTTGTGGTCGTTAGCTACCATCTCGGGTATCAAATGACAGTGATAGTCAATGATGGGCATTTTCGCGGCATGATTGTGGTAAAGATTCTGCGCGGTTGCGGTTTCGAGCAGAAAGTTCTCGTCCATGAATTGTTTCATAATAGATTTTCAGTTTAAAAAATTTGTTTTCGTATGTACATTTTTAAGTTGCTAGCGCAAATATAAGCTTTTATTTTGGAATAATGGAGAATTTAGCTTATTTTTGCACATAAATTCACTAAAACGACAATAGCGATGGGTATGTTTAGGTACGATAAGATCATGCTTATCTATACGGGGGGCACCATTGGCATGGGCCGAAGCCGGGAGACGGGAGCGCTGATGCCTTTGGATTTCAACCACTTGGAGAGGGAGTTGCCGGAACTGAGCTACATGGAGACTAAGATAGACGTCTTCCCTTTTGACAAGCCGATAGACTCCTCTGACATGACCCCAGCCATTTGGGCGAAACTGGTCAACCTGATTAGTGAGCACTACGATGAGTATGATGGTTTCGTGATCCTTCATGGCACCGACACCATGGCCTATACCGCCTCCGCCCTGTCCTTCATGCTGGAAAACCTTACCAAGCCCGTCATACTCACAGGCAGCCAGTTGCCGCTGGGGCAAATGCGCACCGACGGAAAAGAAAACGTGCTTTGCAGCATCGAGCTGGCTGCGGCACACAACGCGGATGGTACGCCGAAGGTGCCAGAGGTATGCATTTACTTCGACGGCCGCCTGATGAGAGGCAATCGCTCCATCAAGGTAAACGCGGAAGGTTTCAACGCTTTCGAGTCTCCCAACTATCCCCACTTGTGCGAGATAGGGGTCAATTTCCAATTCAAGACCCATCACATCTGGACACCCAACTTCCGCCTGCCCATGGTGCCCCATACGGAAATGGATCCCAATGTCATTGTCTTCTCCCTGTTTCCTGGCGTGCAGGAAAGCATCATCCACCACGTCACGGACGCTCCCGAATTGAAAGGCATCGTAATGAGAAGCTATGGCAGCGGCAACGCCCCGCAGAAAGAGTGGGTGAAGAGATTGCTCGACAAAGCCACACGGCGAGGCATCATCGTTGTGAACATCTCGCAATGCCTGAGCGGCACGGTGGAGATGGAGCGCTATGACACGGGGTATCAGTTGCAGGATATAGGCGTGATAAGCGGCCACGACAGCACCGTAGAGGCGGCAGTGACCAAGATGATGCATCTATTGGCTGAATATGGTGACACAGGGGAAGTGCGAAAGATGATGTGCAAGTCCATCGCCGGCGAGATTACGCTGTGATGCTCCCCGGCAAGTGATGTCTTTCCGGCTCCGCCTCATTAGGCCAGCGAAGCGACCTCGGTCTCTCACGCGCGCGTATATTATTTAATGTGTAGCAAGGCCGGCCAAGGCTCCCAGCGACGTTCCAAATGCCTCCCAAAAAGTATCCTTGCTTACTTGCCCAACGCACCTATATTAAAACCGAAAATAAGTAAGGATACTTGGCCAAGTCACCTTACTTGCTTTCGCGGACATCCAGTAATGCCTGTTTCCATGCGACTGGTATGGGGCTTGAATACCATGGGAAACGAGAGGATGAATGGGAATTTCCCACAAGCCGAGATGGGGCAAAGTCATGCTTAGCCCTTTTGCGATAAATGTCGAAATGGCAGCTCTTGTTATTGCTTACCTTCTAATTTTCCTATGCGCATTACGATAGAAGTTTGGCTTCTTCCCATTTTCTCCGCAATATACTTTATGCTTTTTCCTTCATGATAAAGAGTAAGCAAGAAATTGTCAGCACTGCGTGTCCATTTCTTGTTCGCATTTGGATGTTTGGCGTAACTTTTTTCCGTAACCTTTTCTGGATGTAAGAACTCGTCAACAAAAACGGACGGAAAGCGTTTGTCATAAAGTATGTATGTCTTGATTTTCGCTCTGGTGATAGCCACATAAAATAATCTGCGTTCTTCCCCAAATGGATATTGATCGCTTTCTGTCAGGACATAATTGAGTACAGGGGCATCACTTATCATTGAAGGGAATCCATAGATGTCCTTATTGCATTGAAGAATTACCACATAGTCAGCTTCAAGTCCTTTGGATTTATGTACGGTTAAGAATTCAATCTTCCTCGCTCCAATAAAATAGTAAAAGCGATTACCCTCTTTCACGGATTTGTATTGGAATGACAAATAATAGTCATCAAAGGAATATCTTCCTAGCAAAAAGATGGATTTATCCGCAGGGATAGACGCTACCAATTGTCCGATAGTGTTGCAATAGTCACGCCGTTCATAAGCACAGAATTGTAATTCGGTTTTAGTCTGTGGATTGAATGGGTGTATATCCTTTTTTATCTGTGCCTTATTCCGCTGAATGAACTGTGATGATAGGCTTACCAAAGGCTCTCCAAAACGGTATGTCGTCTCGATTCTATTGATTTCTGTGGAACCGAAATAATCAGGGAATTGGTTGAAAAGAGCCATGTCACTTCCTGAAAAACGGTATATGGATTGCCAATCATCACCCACACAATACAACTTTGCAGGAGGATTGCCTTCTCGAAGTACTTTAAGGAAATTGTAGCGGTCAACTGATATATCTTGGAACTCGTCAACGATGATATACTCATACTTTACAGGATGAGAGGAATGGCATATTTCCATGGCTTGTAGAATAGCATCGGTAAAGTCTATCTGATTGCTGTTTTTCAATTCTTCAATATATCGTTCATAAACAGGCTGAAATATTCTCTTTATAATGAATATACTGCGCTCGTCTCCAACATTTTTAGCCTGTTTCAAGATTTCTTGTATAGACTTGCAGCTTGACTTAATCAATGTCACAAAAGTTACAACAAGCCGAATGAAAGCCTTTTCCTGTTTACTATTCGGAGGAAGAACCATATCGTATAATTCGGCATCTGTTTTTTCTTGAACAGGAACACCAACCTTTTCCAACGAAGCTTTTAATGTATGCCGAATATCTGAATAATGGAAATCAGCACTTGAAGTTGTCAGCAATACAGTTCCAAACTTCTCATGGGCTGCTTTTTTCCATGTTATTCCGTTATTGTATTTTTGGTTTGCTTCTTCATAAGTAATGCCTTTGTCTTTTGCAAACCATGTGGGAACAAGCCCATGTTCATCCACACCAAAATGTTCTAAATAAATACGCTTTGTCTTACCATACTGCTCAAAGTAAATGGAAAAATCGGGTTTGTATTGCGAGTGCATTTCATCTGCCAATGGATGTTCATAAGGTTCTTCATACCTGAATTTCACACCCAAAGAAGATAATGCAAAACAGATTTTCTGCTCCTGTTCACTACGAACATAAATAGTTTTCCCGTCCATGTCGGGAAATTGGGCTTTCAAGCGTACTTCTTTCAACTCGGAGAGTTGCTGTCTGCGTTCATTTTTACGATGCTCCCAATCCGCTTCTTGCACCTGATAGTCAACAAAGTATTCGACGATGCTCTTTTTAAAAACCTCATCTTCCAATAACTTATGATAGATTTTCACAAACAGAGCGTCTGTGTTATCGCAAATGGAGGGCTTCTGTCCTGTCGCTTTTCCGATGATGTCAATGGCTAGTTTATGAAAAGTGTACCCTTTTAGTCCTGCAATCCCCATCCTTTCCGTCAACTCGGCAGCAGCCTTGTTTGTATAGCTGATAAGAAGAATGTTTTGAGGATTGACGTGTTTGATGTCAATCAGATACCTTACCTTTCCTACGATAGACGATGTTTTTCCACTTCCTGCGCTACTTACCACCAAACAATTATCTTCTTCGGACACGATTGAACGCCTTTGTTGCTTGTCTAATGGGTATTTAAGGCAATGGTCGAAAAAATCTTTGTGGGTATCAAGAGTATCTTGGATAACCCGCTCATTATGCCTTTTTACAATTGAGTGGATATTTCCGAAATCATGTGTGAATTTTGAGATTGTCTCGGATGGTTCTATATGAAATGCCTCAAGACTTTTCAGCAAGGAATTCACTTCATGGAAGAACCCTGTGTAGTATTTCGTAAATTGTTCCTCTTCCGAAGAAGATATTATACGTCCATTAAAACTGTTCCTTAAATCAGTTTCAATATCAATGAAGAAACTTTTATTGCTTTGACTTAATTCTTTTTCTCTGTGTTCTTGTATATCCCTATAAGAAGTAATAGTTACAATCCGTTCCGACAGTTCTTTGGACTTGTTTTTTAGGCGTATTCGTACTAAAACTATTACAACAAGTGAAATAGCAATAATACAAATAGTCAAAATAAACAATGACTGCATGTCGGGAAAAGATTTGCTGTTGACAATACTTACACTGCATTAAATCTGCGTACCGTGAGATACTCTAACTTTCTATAAAAACGAGAAATCATAGCATAAAGCTATTATCCTCAAAATAGTCCATTATATCTTCATCAGAAGTTGCTTCATCTACAACTTTCAAAATTTTTGCAAACTCCTCGAATTTACCCACTTCATAACCGACACAATTTGTAAACTCTTTATCGCAAAAGAAAACCATT
>FR882138.1:29419-83815 GCA_000435635.1 Prevotella sp. CAG:1320 | reverse complement strand
AACAGGGCTGCGCACATAAAGTGGAATTCGTCGAACTCGCGTTACTGATATTTGATTTCAATACTACTGACTTTTCAGGGAGCTTAATCATTGGAATCTTCCAGGCCCACTAAGACACCAGGCTTACAGATAGAGCGTGGGGACGACGGCTCTCAGCTTGTAACGATAACCTGTCATCGCCGTCATCCCCAAAGCGTAGAGACGCATTCACGTTGAATAGGGAGCGCGACGACGATTCCAGAGACACTTCTTTGGCAAGGATATCCCTGCGTCCCCACATAATGGGGAAGGGCTAAAGCCCCCCCTTCGCTCGGCTTCCCATCCAGTAACTCCACGGCCTTGCGCACTATCTCGCTGGTCTCGTTTATCACCTGGAAATACTGGCTCATGTCCCAAAGGTCTCGGGCCACCAAAGCCTTGAGCGTGACGCGCAGGTATGGCAAAGTCTGCCGGACTTCCTCCTCGTCCTTGGGCTTCACGTCCTGTCGTTCACCTTCCCTGAAGATAGAGTCCACCAAGGCCTGCGGCACCTCATAGTCCCTCATGAACGAGGGGAAATCGGGATAGCTGGCCTTCAACAGCTCCCTGTTATCATCGATATAGCGCAAAGCCGCGTTGAGGACGACACTCTTGGCCGTGAGCAGGCGATGGTAGTTGGTGAACTTGGCGGTGTCCAGGGGCACGAACACGTCGGGCATGATACCTCCTCCGCCATAGACCACACGATGGCGGCGCAGGGTATAGAAACGCAAGGAGTCATTGAGATGGATGCTGTCCTCATTGGTAAACTCCCCATGGCGATAACGGTTGTCCAAGTCCATGGCGTAGTCTTCCAATTCGCCAGGCGTATATGGTTTCTGGATGCAACGACCGCTGGGCGTATAATAATGGGCTACCGTGAGACGTATCATGCTGCCGTCCGGGAAGGGAATGGGACGCTGCACCAAGCCCTTGCCAAAGGAGCGGCGGCCCACGATGGTAGCCCTGTCCTGGTCCTGCAAGGCGCCCGCCACGATCTCGGAGGCCGAGGCGGAGAACTCGTTGATAAGCACCACCACGCGGCCTTTCTTCATCTTGCCGCCTCCCGAGGCTTTCTGCTCGTCACGGGGCGTTACCCTGCCCTTCGTGTAGACGATCAAGTCGCCCCGTTCCAGGAATTCGTTGGCTATCTCTATGGCGGCCATCAAATAACCACCGCCATTGTCCTGGAGGTCGAAGATCAAGTCTTTCATGCCCTTCTGGCTCAGGCTGTTGAGCGCGGCTGATACCTCGTCGTGGCTCGTCAAGCCAAAACTGCCCAAGCGGATATAGCCAATGCCCGGACGTATCATGTAGGCCGCGTCGAGCGTGTTGAGCGGTATCTTGTCACGGGTGACCGTGAAGGCAAGCCTGTCGGCAATGCCCTTGCGGAGCACGCCAAGGTTCACCTTCGTGCCACGAGGCCCCCTGAGGCGGCGCATCATCTCCTCACGAGCCATCTTCACGCCCGCTATGGCCGTGTCGTTGACAGCGATGATACGGTCTCCGGGGCGAATGCCCACCTTCTCGGAAGGGCCGTTGACGACGGGCTGGATGACCAACAAAGTGTCATCCACTACGTTGAACTGTATGCCAATGCCGTCGAAACTGCCATTGAGCGGTTCGTTGAGCGCCCGCGTCTCCTTAGCCGTGGTGTAAGAGGAATGAGGATCCAGACCCTCCAGCATGCCCCTGATGGCATCCTCCACCAGTTTTGCCTCATCCACGGAGTCTACATAGAGGCTGGTGATAACCGCCTCGGCACGGCCCAGCTTCTGGATGGCCTGCCTGGAAAGCTGTTGGCGGGTCTGCGCCTGCATGGCGAGAGCTCCCGTCAAAAGCGCCATTGCCCATAGGATATATCTTCTCATACTTATGCCAGTTTAGCTTTTTCCTCCTCAGGGAGGTCTTCCTCTATCACCAAGTTCTCGATGATAAAGTTTTGCCGCTCCATGGTGTTCTTTCCCATATAATACTCCAAGAGCTGCTGCACTTGGTCGGTCTTGTGGAGCGTGACCTGCTCCAAACGCATATCCGGACCGATGAAATGGACAAACTCCTCGGGCGAAATCTCTCCCAAACCCTTGAAGCGAGTGATTTCCGGGTCAGGCCCCAGGTCACGGATAGCCTGCAGCCGCTCCTCCTCGCTGTAACAATAACGGGTGATGAAGTCCGTCTTTCTCTCCTTCTTGTCCAACCTGGCGTCGGCCTGCTCTATCACCTGCTTGTTCTTAATCTTGGCTCGCTTGTTACGCACCCTGAAAAGAGGAGTCTGCAAGACATAGACATGACCTTTCTTGATCAGCTCGGGGAAGAACTGCAAGAAAAAAGTGATGATAAGCAAACGGATGTGCATGCCGTCGACATCGGCATCCGTAGCCACGATGACCTTGTTGTAGCGCAGGGAGTCCAGCCCATCCTCTATATCGAGAGCGGCTTGCAAAAGGTTAAACTCCTCATTCTCATAGACCACCTTCTTGGTCAGCCCGAAGCAGTTGAGCGGCTTTCCCCGCAACGAGAAGACAGCCTGCGTGTTCACGTCACGGCTTTTGGTGATACTACCGCTGGCGGAATCTCCCTCAGTGATGAAGATGGAGCTCTCCTCCTTGCGGTCATTCTTCACGTCGCTGAAATGGATGCGGCAGTCACGGAGCTTACGGTTATGGAGGTTGGCCTTCTTGGCCCGCTCACGCGCCAACTTAGTCACGCCTGCCATGGCCTTGCGCTCCCGCTCGCTCTCCTTCACCTTGTTTTCTATCACCTCAGCGACATCCTTGTTGATATGAAGGTAATTGTCCACGGACTTCTTGACAAAGTCGCCCACGTACTTGTTGATGCTCTCGCCGCCAGGCGACATTTGCGTGCTGCCCAGCTTAATCTTGGTCTGGCTCTCGAAAACGGGTTCTTCCACGTTGATGGCGATGGCAGCCACGAGGCCGTTGCGTATGTCGCCATACTCATACTTGCCGAAGTATTCCTTGATAGTACGGGCGATATGCTCCTTGAAGGCGCTTTGGTGGGTACCGCCCTGCGTGGTGTGCTGGCCGTTGACAAAACTGTGGTACTCCTCGCCATACTGGTTGGTATGGGTAAAAGCGATCTCGATGTCCTCCCCCTTCATGTGAATGATGTCATAAAGTCCCTGCGAGGTCATATTGTCTGACAGCAAGTCTTTCAGGCCATGACGGCTCAAGATGCGCCTGCCATTGTACATGATGGTGAGACCCGTATTGAGATAGGTGTAGTTGCGAAGCATCGTCTCCACGAAATCATCATGGAAACGATAGTTCTTGAACAAGGTATCATCGGGCTGGAAATAGATATAAGTGCCATTCTCATCCTGGGAATCGGCGGTATGGTCGCTGATAAGCTGGCCACGCTCGAAGACCAGCTCCCGGACTTTTCCCTCCCGGTAAGACTTCACCTCAAAACGGGAACTAAGCGCATTGACCGCCTTGACACCCACGCCATTGAGGCCGACACTCTTCTTGAAAGCCTTGCTGTCATACTTGCCGCCCGTATTGAGCACGCTCACAGCCTCCACGAGCTTGCCTTGCGGAATGCCACGGCCATAATCCCTGACGCTGACACGGGCATTGTCGATAATATCCACCTCTATGCGGTCACCGCTCTTCATCTTGAACTCATCGATGCTATTGTCTATGACTTCCTTGAGAAGGACGTAAATGCCATCCTCAGGCAACGAGCCATCACCCAAACGTCCGATGTACATACCTGGACGGGTACGCACATGCTCCATGTCGCTCAGGTGGCGAATGTTCTCGTCGGTATACTGTACGGCTTCCTGGGCCGTCTCTTCAGGAAGAATCGTGTTTTGGTCTGACATGCTTATCGGGTTATCGGTTTCTTGAAACAACGCCTTCGCTTATGGTTGACAGGGTTAAGAGGCCCCCACTGGCTCTGCACGCCCTCGTTGCTTTCCATCTCCACCTGGCTCTCGCCCCACTTGAAGCCATAAGCTTGGTATTTCGGTATCAAGTCGGCAAAAAGCAAGGCGTTGGCTCCCTTGGCACGATATTCAGGCAGCACGCCCATCAGCAAAAGGTCTACGCCCTCTGTCCTGTGCCACTTGATGGCGCGCAACAGGTGCCACCATCCAAAGGGGAAAAGCCTGCCCCTGCGGCATTTCTGCAACGCACGGCTCAATGAGGGAATGGTAATGCCCAACCCCACAAGCTTATTGTCCGCGCCAGCATCCTCAATGACCGTCACCAAATTGAGGTCGGCAAGCGGAAAATACATTTTCACGTATTGGTCTATCTGGCGGTCGGTGAGGGTCACGAAGCCATAAAGGTCTTGATAGGTGGCGTTGATCAGGTCAAACAGCTTGTGGCCGTATCCCCGCTGGAAGATATCCTCGCGGGTAAGTTCGCGTACCTTGAGATGATAACGCTCGCTCACCATCTGGGCTATTTTCGTATATTTCTCGGGAATCTTCTCCGGCACTGACATGTAGTACTCCACATAATCATTGTCTTTTTCCCATCCACCCAACCGCTCCATGTGCTCAGGATAATAAGGATAGTTGTAGATGGTAGGCATGGTGCCCAATTTGTCGAAGCCCCATATCAACATGCCCTCTGGATCCATGTCGGTGAAACCCAGTGGGCCTACCATCACTTCCATTCCCTTGGCACGGCCATAAGACTCCACCGCATCGAAAAGGGCACGGGAAACTTCCAGGTCGTCCACAAAATCTATCCAACCAAACCGCACGGCCTTGGTGTTCCATTTCTCGTTGGCCCGGTGATTGATGATGGCGGCCACACGTCCCACTACCTTTCCATCTCGCAACGCCAGGTAATAGGCCGCCTCGCAAAACTCAAAGGCGGCGTTCTTGTCTTGGCGCAGCGTATTCAGCTCGTCGCTATATAGATTGGGCACATCGTAAGGATTGCCTTCATAAAGGTCGTAATGGAACTCTATGAAACGGCGCAAGTCCTTGCGATTCTCCACCTGCTTGATTTCTATTGACATTAATTATAGAATTTAGTCGAAGTATAGCTTGCAAAAATAGCTAAAATCAAGCAAATAGCCAAATTTAGGGTTGATTTTCGTGGATTTTACCCGCGTCGGGCAGCCTTCGGCAGACCAAAAGAACATGTTGCCTTTCGGAAGTGGTGGTGGCGAAGATGAACACATCCCCTCCATCGCCCAACCGCAACCGCTTCCTCAGCTCCGCGGCGGTAAGCGGAAAGTTGCGCACGGCCACGTTGGCACGGGAGACGCCCATCAAGGCTTGCCGAAGGGCTTTCTTGTTGAACGAGGTGACGGCAACAAGCCGGAAGCACCTGGCAGGCATCCCTGTCGCAAAGCCATCTCCTGAGGCCTCCTCGGCAGGAATAAAGAAAAGATGACTATTAGGAGCGATAGCCCGCGAACGGAAGCGCGAGGCAAAAGCGGTGAAGCAACCCGCCTTCATCACGCTGGCATTGGGCACCAGCAACATGTCTCCTACCTGCGGCACACCGTAAACCAACGGGGGAAAAGCGCATCGCGTATCGCAAGAAAAACAAACATCATCGTTCACGCAATAAAGACGAGGGGCATCTGGGGCGTCCGCGGACAAGAGCAACAGCAACTCCTTGCATTCATTGCCTGAAGAGACCACATGCACCTCACACACTCCGCCAAGCCCACAACGCATGGCCTCCACGGCGGCATGCCAATCGAGCATAGGCGACAACTTGACAAGTATCCAACGGGCATGGCGCAACAGTCCCTCCTTGAGCTGGCTGACATCAGGCACGCAATCGCTGATGGCATAGGTCTTTCCCCCCTTGGAATCACGGCGGGCAGGGTCCAGATAAATAAGGTCTACGGCAGGAAGGGCCGGCAACAAAGCTTCCGCCTCTCCTTGCCTCACCTCCACATGGGAAAGACCCAGCCGCGGAAAGTTCTCCTTGGCCAACGCACAAAGCCACTCTTGCCGCTCCACATAGGTGGCCTGGCCTACTTCCCTGGCCATCCACGAGAAATCAACACCCATGCCGCCCGTCAGATCCACCAGGCTTTGAACGCCCAGACGGCGCACCAACCGGGCTTTATAGCGAGCGGCGGCCTCGCCAGAGCATTGCTCCAACGACAAATGGGGCGGATAGACAATCCCATCCACCGCCGCCCAAGCGGGTATCTTCACCTTGGCCACCTGCCGTCCTCTAACCTGGTCCAGGGCAACAGGCATATCCACCCCGGGGAACCGATCTGCCAGGAAAGCCAGGTGGCGCACGTCTTCATCGGCATGAGAGCGGACAAACTCCAGCGTGGCGGAATCGAGCAAAGCCATCAGTCAAGCAACAGGAAACCGGCCACTTCCTCTGGCGAATTGTAGAGAATGCCATCCTCCAACTCCTCGTCGGTAAAACCATCGAGAATCGCCTTCGCCTCCTCGGCCGACACCAAAGGATTGCCCTCGGCGTCGGTCATGGCTATCATGGCTTGATAGATAGCCTCACGATATTCTTTTACGTCTTGCATAGATTAAAATAGGTTACTGTTCACGTTGGGTAGCAGAGTCACTTGATGACCTTATAGTATTTCCTTGCCGTGGCACGGGAACAGAGGTTGAAATGCCACCACTCCGTACGCAAGGGCATCCACCCCGCGTGGCGCATCACCTTGCGCAACAGCTCCCGGTTCGCCTTCGCTTTGGCGGAGATGGTTTTCGACCTCACCAAAGCCGCCTCGTTGTCAATATGCGCCGCCTTGCCCATATAGTCCACCTTGGTGCCCATATCGAGCGTGTCGCCACGAGCGTCGCAGAGCGTGATGTCCACGGCCATGCCATAATTGTGCATGCCACCGCCACGGGCAGGATTGGAGACGTAGAAATACTTCTTGGTGTTCTTCACCTTGTCCCACATCTTCCGCTGCACGCTCATGGGGCGGGTAGCGTCATAGATTTTCAAGCTCAGGTCGGGCCTAAGAGTCTTAAGATAGGCCTGCGCTTTCTTCAATGCCTTGGCGGCCTTGGGATGCAGATAGGCTTCCCTCAGGTCTGTATAGAGCACTTCGCCGCAAAAGTTGTCAGGACGGGCATACATCAATGACACCTTGATGGAAGGGTCTATCTCGTGTATGTCCACCAGTCCTTGCCGCTCCATGCGCGCCGCGGTGGCCGACTTCTTGCCTTGGGCAAAGGCGGGAAAAGCCATCGTCCAAACCATGGCAAAGAAAAAACAATAGCCTATAATCCTACGCATAGTCATCACTGATAGTTTCATCATGGCATATCCACATGGTATCGCGAAGATAGCGAAAATTGGCCAAAGCCGCTCCCCGGTAACACTCTTTAACCATTCCATGCCACGGCTACCCGCGTCCTCGCTCTCGGCCAGCCGAGAACTCGCCGTGGGGGAGGCGGGGAATCATCTTACTTGATTCCCACAATCATCCTAGATGATTCTCCACCTCCCTTTCGGCGAGCGCACGGGAAGGCTGCGCATAACGCTTTTATCCCTGGCCGGGAGGAGCGGAATAAGGAAAAAATGCGTATCTTCGCGGAAACAAACATTGAGCAAGATGGAAAGCAATCCTTACGTGAAACAATACCCCGACCTGATGGCGGGCAAGAAGATACTCTACGTGCACGGCTTCGGCTCCTCAGCGCAGTCGGGCACGGTGAAGCGCATACAAGACACATTCCCACAGGCCACGGTGATAGCCCACGACCTGCCCATACACCCGCAAGAGGCCATGGACTTGCTGCGCCGCGTGTGCCAGGAAGAGCAGCCTCATCTCATCATCGGCACTTCCATGGGCGGCATGTATACCGAAATGCTCTATGGATATGACCGCATTTGCGTGAATCCAGCTTTCCAGATGGCCGACACCATGCATGAGCATGGCATGATGGGGAAACAAGTGTTCCAAAACCCCAGGGCGGATGGCATACAGGAATTCATCGTGACCAAGGCCCTGGTGAAGGAATACCGCGAGATGACCGAGCAGTGCTTCGCCCAGGCCGACAGCGAGGAGGAGCAGCGCAGGGTGTGGGGACTCTTCGGCGACGAAGACCCCACGGTACACACCTTTGACCTCTTCCGACAGCACTACCGGCAGGCGGCCCACTTCCACGGAGAGCACCGCATGACAGACAAGAGCTTCATGAACGGCATCGTGCCCGTAATACGCTGGATTGACGATCGGCAAGAAGGCCGAGAGCGACCCATCGTCTACATACACTGGAACGCCATGCGTGACAGCTACGGCAAAGCCCTCTCCAGCCTGCAAAAGGCTTTCAAGTTCCTGATAGAATACTACCAAGTCTACATAGTGGCACCCGCGCCCACCAACGACCACGGCTTTCTCACCGAGGTACAACTGTGGACAGAAGACATCCTCTCCACGCCCGCCCATGACCACATCGTGTTCACCAACCAGCCACACCTGCTCTATGGTGACTACATGGTGAGCGCCTCGGCCATGGAAGGCTTCATGGGAACAGTAGTGCCGCTGGGCAGTGAGGAAATGAAGACCTGGGAAGAAGCCATCATCTACTTTGAGCGGTTGGGAGGACAGTAACCGACACATACCCATCCACCGACATCAGGCAAACATTCACCATGGGGAACCCTATCGAAGCGGAAGAGCTCTACGGCAAGGTAGAGACAGCTCTCAGCGAGACCCGGCTAGACATGGCCTCACGCAGCAAGCTCTTGCATGAGGCACTGCTGTTTTGCGCCCTGGAAGGAACGAAAGACGAGGGACAGGCCTTCGGCAACCTGTTTTTCCGAGTGGACTACCTTTGCAAAAAGCACGGGGTGAAGATGACAGACAAGGTAGCCATACAAGAGGCCCGCCGCCATGGCAACAGCGACGAACCGCCTACGGAAGAGGACTTACGCTATGATGCCCGTGCGGTTTGTATATTCATTTCCGCGGTGACCAACGTCAGCGTGCCTCATGAATTGCGCGGCCTCTTGCCTTCCAACCCCAAACACCATGAGCCTAACTCCCGCAAGACACGGACGCAAACGCGCTGTATCGTGCATGCGGTGGAGAATGGATGGATACGCGCCACGCCCGATGAACAGGGCGGATACTATGCCGTCTGCCTACATGACGAGAGCAGAGGAGTAGACAATGGCTACATCGCCCAGCTGGTCAAGGAGGGCACACAAGTGAACCTATTGGACTGCCAAGTGGAAGACTGGCGAATGAAAGTAGCTGGCGAATGGTGCGACAAACGGGTAACACCCCGTCTCATCGTGGTGGAGCCGGACTTCCCGCTAGACATCAGCTCCATCGCCACCTGCTTTACGGAGATGGGGCATCACCCCCTGCTCTACCTGCTCAACCAGATGAAACCCCGACAGACCACGCAAGCCATCCTGCTGGGAAACTTCGCCAGCGAGGCTCTCGATGATGTCATCAACTCTTCCCAATACCGTTTCGAGGAGACACTGCGGGAGAACTTCCTGGCAAACGCCATCGACTTCTGCGCCTGCGAAGCATTCAACCCCGCGGAGTTCAAGGAGCAAGCCCGACAGCAGGCGGCTAACCTGGAGGCTACCCGCGACACGCTCTTCCACCAACACGAAAAAGAGAAAGCCTTATTGGAGCCCAGTTTCCTTTGTGAGGCATTGGGGTTGCGGGGACGCGTGGACTTGATGACCACCGACCTGCAACTATTGGTGGAACAAAAATCCGGCAGGAACCGGAATATCGAAAGGAACATGCCCAACGGCCACTATGGTTTCCATCTGACACCCCACTATGTGCAGTTGCTATTATATTATGGTGTCTTACGCTATAACTTCCACATGCCACCCGGCGCGATAGACATCCGCCTGCTTTACTCCAGGTTTCCCCCAAAACAAGGACTGCTGGCGGTTTCCTACTATCAACAGCTTTTCCTGGAAGCCATGGCCTATCGCAACCAAGTGGTAAGCGAATTGCTCGACATCGCCCAAGGCGGATTCGCCCAGAAATTGCCCCGCTTCAACAGCGACGCGCTCAACGTGGCAGGCAAAGGGAACGCCTTTGTCTTGCGATACAAGATACCAGAAGTGGAAAGCGTCACCATCCCACTCCAACAAGCCTCCCCACTGGAACGAGCCTACTTCTGCCGCATGGTGACAAGCGTCATCAGGGAAGAAGTCATGAGCAAAATGGGCGGACAGGAAGGCGTGGCCCACTGCTCCGCCGACCTGTGGAGCATGCCACTGAACGAGAAACGGGAAGCAGGCACCATATACACAGGGCTCCGAGTGATAGAGAAAACCAAGAGCGAAGGCAGCAAAGGATATGACACGCTCACGCTGAGCGTTCCCCCACAACCCGAAGAAGACTTCGCCCCCAACTTCCGCCAGGGAGACATGGCGTGGCTCTACGCCTATCGGGAGGGGAAGACTCCCGACGTGCGCCACAGCATACTCTATCATTGCGCTATCGAACGGATAGAAATGGACAGGTTGGTAGTACACCTAAGGAACGGACAGCAAAATCCCAACGTGATAGGAAATGGGCCTTTCGCCTTGGAACACGCCG
This sequence comes from Prevotella sp. CAG:1320, assembly GCA_000435635.1. Classification (GTDB taxonomy): domain Bacteria; phylum Bacteroidota; class Bacteroidia; order Bacteroidales; family Bacteroidaceae; genus Prevotella; species Prevotella avicola. Next base: position 73,285 of record FR882138.1, on the reverse strand, counting down.
ACTCCAGCGGTGGCATGGGAACGCAAACGCAATCACTCCACCTCTTCCTGAGAAGCCCAAAAGACAAGCGCGACTTGCTCTTGGGACAAAGGGCACCCCGCAAGGATGAGACCCTCTCGCTCTCCCAAAGCTATGACCCCAGACTGGACGGCATCCTCTCGCAGGCCAAGCAAGCCAGGGACTATTTCCTCCTGATGGGTCCTCCAGGAACAGGGAAAACCAGCAGGGCCATGCGTTTCATAGTGGAAGAAGCTCTGAAAACAGGCGAGAAGATGCTACTGATGAGCTACACCAACCGAGCGGTAGACGAGATATGCGGCATGTTGGCAGACAATGGGATGCCTTTCCTCAGGGTGGGCAATGAATACTCATGCGAGGAGCGATTCCGCCCCTATCTCTTCACTGCCATGGCACGGCGGCATCCAAAGATGGCGCAAGTCAAGCAAGAACTCATCCAAGCCCCCATCATAGTCGGAACAGTGGCCAGCATTTGCGGCAAACCGGAGCTGCTCGCCATAAGGCACACAGACCTGGCCATCATAGACGAGGCCAGCCAGGTATTGGAACCTTATCTAGTGGGGCTGCTCTGCCAAGTGGGGCGCTTCATCTTGATAGGAGACCACAAACAATTGCCCGCCGTAACACAACAGAGCCCGCGCGACTCGGTCATCGCCAATGACGAAGAGGGACAGCTCCTGCGCTCTATCGGCCTGAAAGACTGCCGTGACTCCCTGTTCGAGCGACTATTGAGATGGGAAAAGCAAAACGGAAGAAAAGACTTCGTGGGCATTCTGCGTTGGCAAGGCCGCATGCATCCCGAGGTGGCAGACTTCCCCAACCGCATGTTTTATGCCCGGGAAAAACTGGAGCCTGTGCCTTGTCCACACCAAAAAGAACCGGATCTGCCCTATCATGAAGAGGCCAACGACGCGCTAGACCGCCAATTGCGATACCACCGCGTGCTTTTCATCGCCTCTAAAGACTGCCTGGAACCGCAACTGTCCGACAAGGTGAACACTGACGAAGCCCGCATTGTCGCAGAAGTGGCGCACAGGTTAAGAAGATTTATGGGCGAGGGATTCAACGCCAAGACTTCCTTGGGCATCATCGTTCCCTACCGAAACCAAATCAGCCTCATCAGGCAACGACTGGAAGAAAAGAAACTCCCCGAGCTCATGGATATCACCATCGACACCGTAGAACGCTACCAAGGCAGCCAACGGGATGTCATCATCTATAGCTTCACCATCCAACGGCAATGGCAAATGAATTTCCTCACCGCCAACAACTTCGTGGAGGACGGCAAACTGATAGACCGCAAGCTGAACGTGGCGCTCACCCGTGCCCGAGAGCAAACGATCATCACGGGCAACCCCCATACGCTGAAAGGAAACAGCGTCTTCGCCCAACTCATGGATTACTGCAAGGAGAAAGGCGGCTACCTGCGCTCGGAAGACATCTAGCCTACGAGGGCATGCGTGCCTCTCATTATATTATTATATGTCAAGAAATCATACTCGCACTCTCCAAAGAAGAAAAACGCTGAAATCCCTCCTATGCAAGCTTTCAAAAACGATAGTAGCTTCATGGGGCTACGAAACTAGTTTCATTGCCTTTCGAGACTAGTTTCAAAGGCTCATGAAACCAGTTTCGTTTTCCCGCATTCCCGCAGGCATGGCCAACGTAGCGGAAAATGTAAAGATTTGTCATCTATCCCAGTGCCCACGCCATGCGCCCGTCCCAGGAAATTATGCTCTATAACATAATAACCACACCATGAAGAAGCAAAGTTGTTAAATTACATTAACAAAAATTGGAGGTTAAATGAATTTTAACTATATTTGCATTATATAATATAAAAAATAGGTACACATGTAGTTATTCACTCAAATATTAACCAATCAAAAGGAGAAAATTCTTATGAAAAAGTTAATCGCTATGGCAACCGCGTTGTTGCTCTCCGTAGGTGCTTACGCACAACATGAGGTGGGCTCTGTAACCATACAGCCCAAAATCGGTATGAACATCGCTTCCATGACGGACTTAGATGACGCTGATGTCCGCATTGGCCTTGCGATAGGTGCGGAAGCAGAGTATCAATTCACAGACATGTTCAGTATCTCTGGAGGTTTACTCTACTCTATGCAAGGATATACTGATGATGGCGGTGGCACTGACTATACCTGCAAAATGGATTATCTTAATGTTCCCATCTTGGTAAATTGCTATGTGGTAAAAGGACTGGCCGTAAAGCTGGGTATCCAACCTGGATTCAATATCAATGCCAAAGCAAAAGCTGAAGGTGGCAACACGACCATAGAAAGCGACATTGACGCCAAGACGCTAGATTTCTCTATTCCTGTGGGCATATCTTATGAACTCGCTAACTTCCAATTGGACGCCCGTTACAACTGGGGCTTGACCAAGGTCGCAAAAGGTTCTGACTGCAAGAACAGCGTGTTCCAAATCACCCTGGGCTATAAGTTCGAGCTGTAAGCCATAAGAAAAACGGGAAGCGGAAAAGTTTCCCCTGAAAAATTTGCTGGTTTGGAAAACTCTTCGTATCTTCGCGAAAGTTAAACACAAACGAGAGCTTATCACACAGAAATTCCGACACCGCCACAGATGTCGGAATTTCTTGTATTTGCTTCCGCGAAAAACATTATTAACGCATTAACCAACAAACAAAGACTATGGCATACATGTCACAAGAAGGCTACGACAAACTCGTGGCAGAACTGAAAAGGCTAGAGACCATTGAGCGACCCAAGGCCTCAGCCGCTATCGCCGAGGCTCGTGACAAGGGCGACTTGAGCGAGAATTCTGAGTATGATGCCGCCAAGGAGGCACAAGCACACCTGGAAGACAAAATCAACAAACTGAAGGTAACCATCAGCGAAGCCAAGATCATAGACACCAGCCGACTGAGTGCCGACAGCGTGCAGATACTCTCCAAGGTGGAGATGACCAACATGACGAACAACGCCAAGATGACTTACACCATCGTGAGCGAGAGCGAAGCCAACCTGAAGGAGGGAAAAATCTCCATCAAGACTCCTATAGCCCAGGGCTTGCTCAACAAGAAGGTGGGCGACGTGGCGGAAATCAAGATACCCCGCGGCACCATCAAGTTGCGAATAGACAAAATCAGCATAGAATAAAAGACCATGGATATATTCAGCAAGATAGCGGCGGGAGAGATACCCAGCTATAAGTGCGCCGAGGATGAGAACTTCTACGCTTTCCTCGACATCAATCCCCTGGCCAAGGGACATACCTTGGTCATACCCCGCAGGGAAGTGGACTACATCTTCGACATGGACGACCAAGAGCTGGCCGACTTCCAGGTATTCGCCAAGCGGGTGGCCAAGGCCTTGCGCCAAGCCTTCCCCTGCAAGAAAGTCGCTCAAGTGGTGCTGGGTCTTGAAGTGCCCCACGCGCACATCCACTTGATACCTATCAACAGCGAGGCTGACGTGGACTTCCACAAGGAGAAAGTCCATCTGGAAGCCAATGAGATGCAGGCCATCGCCGAGAAGATATACACGGAATTCAAAAAAGGTTAGCGCCGTAAGCGCTAACCTTTTTTCTTTTTAATTTCCAGGCACGGTCGAGATTCCGCTCAGACATACTCATCGCCCTTGCGTATCTGCACCTCGTTCACGTATTTCTTTATAAGCGAAGAAGAATCTTCTTTCCTGCATATCAGCAACACATTGTCATGCTCCGCCACGATAAAGCCTTCCAGGCCGCTGATAACGCCCAGCATACCCTTTGGCAACTTAATGACATTGCCATGGCAGTTGTCCAGCGTCACGTCTGAATCCACCACCACGTTGTCCCCGTCCGCCTTCTGGCGCGCCTCGTAGATACCATGCCAGGTACCCAAGTCCGCCCAGCCAAAATCGCACTTCATTACGTATACGTTCTCCGACTTCTCCAAGATGCCGTAATCTATTGACATATTGGGATAGGCAGAGAAGTGCTCCTGTATGTACTCCTCTTCCGCGGCGATAGAGAAGTCCTTGGTCTCCGCGTCGAAACTACGCAAAACGGCAGGCAACAACCTGGAGAAACTCTCCTTGATATACCTTGCGTTGGAAAGGAACAAGCCCGTGTTCCAATAGAATTCACCACTTTCCAGGAACATCTTGGCAAACTCCCGCTCTGGTTTCTCGGTAAAGGATTGCACATGATAGAGGTTGTCACCCACGGGGTCGCCCAACTGTATATAACCATAGCCAGGCTCAGGCCTGGTAGGTTTCACGCCCATGGTGAGGAAACAATCATGCGCTTGGACGAACTCCAATCCCAACAAGGCATTTTCCCGGAAAGCGTCCTCGTTCATAATCAATTGGTCGGAAGGCACGGCTATAATACTTGCGCAGGCGTTCCTGCGCCCTATCCTATGGCAAGCCCACGACACACTGGCTGCCGTATTGCGGAATATTGGCTCCAGCAACATATTCTCGCCAGGCAATTCGGGCAACTGCTCCTTCACGAGTTCCCTATATTCCATGTTGGTAGCCACATAGATATGGTCTGGAGGCACAATCTTCGCCATGCGGTCATAAGTCTGCTGCAACTGCGTGCGCCCCGTGCCGAAAAAGTCCACGAACTGCTTGGGCTTGGCGGAGCGGCTGCACGGCCACAGCCTGCGGCCTTTCCCGCCCGCCAAGATTACGCAATAGAAATTATCCTTTGGTTGATTCATAGCTAATAACTTATATGGTTTGACGGAGTAAAGGTAGCAAATATCCGTGAAAGTGCCAATTTATTTAAGATTTTTTCCACTAAAAGTTTGCCAATTCAATTTTTTATACTATCTTTGCACCCGTCTTTAAGCCCAGATGGCGGAATCGGTAGACGCGCTGGTCTCAAACACCAGTGGAGCAATCCGTGCCGGTTCGACCCCGGCTCTGGGTACACAAAACGGCTGTTAATCGCTTGATTTTCAGCCGTTTTTCTTTTTCTGGGTAGCAAAAGGGTAGCAAAAAACAACAACACCTCCACTTTTTAGGCTTATATAGGGTGCTTGTTGAGGCTTCCAGATACAAAAAACGGGCAAAGCCTTTGCCGCTCCACCCGTTTTGCTCGTTCAACCGCTTCTCAACCTATTGTTATTGATTTTATCTTTTCTTCAAGTCGCTTGCTTGCCGCCAAATCAAACCTCATAAACTTTTCCTTGACGTTATCTACTTGTGGGCAGTTGTTACTTTCATCATACAGGCTTGTTATTAAAGCCTCCTTACAATCATACAGGTAGCATGATAACGCCTTTTCCTTTTCAAGCATCGTTCTTACCTCTTTCAAATCACGTTTTAGCGTTTCTTCATTGTCGGCATATGCAACAATATTTTTGCCAAACGCATACGCTTCCACCTTGTTAAGTTTCTCTTTCTTTGATAGGTAATTTTTATAAAGGACATTCCCAAACTCCTTGTATTCTTTCAACTTGCCCTCTATTCCCTCTTTGGTGAGGCTCTTTGCTTCTATTAGGGCTAAATGTAGAAACTCCACACAATCACAATAGTAACCGACATGATGTATTTCCATTTCCAGCCGCCTTGCCGCTTTCCTGTGTTCTGTAGCCTCATCCACATAAAGCCGCTTAAATTTGGCTCTATCCTGCTCACACTTCCATAACAAACGCTGTGCCTTTGCAACCGTGCCCAAATTCTGGCACACTCTTACTTTTCTTTTCTGTTTCATACCTTGTATTTTATTGATAGACATATAGGCACAAAGAAACGGTGTGCCTTTCCCGCTGTCTATCACATTACAAGGTGGAATGCTGTAAGCCCATTACAGGCAATACACGGGGGTGCACACCGCTAATCTATAGAGTGCAAAGCCTCATCAGTAGATACAAAAAAATCCACCAATCGGCAAAGACGGTGGAACGCTCCACCCTGTTAATATGATAGACAACACAAAAGTATATCTTTTCTGTATCATGACAAAACTTTCAAGCCAAAATCAGCCGTTTTAAGCCAAAATAAAAGGTTGGGCGATACATTTACCGTCCAACCCGTTTTAATTGAATGTAGTGCCGTTCTTGTTTATAACTTGTTTTCTTCCAACAAAAACGCTCGTTTAACGCTCGTTTTCAGCTTGATTTCTCTTAGAACTTAGGCGGCTTGCTATCAGTAAAGCCAAAATCTGGCTCTTTGTCTGTAAATGTGCCGCCCAAAGCCTTAATAGCCACTAAACCGATAAAAGCATCTTTCACAAACCGCCTGTAGATGCTGCCATCGTCTATTTGCCGCTTCCATTTCTCCAGCAAATCACCGTCAAGACCTTGCAACATCTTTTCTTTGACTTGTTCCCACTCTGTAGGCTCATAGCCCCAACCTTTATACAAACAATCCAGATAGTAATCAAGTTCCTTCTGCTTTATCTCTCTGGGTGGGTTGTAGCCATCAACAAGGCTTTTGAAACTCTCTATCCTGTCGGTGTCAAGCCAACCACACTTTAACGCCTTTGCTATCTGTAGCACATCAACGCTGTTTAATTTCATCTTCATTTTCTTTCTCGTTTAGTTCTACCAATCGTTTTGCCACTCTGTCAATCATTTCTTCTGGCATGGATAGAAGTAGCTCCTGCATCATCTTCTTTTCCTTTTCCAGCATATCATCTGGGGTTGTCGGTGCTTGCTTGGGCAAAACATAGTTAAGCAAGCCCGTGAACACCCTTATATATTCAGACGGTTCTAACCCGTCCAGACATTCTACAAACCTATCCCTGCCACCGTCTAATATAGAGGCTACCCACGTCTTTAGGTCTGTAGTAACCTTGTTGGGCGTGCCTTTTGCCCTGCCACCCAACCGCCCTTTGCCGTCATTCTTTTGTCTTGCCATATACTATAACAAACTACTTTAGTTTTACACTCGGTTACCAAATCGGTAACAGAATACAGCTTAATATAGAGTGATTTTGTGATTATCGGTAATACTTCACCGCCTCGCTCACTTTCTTGTCAAGCTCCTTTATCGCCTCATTTGGCACGGTCAAACCGTCCCTTATTTTGCAAGCCTCGTTAATAGCCTTCCTAAGGTCAAAGGCTTGTTTCTTGGATAATTCACCCCGTTTCTGGGCTTCATTGATTTTCTCTATCATCTGGAGCTGCCCGCCCGCCTGTTCAATCAGTGAAAGCACCCCCATCTTATAAAGCTGCTGTTTGGTTCTCATTGCTTGAAAATTTAGCGATATATCGTTTATCTTCTGTATAGCCTTGTAAGCCTCTCTCCATCGGTTCAGCAAGCCGATATAAAAAGCCTCATCATAAAGCATCGCCCCTGTAACCTCGCTAACCTTAAACTGTGAGGCTATTCTATTGGTGTACCGTTGTTCATACCTTAGCACATTCCTGCCCTCATACAGTTCTGGTATCGGTTCTCGGTGGCTCTTTTGCTCTCGGTTCTTATCATAGAAGCAAAGCCGCCCGCCTGTCTGGCTGTAATATATGCCGTTTGGCTCTTGCAAGCGGGTTGCATACTTCAATATACCCAAGTGGCTAAGATACACCTCTGGCGGGTGCTTGGTAATGAAGTTCTGGGCTATATCCAGACGGGTAACGGTGGCTTTACTTATTGGCACGTGCAAAGTATCTGATAACTTTTCAATCGCCCGTTGAGTATCGCCCCGCCCCATCGTCTGGAAATTGTCACCCAAATGCCACTTACACAAACTCCCGTCTTTGATTTTCATCTGGTATCTGTTGAGGCTTATCTTTAGCCCGTTGAGGCTTCCTGTTATCACCGCTTCACCGTTGTAGTAGTGTTCTCCTACATTCTCCAGAAAGCAAGGCATTTCAGCAAGGAAATCCACACCGCCCGCCTCGCTCTGTAGTAGTCTGAAATTTACCGTGTCATACATAACGGTTACTGATTTGGTAACAGAATACAACTTAATATAGAGTGATCACGGCTTATCTGGCTCGGTTACTGATTTGGCAACTTGCTTTCTCAAAGCCTCCATTTCCTCATCCAATCCACCATCAGAAAGGGTGTTGTAAAGCTGGCTTCTGTTATTCCTTTGCCCACGTGCTATAAACAGCTCTATAATCGCCCCTGCCTGTATTCCACCGTTTACAAATTCTGTGTTGTGGTGAACAAACAGGAAAGCGTCTGTTGTCCCTTTCATATCTCCATACCAATAAGGCAAATTCAAGTCTGGATTATAGATGCTGCTTATATGTGCCGTTCTGGATAATGCCAAATCTGCCTTTCTTTCCTTACCCGCTTTGGTGTGGGTGTTATCACCGATATACAGGAACAAATCACCCGCCTTATTCCTCAATGTTTCCAGCGGGTCATAACTGCCTGTTGATGCTGTGCAATCTATTCTCAATTTGCTTTTCTGGTTGGGTAACTTTTCAAAGCGGTAATAGTCTGTGAGTATCATCTTGCACCTCCTTTCTTCATGCAGTAAGCCTGTGCCTGCTGGCTTATCTCGGTGGAAGTAGATACACGGTTACTTTGCAACCATTGTTCAAGCTCCAGACGGTTAAAGTAACACATCTTACCCATCGGCTTGTAGTGGGGTATCTGCTGCCTCATTGTCAGTTTGTAGAGGTAACTCTTTGATACTCCCATATACTTTGCCGCCTCATCGCTTGTAAGCACTTCCTTAGTGCAAAAGATTGTGTTTGCCGTTATAAGGTCGGCAACCTGTTTTAATTCCTCTGCCATATTTCTATTATTTAGAGGTCTGGGCTTTCTGGGTTGAGGTGCAAGGCTCACCCGTCTTTGCCCGTGTAATCTTCTGGAATAGTCTTGCACTCGCTATCCATCTGAATACAAGGGCAAAGTTAGAGGGTAAAAGAAATAAAAAGCCCCTATATGATACCCACATGGGGCACATATAGGGGTGTAATCCTTATAACTATAGGCTACTCAAACAGAGTATCTACATCTTTGTAACCATCTGGCAAAGTTCCTGTTTTTTGGTAATCTCGTTTTGCTCCAGATAGCCCACTAATACCAAATAAACTTTCAAAGGGCTTCCATGAAGTTTTTGCCTTACCGTCATATTCACCTTTCCCCAATTCCAAATATTCACTTACACGGTCAGCAAAGTATGCCAATAATGCTTTTGTCTTTCCCCATTGGTAGTTAGCATCACAAAAACCTGCATTAATGGCTTTTTGAAGTATCGATTTAGCCTCATTAGTATTTAGTACTTCTGGTAATGGTGTAGGCTTGTTTTTTGTTTCATCTCCTGTTTCTTCTGATTTATCGGTTAATATTGGCAAAGGCTCTACCCCCATTTCTTTCAGTATGTTTTGCACTCTAAACACCCACACCATTACCCATTTTGCTAATAAATCAAATAAGCACATTAAATCGCTTGCCTGTGATTTGGTAATAACTCCTTGTTGCTCCATTCTCCAGATTTTATTACTAATCTGTTTTATATAGTCACTATGTGGGTCACATACCCAAACAGGTATACCAACGTTTTCAAACCTTACAGCCATAGCCTTTGCACATTTAGGCAAGCTGTCTACATTTAGGCAAATTTCCCAATATTCATCATACACGTCTTTAGCTGTCACCTTGCAACTATGGCAATAGTCTAAATTGCTTTGATAAACATTGATAACGTCTTTAGCCTCATCGGTTGGAATATCAGCCTTTTCTATCTCTCTTATATTGTGTTCCATCAAATTAATAACCGTTACCGCCTGTTCCAGTACGTTTATAACTTCATCTGTCTTTGGTGTCGCTTTCATACTGACTACAATTTAAGTTCTGGTAAACTGTTTATTGCCTCTTGCTTCAAACTATCTACCGCCCTCGTGTACTTCTCTGTATGTTTTAGCCCGCTATGCCCCAACAAACTTGCCACCGTCTTAATGTTTGCACCATTGTTAAGGATATTCACGGCAAAGGAATGCCGTGCACAATGCCAACTGATATGCTTGTTTATTCCTGCCCGTTTTACCCATCTTTTGAGGGCTTTTAAGCACATTTCATAGCTTGGCAAGGGAAATATAGCCTCATCCCTATTACCTGGGCTGCTTGGCTCTCCTATCAGCTTCAATATCCCATCATTTAGAGGTATCACAACGCCACTGCTGGCACTATGCCCCTTTGTCTTGTTCTGTTCAAACTTCAACAGCTTGTTTGAAAAATCCACGTTGGCAAATGTAAGGTCTTTCACGTCACAATATCTTAGCCCACAATAGAGGCAAAAGATAAAAGCCCGCCTTATATTGGGGTTCTCGTGTTCATAGTGGGTTGCTATAAGCTGTTGCATTTCCTCTGGTGAAAGCACCTCTTTCCTTAATATCTGGTCATCCACCTTTATAGTTATGCCCGTGCAAGGGTTCTTCAACATCACATCATGTTCTATTGCATATTTAATCACTTTCTTAAACCGTGCATATATGCTCTTAGCACCCTCGCCCACGCTTCTTCCCTGTAGATACTCCGTGAAAGCCTCAACCATATCTTTAGTTATCTGTTCTGGCTTTATCCTCTTGGCATACTTGTTGTATTCTGGGGTGTCGTTCAGAAAGTCAATGAAACGTTTAAGGGCTATTTCCACCATCCTAATATCTTTCTTGGTGTATTTGTCAATATAGGCTTTGAAGTAGTCCAGAAAGTTTATATCACGTTCCTTTTTAAGCCTGTAGCCCTCCATGCTTTCTAACAGTTCCTGCCCGCGTTCAAACCTAATCTTCTTTGCAAGCTCCAACGTTTCTTTGTTCTGCTGGCGTTCAAGCGGTGTTCTGGGGGCTTGCCAAAGGTAGAGTTTCAGAAATTCACGCTTCCTGTCAACCCTCACTACTTCTTTACCCGTTTTCTCGCTTACCACTTTGGTATAACCAAAATAGTAATCCAAAAAAAGGCTTTCTTTACCATCTGACAACACCTTTGCCCCCAACTTGGGATTATCCCCTGTGTCGGTGCTAATCATATAGGTGTTGTCGCTCCTGTATTCCTTTCTGATAGCCATCGTCTTTGCTCTTTGATTCCCTTGTTTGCAAAGATAGGTATTTAATTTTATCTGGGTAGCAAAAGGGTAGCAAAAAACGGCAAAATATAGTCTTTTTTAAGAAACCAAGGGTTAATATACCTCTTTTTCTACCTCTGATTTTCTTTCACTTAGCTTCTTTTGGGTACATAATCTTTGCTGGGTACTTTATCGGCTCTGGGTACAAGGTAAAAGGATAAGTAGTTAATAACAAACGACTTATCCTTTTCTTCTTTTAAGAATGTTCCCGTTTTGTTCCCACAGAACAAGTCTGTGGAGCGGAATTAAAAGGAATAACATTTGATTAAATGACAATAAAAGGCGCGATAATATGAAAATCTCATCCTACATGAAAGCTGTTGCCCTGACATTGGCTATAATCTTTTCCAATGTCCCCTATACATTTGCTCAATCCGATAAGGACATGGTCATCGCCCAGATGAATTATTGCATCACTACATTGACCAATATAGTTCATAATAAATCTATGACTGTCCTTGAGCATGAGTCTGATCAGCTAATAAACAACCTAACAATGGAGCAGATAATAGGGCTGTATGAAATCAATGATTTTAGGATAGAATTGTTAGATGCAGTTAGCAGATTTGAGATAACGGAAGAGGAACGTGCTTTGCTCAGACGAATACAATCCATAAAGAGAGATAACATGAAGTGGGCAGCACTATCCAATGCCTTAGATCCAACAATGTTATTAACAGGAAACGCTGGACCGGGAATGGGTTATCAGTTTGCTTTTCAAACTTTGCTTACAGCTGCTCGCTCTGCTGTAGAATACAAGACCATGCAAGGTGAACAGAACATTGAGGAACTGCGTGCTATGTGGGATTTACGTAAAGAAGATTTGAATACGATAAATGATGTGCGGAAAACAGCTTTGAGCATAGTCTTCAGTCTTTACAATAAATATCATCTCAGCGAAAATGACAGGTTAACGGAAGCTACAGCAAATTTGTTCAGCGACTATATTTCTGAGTCTGATGCAGCAAAACGTGTTCGATTGCTTGAAGACCACCGCAAAACTTATGAACAAATCGCTGAATACTATTACCATTTAGGGATGGGGTATGTAGATTTGGGACAGTACGATAAGGCAAAGCCAAATTTTGCAGCTTATCTTAATATGTATAAGAAAGCTCCTATATTAAGATATGATGAGAAAAGTGGTTGTATTGCTTTAACAAGACTGTCTTATGAGAAAAACTTATCAAATATAGAAAAGGAGCAATTAATAAACATAGCACTGCAAAACCTTCCCAGCAATAGTGCTGCTATTTTGCAATGTGCAATGGTATATCTGTATGAATTGAAAAACGAGGAAAAGGGATTGGATTTAATACGGATGGGCATAGATGATCCTAATGCGTCAGACCATAATCTTTTATTTATGGCCGCAGCCAAATTGTTGCCGATGATGGCTAAATATCCAGTTCTAAATACAAATATACAGACTTCATTTAGTAAGAATTCTGGAATAAATTTTGATTCATACATAACTTTCCTAATTAACTCAAAAGAAAACGCTTGGGAAAACATCTCGAAAATAATTAGTTTTAATGATGTCAGTTATAGGAAATGGTATCATCTGTGGATTGGTACTCACCTAAATGATGAGTTACATATTATCTTACCTAAACGTATTTCGTATAATGTCGGCGACATATCTATTTACATAGAGAACCATAAAGCAAAAAAGGTTACCATACAACAATTACGAACTGCATTTACTGAAGGGGTAACTTTGGATGAAATAGAAGATGTAGATTGTTTTAAGGCAAACAAAGATCTTAAATATTTGTTTTTTGAAACTCTTATTCCCAATAAGGTATTCATTCTAAAGGAAAATATTGATTATGAAAAAATACGGAAAGAAGAATGGCCGCGAATGAGCGAGTTCTCTTTATCGAATGATGATATTGAGGATATTATAGATTTTTGCAAAGACCATGCCCCCAAAAGCTATGACACGAACTTAGAATGTGAGGAATGGGGAAATGATTATATTGATAAAGGTGAAAGTAATGGTGTTAAAATAAAATTCTCAGGTGATAGCCTTAGGTACAGACCATATCATTCAACTAAGCAAGAAGGTTATTATTTACGGATAGTCTTTGCCAATGGAATAAACCTGATGTATAAATATGATTCAGATAATAAAGATTTGAAGCCATATCTGTATTCGGTAGGTGATAGAACTGTCTTTGCGAATATTGCATGTAAAGACGAATATCAGTGTACTATTATTGAGAAAAAAGAATCATGGTGGGCGAAGATATGGAAAACTATCAAAAGTTGGTTTTCTGATGAAGATGCAAAAGATACTGCCCCCAAAACGAGCGAACCATCGTGGTGGTCAAAAACTTGGAATAGTATATGTGGCTTTTTTTCTAGTAATGATGATTCAAAAGATAAAGGAAGTGACTAAAACAAGTATAATACAGAAAGCAGGAGCATTTGCCCTTATTCTATTATCTTCAGTGTTGAATGTTTACGCTCATAACGGGTTTATTCAACATTGCGAAGATATCATGGATGTCTTTGGATTTGAATACAACCTTAAGTTATTCAGTCGTTCAAAAGACACTAAGAGTAATCAGAGCTGGACTAAATTTATCAGCTCTGACATGATTGATAATCCGAATACATTTCACAAACAATTGGATCAAGATTATGAAGGATTATATATTTCTCATTCTCGAAATCATAGACTTTTGTTTCATTGGGCTTATGAGGCGGAGCCATGGAGTGCCGAACTGGAACAATTCATTCGTGAGTATTGTGAGACAAAAGACCGAAATATAGAATCTAATATAAGGGTATTTAAAGCGAAAATAAAATCTGAGCAAGCAAGACGAAATAGGCTTATTATTCAAAAAACAGAACAGACCTTTGGATTTGCCCACGGAGGCACCGAAAGAGTTTATTCTCATTTTCTTGCATCAATGGCTTATAATGTTCACATATTAGGGGACTACACAAGCGATAATAAAGTCTTAACTGGTTTATATCCATTTGATAAATTGGTCGGGCAATTTGTTGATGAATTGAGAAGATTGGATTATTCTAAGAGTAAAGATGTTGTTCGAGGTATTACCCAAATCAATCATAAGAATATAGATGATCGATATAAGGCCGACGAACTTATGCTATATTTGAAGTTGCATATTCCAGCTTTTATTAAGAAAGCACGAAATGGCAGCTTTAAAAGATTGTTGGAAAACAGAGGTTTTAGCTTTAGATAAATGTTTCGGGCGTTGTAGTACGGTTCTAAACCTTTAATTTGAAAAATATATATTCATCTCTAAATGTTTATGTTTATGAACGATGCATCGCAACAATGGCAAGAAAAATGGAAAGATTTGTGTTCACTTCTCCCGCAAAAAAAGGAGATAGATGTCAAAAACGAAGTCTATTATCATTGGGAATTATCAAAGGAAAGTATAAAAATTGAAGTAGTTATTGAGTTTGACAAGAAAAATTACTGTGGTATTTACTATGGTTGCAGAACTGAGAAAACAAACGAACGAAATCTTATTTTATCAAAAATTGATATTCCCAAGATTAAAGATGACTACTTTGCAAAGTACTGGTCAAAAAGGAATTCATCGAGCACGCGCAATGATGTTGAAAGTGTTTTTTTATTAGACGATGGGCATACAAGTAGGGATAAATATTGGCCATTTTGGATAAGATTAGAAGAAAAGTATCCTATCAAAGAAGCTGTTGATGCTTCTATAATTATAATGGAATCATTAAAGGCTCAAGGGTGGACTTTAATCAGTATTCAATAGTTTATGTGTAATAAGATGTTGGATTTTCTGATTCCAACATCCTATTTACACGAGTTCTATTTATGACTGTTCTTCCGCCAATGCACATACACATCCCGTATCGAAATCTCATGGTTAAGATACACCCGACTAATTTCAGTCGGAAGTGTATAAGCCGGATAGTCGGCAACTTTGAAATGCCAAAAGATGCCTCGGTTGTCTGGATAAATCCGGCAGTTGTGCCGTTCGCAGAAAAGGCGTTCACCTTCGGCGGTATAAAGGTAATAGTTGGTCGCCGCTTTCTGTAATTCCGTGTTCTTCTTTTGAAGTTCACGTACTTTTGCGGCAAGTTGTTCCTGCTGCTTTTGCTCGGATTCATAGGCAGATAAATCCATTTCATTCCATGCACCAGTCTTGAAATATTCGTTGGTACGGCAGATGTATTCGCGGATAGCGTCTGTTACAAAAGGTAAGCCGTGGATATTGGCCAGCCGTGCAATCTGATTGAGGTTGACTTGCATCTTGTAGCTGATGTTGGCCGTGCGCTTTATCCGCTCGCTTTCTTCTATGGTAAGTGCGGCTGACAGCTCTTTACCCAATGCGGCTTCGCGGATAAATGCCGCCATAGATAACCGTGCGGCATTGGCTTTCTTCTCAATCATGGCATATTCTGATTCACTGAACTGTATTTCCTTGCGCTTGGTACGCTTGTTATCGTTTCCTGTTTTCATCTTCTGCGTCCTCCTTTTCGTTGTTTGTTCTTGTCCTTGTCATGATTAAGCGTATTGTCACTGGTGCCACTGCCTGTACCTATCCGAGCAACTGTCGGTTGAATGATAAGTTCGGTTATTCCTTCCATCAAATTGCCACTAATAGATGTTAATGTGCTTTCCCCATTGCTGTTCGCTGTAAAATCAGAATTGGTGCCCTCATTGGATGCAGGGTTGCTGTCCCATTCGATATAATTCTGGTGTCTGTGGTTATGTATTCCTGCAGTCCGACTTTCATTTTTATTGGTATCCTTCTTGTCGTACGATTGCACCACCGCTCCCCATACCGGAACGATGGTGCAAAAGTATAAATGGATTTCGCTAAAATTCAATGATTTGCGTTTCGCTTATTTCGGCGAAATTGGAAACGAAAGAAACGAAATGAATATTGAATGAATCTCGTTTATCGCTATGTTTGAAATCTCATTTTGGCAAGACTTTACCGCAACACTAATGCTGGATTATTCAGAAGTTGGTCTATCACGGGGTGATAAATGCATCCATCGGTAACGGCTGTAATGGTCGTTACTTTATTTCCTCCGTCTTTGGATGAGGCACCGCAATGATAAATCTGCTCATCGGCTGTTTTATAGTCAATGACAATATATCTGTCATGGAATATACCGCCGGATGTTTGCAGCGAAACAGAAACATCGGGATATTCCCGACAGAAGTCATTAAACTCCGCCTGATGTAGTCGATTGCCGATATTGTCTGAGAATACAGTAATCTTCACATTGGCAGAAACCTCTTTCAAGAGTACCAATGTCTTTAATCCGATATAATTATCTACCACAAATATCGTTTTCTTGGCTGTAGCATAAATCTGCTGGTAAGCCAAATCGGATTCCACAGGCTGGCCGTTGAGTATCAGCCATCCTCTCCTGACGGTAGGATTGCTAAAGTCAAGCATGACATTCGCCAGTTCCGACTTGGTTACGACATTGCCCAATGTGTCTATTATGCTGGCAACCTTATCATCGACAGCCGATAAGGATTTACGCAAATCAAGCAAGTCTTTGGTGTTCTGGGTTGTCTGCAAAGAAAGCTGGAGGTATTCCCTCTGTCCCAACAACGGCTGGTTGTCAACAATGTAGTCCTTCATCTGCTTGAAGATGCGAATCAATGCCTTACTTTGCTTGGTTGCCAACTCACCTTTCAGGACGGTCATAAGCATATATATTCCTTGCTCCGTAAAGGCATAAGGGTTATATCTGCGACCTCCCCAACTTGAGGTGGAATTTTTGCACCTCAAAATTTCGCACTCTTCATTGGTCAACTGAAACATGAAGTCTTGCTCAAACTTCTCAATATTGTTCTTGACCTGACGGTTAAAATCCTTGGTTCTATATCCGTAGATTTTAGCCAAATCCATATCAAGCATTACGCGAACACCCCGGACGTAGTATATAACCCCTTTCATATATTCGGCATTGACTTCTTCTGCGATAATGTTTTTATCCATATTCATAGCTATTATGTTCGTATTTTCTTTAGTCTGCTTTGGTAAGGTAACTCCGCCATTCATTTATATATGTCCGTTCCACGGTCTTTATATCCCTGCTTTTCTGGGCTCCAATGGTTGGGGCTAATGGAAAGCTCACTTGCCGCCTTGATGTCTTTCTTTCCGTCACGCAGGCGGAAATAGATGATGGCTTTGGTCTCCAAATCATTCTTCTTTGCCGTTTTTCGTATGAATGCAGTCACTTTCATAAGCTTCGATTCTATTTCTGGATTGAACACTACAAAGATAGTGAATTGTTCCCGTTTATCCCAAATTTGTTTTAATCCAATTAAATTGAATCAATTTTATATTCCAATATAAATGTTTAATAATTAGTTTAGTTTAAACTTCATCGTTTTTCTATTTAAACTGATTGTTCTAGATTTAATATTTCAAATGCGGGTCTGGGTACGAGCAAAATCGGCTAAGCAATTGAATGTCAATGCTTGGCCGATTTTATTTTAATGAATATCCGCATTTTGCCCAATTACTCCCTTGCAAATG
Organism: Prevotella sp. CAG:1320; assembly: GCA_000435635.1. Lineage (GTDB taxonomy): Bacteria > Bacteroidota > Bacteroidia > Bacteroidales > Bacteroidaceae > Prevotella > Prevotella avicola. Next base: position 55,736 of record FR882138.1, on the reverse strand, counting down.
AAACTATGCTTCAACCGCGATAGAAGCAAGGATAAATAGTGAAGTATCCAATAATACTTGGCCATAGAAGCAAGGATACTTTGAAGGCGGAGGTTTACCATAAAAATGCTTCTTATTTCCTGTTGGGGGAATTGAGGATATTCATATTTATTTTATATCCATAAGGAAAGGCACGCTTAATTACTAACAATCATTAAAACAGAGGGGAAGGACGCAAGGTTTCCGGGGTAGGCGCATTTCATGGATGAAAACTTACCAATAAAATAAACGGACAGCTATGACGATACGTAAATTATTATTGGGAGGTATCGCGGCACTGGCCGCAGCCTCTGTGATGACCTCTTGCGACGACTGGGACGACACCTACTACGTGTTCCCCTATCAGGCCAACGCTATGGTAACGGTGAAGACCGCCAACGACGGCGACTGGTATATGCAACTGGACGACGAGACAACGCTCTACGCCACCAACATGCACCAGGCTCCCTACGACAAGGAAGTAAGGGCGCTGGTGAACTGCTATGAGGTAAGGGGAGACGCCAACGGCTACACAAAGGCGGTATACGTAAACTGGATAGACAGCTTCTTGACTAAGCCCGCCGTGGTAAAACCCACCGGCGACATAGAGAAAACCTATGGCAACGACCCCATAGAAATAGTGAAAAGCTGGATGACAGTGGCCGAGGACGGCTATCTGACACTCAGGATACGCACCCTATGGGGTAGCAACAACCAGCCTCACTACATCAATCTGCTAACAGGATTGAACCCCGACAACCCCAACGAGGTGGAGTTGCGCCAAAACGCCAATGGTGATACGCAAGGCCACTGGGGCGATGCGCTCGTGGCGTTTAAGCTTAAAGACTTGCCCACCAATGGAAAGAAGACCATCACCGTAAAATATAACTCCTATAGCGGTGAGAAGAAAGTGGACTTTACGTTCAGCCAAGGCAGCGTGGCCCAAGACAATGAGGAGATAGAGCGTGCGCCCTACTCCGCCCGGATGAAGTAATTAGCTTTCAACCTGACTATAAAAAGACCGCCGAGACTTGGTTCCCCAACCAGAGGAGCCTGTCTCGGCGGTCTTGCGTTCATGTCATAATCGCGGGAAGTCAAGTTGGCGACCCTTCCAAAACAAGTTATTTCCCGACGCGAAATAAGTTATTTCCTTAGGCAAAATAAGTTGTTTTCCCAAGCAAAATAACTTAAATTCATGACCAAAATAAGTTGTTTCGCAAAAGCGGTGAATAAGGATGCCCAAACAAATCCAATCACTCCCCCAAGCGAACTGGCGATAAAACGAAAGAGGCAGGCCTCAGTGGCCTGCCTCTTTCGTTTAAATGAATGTCCGAGATAGGTTAATCCATCTCCTCATCTGCCTCGTAACCGCCCATCTCTCGAATGGCGTTCTTCAGCATGGTATATTGTTGGAAGAGGTCATGCACAGGCAAATGCTCGTCGTCATGCATCGGGCTCTTCAAGTAGAAGGATAGCCACGTCTGTATGCCACCCTTGCCGGCGCGCGCTCCCAGGTCGGCCAGCAACGCCAAATCCAACAACAGGGGAGCGGCCAATATGGAGTCGCGGCAGAGGAAGTCCACCTTGATTTGCATGGGGTAGCCCATCCAGCCGAAGATGTCTATGTTGTCCCATCCCTCCTTGTCGTCGTTGCGGGGAGGATAGTAATTGATGCGCACCTTGTGGAAGATGTCGCTGTAGAGGTCGGGATACTCGTCGGCCTTCAGGATGGTGTCTATCACGCCCAGCTTGCTCACTTCCTTGGTCTTGAAATTCTCGGGCACGTCGAGCACCAAACCGTCCCTGTTGCCCAGGATATTGGTGCTGAACCATCCGCTCACGCCCAGCATGCGGGTGCGGAAAGCGGCCGAAAGCACGGTCTTCATCATGGTCTGGCCCGTCTTGAAGTCCTTGCCGGCGATAGGCACTTGTCGCTGTTCGGAGAACTGCCACATAGCGGGAATGTCCAGGCAAGTGTTGGGAGCGCCCATCACGAAAGGCGCGCCCTCGGCGATAGCGGCATAGGCATAGCACATGGAAGGAGCTATATGCTCACGGTCGTCGGCCTTCATGGCAGCCTCGAAAGCCTCCAAGCTGTCGTGCACCTCAGCGCAGCGGGGAATATAGATTTCCGTGCTGGCGGCCCAAACCACCACCACGCGGCTGCAACCATGCTTCTCCTTGAAGTCGCGGATATCTTGGCGCACCTGCTCCATCAGCTCCCAGCGGGTAGCCTGAGGGTCTTTCACCCACGTGCCATCCAAGGCTTTCACGTAATTGGAGTCATATACGCCCTTCATGGGCACTATCTTCTCCAGTTCCTCCTTTACGGGATAGATGTCGCGGTCACGCAGCACCTCGGCGTGCATGGCACTCTCGAAGGCGTTATCGGGCAAGATGTCCCACGCACCCAGCTCTACATCGTTGAGCGTAGGCATAGATACAATCTCGGACACGGTCTTGTATTGTGCCTCCGCACCCTTGCCCACGCGTATTTTCGCCATTTGGGTGATAGAGCCAACGGGCTTGCCCAGCCCCTTGCGAATCATCAACACTCCCGTGATAAACGTGGAACTCACGGCACCCAGGCCTACGCACAGGATGCCCAACTTGCCTTCTGAAGGCTTTACATTAGTTTGCTTCATATCGTAATTATAGTTTGTTATAGCGTCGCCTTTAAGCTAGAGAATCCCGCCCTGCCCATCCGCCTTCGCGAGGAAAGCGGACACGCATACGGGAGTCAGCCCACAAAAGTACAAAAAAACTTTCACGAAAAAATGTTTTTCACATTATTTTAACGATTACACCAGCTTTTCCTAGCCAAGGAAAGATAGTCGCCCAGGGGATTCTCCACGGCTTCTCTATCCGTATGCCATAAAATTGCCCCATCATACAGAAGAGAAAGGCGGCAGTCTAAACTCCCAGCGAGAAGGAATATTTACATGCCGGCGAATATACATATATAATTTCATACTGCCGGAAGCACAGTATCCTTCCCAGTACCGGCCTACTGGTACTGGAGTTTCACTTAGCTGGTACTAGGAGAGCAATACTACTGACTCTCAAAAGGAGTAAGTACTGGATGCCGCCAGGAATGAAAGCATGCTCCCATGGAAGAAGGATTGGCGGCGGAAAGACACATATGCGCGAATGCCGAACATTGGTGTTTCGTATGTTTTTTCCGATTTTTCTTGGAGGCTTTAATTATTTTTCATATCTTTGGGGTATATTTTATAAACTATAAACATATAGGCTATGAAAAAGACCATTTTATTCTCCCTCCTGATATTGGCACTTGGCTGCCAAACAGCCCTAGCCCAAGAAATACGCGGAAAAATCGTAAATGAACAGGGAAAAAGCATGCGATTCGTGAATTGTGTATTGAGGAACACCGCGGATGGTTCCTATATAGCCAGCGCGGTGACTAACGCCGAGGGCGAATTCAGCCTGCAAAGCACCGCCAGGGACTGCACGCTGAGCTTGAGGATGCTGGGCTTCGTAAGCAAGAAGATGGAATGTGAGGCGGGAAACCTGGGCACCATATTGCTGCGCAGGGAAACCAAGCCATCGGACGAAGAAGAGGACGGCATGAATTTTCCCCCTGTGGTGATGAACCGCGACACCATGACCTACCACATAGACCATAAGCCGATGGAGGGGAGGAAAAGGCCCGCACTGTTCATAAAAGACAGCACGCTGGTCTACAACATAGACCAAATCCCCTTCAAGAAGACCTTTGCCAACGCCAAGGAACTGGTAAAGGCGTTGCCGTCGGTGGTAAGCCCTGACGGGAGCAGCCTGAAAGTGGTGGGCGCCAAGGTCACCACGCTCATCGTGACAGGCTTATTTGAGAATCCTGATAGCTTAAATGATGTACTGAAAAGCCTGCCCGCGGAAAAGGTGAAGCGAGTAATCGTGGAATACGGAGACGGCCCCACAGAAGACTGGCCTTTCGCTGCCGGCGCGACGCTCAACGTGATATTGAAAAGAAGGTAACAAGGCTTGTTGGCAACCTAAGCCTGCCAACAAATCGGACATAACGAATCCGTAGAGAGGCAAATGCGCGTCTCTACGGTTTTTTGTTGCCCAAGATACAACAATAACATCATGGGGGCGACGAAAAGTTAGGGAACGCTCCCAAACAAGGCAATAAAAGGCCACGGCGGCCTTGATTTGGGACGGGCATAAAAGAATACGTCCCCACGGCTTTCAAGGCCGTGGGGACGCTTTATGAGGGAATTTCCCGTAAAAGGGAGACTAGTCGTTGAGCTTAGCGCAGATAAACTCGCGGTTGAGACGGGCAATATTGGAAATAGTCTCGTTCTTGGGGCATACAGCCTCACAAGCACGCGTATTGGTGCAGTTACCAAATCCCAGCTCGTCCATACGCTTAATCATGGCCTTGGCACGCTTGGCTGCCTCGGGACGGCCTTGGGGCAACAAGGCCAACTGGCTCACCTTGGAGCTGACAAACAACATGGCTGAACCATTCTTGCAAGCTGCCACGCAAGCGCCACAGCCTATGCAGGTAGCGCAGTCCATGGCCTCGTCAGCGTTCTCCTTGGGTATCAAGATGGCGTTGGCATCCTGTGCCTGACCTGTACGCACACTGGTATAACCGCCGGCCTGGATAATCTTGTCGAAGGCGGAGCGGTCTACCATGCAATCCTTGATGACAGGGAAACCAGCGGAACGCCAAGGCTCCACGGTGATAACATCGCCATCGTTGAAACGACGCATATACAACTGGCAGGTGGTGGCGCCACGCTCGGTCTTGCCATGAGGCGTACCATTAATATATAGAGAGCACATGCCGCAAATACCCTCACGGCAGTCGTGGTCGAAAACGAAAGGCTCTTGACCCTCGTTGATCAACTCCTCGTTGAGGATGTCGAGCATCTCCAGGAACGAAGTATCATCGGGGATGTCCTTCATCTCTCTTGTATCGAAATGACCCTTCTCGTGGGGGCCGTTCTGCTTCCAATACTTCAGTGTGAAACTTATATTCTTAGCCATAGTCTGATTAATTCTTATAGTTACGTGTTTGTACCTTGATTGCCTCATACTCCAGCGGTTCCTTGATAAGCACAGGAGCCACCTCGTCCTTGCCCTGGTATTCCCAGCAGCCTACGTAGAAGAAGTGTTCGTCATCACGCTTAGCCTCTCCCTCTTCGGTCTGGTGCTCCTCACGGAAGTGGCCACCGCAGCTTTCCTCACGGTGCAAAGCGTCATAAGCAATCAGCTCACCCATAATGAGGAAATCACGCAGATGGATAGCCTTGTCCAGCTCGGTGTTGAGACCCTCTTTCTGGCCAGGGATGAAAAGGTTCTTGTTGAACTCATCACGCAGCTCGGCAATCAGCTTCAAGCCTTCCTCCAGGCCAGCCTTGGTACGGCCCATGCCAACGTGCTCCCACATGATATGACCCAATTCCTTGTGGATAGAGTCTACTGAGCGCTTGCCCTGAATGCCCATCAAACGGTCAATCTCAGCCTGCACGCCCTTCTCTGCCTCCTCAAACTCAGGCAGGTCGGTAGAGAGACGAGGCCAAATGGCCTGGTCTGCCAGGTAATTCTGGATAGTATAAGGCAATACGAAATAACCATCGGCCAAGCCCTGCATCAAAGCGGAAGCGCCCAAACGGTTTGCGCCATGGTCGGAGAAGTTGCACTCTCCGATAGCGAACAGGCCAGGAATGGTAGTCATCAACTCATAATCAACCCAGATGCCGCCCATGGTATAGTGTACGGCGGGGAATATCATCATGGGGTTGTCATAAGGACTAACGTCAGTAATCTCTTCATACATGTCGAAGAGGTTGCCATAACGCGCCTCTATCTCGGCACGGCCCAGGCGGTTGATGCTCTCAGAGAAGTCAAGGAACACTGCCAAGCCAGTGTTGTTTACGCCATATCCCTTGTCGCAACGCTCCTTAGCGGCGCGGGATGCAACATCGCGGGGAACCAAGTTACCGAAGGCCGGATAGCGACGCTCCAAATAGTAGTCGCGGTCTTCCTCAGGAATATCCTTGCCTTGCAAGGTGCCTGCCTGCAACTTCTTAGCGTCCTCCAACTTCTTGGGCACCCAGATACGGCCGTCGTTACGCAAAGACTCTGACATCAAGGTCAGCTTGCTCTGCTTATCACCATGAACAGGAATACAAGTGGGGTGAATCTGCACGTATGAGGGATTGGCAAAGTAAGCGCCCTTGCGATAGCACTGAACAGCGGCGGTACAGTTGCAGCCCATAGCGTTGGTGGAAAGGAAATAAGTGTTGCCATATCCACCCGTTGCGATAACAACAGCATTGGCACTGAAACGCTCCAGCTTACCACTTACCAAATTCTTGGCGATGATACCGCGGGCACGGCCGTCCACCACCACCAAGTCTTCCATCTCATAGCGGGTGTAAAGTTTCACCTTGCCGGCCTCTACCTGGCGGCTTAAGGAAGAATAAGCACCCAACAACAGCTGCTGACCTGTCTGTCCCTTGGCATAGAAAGTACGGCTTACCTGAGCGCCACCGAAAGAACGGTTGGCCAACATGCCGCCATACTCACGGGCAAAAGGCACGCCCTGTGCCACACACTGGTCGATAATGTCATTGGAGACTTCCGCCAAGCGATAGACATTTGCCTCGCGGGCACGATAGTCACCACCCTTTACCGTATCATAGAACAAACGGTAAACGGAGTCACCATCATTCTGGTAGTTCTTGGCAGCATTGATACCTCCCTGGGCGGCAATAGAGTGCGCGCGACGGGGAGAGTCTTGTATGCAGAAGTTAAACACATTGAAGCCCATTTCGCCTAAAGAGGCGGCTGCGGAAGCACCGGCCAAGCCAGTACCTACCACAATAACATCCAACTTCAACTTGTTCTTAGGGTTCACCAAGCGTTGGTGAGCCTTGTAGTTAGTCCATTTCTCAGCTACTGGACCCTCTGGTATTCTGGAATTTAATGTTTTAGCCATAATATATCAAGTTTACTCATTCACATTAAATTAATACATACTCAAGCTAGGTGCGCAATGGAAGGCAAAAGCCAGCACCACGAGCAGGAAGCAAACCATCAGAATGGTAGTATACACCAAACCGATAGCCTTCCAACGGCTGAACCATATCTTGCCGTTGATGCCCAGCGTCTGCATCGCGCTCCAGAAACCGTGAGAGAGGTGGAACCAAAGAGCTACCAACCAGATGATGTAGAGCACTACATAGACAGGATTGGTAAACGTGTCTTGGATGAAAGCGAATCCATCAGCGGGATGATGACCCACGCTCATGCCGGTAAGCTCAGCGAACATCATGTTAAACCAGAAGTTGAACAAATGCAGCAACAAGCCCAGCACTACGACAATACCCAACACGAGCATGTTTTGGCTGGCCCACTCTACCTTCTCAGGTTTAGCGGTCACGGCATAACGCTCATTGCCACGGGCATTACGATTTTGTGCAGTCAGGATAAAAGCGTAAACGATGTGAATCACGGCTAATGCCGCAAGACCCAAGGTAGCAACCAAAGCGTACCAGTTGGCTCCCAGCAATTCACAAATACCGTTGTAAGCTTCACCTGAGAAAAGTGCAACGACGTTCATGGCGCAGTGGAACGTCAGGAAAAGAATTAGCGCGATACCGGTTACCGACATCACTACTTTCCTACCAATAGATGAATTGATTAACCACATAAATGATTGAAATTAAATTATTTAAAGTTTAAAATTACGCTACGCTGCTGTCGCTCGTGTTTTCTGGCAACGATAATGGCGGCCCAAATACCTTGATTTAGGTATCAAGCCCCGCTGTATCGTGCTGCAAAAATACGATATTTTAATGATTAATCAAAGGCTTTTCCCCAAAAATTCAATTTTATTTCTTACTTTCGCGCAAAAATAGTTACGCTGGTATATGGTTTCCAACTACGACGTGATAGTGATTGGTGGCGGGCATGCTGGATGTGAGGCCGCCGCCGCGGCAGCCAAAATGGGCGCGAGAACTTGTTTGGTGACAATGGACATGAACAAGATAGCCCAAATGAGTTGCAATCCTGCCATCGGCGGTATAGCAAAGGGGCAAATAGTCAGGGAAATTGACGCATTGGGCGGACAGATGGGTATCATCACCGACCAGACGGCTATCCAATTCCGCATGTTGAATATCGGAAAAGGCCCTGCTGTATGGAGTCCCCGCGCACAATGCGACAGGGGGAAATTCATTTGGGCTTGGCGTACGGCCTTAGACCACACACCCAACCTGCACATTTGGCAAGACCAAGCCGAGGAATTAATCGTGGAAAAAGGGGAAGCCGTAGGCATTCGTACTATATGGGGTATGGAGATGCGCGCCAAGAGCATCGTGGTATGCGCAGGAACATTTCTCAACGGGCTGATGCACGTGGGCAGAAAGCAAGTGGAAGGCGGCAGATGCGCCGAACCAGCAGTACATCACTTCACGGAAAGCATCACAAGATGGGGCATTTGCTCAGAAAGAATGAAAACGGGCACGCCTGTTCGCATAGACAAGCGCAGCGTACACTTCGAAGACATGGAGGAACAGCCTGGAGATAAAGATTTCCATCAATTCTCTTATATGGGCAAGCACAGAGCCTTGAAACAACTCCCCTGCTGGACATGCTTCACGAATAGCGAAGTGCATGAAACCTTGCGGGCAGGATTGGCAGACTCTCCGCTCTATAATGGCCAAATCAAAAGCACCGGGCCACGCTATTGCCCCTCTATAGAAACCAAACTCGTGACCTTTCCCGACAAAGAGCAACATCCTCTTTTCCTTGAGCCCGAAGGAGAGGAAACTAACGAGATGTACCTAAATGGCTTCTCTTCCAGTATGCCCATGGACGTGCAACTAGACGCCATTCACAAGATACCCGCGTTAAGAGACGCTGTCATCTATCGTCCAGGGTATGCCATAGAGTACGACTATTTTGACCCAACACAATTAAAAAACACGTTGGAATCGAAGATTTTGCCTGGCCTATTCTTAGCGGGACAGGTAAACGGTACCACAGGTTATGAGGAAGCAGGGGGACAAGGGTTGGTAGCGGGCGTAAACGCCGCCATCCATTGCTTTGGGGGCAATCCATTGGTAATGGGAAGGGACGAGTCTTATATTGGCGTTCTCATCGACGACTTGAGTACAAAAGGCGTGGATGAGCCCTATCGCATGTTTACCTCAAGAGCAGAATATCGCATCTTGTTGCGACAAGACGACGCTGACGCACGCCTCACGGAACGAGCTTACCGATTGGGCATAGCCAGCAGAGAGCGTTACGAATGGTGGCTGGAGAAGAAAGAAGCCATCGATAGAATCATTACTTTCTGCGAAAATCATCCCGTGAAGCCTATCGAAGTAAACGCTCGACTAGAACAGCTTGGCACCACTCCGCTGCGCGCGGGATGCAAATTGATAGACCTTATCGTCCGTCCACATCTCAATCTCAAAAATCTTTCTGAGCTAATACCCGCGCTCAAAGAAGAATTGGAACGTCCGCTGAACCGAAAAGAGGAAATTGCGGAGGCAGCGGAAATAAGAATGAAATATAAAGGATACATCGAGCGGGAAAAGATAGTCGCCGACAAGATGCACCGACTGGAGAACATCAAGATAAAAGGACGCTTCAACTATGAAGAGTTGCATGAGATCTCCACCGAAGGAAGACAGAAACTGCAGCGCATAGACCCCGAGACACTTGCCCAAGCCAGCAGAATACCTGGCGTGTCTCCTAGCGACATCAACGTACTCTTGGTGCTATTGGGCAGATAATTCCGCAGGCTGGCACTGAAGGCTATCGCCAGCCATCCAAATCAAACAAGAACATCATACAAAAATAAAACAACATGAACAAGCAATTACTTTTGGACAATCTGCGTTGCATACACGATTGGCCCATTAAGGGGGTGAACTTCCGTGATGTCACCACCCTATTCCAAAATCCCGATTCCTTGAAAGAGATTTGCGATGCCCTTTACGACATCTACAAAGACAAAGGCATCACCAAGATTGTAGGCATAGAGTCGCGCGGCTTCGTGATGTCTTCCGCCTTGGCAGTACGCCTAGGCGCAGGCATTGTCTTGTGCAGGAAGCCCGGCAAGTTGCCTTGCGACACCGTGCAGGAAAGTTACGCCAAGGAATACGGCATGGACACGATAGAAATCCACAAAGACGCCATCAGCGAAAATGATGTCATCTTGTTGCACGACGACTTGCTGGCCACGGGCGGCACCATGAAAGCTGCCTGCAACCTGGTAAAGCGTTTCCATCCCAAGAAGATATATTGCAACTTCATCATAGAGTTGGTCAACGAGAATATGCATGGCAGGGATGTCTTCGACAAAGACGTGGAAGTGTCCTCCTTATTGCAAGTGTAAAACGTTCCACGTGAAACGAAACGCTTCAAAACCCTAATAGGAATAGGCATTCTGGCAAGTGAAACACGAAAAAGAACAAGATAGGCTGGCAAGGCTAAAGAACATCGTGGCCAACATGCCAGAGAAGCCCGGCAGTTACCAATTCTATGACGAGGCACACATTATTATATATGTGGGCAAGGCCAAGTCTTTGAAACGCCGGGTGGCCTCCTATTTCCACAAAGAGGTAGATAGGTATAAGACGCAGCTGTTGGTTTCCCGCATCCACGACATATCTTACACCGTGGTGAATACGGAGGAAGACGCGCTATTATTAGAGAACAGCCTCATCAAGAAATACAACCCTCGCTACAACGTGTTGTTGAAAGACGGGAAAACATACCCTAGCATCTGCGTCACCAATGAGCCTTTCCCTAGGATTTTCAGCACACGCCACATCAACCGCAAGTTTGGCACCTATTACGGCCCATACCCGCACGTGGGTGCGATGAAAGCCATTCTTGAGCTTATCAAGAAGCTTTATAAGCCCCGCACGTGCAGATTCCCCCTCACGGGAGAGTCTATCACCGCGGGGAAATACCGTCCTTGCCTGGAATACCATATTCATAATTGTGGCGCGCCCTGCATTGGGAAACAAAGTCAAGAGGAATACATGGAGAATATCCGCCAAGCCAGGGAAATTCTCAAGGGCAACACACGGGAGGTGAGCAAGCTGCTCTATGACATGATGATGGAGGAAGCCTCTCGATTACGCTTTGAGCAAGCAGAGGAATTAAAGCAAAAGCATCTGTTGCTGGATGATTTCGTAAGCAAGAGCGAGGTAGTTAGCCACACCATCACCGACGTGGACGTATTCACCATCATTGATGATGACAGCAAGAAAAACGCCTACATCAATTATATACATGTGAAGAATGGCTCCATCAACCAAAGTTTCACCTATGAATACAAGCGCAAGCTGGACGAGAGCGACCAAGAACTGCTCTTGACGGCCATTCCGGAAATCAGGGAACGCTTCCACAGCACGGCCAAAGAGATTATCGTCCCCTTTGAGATGGACTGGAAAATGAAAGATGCCACCTTTTTCATTCCACAAAGAGGCGACAAGAGACACCTCCTGGAGCTATCCGAGATGAACGGGAAACAATATAAAGTGGACCGCCTAAAACAGGCGGAAAAACTGAATCCTGAACAGAGACAGACACGCTTGATGAAGGAGTTGCAAGACAAGCTCAAGCTCCCCAAGTTGCCCTATCAAATAGAATGCTTCGACAACAGCAACATATCGGGTACGGACGCGGTGGCAGGCTGCGTGGTGTTCAAGGCCATGAAGCCTTCCATGAAAGACTACCGCAAATACAATATCAAGACCGTAGTAGGACCGGACGATTACGCTTCCATGCAAGAAGTGGTAAGAAGGCGTTACGCCCGCATGGTTGAAGAGCAGACTCCCCTGCCCGACCTTATCATCACCGATGGCGGAAAAGGCCAAATGGAGGTAGTAAGAGAAGTTGTCGAGGACGAATTAGGGCTGCGTATTCCCATAGCCGGGCTGGCGAAAGACGACAAGCATCGCACCAACGAACTGCTATACGGCTTCCCGCCCAAGGTGATTGGCATGAAGACCGATAGCGAACTCTTCCATGTGCTCAGCCAGATACAGGATGAGGTACACCGCTTTGCCATCTCCTTCCATAGGGACAAACGCTCAAAAAGGGCGTTACACTCTGAGCTGGACGACATCAAGGGCATAGGCCCCAAGGCCAAAGAGGCATTGCTCAAGCGGCTGAAGAGCATAAAACGTGTCAAAGAAGCAGATTTAGAGACACTTACAGAGGTATTAGGGCCTGCGAAAGCCAACGTCTTATATCAATTTTATCATGCTAATGATATAGCCGCGGCATCCCAACAACAAAAATAAAGGAGGACTTTTACTTTATATTGTCTTCGATTCGCACACTTTTCCCTTACAGGGAGAAGACAGGCGGCATCTCAACAATAAAAACAAAAAGCGAGCTTTTTATTTTGTATTGTCTTCGATTTGCGCTATCTTTGCAGACGTGAAATTTTAGAGTATACATTATTTATATAGCTTATGAAAAATCCAAAGCAAGCATTCGCGTCGCGACTGCTAGACATCAAGGCCATCAAGTTGCAACCCAACGCGCCTTTCACATGGGCATCTGGTTGGAAGTCTCCTTTTTATTGCGACAATCGCAAGACTCTTTCTTTCCCCGATTTGCGTAGTTACGTGAAGTTGGAATTAGCGCATGCCGTATTGGAACACTTCCCTGAGGCGGAGGTAGTGGCTGGCGTGGCTACGGGTGCCATCGCGCAAGGAGCCTTGGTGGCAGACGAGCTGAACTTGCCTTTCGTCTACGTGCGCTCCAAGGCCAAGGACCATGGCATGGGCAACCAGATAGAAGGCGACCTCAAGGCTGGCAGCAAGGTAGTCGTGATAGAAGACCTCATTTCCACGGGCGGCAGCAGCTTGAAAGCTGTTGAGGCCTTGCGGGCCGCCGGCGCGGAAGTAGTGGGCATGGTGGCTTCTTATACTTATGGTTTCCCCGTGGCCGAGCAGGCTTTCAGCGAGGCCAATGTCAAGTTGGTGACGCTGACCGACTACGAGCACGTGGTAGCCGAGGCCTTGGAGACGGGCTATATAGCCAAGAAAGACGTGGAACTGTTGCATGAGTGGCGCAAAGACCCCGCTCACTGGAACCAATAATCTAGTCGGAAGCCTATGTCATTGAAAGTGGAAAGCGACGTGAAGCAGATTCCCCACCGCCAAGAGTCGGTGTACAAGACGCTGAGCGACCTGAGCAACCTGGAAAGGATAAAAGACAAGATTCCCGCCGACAAGGTGGAGCACTTGAGCTTTGACAGCGACAACTTGGCCATCAAGGCACCTATGGTGGGCGAGATAAAGTTGCGCATCATAGAGCGAGAGGAACCCAAGACCATCAAGATGGAATCGGTGGAAAGCCCCGTGAGTTTCAATCTCTGGATACAGCTCCTGCCTGTTGGCGAGGAAGCCTGCAAGATGAGGCTCACCATCAAGGCCGATGTCCCCATGATGATAAAAGGAATGGTGGAAAAGCCTCTCAAGGAGGGCGTGGAGAAGATAGCCGAGTCGCTGGCGATGATACCCTATGAGGATTAAACAGGAAACACATGGCACGTAAACTTTGGGAAAAGAACTTTGAGGTAAACCGAGAGATAGAGCGTTTCACCGTGGGCAGGGACCGCGAGATGGATCTGTACCTGGCGAAGTATGACGTATTGGGCTCCATGGCCCATATCACCATGCTGGAAAGCATCGGCTTGCTGGCCAAGGAGGAGTTGGAGCCTTTACTAGCGGAGCTGAGAAACATCTATCGTGTCTGCGAGCGTGGCGAGTTCCGCATAGAGGATGGCGTGGAAGACGTGCATTCCCAAGTGGAGCTGATGCTCACGGAGAAGCTGGGCGACATGGGCAAGAAGATACACTCAGGCCGTTCCAGGAACGACCAGGTGCTGGTAGACCTGAAGCTCTTTACCCGCCATGAGCTGCGCTTGGTGGTAGAGGCGGTGAAGGTGCTTTTCGACGAGCTGATACAGAAGAGCGAGCGATACAAGCAGGTCTTGATGCCGGGTTACACCCATTTGCAGGTGGCCATGCCCAGCTCTTTTGGCCTGTGGTTTGGCGCCTACGCCGAAAGCCTGGCAGATGACATGCTCTTTCTGCAGGCGGCTTATCGCATGACCAACCGCAATCCCTTGGGCAGCGCGGCGGGCTATGGCAGCAGTTTCCCTTTAAACAGGACCATGACCACCCAATTGTTGGGCTTCGATTCCATGGACTACAATGTGGTCTATGCCCAAATGGGAAGAGGGAAAATGGAGCGCAACGTATCTTTCGCCTTGGCTTCCGTGGCGGGCACATTGGCCAAGCTGGCCTTCGATGCCTGTCTCTTCAACAGCCAGAACTTCGGTTTCGTGAAGTTGCCCAAGGAGTGCACCACGGGCTCGAGCATCATGCCCCACAAGAAGAACCCAGACGTGTTTGAGCTGATACGCGCCAAGAGCAACAAGCTGCAGGCGCTTCCCCAGCAGGTGACGCTCATCATGAACAACCTGCCCGTGGGCTATTTCCGTGACCTGCAGATTATCAAGGAAGTGTTCTTGCCCGCTTTCGGGGAGTTGAAAGACTGCCTGTCCATGGCCGCCTATATTGTCAACAAGATGGAGGTGAACGAGCATATCCTCGACAATCCTATCTATGACCCCATGTTCTCCGTGGAGGAGGTGAACGACCTTGCCGCCCATGGCATGCCTTTCAGGGACGCTTACAAGAAAGTGGGCCTGGAGATAGAGGCCGGGGAGTTCAAGCCCCGCAAGGAGATACACCACACTCATGAGGGCAGCATAGGCAATTTGTGCAATGACCAGATAGTGGCCCTGATGGAGCGCACCTTGGCGGAGTTTCATTTCGAGCGGGTGGAGCGGGCCGAAAAAGCCTTGTTGGGATGAAGGCGAGACTGCTCATGGCCTTGGTGGTGGTGCTTTCGCTCTGCGGTTGCGGGGCGGAGGATCTCTACACCAGTGATTATGCCTGCCGCTTCGTGTTCAATACCAAGTACCACGCGGGCACTTCCATCGAGACCGCGCTTAATGGCCCTGGCATGTACACCATGATAAGTGCCAGCAAGATAGGAGGCGTTTGGCATATCTATTCCACTTTGAACGACGGGCAGGACAAGACGGAAGACATCCGCCTGAACACGGCAGAGGAGAACTACGCGGACTATAGCGACCTGGGCGCGGCCAATGGCATTATCATAGGCCTTTCCAACTTCAATGGCCTCGTGGCCTGGGACCGCCAGTGTAGCAATTGCCTGTGCGACCATGGCGGATTGCGCTATCCTCTGCGGTGGACGGGCAACGGGCAGTCTGTGGAATGCACCAACTGCGGAAGGATATACGCGTTGGAGACGGGTGCTGTCACGGAAGGCGACCCAGGTATTTCCCTCTTTCGTTACAGGATAAGCTATGCGGGCATAGGCTCCGTGGTGAGTGTGGGAAACTAGGGAGAAGTCTTAAAATCTGTGAAATCCTTGGCGTTCTCGATTATTAGGCTTATCTTTGCACCACGTTTTACCCAGTGACAGTCTTTAAACGGTCTTTTACGCGGAAATAGCTCAGTTGGTAGAGCACGACCTTGCCAAGGTCGGGGTCGCGGGTTCGAGTCCCGTTTTCCGCTCTTTCCATTCAACTATCAGGCCGCAATGGTGGAATTGGTAGACACGAGGGACTTAAAATCCCTTGGCCAGTAATGGCTGTGCGGGTTCGAGTCCCGCTCGCGGCACATACCCATGAGAAGATTTGCTTACACCCTTATAGTTGTATTTGGCTTATTACTTACCGCTTGTGGGTCGGGTAATGGGCAATTTAAGTTGGATGGCAGATTTCTTCATTTCAACCAGGGAGAGTTATACGTATATAGCTATGATGGCAGCATAGCGGGCGTTGACACCATCAAGGTGGAAGGCGGGCGTTTCACTTACGAGATACCATGCGAGATGTCCACCACGCTGATGCTGGTGTTTCCCAATTTCTCTGAGCAGCCAGTCTTCGCCGAGCCGGGTAAGTCGGTGAGCGTAAAGGCGGACGCTTCCCACTTGAAGGAGTTGAAAGTGGAAGGTTCCAAGGAAAACAAGTTGATGAATGAGTTCCGGGAGATGATACTCAGCGTATCGCCTCCCGAGGAGAAGCGGCTGGCCGAGATGTTCATCAAGGACCATCCGGAGTCAGCCGTCAGCGTGTTTCTCTTGCGCAAGTATTTTGCCATGTCGTCCACGCCCGATTATGACAAGGCCATGGAGCTGCTGGGCCTGTTGGAGGAAAAGCAACCCAAGAACGGAGCCTTGATAAGGCTCCATGCCCAGGTGAATGGCGCGAAGAATACCGCCATGGGCAAGCCGTTACCCAACTTTACCGCCAAGGATGTCTATGGAAACACCATTACCTCGGCTTCGCTGCGGGCTCCCGTCTTGGTGATTTCCACTTGGGCCAGTTGGGATTATAACAGCAAGAACATGCAACGCCACCTGCGCCGCATCAGGAGACAGCGTGGGGGCAACGACATGAAGTTGCTGAGCATCTGCGTAGATCCTGGACTCACCGATTGTAAGCGCACCATGGCGAGCGACACCATCGACTGGCCTGTCATCTGCAGCGGTGAGATGCTGGACGACAAGACGCTCAAGCTGTTGGGCTTGACCTCTGTCCCCGGCAATATCGTATTGCGCAACGGGCGGGTCGTGGCCACTGGCTTGTCGCTTCTGGAGCTGGAGAAGAAACTGGAGAGCCTGTGAGCGTCTCCGCCATGAAAAAACCACAGGAAAGGATTATCTATGCTTGTTAAGACATTTTGCGCCGCGGTCAACGGCCTGGAAGTTACCACCGTGACCGTGGAGGTAAGCATCACCAAGGGTATACAATTCCATCTTACGGGTTTGGGAGACGAGGCCGTCAAGGAAGGACGCAACCGTGTGGCCGCCGCCATGCAGTATTGCGGCTTCCATTTTCCCGTGGCGGAAGTGACGGTCAACATGGCTCCCGCCGACCTCAGAAAGGAAGGCAGCGGTTTCGACTTGCCGTTGGCCATCGGCTTGCTGGGTGCCAACAACAACATGAGCAGTGACCTTTTTCCCGAATACATGATGGTTGGAGAGTTGAGCCTGGACGGCACCCTGCAACCCATCAAGGGAGCCTTGCCCATTGCCATCAGGGCAAGGGCTGAGCACTTCAAGGGACTTATCGTGCCCAAGCAGAACGCCAGGGAGGCCGCCGTGGTCAACAACCTGGAAGTGTATGGCATGGAGACGCTGACCGACGTGATACAGTTCCTTGACGGGCAAAAGGCTTTCGAGCCTGTTTTCGTGGATACCCGCAAGGAGTTCTACGAGAACCAAGCTCATTATGACATCGACTTCAGCGACGTAAGGGGGCAGGAAAACGTGAAGAGGGCGTTGGAGGTGGCTGCCGCCGGTGGTCACAACCTTGCCATGATAGGTCCTCCCGGCTCAGGCAAGTCTATGATGGCGAAGCGGTTGCCCACCATATTGCCGCCGCTTTCGTTGGCGGAGAGCCTGGAGACCACGCAGATACACTCCATTGCCGGCAAGTTGGGACGCAATGTCTCGCTGATAGCGCAACGCCCCTTCCGCGCCCCCCATCACACCATCTCGCAAGTGGCCTTGGTGGGAGGCGGCTCTACGCCGCAACCGGGGGAGATATCCCTGGCGCACAATGGCGTGCTCTTTTGCGATGAGTTGCCGGAGTTTAACAAGAGCACGCTAGAGGTGTTGCGCCAGCCCCTCGAAGACCGCCATATCACCATCAGCCGCGCTAAGTACACCATAGAGTATCCTTGTTCGTTCATGTTCGTGGCCAGCATGAATCCCTGTCCTTGCGGCTACTATGGCGACCCTACGCACCATTGCGTCTGCACCCCGGGCCAGATCCAGAAATACATGAACAAGATCAGCGGCCCCTTGATGGACCGCATCGACATACAGGTGGAGATAACGCCCGTGCCCTTCAAGGACATCTCCAAGGCCGCGCCGGGAGAGCCTAGTGCCCAGATACGCCAAAGGGTAGTGGCCGCCAGGGAAATCCAGCGGGAGCGATACAAAGACTTCAAGGGCGTTCATTGCAACGCGCAGATGACCGAGCGCATGATACACCAGTTCGCCGAGCCGGACAACGCGGGCATCGAGATGCTTCGCCTGGCCATGGAACGCCTCTCCCTCTCCGCCCGGGCTTATACCCGCATCTTGAAAGTGGCTCGCACTATCGCCGATTTGGCTGGCAGCGAGCGGGTAAAGGCAGAACACCTGGCTGAGGCCATAGGCTATCGCAACCTGGACAGGGGCGACTGGGCGGAGCGGGCATGACACGATTTCCCTTTTCTTCATCTATCTTGTTGGCATGCGTGGAAAACGTAAGTTTGCCGAATGTGTTGTTGCCACCTCGCGGCAATATTCCTGGCAGCATCCAATATTACAGGGTCAACCCTGCGCGTGAACAGTAATAATAAGAGTCAACCCATACTGCGAATAAGACTTAAAGTAGTCAACCTTTTCTGCAAAGCTACACTCCATGTTGTCGGAAGCACAGTATCCTCCCGAGTGCCAGCTAAGTGGTACTGCAGTACCAGCCTATTGAAACTGCAGTACCAGCTAGCTGAAACTCCAGTACCACTTAGCTGGTACTGGAAAGGATACTGCGCTTCCGGCAACATGGAGCTATATAACGTGACGAGTACACCATAATTCCCGTAGAGACGTGGCGTGCCGCGTCTTCCGTCAAATAGGCACGCCGCGTCTCTACACTTTGGCAATGATAGTTTACGTGCACAAGCTATGATTCGTCGAGTTTGCCCTGCGGCTATCTCAAGAAATTACAAGCCAAACATTTTGGGCATTTCGAATAAATCATTATCTTCGCGATATATATAACCCACAAACAAGGAGGAATAACCATCACATGAAAGGAATGATCTCATTAGAAGGCTTGTTAGCCCTTATCAACGGCTTCTCACTTAGCGCGAGCAATAAACGCTGGCTGGGAGAAAAACTAATAGAAGAGGCTCGTAAAGAGGAAGGCACTACGGCATCCGTTTCTGCCAGCAAATTCTATGGCCTATGGAAAGACGAAGACTTCCCCGGATTGACCGCAGACGACATGGTGAAGGAAATAAAGGAGAGCAGAAGGTTCAACAGCGAGGATTTGACGTTATAAAATGGGGCAGTATTTATTAGATACTAATATCTGCGTCTTTCTCTTGCGTGGGCAATATGACGTGGATAAAAAGATAGATGAGGTTGGATTGGAGAATTGCCATATTTCGGAAATCACCATGGCGGAATTGAAATATGGCGCGGAGTTAGGCCGCAAAAAAGGCATAAAGCAGCGAGCGCAAGGGCTTGACAGCTTTTTGTCTTCCATACAGATTCTGCCCATAAGTAATGCCATTGATTTATATGCGTCAGAGAAAGCTCGCCTCCGTTTGGCAGGAACTCCTGCCGATGATGATTTTGACTTGCTGATTGGCTGTACGGCTATAGCCAATGACCTGATTATGGTAACCGAGAATATAAAAGATTTTAAGAATTTCTCGAATATTAAGCTCGAAAACTGGATTAAAAGGTAAATTCCCTACAATCGGCGTGAGGCGCTTGCTCCTGTTCGTGATGGTCTTCCCGCTGCTCATGGTCTCCTGCTCCCGTGAAGGGAAGGAGCTGGCGGCGAAACTCCACTTGGCCGACAGCCTGATAGAGGCTGAGCCGGACAGCGGAGTGGCTTTGCTCGTGTCCTTGCGCGAGCAGGCCGAGGACGCTTCCAAGGCCAACCGATACCGTTACCAACTGCTCCTGGCCAAGGCGATGAACAAGACCTATCGCCCCATTACCACGGACAGCGTGATGAGGGAGGTGGCTGACTATTACGACGACCACGGCTCCGCCAACGACCGCATGGAAGCGCATTACCTGTTGGGCTGTGCCTATCGTGACATGGGCGACCTGCCCCAAGCCCTGCTGCAGTATGAGACGGCCATCAGCCGGGCAGACACCACCAGCGAGGACTGCGACTTCAAGACGCTCGGCAGGATTTATGGGCAGGCGGCGGATATTTTATGCGACTTCCAGCAACCTAAAGACCTGCTTGAGTATTCAAGGAAAGCCAGACGATTCGCTCTTATGGGTGAAGACGCGCTATCTGCCATATCCGCCTATGAGCACATGGCCAACGCTTATGAAATCATGGAAATGCCGGACTCAGAGATTGCCATCAGCGAAAAAACCTCCAGAATGTACCTGGCTTTCGGATATCGGGAATGGGCGGCCAGCGCCTTGGCTCCCATCATTGATGACTATGTATCTCGTGGAGACTTGGCCAATGCGAAACGCTGTATCGACATTTATGAAAAGGAAAGTGGTTTTTTCGATTCAAATGGTAATGTCATGTCAGGACGTGAAGTGTATTATTTCCAGAAAAGCCGGTATTACATAGGAGTATCCAAGCTGGATTCCGCGATTTTTTATCTCAGGAAACTCCAAGGCAAGCCCAATCTTGATATCAACGAAAGAAATGCGGTAGCGAAAGGGCTCTATGAGTTATATGAAAAACTGGGAAATGCGGATTCCACCTTGAAGTATAGCATAATAGTGGGAAACCTGGCTGAAGAATCCAGATTATGGCAAATGAAGCAAAACACTTCCAGGACAAACGCCATCCATAAATATAATGCCTTGCGGGAAAAAGCCGACCAGAAAGAACGAGAGTCGATATCTGCGTGGAATATTCTTTTTAAAACGGTTGGCTTGGCTTTGATAGTTATTGTCTTCTTACTATATCTCGGCAAGCGAAAAGACAGGAGCTTGAAGGATGAACGGCAGAGAGCTGAACAAAACCAATTGTTGTACAACCAAGCGCGTGAAGATCTTTTCCAAACGCAGACAACTTTTAGCCAGTTTAAAAAGCGGACTAAAGAGAAAAATAAACGGCTCGCCCAGGAATATGGTATGCAAGTCAGTCAGCTGAGAGAAGAAATCACGCGACTTTGCAAGCCGCATGAAAAGGCGGAAGTGGATAACAGGATTTGTGGAGCCGCTATTGCGGAGAAGTTTCACAAAATAGCAAACTCTCCAGGTCAGCATCCCAGCATGCAGGACTGGCATGAACTGAGAGCGATGATGAGTGAAGAGCTTCCAGAATTTAACAAAATTTTGAGTAATGGCGGGTCCTTGCATATTGAAGAACTCGATATCAGCATTCTTATACGTTTACATTTTAGGCTCTCGGAGATTAGTAATCTTACGGAAAGGAGTCTTGCCAACATTTCAGTAATGCGTAGAAGAATGTTGAAGAAAGTAACAAGAAAGGACGGAAGCGCTCAAGATTATGACCAATTTCTGCAAAATATTTATTAAATGTCACATTTGTTATTTTGTTGACTTTTGTTAAGTGAATTATTTTGTAGTTATGTAAGGAGATTGTACATTTGCACCGACAAAATAAAAAGTAAAAATATGAAACGGTATCTTCTACTATTAATTATGACGTGTGGAATCTATTGTCCAAACATGGCACATGGAACTTGTTTGCCTATGCCCATTGTTGAAAATAAAGATAATCATAAAGGGGAGAAGAGAACATTGAATATGACTGTTTACGGAAAAAAGGGCAGGCATGATCCGCCTCGCTCCACCATGTATCTCCCATCTTTGGAATTAGAAGGAAATGAGTTATACTTTACAAATTATGTCCCCTCTTGCACCCTGCAATTGGTGGATGAGACAGGAAATATATTTTATGAGACAATTATTCCCGAGGGAACAGAGTGCTGGGAGTTGCCCACTGACCAGTTGGCGGGCTGTGAGTTGAGGCTCATCATCGGCGATGTCTGCTACTACTGCATACTATAAATGAAGTTGAAAGCGTGGCCGCGCTGAAGAAAATCATCCATTGCGGTGACGGATACATAGAGCGCATCAAGCGAGGGGCGGAATTGCTGCAAGCGCATGGCTTCAAGATAGAGATTGACACCATATTGACCAAATACAATTGCGAGCAAGGGCAACTGTTAGCGTTATACCATTATATAAAGGATATTTCCAACCTGAGATATTGGGAGGTAAGGGTTCCCGAAATGTCCTTATACAATAGAGAAACCTTTTCCGCCGTGAAGGCAAGCCGCCAGCAACTGGAGGAAGCCACGAGATACGTCAGGGAGGAAATCATCCCCCAGGCCAAAATAACCATCTACGTCAGCGATGAGGCCTTGACGGAGGCCTTCCGGGAAGGAGGCAGCAAAGCCCTGAACTTCCGAGGCGGTTCTTGCGGAATACTGCAAAACCGCATGTTCGTGCTGCCTGACGGCAAGGCGACATTATGCGAACAGCTCTACTGGCACCCCGATTTCATTATCGGGGACTTGACACAGCAAACCTTCGAGGAAGTGTGGAACTCGGAGAAAGCCAAGAAGATATTCAACGCGGAGCATGCCTTGCGGCGACAGGAAAGCCCCTGCACGGCCTGCAAGATATACGACTTCTGCAAGGAGCACCGCAGGAAGTGCGTCGTCAAGGTGATGAAGGCTTACGGCATGGAGAACTGGGACTTCCCAGACCCTCGTTGCCAATACGCCCCCGACTTCGCAACGGACTTGAGATATTGACCTTACATTATATATAATATATAAATAGAATAACGATATGAAGGGATCGATTGTTTTCATTCTTTTGTTTTTAGTAGCGGGCTGGCAGGCGGCCATCGCCCAGGCCATCAGCGGAAAGGTGGTGGATCGGCAAGGCAAGGCGTTGCCATACGTTACCTGCGTATTGCGCAGCGTGACGGACAGCGCGTACCTGGCGGGAACCGTCACGCAAGCGGACGGGACATTCAGCCTCTCCAAGCCCGAGGCGGACTGCACGCTGCACCTCTCCATGATGGGATATGAGAGCAAGGAAATAGCCCACCCATCGGGCAACCTGGGCACCATCACGCTGCAGGCGGACACCATGACGCTGGACGAGGTGGTGGTGAGGGGAGAGACCCCATTGATGACCATGAAAGACAACGTGCTGACCTATAACACGAGCCAGATACTGGCCAAGAGGAACATCACCAACGGCCACGAATTGCTGAAAGAGCTGCCCTCCGTGATGAGCCTGAACGGAGAGGACATCGACCTGGTGGGGGCGCAGACCACCACCATCTTCATATCAGGAAAGCGGAAGCAGATGACGCTGGACTACCTGAAATCACTGCCGGCAGACCAGATAGAGAAAGTGGAGGTGATCTTCAACGCGCCACCCGAATGGCACGTAAGCGGAGCGGTGCTCAACGTGGTGCTGAAGAAGAACGACCGCTACACGCTGAACGGCATGCTGCAGGCGGGCTACGAGAACCAGCACGCCAACACCTACAACGGCGGCGGAAGCCTTTTCGCCAGCACGCCCCACTGGAACTACGAGTTCATCTACAAGTACACCAACGGCATAGGCGTGAGCCAGGAAACCACGGAGTCTCATCACGCGCTCAACGGCACGCTCTATGACATCTACTCGCAAGTGGATGGCAGGAACAAGTGGCAAGGCCATTCCATTTTCGCCAGCGCGGGAAGAGACGTGGGCGAGAAGGGGGACATCACCCTGAGCTACACGGGAAGGCTAAACCCCAAGGACAAGACCACCTCCATCGGGCAGAACTCCTACTTCGGTAACTCCACCAGCCAGAAAGACGGGCATGACTACCTACACTACGTGGACCTGACCTACACCAACGGCAAGGGCACGAAGGCGGGCGTAAGCTACATGAACTACTATGACAGGGGCTTGCAGGCACTGCGGGTGACCGACCCAGAGGGAACGGAAACCAGTAGCCTGGACTATAACAGCAGCCAGCGGGTGAGCACCTGGCGGGGATACATAGACATGCGCCACAAGCTGGCTCATGGCTGGACGCTCACCTATGGCGGCAGCTACACCTACACCAACACAAAGAACCGACAGACACAGGAGACTGACTTGGGCAACCTGGAGAACGAGACCAGCGAGTCGAAGCTGGAGGAGCACAACGGAGACCTGTATCTGGGCGTGATGAAAAGCTTCTGGGACGGCAAGCTGTCGCTCTACGCCTCGCTGACAGACAACTACTACAAAATCAACGACTATAAGAGAAACACCCTGATACCCATGGCGCAAGTCACCTGGATGCCCTCGCAGAGCCACATCTTCCAATTCTATGGTTCTATATGGAGAGACTATCCCAGCTATTGGCAGACCCGCGACTTCGCTTCCTATAGCGACGCATACACCCGCAACGAGGGCAACAGCGGCCTGACACCAGACCTCACGTACTCCGCCATGGCAACCTACGTGCTGAAAGGAAAATACACCCTGCAAGCGAACTACATGAGGATTAACAACCACATGCTCTACCAGGGCTACCAGTCTGACGAGGAACTGGCCCTGATATATAGGCAGCAGAACATCGACTACTTCCAGACCGTGGAAGTGACGGCCTCCATCCCCGTGACCCTGTGGAAGTGGTGGGACGTGAACATCGCGCTGACCGGGGCCTGGCAGCACTACAAGGCCAGCAACTGGAACGGACTCTATTTCAACCGGCATAAGTGGCTAGGCCTTGCGATACTTAACAACACCTTCACGCTGGCCAAGAAGCCAAAAATCCAAGCCAACGTGATGGCCTTCTATCGCACGGGTCCCCTGCAAGGCTTTATGGACTATACTCCCAACTGGGGCGTAAACGCCAGCCTGCGTATGACCTTCCTGAAAGACAAGGCAACGCTGTCTGTGGGTTGCAACGACATCTTCCAGACGGGAATCACCGACTTCCACCAGCGTCTGGGCACGCAAAACCTGACTTTCAACTTGGGACGGTTCGTGAGCCGCGCCATCTACGTGCGCTTCTCTTACAAGATTAACGGCTACAAGGAAAGAAGCCGCCAAGAGGTGGACACCTCCCGTCTGGGCATGTAGCCACTCTCACGTGCGCGTACATATATATATGTGTGAGTTCGACAAAAAGTTGTAGAGACGCACTTTCCAACGAATGTTCAAGAAACCTTTTCCCCTTACCCTGCAGCATGACAGCATGGAATGTGGCATTGCCTGCCTAAGCATGATATGCAAATATCATGGCAGGGAATATTCCACCCGCTACCTGTCCCGTCTTTGCTTCGCCACTACTGAGGGAGTCTCCTTGTTGGGCATCACCGAGGCGGCCAAGGCGTTGGGACTGAAGACCGTGGCGGCCAGGGTGAGCGTGGACGAGTTGCGTGAATTGTCCCTGCCTTGCATACTGCACTGGAATCAGCAGCACTTCGTGGTGCTTTACCGGATAGGGAAAGGCGGACGGAAGTATGACGTGGCAGACCCTGGGAAAGGACTGGTCACCTACCGGCGGGAAGAATTCCAGAAGCACTGGATTAGTACAGCGGACGGGGGCGAGGAGAAAGGTATAGCCATGTTCCTGGAGCCTACCGAGGCGTTCCGGCAACACCAACCCGACATGGGAGGCGGAGAGAAACGGTCGTTCGGTTTCCTGCTGGGCTACCTGAGCCGTTATCGCAAGTATTTTCTGCAAATCTTCATGGGGCTGTTGCTGGGCTGCTTGCTGCAGCTGGTGATGCCTTTCCTTACCCAATCCATCGTGGACGTGGGTATCGCCAAGAAAGATATCGGTTTCGTATGGCTGGTGTTGTTGGGCGAGCTGATGATTGTGATAGGCCGCACGGCCACCGACTTCATCCGTCGTTGGTTGCTGCTGCACATCTCCATGCGTATTAACATCTCGTTGCTGAGCGACTTCTTCATCAAGCTATTGAAGTTGCCCATGGCTTTCTTCGACACGAAACTGATGGGCGACCTGCTGCAGCGCATGGGCGACCACGGCAGGGTGCAGACTTTCCTTACCTCGCAGGTGTTGAGCACGGTGTTCAGCCTGCTGGGCTTCCTGGTGTTCGGGCTGGTGCTGTTCATTTACAACCGCTTGATATTCCTGGTGTTCCTGGCGGGCAGCGCGCTCTACGGGTTGTGGATAGCCACCTTTTTGAGGAGAAGGAAGGTGTTGGACTATGAGCTGTTTGAGCAGCAGGCCATCAACCAGGAGAAGACCTACCAGTTTATCACCTCCATGCAGGAAATCAAGCTGCAAGACTGCGAGCGCAGGAGACGTTGGGAATGGGAAGACACGCAGGCAGACCTCTTCCAGGTGCAGATGAAATCGCTGAAGCTGCAGCAGACGCAAGAGGCGGGCAGCGTCTTTATCAACGAGGTGAAGAACATCCTCATCACCGTGTTGGCGGCCACGGCCGTCATTAACGGCCAAAACACCCCGGGA
>FR882138.1:0-29412 GCA_000435635.1 Prevotella sp. CAG:1320 | reverse complement strand
CCACGGCCGTCATTAACGGCCATATCACGCTGGGTGCCATGCTGGCCATACAATATATCGTGGGGCAGCTGAACTCGCCCGTGGAGCAACTGATGCAGTTTATCTACTCGCTGCAAGACGTGAAGATATCGCTGGAGCGTATCAACGAGATACACCAGTGCGAGGAGGAACCCACGGGCGGAGACCTCTTGACCGCTCTCGATGCCGAGGGGAAGAAGGAAATCAGGTTGGAGCACCTGGACTTCAAATATGATCCCCACGCGCTCCGCTATACGCTGAAAGACATCTCTTTCACCATACCGGCGGGAAAGACTACGGCCATCGTGGGCACCTCGGGCAGCGGAAAGACTACGCTAGTGAAGCTGATGCTGGGCTACTACCCGCCCCTGGGCGGCCGTCTGCTCATAGCGGGCAGGGATATCGCCCGCTATGACTTGAAGTGGTGGCGCAGGCAATGTGGCGTGGTAATGCAAGACGGGGTGATATTCTCGGAGTCCATAGCCCGCAATATCGCCGTGGATGACGGGGAGATAGACCTGGCGAGGCTGGAGGAAGCGGCTCGCGTGGCCTGCATACATGACTACGTGATGAAACTGCCGATGAAATATAACACCAAGATAGGCCGTGACGGCGTAGGACTGAGCCAAGGGCAGAAACAGCGCATACTGATAGCCAGGGCGGTGTATAAGCACCCGGACTTCATCTTCCTGGATGAGGCTACCAACTCGCTGGATGCCAAGAACGAGCGCATGATAGTGGAGAACCTGGAGAAGTTCTACCAGGACAGGACTGTGGTAGTGGTGGCGCACAGGCTCTCCACGGTAAGAAACGCCCACCAAATCATCGTGGTGGATGAGGGAAAGATAGTGGAAACGGGTACGCACGAAGAGCTGATAGCCCGCAAGGGGGCTTACTACAACCTGGTGAAGAACCAGCTGGAACTGGGGACATGAGTGCTCGCGTCACCCACCTGTTATTGCCAAACTGTAGAGACGCATTCTTGCGTCTCAGCCGGCAAGATGGCGGAATAAGTTTGGGGTATGTTCAAAGCACGATTCGTTGGGCTCACGATTTTTAATTCAAATATATATATGATATGGAGAAACCGAAAGACAATAAGGAGGCAAAGATAGAGCTGCGCTCAGAGAAAGTGAGGCAGCTCCTGGGGGAGATACCTCCCTCGCTGGTAAGGTGGGGTACGGTGATTATTTGCTTGATATTCGCCGCGTTGGTCTGCGCCTTGCTTTTCATTCCCTCGCCCTATGGCGATGGAGAGGAGTCTATCTTGCGGTATATCATTCACCATATCAAGCTGTGAGCCTCCGTTCTTTTACCGCTCGCTCCCATCCACGAGGCTGACATTAATGTTCGACGAATTCCACTTTATGTGCGCAGCCCTGTTATTGCCAAACTGTAGAGACGCATTCTTGCGTCTCAGCCGGCAAGATGGCGGAATAAGTTTGGGGTATGTTCAAAGCACGATTCGTTGGGCTCACGATTTTTAATTCAAATATATATATGATATGGAGAAACCGAAAGACAATAAGGAGGCGTCTCTACAAGTTTTCGTCTAGCTCACGACTGAACACCTTCCAAGTGCTCTATAGAGATGAGGTGAAGTGTTCTATAGAAATGGGATGAAGTGCTCTATAGAAATAAGAGAAAGTGGTCTATAGAGCACTTGAGAGACCAAAATAAAACGCAATAAAGCGCATTCCGCGGCATCGTTACAGGGAGCGGAGATGTTGGGTAACGTGATTTGGGACAATCACTTCGCTGGCACGAAATCATCGGCCACGATGGGGCGCAACAGGGAGCGTATCTTCGTCCAGGGTATCGTTACGGTGGGCATTCCCGCGGAGTAAGGAGCTATCTCGTAGGGAGCGTAGCGCAAGACAAGTCCCTGCTGGGTGATAAACGGGTCGCCGCCAGGCAAGGGGAGGTCGTAAGGGTCGTCTACTCCGTTGAGCATGCCGATGAGTTCCTGGTCAGTGGTCACCTCGAAGTATTTCTTCAATCCTTCCCTCAACGCCTGTTTCAAGGCCTTGAGTCCCTCGGGAGAAAAGGCGTTGTCGTAGCTTAGCCGCATCACGAGATCTTTAGAGTAGGTTACGCTTGTGCTTTGCGTCATGCCATGCGCTCCGCCGTCATACGTGAATATCGTGGCGGTATAGGTCACAAGATTGTTGTTGTCGAATTCCTTGCGTATCTCTGTCTTGTACATGTGGGGGGCGTTAGGTTTCTCGCCTCCATAAATCTCCTTTATATTGGCCATCATCTCTGCCATGCGTTTCTTGCCACATTGATCCACCATGGCTTGGGTGATGGGGCTTGCCACGTTGTCGGAGACTCCTAATTTCACGGTTTGCAGGTTCTCGTGGATGAAGTTGTTGAGGTTCCAGGCGATGTCGCTTTCCGTATCCACGGGAGCGTCCACCAAGATTTCGCACTCCGCGTAGTCGTTAGCCAGTTGATACGTGACGGTGTTTGTCTCGATGGGGTTCGCGAAGACTTGCGTGCCCATCATGAGAGCCAGTCCCGGTAAAAATCGCCTCATGAGGCGAAGGGTCGCTTGTTTAGTGTTCATTGTGTAGTAAAGTGAAAAGTGACAGTGTTTATTCCCCTTCCACCCGGCAATGGGTGAAGCCCATCTCGCGAGCCTTCTCGGGCGGGAAGGTGTAATAGGTGGCCTCGCAGGTGACGCAAGTGTCCCCGCATTGGTTTTGTATCGTGACCGCCACGGTGACGAGGTTGCGCTTCTGCCCGATGACATGGCCGCGGATGGTGATGGTATCGTCGGTGGTCATCACGGGCTTCTTGTAGTGCACGTCCAGTCGAGTGGTCACGCCCGTGGTTTGCAGTTTGCGGAATACCACCCAGCCCGCTGTCTCGTCGCAGAGAGTGGAGAGGATGCCTCCGTGCATGGTGTTTACCCAGCCCTGGAAGTGGGCCTGCGGATGCCAGTGGCACACGATGTCTTCCCCTTCTTCCTGGAATTCCATGTGCAGACCCAAGGGGTTATCGGGCGAGCAGCCAAAGCAGTCGTAGCCTTCCACTTCCTTCCAGGGATTGATGATATGTTTGCTGTCCATATAGGTGAAGATGTTTTGACAGATGATTTACTTCCTGCCGAAGTCGGCGGGAATTTCCCCCCATTTCTTGGTTTCCCACTTCAGGATGGGAGTCTTGACGGCGTGGGTGCGCAACCATGCTTCTGCCCTGGCGATAATGTCGTAAAGCTCGGCGGTCTGTGGCGTGCGCTCCAGTTTGGTCTTGCACTGCTTCTTGCTTACCCAGAGCATGGCGTTCACGCTGTCGCTGTAGATGACCTTGTCGGTGATGCCCCTTTGCTCCATCAAGGCCAGCGCATGGACGATGGCCAGGAACTCGCCAATGTTATTGGTGCCATGCAATGGGCCGTAGTGGAACACCTTTTCCCCTGTGGCCAGGTCTATGGCCTGGTATTCCATGGGGCCAGGGTTTCCGCTGCAGCCCGCGTCCACTGCCCAGGCGTTGGCTTTCACCTCCAGCGGCAGTGGCAGCACGGTATCGTTTCGCCACTCAGGCGGGTTTTCCAGTTTCTTCTTTGCCATGCCTACATGCGCTCAGGCACCTCGATGCCCAGCAGGGCCATGCCGTTCTTGATGACCTTGCCCACGTTGTTGGCCAATACCAGTCGGGTGATTTTCTCCTCTTGGCTTTCGGCGTTGAGGATGGAGTAGTCGTGATAGAACTGGTTGAACTCCTTGGTCAGCTCATAGCAGTAGTTGGCGATGCCGCTGGGGGAATAATCCTGGCCAGCTTGCGCCACGGCCGCGCCATAGTCATTGAGCTTCTGTATGAGGTTGATTTCCTTCTCGTTGAGCGGAGCGTTGGCGGGCAAGGCGGCAGGTATTTGCAGTCCGTCGGCTTCGGCCTTGCGCATCACGCTGCGTATGCGGGCGTAGGTATATTGAATGAAAGGACCCGTGTTGCCGTTGAAGTCGATACTTTCCTCGGGATTGAAGAGCATGTTCTTGCGTGCGTCCACCTTGAGGATGAAATATTTCAAGGCTCCCATGCCCACTATGCGGGCTATCTCCTGTTTTTCCTCCTCGCTCATGTCCTTGAACTTGCCCAGTTCGTCACTGGTCTGGCGTGCCTCGGCTATCATGGCGGCTATCAGGTCGTCAGCGTCCACCACGGTTCCCTCGCGGCTCTTCATCTTGCCGTTAGGCAGCTCCACCATG
This sequence comes from Prevotella sp. CAG:1320, assembly GCA_000435635.1. Classification (GTDB taxonomy): domain Bacteria; phylum Bacteroidota; class Bacteroidia; order Bacteroidales; family Bacteroidaceae; genus Prevotella; species Prevotella avicola. Next base: position 25,183 of record FR882138.1, on the reverse strand, counting down.
CCGTAGGAGAAGTGCACCAAGTCCTTTCCCCACTTGAAGCCCAGCCTGTCGAGCAGGATGGAGAGCACCTGGAAGTGGTAGTTCTGCTCGTTGCCCACCACGTAAATCATCTTGTCGATGGGAAAGTCGCGGAAGCGCATGTCTGCCGTGCCGATGTCTTGCGTCATGTAGACGCTGGTGCCATCGGCCCTCAAGAGCAGCTTCTGGTCCAGTCCCTCGTCGGTGAGGTCAGCCCACACGCTGTTGTCCTCCTTGCGGAAGAAAAGGCCTTTTGCCAGTCCCTCTTCCACCTTCTTCTTTCCCTCCAGGTAGGTGTTCGACTCATAATATATCTTGTCGAAGCTCACGCCCAATGCCTTGTAGGTCTCGTCGAAACCGGCGTACACCCACTCGTTCATGCGCTGCCAGAGGGCGCGCACCTCGGGGTCGCCCTGCTCCCATTTCACCAGCATCTCGTGGGCTTCCTTGATGAGAGGAGCCTCGGCCTTGGCTTTCTCCTCGGCCTTTTCCTCGTCCATGCCCTGGGCGATGTATTCCGCCTTCAGCTGGGCGCACTCCTCGCGGTAGTGCTTATCGAACGCCACGTAGTAGTCGCCTATCAGGTGGTCGCCTTTCTTGCCGCTGCTCTCTGGAGTCTCGCCATTGCCCCACTTCAACCAGGCCAGCATGGACTTGCAGATGTGTATGCCGCGGTCGTTCACGATGTTGGTCTTGATGACTTTGTTGCCGTTGGCCTCCATAATCTTGGCCAGGCTCCATCCCAACAGGTTGTTGCGCACGTGACCCAGGTGCAAGGGCTTGTTGGTGTTGGGCGATGAATACTCCACCATTACCAGCAGACTGTCCTCCGTGGGTCGCCTCTCCCCGAAATGGGGCTGGGCGTTGATGTCGTTGAGCAGGCCTACCCATGCCTCGGTGGAGATGGTGAGGTTGAGGAAGCCTTTCACCACGTTGTAGTCGGCCACAGCCTCGCAGTGCTCCTTGAGGTAAGCGCCTATTTCCTCAGCGGTATCCTCGGGTTTCTTCCTGGATATCTTGAGCAGGGGGAATACCACCAGTGTCAGGTTGCCCTGGAAGTTGCTTTTCGTTTTCTGCGGTTGCAAGCTATCGGTGCTCACTTCCTGCCCGTAGAGCTGCTTGACGGCCTCTATCGCGGTCTGGGTTATTTGGCTCTCGATGTTCATGTGCTTATATTATAAAATATGTATATATGTTTTTTCGCAGTCGCGAAGATACGAATAAATTGGCAAATAGCAGGCCGTGCGGCTTGATTATTTGGCTATTTTCGTTGCGACTTTGTTGAACATAAGTGACTTACCCAAGTCACTTATGTTCATTTTCCCGCGAGCGTAAGAGCAATGTGTTTTCTGTTTGTTGCCTTTTTGAAAGCTGCTTTCTCAGCGCATTACTTTGTTTCCATTGTGGATGTAGAGGCCCTTGGCGGTGGGTGCGGAGGGGAGCCGCTTGCCGTCAAGGGTATACCAGTGGTTATTTTTGCTTTGGTTTTGTGGGGTCTCTACTTGCGCTATATCGGTGCTGCCCCTCTCCAGGAAGTCTTTCAACAATGAGAGAGCCGAGGTGGCATGCCCCGTGTGGTTGTCAAAGAGGGAGGCGTTATACCAAGCGTCGGTCACTCGCTCCGTGTTCCAGTCCAGTCCATGCTCGTTGGCTTCCATGAACCACCAGAATAGGCCAGTCACTCGTTCGTGTCGCTTTAGCATGGTGATGAGGTCGCGGGTGAAGTTGGCCTGGCCTTGGTCGGAGACGGGATACTTGTAGGTGTAGTCGAAAGTGCCGTTGATGGCATCGTGGGCGCAATAGCCCGCCTCCACGAGCATGATTTCTTTTTCGGGATAGGCCTGCTCCAGGTACTGGATGGCTCCCTCCAGTTCCTCCATGGTGCCGTGGAAGTAGGGGTAGTAGCTCAGGCCGATGATGTCGTAGTCTATCTGGGCGGTGGTCATTTTCTCGTAATAATTCTTCAGCGCGGCGTAGTCTTGGTTATCTTTTTGCTGGCTAGTGGACACCCGCTCTACGTGTAGCACGATTTTAGCCTGTGGACACTCCTCGCGGCAAGCCTTCGTGGCCTGGACGAGCAGACGGGTGAAACGAGCCCAGTTGGCCTCGGGGCTGGAGGGCCAGCAGTGGAGCAGGTTTTCTTCGGCAGCTCCCCGCTCGCCCCACATCATGCCGTAGCTGATCTCGTTGCCTGTCTGTATGAAGTCCGGCTCTGCCCCGTAGGCCTTCATTTCCCTGAGCACGTCTCGGGTATAGTCGTGGACGCGCTCCGCCAATTGTCCATCATCGAGGGCTACCCAGTCTTGCGGGGTGAATTGCTTGCCGGGGTCTGCCCAGGAGTCGGAGTAATGGAAGTCGAGCATGAGTTTCATCCCCGCGTCCTTGATTTGCTTCCCCAATCGCTTGACGTATTCCAGGTCTTGTCGTACGCCCTCTCCTTTCTCCTGCTCGGGAGCCTGGGAGGGGTCTACGAAGAGGCGCACGCGCATGGCGTTCATGCCTTGTTGCTGGAAAAAAGCCAATGGATCGGCGATGGGTTGGCCCTGGTGGTCATAATACTCCGCTCCGTTCTCCACGTAAGAGGGCAGCAGCGAGATGTCTCCGCCCACGAAGCGTTCTTGCGACAGGGTTGGCAGGACGGCTGCCAACGCAAGCATGGTGAATAAGATTTTTCTCATCATAAGGGTTCGTAAATTAGTTTCTATGCGCAAATATACGAATTTTTCCCGTTCGCTTCTCTCTCTGACGCAATAATTATGGAATACGCGGAGGAGGAGACTTTTTCTACCGTTCCACGAAAGGCTTTGGCGCGCTTGTCATCTCACTGGCGAAAAGTTTTCAAAAATAAGTGTTCTTTGGGCAATTTATTCATTACCTCGCTGGCTTTTCCGATAAAATTGATTATCTTCGCGACACATAGTTACTACCCTAAGTATCAACCTTTAAATCTAGTGTTCAATGATGAGACGATGGATGGGCATGACCCTGCTAGCGTTGGCCTTGCTGTTGCCTGCGCAAGCGTACGCCGCCAAGAAGAAAGAGGCGGCGAAGGACGATCGGGCTTATTGGTGCGAGCAGGCTTATCGTATGGCGCGGCCTGTGCTGGAGCGTATGGCGCAGGGAAAGCTGCAGCGGGAAATGCTGGTGGAAGTCTCGCCCAGTTGGGATGGACGAGACAAGCGGGTGACCTATATGGAATGCTTCGGCAGGTTGATGGCAGGCATCGCTCCCTGGCTGGCCTTGCCCGATGACGACACTGCGGAGGGTAAGCAGCGCAAGCAACTCAGGGAATGGGCTTTGGCCAGCTACAGGAACGCTGTGGATCCACGGTCGCCCGACTACCTGCATTGGGGTATTGCAGGGCAGAACCTGGTGGATGCCGCCTATGTGGCGGAAAGTTTCCTTAGGGCATACGATGCGCTTTGGGTGCCTCTGGACTCCGTGACGAAAGATCGCTACAGGAAGGAGTTCACCAAGATGAGGCGCATAGACCCGCCTTATACTAACTGGCTGCTTTTCTCCAGTACCATAGAAAGCTTCATGGCCAAGGCTGGGATGCCTTTTGATGAATACCGGGTGAACTCAGCTTGCCGGAAAGTAGAGGAGTGGTATGTGGGAGACGGATGGTATGCTGATGGTCCCGTATTCGCTTTTGACTATTACAGCAGCTACGTTTTCCACCCCATGTACCTGGAAACCTTGCAGGCCATGGTGGACGCGAGGGTCAACAGCCGCCTGGATTACCAGAAATATTGGGACAGGGCCTTAAAACGGGCGCAGAAGTTCGCCTTGATATTGGAGCGTTTCATCTCCCCCGAGGGCACGTTTCCCGTTTTTGGCCGCAGCACGCCTTATCGTCTGGCCGCCATGCAGCCCCTCGCCCTCTTGGCTTGGTACCAACGACTGCCACAAGACTTGAGCAACGGACAGGTGAGAGCGGCCTTGACAAAAGTGATGCACCGCATGTTTGACACCCAAGACAACTACAACGAGGCCGGCTTTCTCACCATTGGCTTCTGTGGCAGCCAGCCCAACGTGGCCGACATATATACCAACAATGGCTCCTTGTATATGGCTTCGCTCGCCTTCATGCCCTTGGGCTTGCCCGCGGACGCTCTCTTTTGGACAGACGCACCGCAGCCGTGGACGCAAGTGAAAGCCTGGGGAGGGGAAGACTTCCCCAAGGACCACAGGTGGGCGGATGATATCGTGACACACGACAAATGGTAAGTGTATACATTATAATACAATAGACACAAAAACATGAAAAGACTACTGCAAGCATTGCTTCTCCTGCTGGCTCCCGTATTGGCGTGGGCGGCGGAAACAACGAGAGAGGAAGTGGCCGGCATCATCCAGCGGGTGAACAGCCACTGGCAAGAAAACCACTCGCCACAAGAGCGAGCCTTTTGGGACAACGCTGTTTACCACACGGGGAACATCGAGGTCTACAAGGTGTTGGGTGACCCCAAAGCCTTGGACTACTCCATTCGCTGGGCGCGACACAATCAGTGGCAAGGAGCCACGGAAGCGGATAAAAGCAAATGGAAGTACAAAGATTATGGCGAGGGAGCCGACCATGTGCTCTTTGCCGACTGGCAGACCTGCTTCCAAACCTATATCGATCTTTACAACCTGGCCAAGAAAGAGGGAAAGACCATCGGCCTGGAGCCTAGCGCCAAGATGCTCGCCCGTGCCAAGGACGTGATGTATTACCAGATGTCCACGCCTGCCAACGACTACTGGTGGTGGGCTGATGCGCTCTATATGGCCATGCCTGTGATGGGGAAGCTTTATTATTTGACCACCGACGAGATGTTTCTCGACAAGGCCAATGACTATTTGCGCTATACCGACAGTCTTTTGATGGACAAGGAGACAGGTCTCTACTATCGCGACGCGAAGTATGTCTACCCCCAGCACAAGACCGCCAGCGGCCAGAAAGACTTCTGGGCAAGGGGCAATGGATGGGTGATGGCCTCGCTCGCCAAGACCTTACAGGAGATGAATACTTACAATCGCCCCCATGGGTTCATGATGAGGAAGCTGCAGCGCATGGCCGCAACCATGGCCAAGGCACAGCAACCTGAAGGCTATTGGACTCGTTCCATACTCGATCCAGCGCAGGCTCCCGGACCAGAGACCAGCGGCACAGCCCTCATCACGTATGCCATCCTTTGGGGCATCAATAGCGGTAACCTGGACCGCGCCACCTATCAGCCTGTGGTGGAGAAAGCCTGGAACTACCTGGTCAATACCGCTCTGCAGGCCGATGGAAAGGTGGGCTACGTGCAGCCAATAGGCGAGCGTGCCGTACAGGAACAGGTGGTAGACCAAAACTCTGAGGCCAACTTCGGCGTTGGCGCTTTCCTGTTGGCGGCCTGTGAATACTACCGCTACCAAAGCTATGCCGAGCGCACCGAGTGGCACGACATGCAGGTGAACGCCATCAACCGATTCCCCCTCCACACCAGTTTCTTCCCCTATGCCCCCAATGAGGCCGAGGCCATGGCGGCTAATGACAAGACCCGCTCCGCCAACTATCTCTCGCTGGAGGGCGACTGGAAATTCCACTGGGCGGAGAATGCCGAGCGTCGTTGCTATGATTTCTACAAGGCCGACCTGGATGACAGCGGCTGGGACACCATGCCCGTGCCTGGCATCTGGGAAATGCACGGATATGGCTATCCCAAGTACGTGAACGTGGGCTTCGGCTGGCGTGAGCGCTTCCCCGTGGCAGCTCCGTTCGTGCCCATGAGCGAAAACCACGTGGGCAGTTATCGCCGTGTCATCACCATTCCAGAGAATTGGACGGGCAAGCAAGTCATAGCCCATTTCGGCAGCGTCACTTCCAATATCTATCTTTACGTGAATGGCAAGTTCGTGGGATATGCTGAGGATGCCAAGGTGGCGGCTGAGTTTGACATCACTCCCTATTTGCAAAAGGGCGACAACTTGATAGCCTTCCAGGTTTTCCGTTGGAGCGACGGCTCTTACTTTGAAGACCAGGACTTCTGGCGTCTTTCTGGCGTGGCCCGTGAGTGCTATCTCTATGCCCTCGACAAGGATTACCAGCTGAAGGACATCCGCGTCACCCAAGGTTTGACAGATGATTTGAAAGACGGTGTGCTTGATATCCAGGCACAAGTATCCCCCAAGGCAAAGCTCCAGTTCCAGTTGTTGGACGCTGCGGGCAAGGAAGTGGCCACCATTGACGGGCCACGTGGAGAGAATGGCGTGGTAAAAGCCCATCTCACTTTGCCTAATGTCAAGAAATGGACGGCGGAGACCCCCAATCTCTATACGCTGAAAGCAACAGTCCTTTCCGCAGGCAAGCAGCAGGCCCCCAAGGCCATGACCTCTTTGAAGGTAGGCTTCCGTAGGGTGGAGATAAAGAATAGCCAGGTGTTGGTCAACGGGCAACCCATCTTGATAAAGGGAACCAATCGCCACGAGATGGATCCCGACGAGGGTTACAACGTCAGCGTGGAGCGCATGATACAGGACATCAAGCTCATGAAGCGGCTTAACATCAATGCCGTGCGTACTTGCCACTATCCCGACGACCCCCGTTGGTACGAGCTGTGCGACCAGTATGGTCTCTATGTATGTGCCGAAGCCAACGTGGAAAGCCATGGTTACCTCTATTGGAGAGACTCTCCAGCCAAGGGAGAGCCATTCGCCAAGCAGATATTGGAGCGCAACCAGCACAACGTGAGCACTTATTTCAACCATCCCAGCATCATCTTCTGGAGTTTGGGCAACGAGACTCCCGACGGCCCCAACTTCACTGCCGCTTACAAGTGGATAAAGTCCCAGGACACCAGCCGCCCCGTGCAGTATGAGCCGGCGGGTGCCAAGGGAGAGAACACGGATATTTTCTGCCCCATGTATTTCCCCGTGGAAGCCTGCGAGGCATACGCCAAGGACCCCAACAACACACGTCCGCTCATCCAGTGTGAGTACAATCACACCATGGGAAACTCTGGCGGCAACCTGAAGGAGTATTGGGATTTGGTGAGAAAGTATCCCAAGTTCCAGGGAGGTTTCAACTGGGACTTCGTGGACCAGGCACTCCATCGCTATCCCGTGAAGCCCATGAGCGTCGACGGAAGCGGCATGAGCTACGAGGAACTGGCAAAGATACATTACACTTACGCGGGTGACTACATCCCCTATGAGGTACAGGACAAGAATTTCAACAACAATGGCATCATCGGTCCAGACCGCCAGTTGAACCCCCACGCCTATGAGCAGGGCTACCAATACCAGAATATCTGGGTGGAGAAGGTAGCCGATAACAAAATCAAGGTAAAGAACGAGAACTTCTTCCGCGACCTGGGTTACGTCACCATGCATTGGACTTTGCTGGCCGATGGCAAGCCCGTGGAGCAGGGAGAGATAGCCAATCTGGACATCGCCCCGCAGCAGACGAAGGAATTCACCTTGCCTTACGACCTGGCGAAATATCCTGGCGAGCGGCTGCTCAACGTGGATTTCAACTTGAAAGAGGCCGAGCCGCTGATGGAGAAGGGCCAGACCGTGGCCTATCAGCAATTGGATTTGGGCACGGTGGAGGTTGACCCCAATTTCGCAGTGGCACAGCAAGGAAAGAAACTGAAGTTGAAAAAGACCGATGAGCGTTACACAATGAGTAACGACCTGGCTTCTGTCACCATCAACCGCGTTACGGGCAAGATGGAACGTTATATCTACCAGGGAAAGAATATATTGGGAGATGACGGTACGCTCTCGCCTAATTTCTGGCGCCCCGTAACTGATAATGACATGGGCAACAATTTCCAGTTCAAGCTTCGCCCATGGCGCAATCCCGTGATGAATATCAAGCAGGTGACCACTCAAAAGACAAAGGCTGGCGAGATGCAGGTGACCACCGACTTTGACATGCCCGAAGTGAAGGCCACGCTAAGCCTCATTTATACTCTGAACAGGGCTGGCGAACTGAAAGTGGATATGCAAATGAACGCCAACGACACCGCCAAGGTGTGTGACATGTTGCGCTATGGCGTAAATCTGCAACTTCCCTACGAGATGGACCAAGTGGAATACTACGGCCGAGGCCCTGTCGAGAACTATCCCGACCGCAAGTATTGCATGCGCAAGGGCATCTACAAGCAGACCGTGGACGAGCAGTTCTATCCCTATATCCGTCCGCAGGCCACGGGAACGAAGAGTGATGTCACCTGGTGGAGATTGACCGACGGCAATGGTTTCGGCATTCTCGTGAAAGACATGGGCAAAGCTTATGTCACCGCCTTGCACTACGACCAGTATGAGTTGGATGAGGGCGACGCGAAGGGACAACGTCACTCCTCGGAGATGAGGAAGTCGCAGTACACCAATCTCATGCTCGATGGCGAGCACGCTGGCGTGAGCGGCACCAACAGTTGGGGCGCATGGCCCATGGAGCCTTACCGCGTACACTATGGAGATAAATCTTTCAGTTTCAAGATTTGCCCCATAAAATAAGGAAAATACTCGTTTTTCCACCAATTTATCACTTAAATCCACCTAGCCAATAGGTGGATTTTTGTATTTTCGCGATTAGAAACTTTAACCTTTTAACTGTTATGGCAAAACCAAAATTACTCATTACGCTTCTGCTTGCGGCTTTTGTGTCGCTCGGTGCGCAAGCGCAACACCAATTTGACATCAAGGCCAACAAGATGGGCGCCAAGATACAGCCCACCATGTATGGCATTTTCTTTGAGGACATCAACTTCGGAGCCGATGGCGGCCTTTACGCGGAGATGATAGAGAACCGTTCTTTTGAGTTTCCCCAAAGCCTGATGGGCTGGCAGACCTTTGGCAACGTGGCCATCAATACTGCTTCGCCCGCCTTCGAGCGCAACCCCCATTACGCCACTTTGAGTCCCGCGGGCCATCCCCACAAGCATACGGGACTGGAAAACCGCGGCTTCTTCGGCATGGGTTTCAAGAAAGACATGAAGTATGAGCTGTCCGTGTGGGCGCGCCTCAGCAATGGCCAGGGCGACAGCACGGGTCTATATATAGATGTATTGGGCAATGACAAGGTGATAGGATCAGGCAATATCTCCGTCCAGGGAAAGCAGTGGGCGAAGTACACTTGCACCATCACCGCCAAGGAGACCGCCCAAAAGGGTTTCATCCGCATATTCTTGTCAGGCAAGGATGCCATTGACGTGGATCACATTTCCATGATGCCCGCCGACAACTGGCATGGTTTGCGCGCCGACTTGGTGAAGGATCTCGAGGACTTGAAGCCTGGCATCTTCCGTTTCCCCGGTGGTTGCATCGTGGAAGGCACAACCTTGGAGACTCGTTATCAATGGAAAAACTCCGTGGGTGCGGTGGAAAACCGTCCGCTCAACGAGAACCGCTGGTTGCATACCATTGGCGACCGCGTGTTCCCCAACTATTACCAGTCTTACGGCATGGGCTTCTATGAGTTCTTCCTCCTGTCAGAAAAGATTGGCGCGGAGCCTCTGCCCGTGCTCTCCGTCGGTATCGCTTGCCAATTCCAGAACGACGACAAGGATTCCAAGGCTCACGTGGCTTTGGATGACCTGCAACCTTATATCGACGACGCACTGGACCTGATAGAGTTCGCCAATGGCTCTACCGACACCAAATGGGGCAAGCTGCGCGCCGAGATGGGCCATCCCGAGCCTTTCAACTTGAAGCAGATAGGTATCGGCAACGAGCAGTGGGGTCCTCTCTATCCCGAGCGCCTGGCCAAGTTCATTGAGCAAATCAGGGCAAAATACCCCGACATCAAGATTTGCGGTTCCTCTGGTCCTAGCGCCAATGGCGAGAACTTCGACTATGGTTGGCAAGAGATGCGCAAGTTGAAGGTTGACCTGGTGGACGAGCATTACTACATGGCTCCCCAGTGGTTCCTGGACAACGCTTCCCGCTATGACAAGTACAGCCGCAAAGGCCCGAAGGTGTTCGCCGGAGAGTACGCCGCTCATGGCGAGGGCAGACACAACAACTGGGAAGCCGCTCTCTCCGAGGCTTGCTTCATGACTGGCCTGGAGCGCAATGCCGACGTGGTATGGCAGTGCACCTACGCTCCTCTCTTCTCCCACGTTGAAGGATGGCAGTGGAGGCCTGACCTCATCTGGTTCGACAACCTGGAGACGGTGCGTTCAGCCAACTGGTACGTGCAGATGCTATACAGCACCAACAAGGGAACAAACGTGCTCAGCCTCACCGAGGACGGAAAGGCAGTGGCCGGCAATAATGGTCTCTATGCTTCCGCCGCCTACGACAGCGCCACCAAGACTTATATCGTGAAGGTGGGCAACGCCGGGGAGAGCGCGCAAGACGTGACGCTCAACTTCAAGGGCATAAAGGGTTTGAAGAGCGGAGAGGCCATCACGCTCCAGGCAAGCAGCATGGACGCAGAAAACACTATCGACAATAAAGACGCCATTACTCCTAAGACATCAACTATCCAGGCCACGGGCAAGGCCGTCACGGTAAGCGTGCCTGCCAAGGCTTTTGTTGTGTACCGTTTCCAGTAAGCGGACTGGGAAGAGATTTGTTAGATTCGGAATATTGACAATGATTGTAAAAAAGCTATATATGATGGGTAACGGCGCATTTCTGCGGTTATAGCTTTCGGGGTTCTAGCCAAAAAATCAGCAAGTTTCTTAGGCCGAGACACACGGATGTTCTCCGCCCATTTAGTGGTGCTTCTTACCGCAATGTATTTACCATTATTGGCGGTAGCCAAACCTTGTCCACCCTCGGTCAAGCACCCGAGAAGTGCAACATCACCAGGTTTAAGGCTTGCCCGATATTCTTCAAGTTCGCGTTTATTCTTTTCGATGTCACGAGAAGTCTTAATCTTGTCCCACCACTTATCATACAGAGCTTTGACCTTTTCGCCATAAAGCTCGTAGATACGCATATTCAATTCAGACGGTTTGAATATCACACTGTTTTGAGTATTGAGATATACTGATTGAGCTACGGTCAGACGTTCGGGCTGTAATAAACTCTTACGACCATCCATAAAGCGCACGAGATTTTCTGCGGCAGGCTTATTCTTAACTGCCGAGGTGATGCAAGTGTCAACCATTACAGCTTCAAATGGATTGGCTGTATCAAACACGTAATTAAGTGTATTGGCAAGCAGTAAATCTCTTAAATTACGCTTGGTTTGAGTTGTCCAAAATGTCTTAGGAGTAATGTATGTAATACATCCTCCCTCACAAAGCAAGGAAAAGCCTTTGAAAAAGAACAGGTTGTATGTATCATCAGAGAAGCCAAATTCCGCTTCGAATAGTTTCTTATCGGCTGTTGAAACACCTTTTGTAGAGATATAAGGTGGATTGGCGATAAGAATGTCAAAGCCCTCTTTGATACCAAACATCCATTCGGGATCAAAGAAAGGAGCGAAAGTATTTTGGTCGAACATATCCCACTGTGCAAGCTGGGCTGCTTGTTCGTTGCCAATACAGTCTTTTTCAAGTAAGAGATCCGCAATCTCCTTACGCAAACGAATTACCTCATTGCGCCATTTTTCCTTGGTCGCAGGTCGTCTAGCACTAAATATTTTATGTTTTGCAATTTTAAGTTGACGTTCTTTCTGTTTTATTTCTTCTGAGTCAAATAAAGATGCTTCCGTCCGTTTTAGACCAAGAAGTGAGTTTGCTGCAACAAATTTGGCTTCCAAATTAGGCAACGGACGAATTCCGAAATTGTCAGCAGGATTGTCATTCCGTTTCTGGTCAATGACTAGTGAGATAAAGAAACGGAGTTTTGAAATTTGAATGGCAATTGGCTGAATATCGACACCATAAATGCAATTTTCAATAAGGTGGAGTTTACGGGCATAGTCCGGGTAGTTTACATTCTCATCAAAAGCTCTTTCTATATCAGCAACAGCTTCTCGTCGTTCTTCAGCAGTTGAATTAAGGTATGCTTCAGATGTTTCATCAATAGCGAATTGTAGTAGCATATTCTTCCAACGACTATTATCGGGATCAATTTGCTTAAGAATATGTACCATCTGTTGAAGCACACCAACAGGGAATGCTCCTGAACCACAAGCGGGATCGAGTATCTTACAGTTGTAGAGAGACTGCATAATCGCCAACTTTTGCTGTTCTGTAAGCGAAGTTTCATTATCTGCATAATCAAGTAGCTTGCGATATTCCCCCTCCAACTCATTGCCAACCGTACGTTTTAGGTGAGCAACAAGACTTTCATCAACCATATACTGCACTATTTCTCGTGGTGTATAGAATGAACCTGTCTGCTTACGGGCCGTTTGTTGAGTTTCTGGATTGTATGAAGCTAATAAGTTCTCGAATACCTTACCGAGCAATTCCGGGTCAAGCGACACATCTTTATCAAATGGCATATTTTCCTCTACTGTAAAATTGTAACGCTTGAGAATGTCAATGATACCACGAGCAGACACTTTCTTCTTGTTAGCATCGCCGTAGAATTCTGAAAGGTCTATATTCTTACCCGCTTCCTCTCCAAAGAAAAGGTAATCGGGTACAATTAACTGCGCCATTGATTCTTTGCGTTCGCTAAACCCATCATAGTACATTCCTGAACGTTTTTCATCTAAACAGTCGAAAAGACCACCATTAAGGAAAGGTACAGTTTCATTGGCGAGACGCAAAAATTCGTCAGGATTATTGAACTCATCTCGGTAACGCATCAGTTTATTATCGTCAAATTGCGAACGGTTATCTTTGAAACGGCGTTCTGTAAACTCTGTACTTCCCTCTTTGGTAATCGGGCAATTAAGCATTGCAAAAAAAAGATTTTGCAGAATAGCGCGGTAATAAACGCTGGCTTCAGATTTACCAAAAAGATTGTCAATTTTATGCGGATTGAAACCCTTAATAAGGTGATTGGCTATATACTCTTGGTCGAAGAACTGCCACGGAATAAGTTTACGCTCTTTTAAGAACCATACAAAAATCAATCGAGTGATAAGGCGGATTACTCCCTCGTGATTGTGAAGTTTGTCATCTGCACGCGTAGAGATATCATTGGGGAAAGAGATAACCTTAATTGCCCAAGCATACCAATCTGATAGTTCTTGATAGAATGCCTTGGTAAGCACCTCTACCGAGAAACGCTCAAAAAGGTCTTTCACATCCTTGACCCTACCCAGTTCATTCAAGTATTTATTGGGCGTATAGCAAGCGATTCCCTTGCCAAGATAGTAAGAATAGCGACGAGGGTTAGAATAAGTACGGGTAACATTACTGTCATTTTCACCGATAGAGAGTTGGATTTCAATCAGCGAGAAACGGTAATTGTCCGAGTTATCTTCTGGAACGAAGATAACCAAAGCTCGGTTTTGTTTTTCTCCCGCAAGCATACGGAAGGCATCTTTCGACAGTCCCACGCGAGCATCATGGGGCGAACGGTGTTTGATTTCATAAACCACAAGGTTTAGCGTTTTTGACTTGCCAAGACAAGTAGCAACAGATGCATAGTTCATCTGCGACCAAAACGGAACATTCTTTTCTTCCTGCTCGAAATCATCGGGGAGGAAATCACGGCGGAGGTAATTGACAAAGTCCGCACGGTTATATGCTTTGCTAAAATCTATCATTATTGTAGTTCTTCAGATATTATTAATGTTTCATCCCCCTCTCCAACTTTGGCTTGTACTTCAAGCAAGCGCATAAGATAGTCAGCAGGAATCTCTTTGAATAATTTTTGAATTTCTGACGGTTTCACTTGATTGATGAAACGCACTTCATAGCCAGACAATGCTTCCGCATCGAGAGCCGCCAAAAGATCAGAATAGTAATCTTCAGGCAGTTTTATCTTAATTGCATTAAGTTTTTGAATAGCCCTTAAGATGTTTTTGTCATTACGGCTCTTTGTATCGCTGCGGAATAGCAAAAGTTTTACTTGTTGATACAATCGGTCAAAACCTTCGGTGGTGGCAAACGGTTTTTCATCAGGGGTGGCTTCAAAGAGTTTCAAAGCTTCTTCGGCAGAGAGCATTATCGGCTCATGGTCACCATTGGAAATTTTGAAAACGAAGTCTTCACCTTTTTTGCCAAAAAGGATGACACCTTTGAGCGGCTTATCCACGATGCGTCCTGTTCGGGCGCGGTGTGGAATCTGTAAAGCCTCATTATATTCATCAGTACCCTTGACCGATTCTAAGAAACGGCGATAAGGAGTGTCCCACGATTCCGTTTCGGAATGTTCAATTTCCGCACGGTAACGATCTCGGAAAAAAGCTGTACATTCTTCATCAGAAGTCAACGCTTTAGTATCTTCACCCATAATGGCGTGAATCATCGCCATTTTTAAGGTAGATATTTCTTTGGTGCGAGTTTCATTTTCGCCTACCTCTGTGGGGAAGTAATTATAAATATAAAGGTTGTCGAAAACCTTTTTGTTAATACGATTGATACGTCCTATACGTTGGATTACCCTCGTGGGGTTATATGGTATATCATAGTTAAATATTGCCCCGGCTCTATGCAAGTTGTAACCCTCGGAAATGGCATCAGTGGCAACCAATACCTTATAGTCATTGGTTTGCATTTCTTTTTTAACACTTGCGTCAAAATTATTGCGAATAGTCTGGCGCATAGAAGGTGTTGCATCAGCCGAAGTATATTTAAGCGCAGGAAGTCCGGCATCTTTGAGTGCCGCACCAAGATAGTTGGCCGTGTCTGCGAACTCGCTGAATACAACAAGTTTGCGATTAGGTTCATTGGATAGTTTCTCACGAACAAGATGGATGAACGATTCTAGTTTCGGATCAAACTTGATAATATCTTCCTCACCAAACCATTCCAAGTAAATAGATTCAAGAAGTGCAATGTCTGCTTTTACATCATTAATAAACTCGTTTTTGACAAACTTCATATCAATAACAAAGAATCCTTTGCCTGAATATTTTTCAAACGCATCTTCTATTTCCTCCATGCCATCATCGGTGCTTTCGTAAAAGTCATCCACCTCAGGCATTCCTCCTTTTTTCCAAACTGGTATCTTTCCGGTACGTTCAATCCAATCAAGTACATTACGAGACGAATTTATCATAAAAGCAAGGGACGTTTTGAAAGCTGCAACCGAACTTTCGAAGCGGCGTACCAACAAACGGCGCATGAATTTTGCCACGTTTGCTTGACGACCGATAAGCATGTTGACGTCATCAATCCCTGTTTGGCGTTCTATGTCCTTGGCCAATGCCTCACGTTTATCTTCCGGCACATATAGTACTGGCTTGTAACGAGCTGCTTGAAAGCGGTAAATGCCATCGTCCGAATCTTCATCATTTGATTTTGTCCCATAAATGAGATTAAGCGTGCGCAGGTACAAGTCTTTCAATTTCTTGAGGTCATAAGATAACTCAATAGGGTCCTGTGGAATAACCACCTCAATCTTTTGCTTTTTTAGGTCGTCTTTATATGTGTCAATCTGCTGTAGGTCAATGCGCGAACGGCGGATAACCAGAGGCCCGATAATAGAGCGAATTGTGCGGGCTATCTTAGCAGTTTCGTTTTTTACGTCTTGCTTGGAGAGTTTACCTTGACGCTGCAATTCGCGTAGTTCCTTGTACTGGTTGATAAGATCGCGAAACTCAATACTAAGATTTTCCACTGTTTTAAGTGTGGACTTGGTAGGTATCTGAAAGAGTTTCAGCATAGAATAGATGTCGGCAGGGTCGTTGTTAAACGGAGTTGCTGTCAATAGCACCACCTTATTACCTTGACAAAGATTGTGCAGCATGGCATAATCTTCTGTGTATTCATTGCGGTAGCGATGCGCCTCGTCCACTATAATCAGAAACTGTTCATCAGGTTTCTTCAAATCATTGTAATGCGTCAATGCTTCCGAAATTTTACCGCTGCTAAATACTGTGCCTGTGAAACTGAACTCGTCCTTATAAGCGTCCCATCCTGATTTCAAGTGTGGGGGAGATATAACAATAGTACGCAAACGGAGGTTGTGGGCAATGGTAGAAGCGATTATACTTTTTCCCAAGCCAACTACGTCTGCTACAATCGTTCCGTTATGGGTTTCGATAGACTTCAATGCAAGTTGAATGGCATCAGTTTGATATTTCAGGTTGAAGAACTTTCCATCAGTAATGTCGAAAGGTGTACGCACATTTGTTTTGGACGGAATGTTAAAATACTCGCTGAGCACGCGTAGATAAAGTTTATATGGCTGAAAGAGTCGGTCAATCCAAATTTTACTCTCGACTTTTTCTTTCCAACGATCAATAGTGCTTTCGTCCACAATTGGAATAGCATTTGACCAAAGTTCGTCAAAGATTTGTTTTCCCTCCGTATATTTCCCCTTGTCTGTAAACCGTACATTGATTTCTGTTCTACCTTGTAAACCTTGATAGGAAAGATTACTTGATCCTGTGATTACATCACCGGGTTGTTCTCCATTTTCGTTATTAATGTTATTATAAGCAAAAAGGTACATTTTTGCATGACACGGGTCTTCGGTCTTACGTATTTCCAATGTACCATTATAAATTTTATGTTGAAATTGACGAAATATTCGGATGGTTTCATCTGTATCGGTATTATCCGTTTCATTAATGAGTCTCACTAAGTTGTTGAAATATTCCTCACGAACCTTACTACGGATGCGTTGCCATTCCATCAACTCTTCCACCTCACGGACACGATTTGAAATCTGAGTGTCTATGTCAAGACCAACCAAAATACGGAGATGCTTATCAGCGAGCCTATCGGCAAGCTGTATGTATCCCGAAAAATAGAAATAGCCCACAAGAATATCTACGGCATCCGATTTGGGCAAGATACCCGTGATAATGTCGGAGAGTAGACGATCTTTATTGGTTATGAAACTATGTGCCATATTGAACTATGTTTTGTATTCTTTATCAATCAAAAATAATAGTTTCGGTCATATCAACATTTATTCTAGCCATACCGTCAACGATAATTTTTCCATACCAATGTCCTAAATCTGCTTTGCAACTCACTCAATCGCTTCATAATCTCATCGAAAGAAGGTGCATTGGCATAGATGAAGCCAATTTGCATCTGCTTATAGTCGTCACGCAAAACATCTTCGATGCTTTCAGGAGGCAGGAACGATATTGTGTGTGGAAGATGACTCGTATAGTCCAATCCACTCCAAGCCGTGAACTTTTTACGATGAGTCACAATGTCCTCGTATAATTGTACATCCTGCATTGCTTCCATAGCAAACGGTTTATCCATCATCTTTACAATGTCATACATGTGTCGTGTGATACGTTCGATATGCGTACAGCCGTTGGGACGGTTAAACTCTTCATGCAAAAGAAAAACCTTTTCCAGAAATGTTCGTCCCGGTACTACGGTAGGAACAGTGAATATAGGCAATGAGAACTCTTCACCTGGATAAGCTTCTTCTATCATAGAACGCATTTCCACATCTTCTGATGGTTCCATGAGTGAACGACAACTTATCTCAATTTTGACTCGTTCGGGTATATATTGCATTTTCGTTTGCAACACTGAATTATACTCGACAAACAGGACTACAGGATCAAGGTCACTGACAGATGTCTCCGGAACTATAACCTTACAGCTCTCTGATAGCCCAAACTCTTTTAATCTGGTCTCAACGTCGAGCGCGAAAGAGCCATCTATGAACTTCTTGGAGTCTTTCCGCAACTTAGTCCGTTGACTTTTAGTCTCAATATTTGTAAATCCGAGATATTGGGGATCTATTGCAAGGTCAATATCTTCTGAAAACCGTTCTATTAATCCCCAACCTTTGCTAAGGCTTGTTCCTCCCTTGAAAACAAAAGCTGCTGCATACGGCAAAGAAAATATGGCACGTAACACCATACTGACCCAGTAGTCCTTTTCTACGGCATTGTCCACAATCCCTTTATCTTCGGCCACATTAGCCAAAATGGTAAGTTGTTCTTCTTTTGTAAGCTTAGTAAAATTCATAATGCAAGTCTTTGTTTAATCCATTGCGGGGCAATGCTGTAATCGTATTTGATTTCATCAGGACTACCATATTTTTCAATGGTTTGTTTTATGATTGCGATCTGTTCATCTGTCACGTTATCTTTCCCTAATTCTTTCATGGCAGCGACTATTAGTGGGAACAAGTCTGTCTTGTAGGCAAAATTGCGAGGTACGCTACGCTTGAATATGATTTTACGGTTTCCGATAGTAAGTTCCCTTGCTGTGGCATCTGTCAAATAGACTGCATTCATCGTGACCTGTGTGGAAAGTCCCAATTTGTTCAATGCTGTCAATCCACTAGGTATAATACGAGCCTTATCCTTTTCCGCTATAGCGTATGCGATATCTTCTATAGAGGGACGAAGTACACCGAACTTATTCCGTAATGGATATAGATATAGACCTTGAGAAAGACGAATGAGCACCCCCTCTTTCTCTAATCGGGAAAGCGCACGAGTAACTAGCCCATCATTATTCAGATGGGCAAAATCACTCACCATATAAAGCCTGTTCGGTCCGTTTCGGTCTATGATGTTTCGTATTTCCTTTGTCAGTATCGTCTTCATATCCACAATGATTCCACTTGCAAAGATACGATATTACTCTTGATGTAGCAATAAAATGTCCGAAATTCTTAAAGAAAATCGGATATTATAGAATGCTTTGCGGCTTAATACCCCGATCATGAACCGAGTACATTAAGTTAAGGTTATCATAGTTCGCCAATGGGTTGTTCTAACCAACCCTTTGGCGAACATTAACACCATACCTCAAAATGAAGAGCTTTTATTAGACAGTGGAGCAAAATAATAATAACCTTTGGGAAACCGACAGAATATGGGAACTATACGGTATCAAATAAAAGATAAATACTAATATAAAAATTGATTATCAGATTAGTATATAATCATTCTCGGTTCAAGCGTGGAGATTCGCACCAGCCACTCGTTCCACGCTGAGGGGCCTTCGCATTGCCCGATGATGTCGAACGAGCAACGCGAAACCCACGCTGATGTGATTATACAATACACCACTCCCAGGGCGCATACACTCCCAGGGCAAGAAGCCTATGGGGGAGTACATACGCCACACTGACGGGTGTTGTTGATAAAACATCCCATGGGCATCTACCGTTGCCATGTCCCAGACATCATCTGAAAGTTGCGAAGTTTCTCAGCGTCAAGAACAAAGCGTATGATAAACGCCTCTTCTGAATAGCGGCTCCTTCACCTTGCCCGTCAACCGCTCACCAAAGGGCGAGGAAGCCCAAAAGCGAGTTGGATATACAGACAAGTGTCCCATCCCGCACGCAGGCATGGCAGGCACTCCCACCATGATTCTCACGAAAATGAGGCACGGAAACCATTCGCAAATGGTAAACGTTTTTTGGATAACCTCCAAGGAAATCGGGAGAAAACACTTGATTATCCGCAAAACTGTTGAGAAGGAACGACTCACGGGCGACATCGAAACCAGGAAAGGAGACTGCAATGATTGGCAAGCAGACACTAACCGAGAGGGAAATCCCTTAGCCTCACCACGCAAAAAGGAGGATTACTGGCAGGAATGTCAAGATATTGTACTTTCTTGCTTTTCTGGGGCCAGATGCCGGGAAATCGGCATTCGCGGGCATTTGGCAACGATACTAGTCTCGAAGGGGCACGCAACTAGTTTCATCGGCCTTCGCAACCAGTTGCACAGAGCAACGCAACTAGTTGCGTTTTTCCGTGCTTCTCATACGTTTTTCGAGGCGTACTGGATTTGTAAAGATTTATCTAACTTCAATCATTAGGTCGCTCCATTTTTATACGCATAAAGAAAAAGCCGGATATCCGCATTCCAGTATCCATTCCTGTCTATCAAAACAGCACGGCTTTCGCTGCCTGTCTGTTAAAGCAGGATGTAAATTCATGAAGTGTCTATTGATTTAGTTTATAAACAAGAAAAACGTCTATCTCTACCAGGAAAAGACACACAGTATTTATGCCCCCCAAAAAGTATCCTTACTTACTTGGCCAACTTATCTATATTAAAATCGAAAATAAGTAAGGTTACTTGCCCAACTAACCTTACTTACTTTTGAGGGCATCCTGCAATGCCTTCTCCGAGCGCCAGACAAGGGACATGAAGACTACGGCAGAAGGCTTGCCCCCCAAGGAGCAAGCCTTCTGCCAAACTTGCGCTATCCGCTATTCCGGAGCGCAGGCTATTCCAAAATCCACTCGCCCTTGGGCTCTCCCGCCCTCGACTTGTGGTTGGCGCGATAATAACCCACCAATTTTATGTCGAAACGTAACATGGAATAAGCGGGAACATTCGTGGACTCCGTAGAACCATAGCCCAACTGACTCGGTATATACACCATCCACCGGTCACCGATATGCATTTGCATCAAGGCTGTGGTGAAGCCATCGATAAGGCTGCCCACATACATCTTCACAGGTAAAGCCGTATCGTCATTGAACTCGCCTGTGTAGCTTTCATCTATCACATACCCTTCCTCATAAGAAGTGGAGGGCAGCAGACGACCACGATAATGAACCAACACGGAGTCGGTGTAGAGGGGACAACCAGAGCCAGTGCCCTTCTCCAACACCTGCACAGCGATATGGTACTCGTCGCCATAGTCCTCTATGAAGCCACCCATGTTGGCGCTTTGATTCTCCAAGGACCAGTCCAGGAAAACCTTCCACTGGTCGGTGTTGCCCGACGAGGTCTCCGCCTTCGCGTAGTCCATCACCTCTTGGAAAGCCTGCTCGTTGGTGGCTTGCCAGTTGGGGAACTCCACCACCATCTCCTCGTCCTCGCTACAGGAAGCGAAGAGGAAGAGTCCGAACAACAACGGCAGCCACAGCTTATTCATAATTCTTGATTTCATTGCCCAATTTCTTTAGCAGACTGGTAAGGCTCACACGCTCCTCTATGATAGACCTCAACTGGCTGATGTCCACACGCTCTTGCTCCATCGTGTCACGGAAACGCAAGGTCACCTTATGGTCATTGGGCGTATCGTGGTCTACCGTGACACAGAAAGGAGTGCCAATAGCATCCTGACGACGGTAACGCTTGCCGATGCTGTCCTTGGGGTCTCCGTAATGGGTATTGAAATGGAACTTCAGCTCATCCACGATTTCCTGCGCCAACTCAGGCAGTCCGTCCTTCTTGTCGAGCGGGAAGACGGCGCACTTCACCGGAGCCAAAGGCTCAGGTATGCGCAGCACTACACGAGTCTCGCCATTCTCCAGCGTCTCCTCGCAATAAGCGTGGCAAAGCACGCTCAGGAACATGCGGTCCACGCCGATGGAAGTCTCCACGTCATAGGGTGTATAGCTCTCGCCCCGCTCCGGGTCGAAATACTTGATTTGACGGCCTGAATACTTCTCGTGCTGGGAGAGGTCAAAGTCGGTGCGGGAGTGGATACCCTCCACTTCCTTGAAGCCGAAAGGCATATGGAACTCTATGTCGGTGGCGGCGTTGGCGTAGTGAGCCAGTTTCTCATGGTCATGGTAGCGATAGTTCTCGTCGCCCATGCCCAGGGCCTTGTGCCAAGCCAGGCGCACTTTCTTCCAGTACTCAAACCACTTCATCTCCGTGCCGGGCTGGCAGAAGAACTGCATCTCCATCTGCTCAAACTCCCTCATGCGGAAGACAAACTGGCGGGCGACAATCTCGTTGCGGAAAGCCTTGCCTATCTGGGCGATACCGAAGGGCAGCTTCATGCGCCCTGTCTTCTGCACGTTCAGGTAGTTGACGAAGATGCCCTGCGCCGTCTCGGGACGTAGGTAAATCTTGTTGGTGGCATCGGAAAGGGAACCCATCTCCGTGGAGAACATCAGGTTAAACTGGCGCACGTCCGTCCAGTTCTTGGTGCCCGATATGGGATCCACGATGCCCTCGTCCAATATGATTTGCCTCAGTTCCGCCAAGTCCGGCCCCTGCATGGCCTTGGTATAACGCTCATGCAAAGCGTCTCGCTTGGCCACGTGCTCCAGCACCCTGGGATTGGTCTGGCGGAACTTCTCCTCGTCGAAAGCGTCTCCGAAACGCTTCCTGGCCTTGGCCACTTCCTTGTCTATCTTCTCGTCATACTTGGCGATTTGGTCTTCTATCAGATTGTCGGCGCGATAACGCTTCTTGGAGTCCTTGTTGTCTATCAAGGGATCATTGAAAGCGTCCACGTGGCCACTGGCTTTCCACACAGTGGGGTGCATGAAGATGGCCGCGTCTATGCCCACGATGTTGCTGTGGAGCAGCACCATGCTCTGCCACCAATATTGCTTGATGTTGTTCTTGAGCTCCACGCCGTTCTGGCCGTAGTCATATACCGCCGCCAAACCATCATAGATATCGCTGCTGGGGAACACGAATCCGTACTCCTTGCAGTGGCTCACTATCTTTTTGAAAACGTCGTCTTGTGCCATATATAAAGGTATTTGGAAATTTCGTGCAAAGATAATCGTTTTCTCTTAATTGCCCTAACTTTTCAACATATATTTGCTTATTTCGCCTTTTTTTCGTAATTTCGCGAGCATCCACCATAAACATGTTTACACGATGAGTGACGAGACGAAAGACATAGACTCTCCAGGAACGACCGACGAACAACTGACCGAGGAACAGCACTCAGACTACAAACCCGTCAACAGGTTTGACGCTGCCGTGGTTCATCATCTCAGCGGCATGTACCAAAGCTGGTTCCTGGACTATGCTTCATACGTGATACTGGAACGGGCCGTTCCTCATATAGAGGACGGACTGAAACCCGTGCAGCGGCGCATACTGCACTCCATGAAGCGCATGGACGACGGCCGCTACAACAAGGTGGCCAACATCGTGGGACACACCATGCAGTTCCATCCCCACGGAGACGCTTCCATCGGGGATGCCTTGGTGCAGCTGGGACAGAAAGACCTCCTGATAGATTGCCAGGGCAACTGGGGCAACATACTCACGGGAGACCGCGCCGCGGCGCCCCGCTACATAGAGGCCAGGCTTTCCAAGTTTGCCCTGGAAGTGGTATTCAATCCCAAGACCACCGACTGGCAACTCTCCTACGATGGCCGCAACAAAGAGCCTATCACCCTGCCCGTGAAGTTTCCCCTGCTCTTGGCGCAAGGAGCGGAGGGCATCGCGGTAGGTTTGAGCAGCAAGGTGTTGCCCCATAATTTCGTGGAGCTATGCGATGCCGCCATCCATTACCTCAAGGGAGAGCCTTACACGCTCTATCCTGATTTCCCCACGGGCGGAGCCATCGACGTAAGCAAGTATAATGACGGACAGCGGGGAGGCTCGCTCAAGGTGAGGGCGAGAATAGAGAAGGTGGACAGCAAGACGCTGGCCATACGTGACATTCCCTACAGCAAGAACACGGCCACGCTGATAGACTCCATCACCAAGGCCGTGGAGAAAGGAAAGATAAAAGCGCGCAAGATAGAGGACAACACGGCTGCCGAGGTGGAGATACTGGTGCACCTGGCACCAGGCGTGTCGTCAGACAAGACCATCGACGCTCTCTTCGCCTTCTCTGACTGCGAAATCAACCTTTCGCCCAACTGCTGCGTGATAGAGGACAACAAGCCCGTGTTCCTCACCGTGAAGGAAGTGCTGGCCCACAACGTAGACTCCACCATGGGCCTGTTGCGCAAGGAGCTGCAGATACGCAAGGGGGAACTGGAGGAGCAACTATTCTTCGCCTCGCTGGAGCGCATCTTCATAGAGGAGCGCATCTACAAGGAAAAACGCTTCGAAACGGCCAAAGACATGGACGAGGCCATCCGCTTCGTGAACGAAAAGCTAACGCCCTTCAAGCCACAATTCATCAGGGAAGTGACCCGTGGCGACATCTTGAAGTTGATGGAAATCAAGATGCAGCGCATCTTGAAATTCAACAAAGACAAGGCCGACGAGCTGATAGCCCGTATCAAGCAAGAGATAGCCGAGATCGAACGTGACCTGGCCCACATGACTGAGGTCACCATCAACTGGTATGAATACCTGAAGCAGAAATATGGCAAAGACCACCCCCGCCGCACGGAGATACGCAATTTCGACACCATCGAGGTGACAAAGGTGGTGGAGGCCAACCGCAAGCTTTACATCAACAGGCAAGAGGGCTTCGTGGGCACAGGCTTGAAGAAAGACGAACTAGTGTGCAACTGCTCCGACCTGGACGATATCATCATCTTCTATAGAGACGGAAAGTTCAAGGTGACGAAAGTGGCCGAGAAGATATTCGTCGGCAAGAACATCCTGCACGTGCAGGTATTCAAGAAAAACGACACACGCACCATCTACAACTGCGTCTACCGGGACGGCAAGATGGGGCCATACTACATCAAGCGCTTCAACATCACCGCCATGACCCGCGACAAGATGTATGACCTGACGCAAGGCAAGCCCGGCTCACGGGTGGTTTACTTCACGGCCAACCCCAACGGAGAGGCGGAAATCATCAAGGTGACGCTGGAGCCAGACCCCAAGCGCAAGAAGCAGAACATCTTCATGGAGAAAGACTTCTCGGAAGTGCTCATCAAGGGCAGGGCGGCCAAGGGCAACCTGCTGACGCGCAAGAACATCCACCGCATAGGACTCAAGAGCCACGGCCATTCCACACTGGGAGGCAGGAAGGTATGGTTCGACCCCGATGTCAACCGCATCAACTACGAGGAACACGGACGCTTCCTGGGCGAGTTCTCCGACACCGAGAGCATCTTGGTGGTGCTGGACAATGGCGAGTTCTATATCACCAACTTCGACGCGAACAACCACTACGAGCCCAACATCCTGCGGCTGGAGAAGTGGGACGAGGCCAAGGTGTGGACGGCAGTGCTCCACGACGCGGACAATGGCGGCATGCCCTACCTGAAACGTTTTACCATGGACGCTACCAAGAGGCACCAGAACTTCCTGGGAGAAAACCCCGACTCTCGGCTCATACTACTCACCGACAAGACCTATCCTCGTATATTGGTGACCTATGGCGGAGTTGACGCGCTCAGGCCACAGGAGGAGATAGACGCGGAAAGCTTCGTGGGGCAAAAGAGTTTCAAGGCCAAGGGCAAGCGACTGACCAACTGGACGGTAGAACGCATCGAGGAGCTGGAACCATTGAGACACCCCGAGCCAGAGGAACAAGCGGACGAGCCCGCGGAGGGGACTTCCACACCACAAGAAGAAGAGAACCTGGATCCCGACAAGGG
>FR882137.1 GCA_000435635.1 Prevotella sp. CAG:1320 | reverse complement strand
TCACGCCCTTGGTCTTCTGACGACGAACGCCGCCTTTCCCTCTATATAGAAAAGGAAGAGACCCTGCGAGCCTACATCGCCACCCTTGCCGCCTGCACCAATGCGCAACAGGTGGGCGAAGCGGTCGCCCAAATGTGCGCCGACGAACCCAAACTGAACGGTGACTTGATTGCAAAGGAAAAATTCATCCGTCTCCTCCTGCCATTCCTCGTCCGACTGGAGAAAGGCAAAGGCATCGACAACCTTCGCCTGAACATCAACGAGGCTTGGGCGGTATACAAGCGAAACAGGCGGGAAAAAGGATTATAGGATAAACGCCCAAGTATCCAATAATAAACGGCAAAATATCCAAGGATAAATGTCCAAGTATCCAAGGATACCTAAACAAGCAGCATCGTAATGGCGGAAACGAACATCGACATCAACGGCGGCCACTCGCAGGTGAATCCTGCTGCCACCCAAGCCGTACAGAACAATTACTATGGCACGCCTGTCCCACTTCACAAGGAGGCTGCCGCACGCATGGTGGTTGTCCTCGGCGCAGGTGTGGATACTGCGGCTGGCTTTCCCAATCCTTGCAGCCTGGTGCCTAAGATTACCGAATGGCTGGAGACCGACGAGGGCAAGGCTGTGGACGCGGCGTTGCGCAAACTGCTCAAAGGGTTGCGTTTCAGCTATGCCAAGTTCGTGGACAACGCCATTGAACGCTTGGCGCACGACCTTGACCGCGAACGAGAGACCATTTGCTCCCGTGTCACACGAGAATTGGAGCAAAACGACCGTCTTGATGAAGGGCAGCGCAAGATGGGACAGCTCATCGTCCGCCTTTTCCATAAAATCACCGAAGTGAAAGACGGTGCCGCCATCGACGAGGAAACCGAGGAGCTGATCCGCGAGGTGACGGGCATCGACCCGACCGAAGAGACCATCATCGACTTTTCGCACGTCAACTATACAAAGACCTTCGAGGACATTGTCAAATACATCCTGCAGACCAGCCTGCACGACACGGAGAACCCCATCCTGCGCCACGTGTACACCAACCTGCTCGACATCGGGCAACTCTTGGCGCAACATTTCTACGGCTTTTTCACCAACAAGCCAAGCGAGATCAAGACCTACCTGTACATCGCGTGGACATTGTGGGCATACCTCGTCCATGAGGAACAAACGGTAGTATCCGATACTGGGATTGAAGATTCGTTACCTATATACGGACAGCTGAACGGCAAAGAACAGGTGCAAGTCATCACCTTCAATTACACTACTTTAGCGGCAAACGCCTCGCCCTCGACGATTTACTTCAACGGCAACCTGACCAACTACGTAGACATTGAGAACAAGAACGACCTGCAGGTGGACGACATCCACGGCTACTTTAGCGGCAAACGCCTCGCCCTCGACGATTTACTTCAACGGCAACCTGAACGACTACGTAGACATTGAGAACAAGAACGACCTGCAGGTAGACGACATCCACGCCATTGACCTTGTCCGATTCTTCCAAGACCGCCTGTCTGAAGAATTGAGCCTGGAAGGCGACCGCCTCGCCATCCCAATCCCATCCTTCATGCCACCTTTAAAGCTGAAGCCTGTCATCTCAGGAAAGTATATCACCACGTGGTATCGCACAGCAGAAGCATTGGCTCATGCCGAACGTATCCTCATCCTTGGTCACTCCCTGCATGGCGGCGACGCATTCTTCAACGACATGCTGCGTGCCAACCGCAAGGCGGAAATTATCATCATCGACCGTGACCTAGAGACAGCTTGCAAGGATGTTTGCACCACGTTCCAACAATCGATGAACCGCTATACGTATCTCACACTGCAAAGTCACCCGGCACGGAAGTATGACAACCGGATTACCGTCATCGGTGCCAGTCTGGAGAAGATAGACCTCAACGAGTGGCTAAAGTAATTCATAGCGTA
>FR882136.1 GCA_000435635.1 Prevotella sp. CAG:1320 | reverse complement strand
CTTACATTTGCATATCATTTGTATCTTGATAACAGTAACTAACTGATTATCAATATACTTTATATTTGAGGAAGTGAAATAAACAGATTCTCTCATATCATCAATAGACAGGGCGCAACCTTTTGGGTTGCGCCCTGTTTTTTGTTCATATCAGAAAGCCCGAAAGCCGCCTCGGGGGTACATCAGAATATATATTGGACACGAGCCTGGAACAAGAAGAAATTCTTGTCGTAAAAAGAGTCGCAGTGGTCGCCCACCCATACGTAACTGCCGTTGAACTTCACACCGAGATATTTATTCAGATACCAGTTTACGCCAAGCGACAGGTCTTTTTCCTCACCACCATAGATTTCCACTCTTGTCATCGTTGAGGTTGGTATAGTTGAAACGCGCCACCAGCTCCACGGCCTTGTCTGACAAAGGCCGCCCCGGTATCGCGTACATCTCGTCATAATCGAATCCTTCACCCACTATAAGATAGCTCCCTTGAGCGTATCCTCCGTAAGCCAGGTAATGACGCAAACCACCAGAACGGTTCAAGCGGTCAACAAAAGACTCGGCCTGCAGCAACACTTTCCTCGACGTGTAAAGTACCTCCAGCACCCCTTTCAACTCAGTGCCCATGTTGTCTATCTCGGCTTCAAGCAGCGGGGAAGGAAACATGGATGTCACCCCGTCGCTGCTCACGGTTTCCACGGGATTTTCCTTGTTTACGTCTTTCGTACGAAAAGAGAAGGCTCCTCACACATGCAGTAAGCGTTTGCGTAGCTGGTCTTGCGTTCGCCATACGACACGTGACGTGGACACGAGAGATTTTTTCTTTTCATCGCCCAACTTGTTGATGTCATTGTTTGTGTAAACGCCCGTTGCCAAATACCAATTATCGTCATGGTAATGATAAGTCACGCCAAGCTTGCGGCTATTGGTGAACGCCAAGACCGAAGCCGCGGACTGATGCAATCTCAAGTCGGCCGTGCTGATGAGCATATCCATCGAGAACGGCTCATATCCGTTTCCTACGGAAAGCACGCTATTATTAAAGTGGTAGTTCAATAGCAAATCTTTCACGGCCACCTTCCCTCCGCCAAGACCGATGTCGGCCTTCAGCTCAAACTTTCCGTAATTGGCCTTGAAACCGACACGGAAGTCTTCCAAGCGATAATACCCCTGCACTTCATCCTTGCCGTATCCCGAGGCAGTAGCGTCAAGAAGCGCACGCGAACGAAATTTCACCTTCAACGTATCGGAAGCGATGGCCGTCATGGCCACTGTCCCAATCATCATCACTACCATGAACACACGAATGTTCCTCATAACCCAATGTCTCAATCCTTCTGCGCCGAAAGCCACGCGCTGGCAAAAGACCTGGCGCACGCTTATTTTTGTTGGCTTGTTTCGTCCCGTTTCCATGTGTCTTGTTTTCGCCGGCAAAATTATCGCCTCCGCGCTGGCGGAAAAATGAATTTCCCATTTTTTATTTTCTCCATAAAACGTGTAAACAATTCATTGACGTTTATGACACAGAATTGAAACCTGTTCGCAAAGGCCGACGTACTGTTGTAACACCTCCGAGATACGATAGAGGTAGAGCTGGCGCGGGTTGCGAACGGGCGACTCTCTGTCCGTGAAGGCGTTAAATTGGGTGGGGTCTTGTCCCAAGACTGACGACTGGCAGAAAAGACGCAAGTTTTCGGAAAATTCCTTTGTCATTCGGCAGAAAGATTTTAATTTTGTCGGCAAAGAAGACTCCCCCTTGCGCTTGCCACAATGGAGAAGAAAAGAAAAGGACAAAGAGAGAACACTAACCAACAACCTTACGCATATGAAGAAAATATTTGCCATCATGCTGGCGTCTGCCATGACGTTGACAGCATCGGCTTGGAGCCACAAGACCAGCCAAGCCCCCGAAGAGAGCGGCGCGAAGAAGGAGGCGCAACTCCCCAAGGTGTATTTCATCAAGGAAATCAACTCCCAGAATCTGCTGAAAATCTACGAGGCACTGGGCAGGAAGGCCGAGGGGAAAGTGGCCGTGAAACTTTCCACGGGAGAGCCAGGCAACGACAACCACCTGGATCCCAACCTCATCAAGGACTTGGTGCAGAAGGTGAACGGCACCATCGTGGAGTGCAACACAGCCTATGGCGGCGGAAGAGGCAATACCCAGAGCCATCTGAAAGCCGCCGCAGACCACGGTTTCACGGCCATCGCCAAAGTGGACATCATGGACGCTGACGGAGACGTGGCCCTTCCCATAAAGGGCGGCAAGCACCTGAAAGAAGACTATGTAGGCAAGCACTACCTGGATTACGACTTCACCCTGGTACTCTCCCACTTCAAGGGACATCCTATGGCGGGCTTCGGCGGCGCGCTGAAAAACATCTCCATCGGCATCGCCTCCTCTGACGGCAAGGGATACATCCACTCCGCGGGCCGAGTGAAGAGCGCGGGCAAGGCCTGGAGCCAACTGCCCAAGCAGGATGACTTCCTGGAGTCCATGGCCGAGGCATGCAAGGCCATCATAGACCACGCTGGCGACAAGATCCTGTATATCAGCGTGGCCAACAATCTCTCGGTGGACTGCGACTGCGTAGCCACTCCCGAGGAGGTGAAGATGAAAGACATCGGCATCCTGGCCTCACTGGATCCCGTGGCCCTGGACAAGGCCTGCGTGGACATGGTGCGCAACTCCGATGACCCAGGCAAGTCTCACCTGATAGAGCGCATTGACTCCCGCCACGGCACCCATATTCTCGACTACGCCGAGCAACTGGGACTGGGCAGTCAAGAATATGAACTGGTGGAGCTGAAGTAGCCTACCGCAACGCCCGCATAGCGTTGAACACGGCCAGGACGGTAACGCCCACGTCGGCGAACACCGCCATCCACATGGTGCCCAAGCCTACCGTGGCCAAGGCCAAGACGGCTACTTTCACGCCGATGGCGAACCACACGTTCTGATGGGCTATGCCGATGGTACGGCGAGCTATGCGGATGGCCGTGGCCACCTTGGTGGGTTTGTCGTCCATCAACACCACGTCGGCCGCCTCTATGGCAGCGTCACTGCCCAGTCCGCCCATGGCGATGCCCACGTCGGCCAGTTTCAGCACGGGTGCGTCATTGATGCCGTCCCCCACGAAGGCCAGGCTCTTGCCCTGGGCTTCCTGGTCTATCATGCGCCGCACGTATTCCACCTTGTCCGCGGGCAGCAACTCGGCATGGAACTCATCTATGCCCACCTGCCCCGCCACGCTTTTGGCCACGGCCTCACGGTCACCCGACAGCATCACCGCGCGCTCCACGCCCAGTCGCTTCAACTCGCTGATGGCGGATGCGCTGTCTTCCTTCACTTTGTCGTTGATGACGATGTGTCCGGCATACTTCCCGTCCACGGCCACGTGGATGATGGTGCCCACGTGGTGGCAGTCATGCCATTGCGCCCCTACCTTGTCCATCATCTTCGTGTTGCCCACGCATACCTCCCGGCCTTCCACGAGGGCCTTGATGCCATGCCCCGCTATCTCCTCCACGTCCGTGATTCGGCATCCATCGGTGGCCTCGTTGGGAAAGGCGGCCCGCAGGGCTTCTCCTATAGGGTGAGTGGAGAAATGCTCCACGTGAGCAGCCAGGTGTAACAGCTCCCGCTCGTTGAAGTCATCGGGGTGCACGGCCGTCACGGCGAACTCGCCATGGGTAAGCGTGCCCGTCTTGTCAAATACCACGGTACCTATCTTGGCCAGGGTGTCCATGTAGCTGCTGCCCTTCACCAAGATGCCTTTACGGGAAGCCCCGCCCAAGCCACCAAAGAAAGTGAGCGGCACGCTGATGACCAAGGCGCAGGGACAAGACACCACCAGGAACACCAGTGCCCGCTCCAGCCACGTGGGGAAAACGTCCATGAAACTCCCCGCGGTAAATAGCGGAGGCAACACGGCCAACAGCAATGCGCCAATGACCACGATGGGCGTATAGATGCGGGCGAAACGGGTGATAAAAGATTCGCTCTTCGACTTCCTCTCGTCCGCGCTCTCCACCAGGCGGATAATCTTCGACACCGTGCTCTCGCCAAAACTCTTGGTCACCCGCACATGGATAACGCCCGACAGGTTGATGCATCCCGACATCACGTCATCTCCCTCGCCTATGTCGCGGGGCAAACTCTCGCCCGTCAGGGCTACGGTGTTGAGGGCGGAGGTTCCTTCTATTATGGTGCCGTCCAAGGGCACTTTCTCCCCAGGCTTCACCACTATCTCCTCCCCTGTCTTCACCTCCTCGGGCGAGACGGTTAGCAATTCGCCTCCTCTCACGACGTTGGCCACGTCGGGGCGAATCTCCATCAGGTGCTTGATGCTGTCACGGCTCTTGCCCTCGGCATAGCCCTCGAAGAGTTCTCCCACCTGGAAGAAAAGCATCACGAAGACAGCCTCGGGAAACTCCGTCTCCGCTCCAGGCATGAAGCCAACGCAAAGCGCGCCGATGGTAGCCACGCTCATGAGGAAGTGCTCATTGAACACATCGCCCCTCCTGACGCCTTCCCACGCCTCGCCCAGCGTCTCTCGGCCTACCTGCAGGTAGGGCACCAGGTAGACCAAGAGCAATTGCCACGTCTCCAGGCCACAATTCTTCTCTATCAAGACCGCTGCCACCAGTAGCAGTGCGGTAATGACCAACAGCCAAATCTTTCCCCTCATCCCGCCATGCTCATGGTGGTGATGGTGCTCATGGGCATGCCCATGCTCGTGATGATGATTTTCCATAACGCTCGTCTTTTGTTTATATCTGCCGCGAAGTTACATCGCTTTCCCCGCAACTTGGTTGCAAAGTGCCCGCAAGCGCAAAACTGGAAATGGCGCGCTGTTGAGGGATCATCACGCGCCTTTACGCCACTATCATGGTCGCAAAAGACAGAGAAGGCTGCTGGAAGGAGCCATGCCATGCAGGTGAAGCTGCTAATCAACCACGACTGGGGAGTAAATACCATGTTGCCAGAAGTACAGTATCCTTTCCAGTATCAGCCTACTGGTACTCGAGTTTCACTTACCTGGTACTGCAGTACCACTTAGCTGGTACTGCAGTACCAGCTAAGTGGTACCAAAATCGGTACTGAATGGAAATGTAGCTTTGTATAAAAGGTTGACTACTTTAAGTCTTATTCGTAGTATGGGTTGACTCTTGTTATTGCTATTCAAGGATACTATACTTCCGGCAATATGAAATGTTGCATTATTGCTATTCATGCACAGGGTTAACCCTATGGCCTTCTTTTTCATGAAAAGGGTTCTTTCCGTTTTCGAGGCAAAGATAAGCTTTTATTTTCATCTTCCTCCCTATCCTTGACGTTTCATCTGTTCTGCCAGTTGAGGGTTTTCACTGTATATTTTATCAAATGTAGTATCAATAAAAGTATAATTAATCATCTTATGTGCATCAATCTTCCGATAATCCTCAAAGAGTTGTTTACGGAAGCATAACTCAAAAGCTAATCGCAAATCATCAGCAGCCCCCTCATTACCATCTAGTAGTTTTGCTTCCTTTGCGGTTATTGTGTGCACCGCGACAATCTCATAGACATCCCGAATTCCTTGCCCTTTAATGTAAGGTATGAAGAAGTGCAGGTTTTGTAGTGCTATGGTTGTCGGAAATTGTGTGCCCGTATAATACAAGGTTGCTGTCCCGTCAAGGAAACTTTGTGTATAACCTCGGCGAACACTGTTGCCGACCAGTCCAATAAGTACACGGCTTCCTACATCTACGAAAGTACCCTTTTGCGGGATGACACGTGATATGGTCTCCTGTGATTTCGTATTTATCAGACCTTCAATGAAATGCTCCAATAATTTCCGATTGCGCTCGTCTTTCGGGCGTAAGGGAAAGGCGCCAATATTTACTTCCTTGATACTTTCTTGGAATTTGGCATGTTGCACCTCAAGAGGTTCCCCATCGCCTGGGAAAAGGATATAGCCACCTATCACCTCCTTTTTCAGCACGTTCGTCGAATAGTCTTTATAATAAATGGCATCCCTGTAACGATGCATTTGGTTTATAGCGTCATCAGGCGGCACGTCAACTCCTCGCCAATCTTTTCCACCAATGCGATACTTCGCATCAAAGAGATAGGTCAACTTCATGCCTTCTTGCAAGTCATTCTTGGTCAACCGTAAAACAATGTCCGGTTTCTGCGGAACAGTTTTGGTAACTAATTCCTTTATGCCTGTTGAGCTGTTGTCGTTTTCTGTACTTTTCGGATTATACACCAGCTCTGCCAGTTCCACGTTGTCTTTTTTGAACAAGATGCGTGAGTGCTCCCCTTTGCCCAACTCCCATGTAAACAGGCCGTTCATCTCCATGCGGTTGCGGTGGTCTATGTCCTCATCATTCAGTTGCAGTTGTTCCTTCACGATGTGGCTCACTTCTATGAAGCACCATATCTCATACAGAGTAGCAATATCCTTTGTCTGAAGTCTGTAAATACCATCATTAAGCGAATAGGCACGCCGTAGCATATTCCATGTGCGGTAAACTTGGCTGTAGCCCGATGCCTTCTGCAAGACAAGGCTTTCTTGGTTCAGCCCCTTAAAGCGTCCGATGGTTCGGAAAAACGGACTACTTTGCAACCGTTTCAACGTGGTTGACACATCCCGCATTTCCGACTTCATGGCTTCAGACACACCTTCTACGCTTTCTATTTGCTTTCTCAGCGATTCATACTTGCTGGATATTTGCGCAAGCGTAAATTTTAGGAAACGATTTTCTGGAGTGTCGTTCGTTTGTATTTGTTCTTCCACACGATACAAATGCGCTAGCTCCTGTTTGTGTTCAGCCAGTTCGTTTTCTATAAACGTAGGCACAAACCGCAATTTATCTGCCCTTAAATATGTCTGGTGTCCATGCAATCTATGTCGTGGCCGCTCTATGATGTTTTTGCAAGCCTTGATGAATTTCTGTTGCTCTCCAGCGAAAATACTCCACCATACTATTTCCGGAGTTTCACCATTCTTGTCAGGAGCAAAACCATGAAAAGTCCTCCGCATATAGGCTAACGACAACATGCGGTATTCACGTTCTATGTCTTCTATGATGGCCTTCCAATGCCTGTGATAATCCAGTTTGGTGCTGAGCACTTCAAAGGAAAACTTAAAGCGGCGTATTTGATGGTCTACCTTATATATCAGCCGGATTTCGCTACGCCCTATATCATTGCCGTAATTCAGATAGCCTGCCAGTATATGCCGATGGAAGGTAAATCGTTCGTTATCTCCTTGCAGCATAGAACCAAACTGCGCATCTTTCACGTAATCTTCAAAATCCACCCACACTGGGTAGTCCGTATTGTCGAAGAACACGGCTCTAGTCGGCGCTCCTTGTTCTATTGGCATTTCTTCCTCAGTGCCTTTTAGCAAGACGACAGACTCCACTCCTTCAGACCATGTATAGGAGGAAGAAGTAAGCGCATCTTCCCCTACATTGCCTTTAGCCTTGTTCCAAGTGGCGTAGAACTTAGAACATTCAACGCTCAACTTGAAATCTCTATGCCGTATAGTCAACAGCTCCATCGTCAGCTCCAGAAACTCGTATAGCCAGAGGCCAATCGCATTTTCATCTCATCAAGTTTCTTTAAAGACACCGAGTTTTCAACGACAAACCCACCTGATATCTTCATAAGCTCTTCAGCGATAACTTTCTTCAATTCCTCCAGCCAACGCTCCGTAACCTTTGACTCATCACCCTCGATACGCGAAAGAATCTTCATACTCGTTATCTCGTCCAAAGCCCTTGCGATAATATGGCCTTCCGTCAGCCCATGACCTTCTTCATCTTTGTTATAAGGCAAGTTGTTCACCACATAAAGCAAGAACTCATTGCGCGTGCGATAAGCAACTTTAAAGGGAGTCCCCTCCAATACCGCATTGACCGTCTTCAAATAATTTAGCGCCTGGTCGCAGACCTCCTTATTCTCAGAATAAACATCTACCCCTTCTACTGCAGTCCCTATAAGTTCTTCATAGCCTAATTTTCCAATGTGTTCATAACGCTCTGTCAGCCCCGCATCCAAATCCACTTCGTTCATTTCAATGGTCATGGCACGGTCAAGCACTTTACGTGAGAAGGAGAATGTGGTTTCATCCATGTTTACGGTGCCGATAACTATCAAGTTCTGAGGTATAGAGATGCCATCATACAAAAATTGATGCCTCAACCCAAATATTTTGTCATCTGGACAACCCACGAGTAACTCATCTACTAAATTCACATACCATTTTTGCGGAATGAGCTCTTGCGTATTTTCATCATGCTCATCTGTAAGCGCAGGATTAATCATGGGATCTGTAATAATATTGCCCTTGTTGTCACTTTTGCGTGACTCTATTACGCTAAGATATTCCGCAAAATATTGTTCTACTGGAGCGAGGTTCATCTCGTCCAAGCAAAGAAAATAAGGAGTAGCTTTATCTTCCCACGCTTTTGCTATAAATCTCAAAAACTCTCCTGCCACAAATATGGGCTCTCCGCTGATACGACTTATATATCCTATCAACTCACTAGAATCATGCCAGTTAGGTTTCACCTGAATCATCTCGAAGTTCTTAGGCTTCTGTGCTTTGAATTCTTCAGAGTCCTCATCCCAACAGGCGCGAGCCAATTCACGTACAATGCGGCTTTTCCCTGTTCCCGATATGCCAGCTAAGAGAAGGAAGGGTTTCGATTTGATAGCGGTGATATAAAGGCGGTAATCAGAATATTCATTATAGCGAGTACGACCTATGTCATTATTAGATTTTATGGCATTACCATAAAGAGACCAGTAGTCTGATTGTAAGATGATGACATAGTCTGTAATCTCTAATCCAGCATATAGTGTTTGCACAAAAGGACCACGGCTTATTTCGCCAGGAGACGCTACAACACCTCCTTTTTTTGCATCAATATTTTCTTTGGACACATCAACACCAATAGCATTTAATTCCGCTTTGAGTGCAGTTTCAGAGTATAAAGAGTTCGTAAATTCTATCTCTTTAGCACTAGTATTGAAACTGCTTGAAATAATGTTTAATGGGATATTGAATTCTTCTGCAAATTTCTGAAGAATGTCCTCCGTAGTTACATTATCTTCAAAAGAATTTCTCCTATATGCCCAAATCGCCACATCATAGATGTTAGGGATATGTTTTCCTTGGTCATTAAAATATTTATCCCATTTGTTTGAGAATACAACATACAATACACGTCTACTATTATATTTCTTTTTGGATTGGTTCAAATTGAAGATGTTTTCAAGAAAATTTGATACTTCGTCAAGATCAACCTCATAAGGCATTGATGGACAAATACTATTCTTGCATGCTTTTAACAGAGCTAAATAACCCCATGACTTATTGGTCATACTATCTTGAAAGCCTTTGTAGGCCTTAACGACAGAGTTTACACTTATGAATTTCATTTTTCAAGAGTTTTTTCGTAAGTTTTAATCATATTATCCATTATCTTTACGATAATTGGTACACTAACAGAGTTTCCCAACTGTTTATATGCTTGGGCATCGGACACAGGGAACACGAAATCGTCTGGAAAGCCCTGAAGTCTTTTAGATTCAAGTACAGACAGTTTTCTGCGAATATCCCATAGTTTTGGGGTTCTATTAGCTATGATTGTAGGAGCATATGTGTCCAGACAAGAATAGAATGCCTCTTGAATCTGCGTTTTAGCTGGATCGCCAACATGAAACCGCAAAGAACCATCTGGTTTTTGGAAAGAAAAAACGCCATATTTTCCTTTTTTTGTATTTGGCTTATATTTTGAGTTGTCATGTTGGATTCTATCACCTGGCTTGGCGTTTGCAAAATGATAATCTATTCTGTCCAATTCAAATTTAGGAATAGCCAAAGATGGGTTTTTGTCATCCATATCTATAATATCACGCAATACTGGATGCCCTTTTATGGGCTTAGGCCATTCAAAATTGACATCAGTTCTAAAAGCTACGCAATACCATCTTTCCCGTTTTTGAGGAAGACCATAATCTAAAGAAGATAAAATTGTCCAATGAGGGTAGTAACCAAGTTCCTTTAGAGTATCCAAAATAGTCCGAAGTGTTTTACCTTTATTGTGAGATTTCAAACCTTTCACATTTTCAAGAAATACCATTGGAGGTTTATGATATTCTAGGATTCGGCATATGTCAAAAAATAGAGTTCCTCTTACCTCATCATTGAAACCCTGTTTTTCTCCTGCATAACTAAATGGTTGACATGGAAACCCAGCTGTTAAAATGTCAAATTGAGGAATGTCTTTTTCATCAACGGCTTTTATATCTCCTGTTGGTACTTCATGAAAATTTGCCTCATATGTTTGTTGTGCGAACTTATCATTATCAGATGAGAATACACACTCCACTTGATTACTGTTCATTGCAAGTCGGAAACCGCCTATACCACAAAATAAATCTATTCCCTTATATTTTTTCTTCATTGGTGTCTGTTCTCTTTCATTTATTATTTTTAATTGACCACAATAAATCCTTAATATCTACTTCAAGGATTTTTGCGATTTCAACCAATGTCTCTAAATTCGGTTGCATGGTGTTGGTGCACCATTTAGATACAGTTCCAGGGTCTTTCCCAAGCTGCTCTGCTAACCATTTATTGGTACGCTTCTTTTCAGCTAAAACCACTTTCAAACGATTTATATCTTTATTCATACTTTCTATGATATGCATTTGAATGCAAAGGTAAGCATTATAATTGAAATTCAACTCTGATTATAATGCTTTTCTAACAACTATATGTTGAAGTACAACTTTATATTGAAATATACGTCAATGTATATTTACTTGGACTTATTTTCTTTTTCTCTTCTTTCCTTAACCTTATCCAATCCCGGCATCTTCTTTGATACAGAAGCCTCACCAGCAGGAAAGTATGCCTTAAAAACTTGACATAAGAAACTCACAATGTCACTGCGCTTTTTGCCCATATTGGAGAAAGCGGAGTAAACATAGTACATGAGTTCTTGCTGGCTACACATCTCGTTTGGCTGGATTGTAATTGAGGGTGGAAGAACCAAATCGTGTTCTGCAAAGGCGTAGGCACTGGCAAGAATCGCCTTTTGCTCCTCTTCGCTGAACATCTTGATTTTTCCGGCAAACCATTCAAGTTCTCCTTCTTGGAGTGCTTGTTGTTGTTCGCTCTGACGTTCCATCAGAATGGATACTTTCTCTTGCTCTTTTCAGTAAGGGCTTCTTCAAGCATGCGGTTCTTGCGCTTTAGGACATTGTACTTTTCCATACAAACAATGGCAATACGGAGATAACCTACGGTTACGGTAAGTACCAGTACCGCATGAAATCGGAACTTGGACGGAAAATCCGGCAAAGCGTCAATATAGTCGCAGACGACAAGAGCAACTACGAGCATAAGCCAGCTCCGACATACATAGCCCAGACTTTAACTTTTTGGCTCGCAGGAGAAACGCCCATAAGCAAGGCTATTGCCAAAGCTGCGACCAATAAGATGGAGACCAAGATAAAGATTGTCATGTGTCACACCCTCCCTATTATGGTTTTACTATGATACGCCAATAGCCTGACTTGTCAGAACCTTCATGGACGAGAATGCCTCTCTCACGCAACTCTTTGATGTTCTTTTCAACTGCCCGCTTGGACACGCCAATTTTTACAGACATTGCTTCTGCTGTTATAGAA
>FR882135.1 GCA_000435635.1 Prevotella sp. CAG:1320 | reverse complement strand
TGAACCGCTGGACACGCTGAGAACCTATGAACTGCAAGACGTGCAAGTGACCTCCACCCGGGCTTCGAGAAAGACCCCCGTGGCTTACAGGGATGTGAGCAAGGAGGAGCTCAGCCGCGTGAACTTCGGGCAGGACATTCCCTACCTGCTGTCGCTCACGCCTTCCGTGACCACCACTTCCGACGCGGGCAACGGCATTGGCTACACCTCCATCAGGGTGCGTGGCGTAGACCCCAGCCGCATCAACATCACCGCCAACGGCATTCCCTTGAACGACGCGGAGAGCGGACAGGTGTACTGGGTGAACATGGGCGACTTCGCCAGCAACGTGCAGAGCATGCAGATACAGCGAGGGGCGGGCACCAGCACCAACGGCTCGGGTGCTTTCGGCGCTACCATCAACATGCAGACGGACAACCTGCAGATCACGCCCTTCTTGCGGCTTGACGCCAGCGCGGGCTCCTACTACAGCCACAAGGAGACGTTGAGCTTCGGCACGGGACTGCTGGGTGGCCACTGGGCCGTGCAGGGAAGGCTCTCCAACATCGGCAGCAAGGGATACCTGGACAGGGCTTCGGCCAAGCAGAACTCCTACTTCCTGCAGGCGGGATATTTCGGAGAGAACACCATGGTGAAATTCATCACCTTCAATGGCGAGCAAGAAACTTATCACGCCTGGAACTACACCAGCAAGTATGAGCAGAGTCTCTATGGAAGACGTTACAACTCCTGCGGCGTATACTGGGACGAGGAGGGAAACATGCGCTTCTACGATAACCAGATAGACGCTTACCATCAACAGCATTACTACCTCATCTGGGACCAGATACTGAACCGCCACTGGAATTTCTCCCTCGCGGGCCACTACACCAAGGGACAGGGTTACTACGAGGAGTACAAGGACGGAGAAGACCTGGCCGAGTATGGCTTGTCGTCCGACTACGGGCTAGCCTTCAGTGACCTGGTAAGACAAAAGAAGATGGACAACGACTTCTATGGCGCTATCGCTTCTGTCAATTACAACAGCCTCAACGGGCTCAGAGCCACGCTGGGCGGCGGGTGGAACCGCTACGACGGCGAGCACTTCGGCCTGGTGAACTGGGTGAAGCACCCCGTGGAGGAACTGTTCCCCAACTGGAAGTACTATGACAACGACGCTTTCAAGAGCGATTTCAATGTCTACGCCAAGGCTGAATGGGAATTCGCGAGAGGGCTGAACGCCTTTGCCGACCTGCAGTACCGCCACGTGGGATACAGGCTGGAGAATCCCGGTGACTGGTGGGGCGCCAATACCGATGACGCTATCTGGGCGCACGACGACTTCGACTTCTTCAATCCCAAGGTGGGTCTTACTTGGCAAATCAAACCCCATCACAAGGCCTATGCCTCTTACGCCCTCACCCACAAGGAGCCTACCCGCAACGACTACCAGGACAACGAGACGCAACACCTGAAGCCCGAGAAACTGCAAGACGTGGAGCTGGGCTACAAGTATGAGAGCGCCAAGTTTTCCGCTGGCCTGAATCTATATTATATGTATTATAATGACCAATATGTGCTCACGGGTGAGCTGAACGACATCGGCGAGATGATAGCCAGCAATGACAACTCAGGCAAGAGCTATCGCGCGGGTATTGAGCTGGAGGCCGCGTGGAAACCTGTTGACTGGTTCCGCTGGGACCTGAACGCCACCTGGAGCCAGAACAAGGCCAAGGACTGGACCGTGACCGACAGCGAGACGGGCGACGCCATCAACCTGGGCGATACTCATCTCAGCTTCAGTCCCGACTTTATCTTCAATAACGTGTTCTCCTTTAATTGGAAGGGTT
Organism: Prevotella sp. CAG:1320; assembly: GCA_000435635.1. Taxonomy (GTDB): domain Bacteria; phylum Bacteroidota; class Bacteroidia; order Bacteroidales; family Bacteroidaceae; genus Prevotella; species Prevotella avicola. The sequence continues at coordinate 56,424 of FR882135.1, read as the reverse complement.
TCAACGCCGCTGTCCAGAGCCAATACATCGGTGAGCAGTACCTAACCAACACCGGCTTCAAGAGCTACACAAATTATCGGGAGGACGGCTCCGTGGAGAGCGAAGTGGGCATGATGCTGGAAGACTTCTTCCAGACCAACGTGAACCTGAGCTATACTTTCGCCTTGAAGCGTTTGGGCGTAAAGGAAGTGACGCTGGGCGTGACTTTCTACAATATTTTCAGCGACGAGCACGACAACAACGGATGGGCCGCCCCCAACTACCGCGTGGTGAACGGCAAGGCTGAGGCCTATTGCGTGGACGACCTTTATGAGGCGGGCTTCGCCCCAAGCGCGCCTTTCAACTGGATGGCTCACCTGTCTATAGCTTTCTGATGGGCGACTTCCTCATGACACACTGGCTGGATATACTCACGGCCCTCACGGGGCTGTGGTATATCTGGCTGGAGTACAAGGCACACATCGCGCTCTGGGTTGTGGGCATCATCATGCCCGCCCTGAGCGCGGTGCTCTATTACCGCCATGGACTCTACGCCGACTTTGGCATGTCCATCTACTATGCGCTGGCAGCTGTCTATGGCTACCTCTCGTGGAAGTTTTTCCGCCATCGCCATGATGACCCCGCGCGGGAGTTGCCCATCTCCCATTTTCGCAGGCGATATGTCTTGCCGTCCCTGCTCTGTTTCCTCGTGGCCTGGGGAGGCATCTATTATATTCTCGTCCGTTTCACCAATAGCGACGTGCCCGTCACGGATTCCTTTGTCAACGCCCTCAGCTTTATCGGCCTCTGGGCCTTGGCGCGCAAATACCTGGAGCAGTGGATTGTCTGGATAGTGGTAGACGCGGTGTCCGCCGCTCTCTATGTCTACAAGGGCATTCCTTTCACCGCCGCTCTCTATGGGTTATACACGGTGATAGCCGTGGCGGGATATTATAAATGGAAAAAGATGATGACGGTATGATAACAGATTTCCCGCTGATAAGCGCCGGCACCCGGTTTGACGCGGTGGTGCTGGCCAATGGAGCGTTTCCCGTCCATCCCGTTCCCCTTGGCATATTGCGGGGGGCAGGCCATGTGGTGTGCTGTGACGGGGCGGTGATGAATTTGCCTTTTACCCCCACGGCCGTCATCGGTGATGGAGATTCCCTCTCCGCGGAAGACAAGCTGCGTTTGAAGGGGCTTTTCCACCAGGTTTCCGAGCAAGAGGACAATGACCTGACCAAGGCCACCCGCTTCTGCCTGGGCCGTGACTGGCGCAGGCTGGCCTATCTCGGTGCCACGGGCAAGCGGGAAGACCATACGCTGGGCAACATCTCCCTTCTTGTCCGTTATATGCGGGAGATGGACGTGCTCCCCACCATGATTACAGACCATGGATATTTCACGCCCGCCCAAGGCCGGCAACTCTTCCAGTCTTTTCCCGGCCAACAGGTAAGCATCTTCAATTATGGCTGTCGCACGCTCTCCTCCGAGGGGCTCCGCTGGGAATCCTATCCTTATCAGATGGCTTGGCAGGGGACGCTCAACGAGTCCACGGGTGACTCGTTCACGCTCACGGGAGACGGCGACTACTTGGTGTTCCGCACCTTCGAGGCGAAAACATAATGGTTTTAACCCAAGCCTAATGACGGGTTTGGGTGTATTATGCTAGCGTGAGTTCGATAAAAAGTTGTAGAGACGCATTCTTGCAGTAGTGTCCAAGTAAAATTTTAACATATTGATTTCCTTGTCAAGGGCATCGTTTAAAGTGACAAAATGTCAAAAGTCCATTGTGTCGAAAAGCGTGGGCCAGCAAGGCATTTGCGCCTTTTCTTCCGAATGGTTTTCGTATCGCCTGATAACCTCTGACAAGTCTTGCTTCTCGAACAAGATGACACTCAGAACGCTCATCAGCTCATAGGCGGAGCCCTTGAAACGATACATGGCGCCCGCCATCGCCACCAGGCAATAGGCCGTGATCGCCACGTACACCTGCGTGAAGACGGCGTTCGCTGACGTGCCATAGAACCTGTTGATGATGAGATGGCGTTTTATCCAACGGAAAAACAGCTCTATGCTCCACCTGTTCTTGTAAGCGCAAGCCACCACCATGGGAGACATCTGGAAGTTGTTTGTCAGGAAATCCATCACCTCGTTCCTCTCCTTGCTGTAATATTGCACCAGACGCAATTGGCCGGGATACCCTTTCCTCGCCCATCGGTTGGTGAACTCGACTCTCTTGTCCCCATAGACCGGCAGGCATTCGCTTCCGGTATTGGACAGGCACCTGTACTCCATGCCCTTCTTCCTTCTGACAATGAAATACGCCCCGCCATCGTCTATGCGTTTGAGGCTCGGGGTTTTCACGTACGCCCTGTCAAAAACATACAAGCCGCCTTTCATGTAGGGGTAATCGTCCATGAATGTCTGGTCGCGCTCCTCGTGGCCCGTGACCAGGCACAGGGCGGGCACCTCCCTCATGACGTCATACATCGTGTGGAGCTTTATCCCTCCCATCCCCTCTTGCGGCACGCTCCAGCCAAAGCGTTTCAAGTCAAGGTTCACCGTGGAGGAGTCCACCGCGAAAACGCCCGCCAGTTCCAAGACACCGGCCAGTTTCCCAAGCTCGCCGTTCTTAACCCCGGCCGCTCTTGACGCAAGTTCCATCATCTTTTGGGCGAGTTCCCTGAACACCGCGACCTCCTTGTTGGTATTGGCGTACGACATGGTGCTCTTGTTGACGCTCTTGCCCATGCCGAGCCGGTAAAGCTTCTCGCCATGGGCGCGCAACCCCGCCTCTATGTCGCGCAGGCTGTCCCTGTGTGTAAGTTGTGCCCACAACATCACCATCAAGTGGTTCCAGCAAGTATATGACCTTACATGATAATTGGCGTTGTGCTTCTTCACCAAATACTCGAAATGGTCGCGTGGAAGCAATGAGCAGAGCTGATTGAAGATGTAAGCGTTTTGACTCATATTGTAGCATTTTGACAGTTACCACAATATAGGAATTCAAAAGCAATCTCAAAATCCTCCGACAAAAATCTTCTTTATAAGATATTAAATATCAGTGTTTTACGGAATAATTTAACATTTTTATTTGGACAGTACTGCATTCTTGCGTCTCAGCGAGCCGCCAGGCCTTCGCGATTGGGGGTTTCATTCAGCCCTCTTGCTGGCCGAGACGTGGCACGCCGCGTCTCTACCGTGAGGGGATTCTTTTTCGTTTGCTTGCCTTCCTGTTTGTAGAGACGCGGCGTGCCACGTCTCCATCGCCTGCCTTCTTGCTTGCCGAGACGCAAGAATGCGTCTCTACACGTTGGCGATGACAGATTATGCGCGCAAGCTGAGATTCATCGAACTCACGACCTCAGGTTGCGCACGTAGCCTGAGATTTGCCGAACTCATGTTCTATGAGATGTCTTAGCCGCTCTCGCCACTTCTGATGTGGTCTGGGGGAAAATATCCGTCAGTATCTTAATTTCTGTATAAAATCAGCCGTTTTCTCCCTTTATTTGTTTACAAAGGTTAAATATTGGGTTTTCACACGCGTTTTTTTGTCGAAAAACTTGGAGCGTATGATTATTTGCCATACATTTGCAGTGTACTACATAACTGGTACACTATAAAACGAGAATAAAACAACAACAATAACAATTTAAACAACAAAGACTATGGAGACTATCATCACCGCCGCAACCGTATTGAGCATGTTCATGAACCTCTCAAACGATGTCAACTCACCGTATTACTACAACGCGGACGTGGAGAACAACCAAGTGAAGACCCTGTACGTGTACAACGACAACGGGGGACAGCTGGGCGCACGCCTCTCTTACCATTACACTTACGACGAGGAGGGCAGGCTGAAGAGCAAGGTGGCCTATCGCCACGACGGGCGGGGCAACGCCGAGGAGCCCAGCTTCCGCCTGGACTACGCCTACGACGAGCAAGGCTACAGCGTGGAGCGCAGCGAGTGGAACGCCGAGAAGCGATGCTTTGACAAGGCCCGCTCCAAGACCGAGTACGTGGGCACGATGGAGAACATGGTGGCCGTGACCAACTATGAGTGGAGCGAGGAACAGGAGACCTTGATGGAGACGGAACGCTTCCTGGTGTGGGGCAACCATGATGACTTCCTCTTGGCCAGCAAATAAATCCCTTTATCGAGAACCGTCAACAGAAAACGAGACCATCAATATATCAAATTCATGATACAGATAGCAAACCTACATTACACTTACGCGGGCTCCAGAAAGACCGTTTTCAGGGATTTCAACCTGCAGCTGGAAAACAATAGAATCTACGGACTGCTGGGCAAGAACGGAACGGGAAAGTCCACCTTGCTTTACCTCATCTGCGGACTGCTCCGCCAGAAGCAGGGCGTGATAGCCATCGACGGCATAGACAGTCGCAAGCACGACCCCGAGCTGTTGAGCGAGATGTTCATCATTCCCGAGGAGTTTGACCTCATGCCCGTGAAGCTGGAGGACTACATATTGCTCAACAAGCCGTTTTATCCCAAGTTTGACAAGGAAATCCTGATGAAGTGCCTCTCCGACTTCGAGCTGTCTCCCGACATCAACCTGAAGCAGCTCTCCATGGGACAGAAGAAGAAGGTGTACATGAGCTTCGCCCTGGCGGCCAACACCCGTTACCTCTTCATGGACGAGCCTACCAACGGGCTGGACATTCCCTCGAAGAGCCAGTTCCGCAAGGTGATAGCCAACAACATGACCGAGGACCGCACGCTCATCATCTCCACCCACCAGGTGCACGACGTGGAGTCGCTGCTCGACCACATCGTGATGCTCGACCAGTCGCGGTTGAAACTGGACGCCAGCGTAGCTGACATCACCGAGCGTTACTCCTTCCAGTTCCGCGTCCCGGGCGAGCCCATGGACGACGTGCTCTACGCCGAGCCTTCCTTGCAGGGCAATGCCGTGATAACCAAGAAGAAACCGGGCGATGAGGATACCACGCTCAACCTGGAGCTGCTTTTCAACGCCGTGACCCAGGGCAAGCTCTCGCTCTGACGGCCCCCTATATATAATATGTATACGGATACCTAACAATGACTCCGATGAAAGCATTCCAACCCCGAAGGTTCGCCCGTATGATGGCGTGGACGCTGCGCAGCGAGCGCAAGAACTGGATCACCATGGGCATGGTCTCCTGTGCCGTGTTCCTCACCTTCCTGGCCTACGCCGCCTGGGACATACAGGGCGAGTCGCCCCTGGAGCGGTGGGACCACATCAAGCGGGGCACCATCCTGTGCCTGGGCACCAGTTGCGGCATATTGATGGTGTGCTCCTCGCAGCTCATCGCCCACCTGAAGACCAAGGAGCAACGCCTGGCCTACCTGTCGTTGCCCGCCTCCACGCTGGAGAAATACCTCAGCCGGCTGCTCTACGTGGGCGTGTTGATGCCCCTGACGTTGCCCGTGGCCATGGTGGTGGCCGACGCGCTGGCCTCTCTCTTCGCCCTCACGCTGGGCGGCGGTTACGTCATGGAGGGCACGCGCTGCGCGTGGCTCGCCCTGGGCAAGCTCTCGGCCGGGATGGTGGAAGAGGCCTTGGCGTTGGTGCTCTACGCCGTGGTGGGCTACGTCGCCCTCTTGCTGGCCCTGTTGACGCTCTGCTCGGTGGTGTTCCGCCAAGGGATGGCGGCCTCGGCGGCCTGCCTTGTCGTGGTGCTCTTCGCCACGGGGATGGGCGTGGAGTGGCTCTCCGGCATGGGTCCCGTGGTCTCGCTGTCCGACTCGCAGGCGCGCCTGCTGCTCGGCCTGGCGGGCACGTTCTTCCTGGCCGCCGCCCTGCTGGCGATGTGGCTTTCCTACCGGGTGTACCGCCGCCTGCAGGTGGTGCCCGGTAAGTTCACCAACCTATAACCCCAATGATTTCTCAGACTTATGAATAAAAGATTCCAATTACGACGTTTCGGCCACGCGCTCACCTGGACGCTCTACGGGCAGAAGGGGCAGCTGCTCACCACGCTGGTGAGTCTCACGGCCATGTACTTCATACTCCTGGCGTTGACGATATGGATGCAGAAGGACGACCCCGACTGGGCCAGGCAGGCCTCCTACTACCAGATGACGGGCTTCTGCGTGATGGCCGGCTGCGCGGCCAGCTTCGTGTTCGTGACGCGTGTCTTCCACAACCTGAAGACCAAGCGGCAGCGGGTGGCCTACTTCTCGTTGCCCGCCTCCGCGCCCGAGAAGTGGCTGTGCCGCATGGTCTACGCCTGCGTGGTGTTGCCGCTGCTGGTGCCCGTGGCTTTCGTGCTGGCTGACGGGCTGGCCACGCTCTTCGGGGCCGTGTTGGACACGGGCTACGTGATGGAGGGCTGCGCCAACTACGCCAGGATGTTGGGGGAGATGCCCTCGGCATCCAACACGCCGGAGGATGCCCGCGCGGCCTTGATCTTCATCTACCTGCTGCTGACGGCCGCGCTGGCCATCAACGGCCTGGTGCTGCTCTGCTCCACGGTGTTCCGCCACGCCCTGCCCGTGTCCATCGCCTGCATGGTGGGGCTGGTGTTCCTCTTCGTCCACTGGGCCGACCACGCCGAGTTCGGCCACTACTCGCAGGGAGAGATAGAGCTGGCTTGCGCCCTGGTGGCCACGGCCTTGCTGCTGGTGGGCCTGGGGGAGCTGTACCTGTCATACCGCGTGTACCGCCGCATGGAGGTGGTGCCCGGCAAGTTCACGAACCTTTAACCGCCCCGCTGCCATGAACATCGCGATAAACCGCAAGCGACTGGGCCACCTGGCCGTGTGGACCCTGCGCGCGTCGAGACAAGAGATGGTGACTTACGCCGTCGCCATGACCGCCATCTATACGGCCATCATCTGGCTGATGCTGTGGGTGGCCAGGGACGAGAGCCCGGCCGACCGCGAGCTGACCATGTACTTGGCGCAGGCCTTCTGCACCAGCGCCTACTGCTTCGGCTGCTTCTTCTTCATGACCCGGGCGTTCGCCGTCCTGGGCACCAAGGGCGGGGCCACGGCCTTCCTCTCGCTGCCCGCCTCCATGACGGAGAAATGGCTGGTGAGGGTGCTCTACTCCTTTGTCGCCCTGCAGCTGGTGGCCACGGCCGCGCTCTTCCTGGCCGACGGACTGGGCTGGCTCTTCTCGCTCTCGCTGGGGCAGGAGTACCCCCGGGGCGTGGCCCTGGGCGTGATGGAGGAGGTGACCAGGGGCTTCCGCTACAGCACCACCGTGGGCGGCGAGACCTTCCGCAGTCCCTGGCTCTTCGGCGTGTCGCTCAACGTCTTCAGCTCGGCTCTCGTGGTGTGGAGCAGCGCGGGCTTCCGCCATCCGCTGCTCTCCTCCATCGGGATCATGGCCGCGCTGGTGGTCTTCCTGGTGGCTCCCGGGCTGCGTGCCACGCAGGGACTGCTGCAGGTGCTGGGCGGGGAGTGGCTCACCTTCCTCTTCTACCTGTCCGCCGTGGTCATGCTCTTCGGGGCCTACTGGCTGCTGAGGCTCTCCTACAGGGCCTTGACGCGCCGGGAAATAGTAACCCATAAATGGATGAACCTATGATATTCAACAACGAGAAAGCGATATACGTGCAGATAGCCGACCGCCTGAGGGAGGAAATCCTGGCCGGCAAGTACAAGCCCGACGAGCGGGTGCCCAGCGTGCGGGAATACGCCGTCCTGCTGGAGGTGAATACCAACACGGCCGTGAAGTCATACGAGCTGCTGGCCAATGAGGGCATCATCTACAACAAGCGGGGCATGGGCTACTTCGTAAGCCCTGGCGCCAAGGAGCGGGTGATGGAGGAGCGCCGGCAGGAGTTCCTCAGCCAACGCCTTCCCCAGCTTTTCCGCGAGATGGAACTCCTGGGGGTGGATATCTCCGCCGTGGTGGAGGCGTGGGAGAATCGTGGGTAACTCCCTCTCTCTATTATATGACGACGGCCTTGGTTCCCGCTGACAGTAAACGGGGAGCCAAGGCCGCTCTTCATGTCCCCATGGCGGAGCGGCCAATTCCAAGGCTCTCGCCATTTAACTTGTTTTCATGGGCGAGACAAGTTAAATTCCTGGGTGAAACAACTTGTTTTCCCCGGCGAAATAACTTGTTTTCCTGACACCATGATATTCCCGCTGAACTGATAACAAGGCTCAGTGGATTTTATGTAACGGCATCTCTACAACTTTTTCATCGAACCCGCATGTATATAATGTGAGTTTGACGAATCTCAGCTTGCGCACATAACCTGTCATTGCCAACGCATTCTTGCGTCTCGGCAAGCAAGAGGGGGGCTGGCGGACAAGCCCTGGGAAAGTTGGACCTCTTCGAGGCCCTGTAAGGAATGGAAGGTCAATATCCGCAAGCGCCTTACCTCTTCGAGGCGAGGCACATGCGGTTAAGCATCTCTGGACTTCTTCGAAGCCCCGCCAGTCGTCAAGCGATACCACGCATATCCATGACAGCCTGCGTTTCCTACGACTAGCGGCAAGGAAACTTTCCTAGCTCTCCTCACCGAAATTCCGCTGACCCCCTGTTTTCCCGCGGAAACAAAAAGGGTGGGGTATATAAAAAGAAAAAAGCGATGACCTTCACAGGCAACCGCTCCAAATCTTCAATAGGTATTAGTTTAAGGTAAAAAGATTGTTTTCAGGATAACAGTGACAAAGGTAAGGCAATTTTTCTTAACTTCCAAAATAATTCGAGACTTTTTTTGAATTATTTTCCCGTGTGGGTGCACAATTGGAAAAAAGTTTTTCCAGTCCTTTAAATCCAGGCATTTTAACGGTTTTTTTGCCTATAAAACAATAAATCCCCCGCGAGAAACTCGCGGGGGATTTGTCGTTCAAGGTACAAGGGAATGATTATTGTTGTGTCTTTATCTTTTCCACGTACGCGTCTATCACGGCCACGGCTGTCAGGTTGACGATATCGGGCACGCTGCTCTCGAAGTCGGTGAAATGGATGGGCTTGTTGAGTCCCATCTGTATGGGGCCGATAATCTCGCTCTCGGGATAGAGGGCTTGCAAGAGCTTGTAGGAAGCGTTGGCACTGCTCAGGTTGGGGAACACCAGGGTGTTCACGTCTTTGCCCTTCAGCCGGGAGAAAGGATACTTGTTGTCGCGCAGCTCCTTGTTGAGGGCGAAGTTCACCTGCATCTCTCCGTCTACCGCCATGTCGGGGTATTCCTTCTGCAGCCTCTCCACGGCCTCGTGCACCTTGACGGGCGAACCGGAGTCGTCGGTGCCGAAATTGGAGTAGCTGATCATGGCGATGTTGGGCGTGTCGTTGAAGAACTTTACCGTGTTGGCGCTCAACCGGGCTATGTCTATCATCACGTTGCTGTCGGGATGGCGGTTGATAAGCGTGTCGGCCACGTAGAAAGTGCCTTTGGGCGTGTTGAGGATGTGCATCGTACCGAAGGTATTGTAGCCTTCCTGGATGCCCACCACCTCCTTGGCAACCTTGATGGTGTTGCTGTATTTGGTGTAAAGACCCGTGATGAAGGCGTCCGCGTCGCCGCTCTCCACCATCGACATGCCGAAGTAGTTGCGCTCATACATCTTGTCGTATGCCTCCTCGAAGGTGTAGCCCTGGCGGGCGCGCTTCTCGGCCAGGTGCTTGGCGAAGGTTGCCCTGCGTCCTTGCTCTGAGTCGGCGCGCATGTCGATAATCTCGATGTCGGTCAGGTCAAGTTTCAGTCGCTGCGCCACGCGGTGCAGGCGGTCGGGGTTGCCCAGTAGGATAGGGTAGCAGATGCCTTCCGTCTTGGCCTGCACGGCCGCTTTCATCATGGAGGGGTGGCCTCCCTCGGCGAACACCACGCGCTGGGGGTGGAGACGGGCGGTCTCGTGGAGCGTGCGGGTCAGCTTGGTTTCCTGTCCCAGCAGCTGCCGCAGGTTCTGCTTGTAGGCGTCCCAGTCGGTTATCTCGTGCCTGGCCACTCCGCTGTCTATGGCGGCCTTGGCCACGGCCGCGCTCACCTCGGTGATGAGGCGTGGATCTACGGGCTTGGGGATGAAGTATTTCGGGCCAAACGTGAGGTCGTTTACGTGGTATACCTCGTTCACCACGTCGGGCACGGGCTGCTTGGCCAAGTCGGCGATGGCCTTCACCGCCGCCATCTTCATTTCCTCGTTGATGGCCTTGGCGTGCACGTCCAGCGCGCCGCGGAAGATGTAGGGGAAGCCTATCACGTTGTTGATCTGGTTGGGATAGTCGGAGCGTCCCGTGGACATCAACACGTCAGGGCGGCTGTCCATGGCGTCTTCGTAGCTGATTTCGGGCACGGGATTGGCCAAGGCGAACACCACGGGATTGTCGGCCATGGAGCGTACCATGTCCTTGGTGAGCACGTTGCCCTTGGAAAGGCCCACAAAGACATCCGCGCCCTTGATGGCTTCCTCCAGCGTGCGCACGTCACGCCGCTTGGTGGCGAAGAGCTTTTTCTGCTCCGTCAGGTTGGGGCGGTCGTCGGTTATCACGCCCTTGGAGTCTATCATGACAATGTTTTCCACCTTGGCTCCCAGCGCCACGTAGAGCTTCGTGCAGCTGATGGCCGCGGCTCCGGCTCCGTTTACCACGATTTTCACTTGGCTGATGTCCTTGCCAGCCACTTCGAGGGCGTTCTTCAAGCCTGCCGCCGAGATGATGGCCGTGCCGTGCTGGTCGTCGTGCATCACGGGAATGTCGAGCGTGCGCTTCAGCCGCTCCTCGATATAGAAGCATTCGGGAGCCTTGATGTCCTCCAGGTTGATGCCGCCAAAGGTGGGGGCTATCTTCTCCACGGTCTCGCAAAACTTCTCGGGGTCTTTCTCGTCGATTTCTATGTCGAAAACGTCCACGCCGCCATATATCTTGAAAAGCAGTCCCTTTCCTTCCATGACAGGCTTGCCGCTCATCGCCCCGATGTCACCAAGTCCCAGCACGGCGGTGCCATTGCTGATGACCGCCACCAAGTTGCCTTTGTCGGTATACTTGTAAACGTCATTGGGGGTCTCCTGTATCTCCAGGCAGGGATAGGCCACGCCAGGAGAGTAAGCCAGGCTAAGGTCTGTTTGTGTGCGATAGGGTTTCGTGGGTCTTACCTCAATCTTGCCGGGTCTACCAGAGGAGTGGTAGTCCAGGGCCGCTTCTTTGGAAATCTTTGTCATCTTGCGTATGTTTTTATAAGTCTGCCTCTTGGCTAAATACTTATGCAAAGATACTGCAAATCGCAGAAACGGCAAAATATAGGGAAGCGATTTTTTCTTCTATTAGTAGTTATATACATATTATAATATATGTAATAGATGCCGGAGCGGGAGGATTATAGCTCGGCATAGAGAGGAATGTCTTGCAGGTAGCGGTATTGGCGGTTTTCGTAGTCCATGCGGCAGCAGTAGTGCGAAAGGCCGTTGGAGACCACCAGGTAGTCCACCCGCAGCAGAAGGTTGTAGGTGGCTATCTGGTCGAAAACAGCCTGGGTGATAGCCACGTGGGGTGCCTTGTATTCGATAATCATGCGTGGACGCAATCGCGAGTCGTAGAGCACCGTGTCGGCCCGCAGTTGCTTTTCTCCCACTTTCAAGGCCACCTCGTTGGCCATCAAGGCTCCGGGGTATCCTTTTCGTTCCACCAGCATGTGCACGAAGTGCTGCCGCACCCACTCCTCGGGTGTCAGCTTCACGTATTTGCGGCGCAGCGTGTCGTAAATGGTGGGCATGTCGGGTGTTCCGCCTAATTTTATGGGATAATCCGGTAGGTTTAATTGAATCATTTTCGTATCTTTGCAAACGCGAAGATACAAAAATCTCGCGACACACTCCGTTATGGCAGAAAAGAATTTAGGAACAACCTACGCCTCACTGGTGAAGGCGCTGAAAGCGAGACAATTCTCGCCCGTCTATTTGCTGATGGGCGAGGAGCCTTATTATATAGACAAGATATCTGATTATATCGCCAACCACGTGATGGCTCCAGAGATGAGGGACTTTAACCAGTCGGTGGTGTTCGGCGCTGATGTCACGGCTGTCCAGGTGGCCGACCTTTGCAGGGAATATCCCATGATGTCGGAATACAGGGTGGTTGTAGTGAAAGAGGCGCAAAACCTCAAGGGCTGGGAACCGATAGAGCGTTACCTGGACAGTCCCGTGAAGTCTACCATCCTGGTGATTTGCCATAAGAATGGCTCGATAGACAAGCGCAAGAAAATAGTGGGCAAGGCGGCTGCCGTTGGCGTGGTGTTTGAGAGCGCTAAACCGAAAGACTGGGAATTGCCGGCTTTTATAGAGAATTATCTTAAAGCCAGGAAAGCCACCGTGGAACCGAAAGCTTCGCAGATGATAGCTGACCACGTGGGCGCGGATCTTGCCCGTCTCTCTTCTGAGTTGGATAAGGTTCTGATTTCGTTGCCAGAGAATGACAGGCGGGTAACTCCCGACATCGTGGAGCGTAAGATAGGGGTAAGCAAGGAGTTTAATGGCTTTGAGTTGCGAAACGCCATTGTCAACCACGACATATATAAGGCTAACCAGATAGTGAAATATTTTGACAGTAATCCGAAAGCTGGCTCCATCTACACTTTCTTGCCTTTGCTCTTTTCTTACTTCCAAAACCTGATGATAGCCTACTATGCCCCTAACAAAAACAACGAGGATGAACTGGCTCGTTATCTGGACCTGAGGGGAGGGTGGGCTGCCCGTGATTACCAGAAAGGCATGCGTAACTACACTGGCAGGAAGGTGATGCAAATCATAGAAAAGTGTAGGGAAGTGGATGCCAAGAGCAAGGGGCTGGACAATGTAAACACTACAGCTGGAGACCTGATGAAGGAGTTGCTTTTCTTTATTTTCCACTGAAAAGGGTGGGGAACGGGAACAGATAATTGTCATATTTAAACCATAAAAGAGGGCTATTGAGGACAAAAAACAGCCCTCTTTTTATGGTTTTAAGCCTTGCTTTCACCCCTTTTGGGGTGCAATATCCCGCCATTCCATTCTAGATGAAAGATTTCTCGTGTACCTTGTTTTTGAGTCTTTTCATCTGAATTTCAATAGGTTAGAAGAAAATATCCTTGTTGAGGCTTTCATATTTTAAAACTGTCGGGAAGTTGACCGAAAATATCTCAAAAACGGGGAAAATCGCTTTTTATAACCAAGAGAAATTTAAGTTTAGGCAACTTTAATATTTATATCCGTGAACGCATTGACGTTTTCACAATTAAATTGTTAATATTAAACATATTTATAAATGCTAATCAAATAAGGAAAGCGCAGTAATTACAAAACTAAAGATATGTTTTAAAACAAGAATATTTAAGTACATAAATACAAATGCATAAATATGCATAGTACGAAATACGCTTTAAAACGATTGATAACCAACGTTTTTAGCAAACAACAAAGTGTTTTGTACATAAAAATCGTTTTAACTTGCTTCTAAACGCTGCATATTGGCCATATATTATCAGTATGCGGGTTGTGTATCTGCTTATTTACCAATTATTTGTGCCATTTCATTGAAGGTGTTCACTTTATGGGTTTAGGACTATAAATATTGTTTTATAAATCCATACCCATGTTTTACGTTTGTTTACGTACTTAAATGTAAAATGCAAATATATAAATTTAAATATCACAAACAAAGATTCTTGTTTAAATTCTTGTATATGTCAATTTTTCGTTTTACCTTTGTAAAATCAAAGAAAAATCACCATTTTTGGTGTAAATACCTTATATGAACGACATGAAAGATAGAATCCGGCAACTGATGGAGAGCCAGCACATGACCCAACAAAGTTTTGCCCAGGCGTTGAATATGTCTCCCGCTTCATTGAGCAGCATCTTCAATGACAGGACACGTCCTACCCTCAACCATGTAGAAGCTATCAAAAACAGGTTTCCCTCTATTAATATAGAATGGTTGCTGTTTGGTCGTGGTGACATGTTTTTATCCGACGAAGAGCAAGCAGTCTCTCCTTCCACCCCTTCTTCCAATTCAGAAGAAATGCAGCTCGATTTCTCTGAAACTCCTAAGCGTACCTCTATGTCCTATCCAGACTCCACTATGCGGCAAAATCCTGTGCAATCTCCTTCCTATAGGTCTGTACAGGAAATGAAAATTTTAGACAAACCGATACGCAAGGTGGCTTCCATACAAGTGATTTATGACGATTCCACCATAGAGATTTTTGTGCCTAAGAAATAGGAGAAGTGGAGTGACGCACTTGGTTTACCATCTCCTTGCGCGTAATATTGCCTGCGTTTATCCGATTGGGATTTGTCTCAGGTGGTTTTGCTGAACGAAAACGCCTGTTTTATTTGCAAATCTCCGTGTTTTGGCGTATCTTTGCAGTCATATTTAATTAATTATGACTGCAATGAGAAAACATATCCTAGACCTCGAGGTAGTGTCCGTGGAGTCTCTGAGCGACAAGCACGTGCTGGTGAAGTTGACCCACGAGCATTCCTTGCCTGAGATGCTTCCAGGACAGTTCGTGGAGGTGAGGGTGGACAATTCGCCCACCACTTTCTTGCGCCGCCCTATCTCCATCAACTTTGTGGACCATGCTGCCAATCAATTATGGTTGTTGGTGGCAGTCGTGGGCGACGGAACGCATGCCATAGCCCATTTGAAGCCTGGAGACAGGCTCAATTGCGTGTTGCCTTTAGGGAATGGTTTCACCCTTCCAGAGAATGCCCAGCAGCGTTATTTGCTAGTGGGTGGAGGCGTAGGAATGGCTCCTATGCTTTATTTGGGCTCGGAAATCAAGCGTATGGGTGGAGTGCCGACATTCCTTTTGGGCGGTCGTTCCGCGAAGGACATTCTCATGAAAGACAGCTTCGAGCGGATTGGGCGTGTATGTATCACTACAGAGGACGGCACTTTGGGCGAGAAAGGCTTCGTGACGCAGCACAGCGTGTTGCAGCGTGAGCTGTTCGACAGGATATGCTGTTGCGGTCCCAAGCCCATGATGGTAAACATGGCGCACTATGCCAGCAAGGTGGGCGTTGACTGCGAGGTGTCGTTAGAGAACAAGATGGCGTGCGGCTTGGGAGCCTGTCTCTGTTGCGTGGAGAAGACTACCAAGGGGAATGTTTGTACGTGCAAGGAAGGACCAGTGTTCAATATCAATCAATTGTTATGGCAAGCCTGAGTGTAAATATCAATAAGTTGTGCCTGCGCAATCCCGTGATGACGGCTTCTGGCACATTTGGTTATGGATTGGAGTACGCCGATTTCGTTCCTCTCAACGAGTTGGGCGGCATTGTCGTCAAGGGAACAACCTTGGAGCCCCGTGAAGGCAACGACTATCCCCGCATGGCGGAGACACCCCAAGGCATGCTCAATTGCGTGGGATTGCAGAACAAGGGCGTGGATTACTTCTGCGAGCACATTTATCCACAGATAAAGGATATAGATACTCACATGATTGTCAACGTGAGCGGCCACTCTCCGGAGACCTATGCCGCCTGCGCGGAGCGCATCGGGGAATTGGAACGCATTCCCGCCATTGAGTTGAACATCAGTTGTCCCAACGTGAAAGACGGGGGCATGGCTTTTGGCGTTACCTGCCAGGGAGCCGCCAGCGTGGTGAGTGCCGTGAGAACGGTGTATCATAAAACGCTTATCGTGAAGCTCTCCCCCAACGTGACGAGCATTTCGGAGATTGCGCGCACGTGTGAGGCAGAGGGAGCTGATGCCGTTTCGCTCATCAATACGTTGATGGGTATGGCCGTGGACATCGAACGGAGGGAACCTTTGCTGAGCATTCGCACGGGTGGGCTAAGCGGTCCCGCCGTTAAGCCAGTGGCCTTGCGTATGGTGTATGACGTTGCCCACGCCGTAAAGATTCCCGTGATAGGCTTGGGTGGTATCATGACCGCTACCGATGCCGTGGAGTTCTTGATGTGTGGCGCCACGGCGATAGAGATAGGCACGGCTAATTTCATTGACCCCGCTGTCACCAAGAAAGTGAAAGACGGACTCAATGACTGGCTCGATACGCATGGATGCGCCTCGGTGCAAGAGATTATCGGAGCGATAGGGTAAGAGTTTTATCGCTTCTTTTTGAATAGAAAACGACAGTGCCCGGCTAGTTTATAGTCGGGCACTGTTGTTGAGCAGGTAGTTGTCGAGTATCACCATGGCGGCCATCGCCTCCACGATGGGGACGGCTCGGGGCAATACGCAGGGGTCGTGCCTGCCGTGGGCGGTGAATGTTGTGGCGTTTCCCGCCGTGTCTATGGTCTCTTGGGACTTCATGATGGTGGCCACGGGCTTGAAGGCCACCCGGAAATAGATGTCCTCGCCGTTGCTGATGCCGCCTTGTATGCCGCCACTATGGTTGGTCTTGGTATGGATATGTCCCTCCTCGTGTGTGAAAGGGTCGTTGAGCAGGCTTCCCCGTTGGGTTGCGCAATCGAAACCTTCGCCATACTCAAACCCTTTTACGGCGTTGATACCCAGCATGGCCGCCCCCAGTTGGGCGTGCAGCTTACAGAACTCCGGTTCACCCAGTCCCGCGGGACAACCTTTTATCACGCATGTGATGACTCCGCCAATGGTGTCGCCCTCCGCTTTTACCCTGCTTATCAGCTCTTCCATCAGGCGAGCTTTTTCGGCATCAGGGCATCTCACTATATTGTCTTCCGTGTGGGAGAGGTCATACTTCCGGTAGTCCTTGTCCAGACAGATGTCTCCTACTTGTGATGTATAGGCTGTTATGTTGATGCCCAGTTGCCGCAAGGCCAGCTTGGCCAGGGCACCGCCCACGCATCGGGCTATAGTGACACGAGCCGAAGAGCGGCCTCCGCCCCTGTGGTCACGGATGCCATACTTATGGTAATAGGTGTAGTCGGCGTGGGAAGGCCTGAAAAGCGTGCGCAGGTGGTCATAGTCACTTGAGTGCTGGTTGGTGTTGCGCACCAAGAACCCTATGGGGGTCCCCGTAGACTTGCCCTCGAACACGCCGCTTAGCAATTCCACTTTGTCCTGTTCGTTACGGCTGGTGGTGATATGGCTTTGTCCAGGCCGTCTGCGATCCAGTTCGCTTTGTATGAAGTCCATGTCTATGGTTACGCCTGCGGGCATGCCGTCTATCACGCCGCCCACAGCCGCTCCATGGCTCTCCCCAAAGGTTGCCAAGGTAAACAGGTTGCCGAATGTGTTCCTCATTTGGAGACGGTTTAGTTGGCCTTACCCTCTTCGTCATGATGATGGCAGCAGCCGTCGTGATGGCCATGTCCGCCGCAGCATCCTTCGTCTCCGTGGTCGTGGTGATGTCCGCAGCACCCTTCCTCTCCGTGCTCGTGATGGTGTCCGCAAGAGCATCCCTCTTCTCCATGCTCGCAACCACAACCGCATTCTCCGCTGATGAGTTTCGCCAGGCGGGTCATTTCCTCGATGGTGGCCTCTCTTGTCTCCAGGATTTCTCCCGTAAAACGGAGCGTGAGTCCTGCCAAGGGATGGTTGAGGTCTATCTTCACGTTATCATCGGCGATTTCCATCACTTTTCCCGTGAAGCGATTGCCGTCTTCGTTTTGCAAGGGTATTTCCGCTCCTACGAACACGTTGTCGTGGTCGAAGTGTCCATTCTGGCAGAAAGTTTCCCTGGCTACGTTCACGATATGCTTCTCTGTCCGTTCCCCGTATGCTTCCTCGGGTGTCAGGACGAACTCGAAAGTTTCCCCTTGTGCCATGTTTATCAGGTTCTCCTCAAACTTGGGCAGCACCACCCCCATGCCACTGATGAAGATAAACGGGTGGTCGGGAGTAGTCTCCTCCAAGAGCCGGGGCTCTCCGTTGGTTATATCATATAACTTGTAGGAAACGTTGATGTACTTGTTGGCGTTCTGTTCCATGTCTTTTTTGTTGATGATTTATATGTAATGGTCGTTTTCGATGTGTGTGGTTAAGCGTCAGCCAGCGGATTCCAGCCTTGCGCTTTCAGTTCAAATTCCTGGTTATCTCTGGTGATGAGCATCTTGCCCAGTTCTGGCCTCGTGATGTAGCCTATTTGCTTGACGCCCTCTATCTGTTCCAGTTTCTCGTGGTCACCTATGGGCACGGTGAATAGCAGCTCATAGTCCTCGCCGCCATTCAAGGCGCAAGTGGTGAGATTCATGTTGAATTCCTCTGCCATCACGGCGGTTTGGTAGTCTATGGGGATGTTTTTCTCGTACACCCTGCAGCCGCAATGGCTTTGCTGGCATATGTGCATCAGTTCGCTGCTCAGTCCGTCGGAGATGTCTATCATGGCCGTGGGCCTGATGCCGGCCTCCCTCAGCCGCTGGAGCACGTCTCCCCTGGCCTCGGGCTGCAGTTGCCGTTGCAGCAGATACTCCTTGCCTGCGAAATCGGGCTGGAAGTTTTTCATCTCTTCCATTTCTTTTTGCAAGGCTTTCAGCCTTTCCGTCTCTCCCTTGGCTTTGGCTTCCCGCGCTTTTTGGCGTATCTCTTCCACTTGCGCGTAATAGACACCGTTTTCCCTTTCCAGCAGTTGCAGACCCATGTAGGCGGCGCCCAGGTCTCCCGACACGCAAATCAAGTCGGTCTCCTTGGCTCCGCTCCTATACACGATGTCTTCCTTGCGGGCTTCCCCTATGCAGGTGATGCTGATGGCCAGTCCCGTGAGCGAGGTAGTGGTGTCCCCGCCCACGATGTCCACGCCCCATTTGTCGCAAGCCATGCGCATGCCTTCATAGAATTCCTCCAGGTCTTCCACGTGGAAACGCTTGCTCAGGGCGATGCTTACCACGAGTTGCCTGGGCGTACCGTTCATGGCGAAGATGTCGCTGATGTTCACCATGGCGGCCTTGTAGCCCAGGTGGCGCATGTCCATGTAAGTGAGATTGAAGTGCACGCCCTCCATCAGCATGTCGGTGGTCACCAAGACCTCCTTTTCGGGATAGTGCATCACGGCGCAATCGTCTCCCACGCCTTTCAGCGTGGAGGCGTTGCGCGGGACGATTTCTTTCGTGAGATGGTCTATCAGGCCAAACTCACCCAGTTTCGCTATATCCATGTATCGCGTAGTCTCTTTTGTCGTGCCCTACGAACGCTTAATCATCTGGCGCATGATTTCTGTCATGATGGGTTGCGCGGCGTTCGCGGCTATCTGCACTTCCTCGTGACTTACCTCCACGGGGTCGTCAAAGCCTCCCAGGTCGGTGATGACGCTGATACCGAACACCTTGATGCCGCAGTGGCGGGCCACGATTACCTCAGGCACGGTGCTCATTCCCACGGCGTGCGCCCCGAAGGAGCGGAACATCCTGTACTCGGCGGGAGTCTCGAACGTGGGGCCCTGCACGCCGATATACACGCCGTGCACCAGCCTGATGCCCTCTTCCCGGGCTATCTGGTCGGCCAGGTCGCGCAGTCCCTTGTCGTATGCCTCGTGCATGTCGGGGAAGCGGGGACCCGTGGGGAAGTTCTTTCCCCTCAGCGGGTGCTCTGGGAAGAAGTTGATGTGGTCGTCTATCACCATCAGGTCTCCTATCTTGAAGTCAGGATTCATGCCTCCCGCGGCGTTGCTCACGAAGAGCGTCTCTATGCCAAGCTCATACATCACTCGCTCGGGGAAGGTCACTTCTTTCATGGAGTAACCCTCATAGAAATGGAACCTGCCTTCCATGGCCATGATATCCTTTCCCCCCAGCTTGCCGAAAATCAGCTTGCCGGCGTGCCCTTCTACGGTAGACACAGGGAAATTGGGGATGTCTTTATAGGAGAACTCATATCTTTCAGTGATCTCTGAAGCTAATTGTCCTAGGCCCGTTCCCAGTATGATGGCTGTCTTTGGGCTTGTGGTCATCCTTTCTCTTAACCAGGATGCTGTCTCTTGAATTTTTTCGTACATAGCTTATGATCTTTTCGTTGAACGTGTTTTCTTGCTCTAGCATGAAGTCCACCTGGATGGGCAGCTCCAGCAGATGGGCTTTCATTTCCTCGTCCATTCCTTCCGCGGCTCTCAGCCTTACGGCGTCTTTCTCCGTGGTGATGATGGCACGGGGGTGGGGCAGGGCGTTGAAGGCCTCGCTGATACGGGCGATGTCTTTACGCCTGAACATGTGATGGTCTGGGAAGGCCAGGGTTCGCGTGGACGCGAATTTCCCTTCCAGGTCTTTCTCCATGTGCTTGGGCGAGGCGATGCCCGCCAATAGCAGTACATGGTGGTCTTTCAGCTCTTCCATTTTCACCTCGTTGCCGCCAAAGACGTATTGGGGGGCGCGGTAGTTGATGGTGGTGAAGTAGAGGCCTTGATAGGGGAAGAGGTCCAGCGCCTTGGTGAGCACGCGGTATTCCATGGGCTTCAGGTCTTTGGGACATTTCGTCACGATGACGATATCGGCCCTCCGCTTGCCGCTCACGGGCTCTCGCAGCCGTCCCGCGGGTAGCAGCTTGTCGTAAATGAACAGCCTGTGATAGTCCACCAGCAGGATGTTGATGCCCGGTTTCACGTGGCGGTGCTGGAACGCGTCGTCCAGCACGATGACTTCCACGTCCTTGGTGGCGGGATTTTCCTGCAGCAGCTCTATGCCTTTCACTCTCTTTTTCTCCACGGCCACGGCCACGTCGGGAAACTTGCGGTGCATCTGGAAAGGCTCGTCGCCGATCTCTTCCATGGTGGTGTTCTCGTCCGCCAGGATGAACCCCTTTCCTTTACGCTTGTACCCCCTGGACAAGACGGCCACGCGGGCTTTGTCCTTCAATAGCCTCACCAAGTATTCCACGTGAGGGGTTTTCCCTGATCCGCCCACGGTGATGTTGCCCACCGAGATGACGGGTATGTCGAAGGCCTGGCTTTTCTTGACGCCCACGTCGAAGAGCCAGTTGCGGAACCTCACTCCCAGTCCGTACAGCCAGCTCAGCGGCAGCAGCCATTCGTTTATTTTTATCAGGTCGCCCTCCGTGCGCATCGTTACTTGATATTTGGCTCAAAGGGTATCCTGGCCTGTATGGCGTCCATGTGCTCCACCTGGCGCAGGAGCATGAAGGGCTCGTAGTACGCGCCCAGCGTCTCCTTGAGCTGCTCGTCCAGGTTGTTGCCGCGGCTGACGGTCTCGTCCAGCAACTGGTCCAGCCAGCTTGTCTTTGCCGGATAGCTCTTGGTGTAATAGCTCTTGGTCTTGGCCAGCTCTGCCGCCTTGGCCACGGCGTCGTCCAGTCCGCCCAGCTGGTCCACCAGCTTCACGCGCTTGGCGTCGGTGCCCAGCCATACGTGGCCTTGCGCTATTTTCTCCACTTCCTCCACGCTCATCTTGCGGCCGTCGGCCACGCGCTTGCGGAAGAGCTTGTAGCCGCGGTCTATGTATCGCTCCAAATAGCCCATCTCCTCAGCCGTGAAAGGCCTGGAGGACGTGCCGAAGTCGCTGTGGGCGTTGGTCTTCACGTGGTCGAACTTGATGCCCAGCTTCTGGGTGAGCAGCTCGCTGGCGTCGGGGAACAGCCCGAAGATGCCTATGCTGCCCGTCAGGGTGGTGGGCTCGGCCACTATCCAGTTGGCGGGCGCGCTGATGTAATACGCGCCGGAGGCTGCCATGCCGCCCATGGATACCACGACGGGCTTCTTCTGCTTCAGCAGCTCTATCTGGTGCCATATCTGCTCCGAGGCATAGGCGCTGCCGCCGCCGCTGTTTACCCTGATGACCACGGCCTTCACGTCGTCGTCATCCATCAGCTTCTCCAGGTCGGGGCACATCACGTCCGAGTTGATGGTGTGCTCCTGGGCGAACTTGCCCGCCACGCCGCTCACCACGCTGCCGTAGGCGTAGTAGATGGCTATCTTGTCGTCGCCGTCCTTCTTCTCGGGCACGTCCAGCATGGCGGTCACGCCCAGCTGGTTGATGGTCTTGTCCGCCTCTATCTTCAGTTGCTTCTTGATGATGCCCTTCACGGAGTCCGCGTACACGATGCCGTCCACCAGCTTGTATTTCAGGTAATCCTCCGCGGGAGCCAGGGTGATGAGGCTGTCGGCGTACAGGTTCAGCTGCCTGGCGCTGATGCCGCGGCTCTTGCTCACGTCACCCACGATGGTGTTCCAGATGCCCGTCAGGTAGGCGGTCACTTGCTGGCGGTTGGCGTCGCTCATCCTGTCGGCCGTATACATCTCGGGCATGCTCTTGTAGCTGCCCACCTTGGCCACTTGCATCTTGATGCCCAGCTTGGCCAACAGGTCCTTGTAGTAGACGGGCTCCGACACCATGCCGCTCCAGTCTATCTGCCCCTCGGGGTTGATGTATATCTTGTTGGCCACCGAGGCGAGGTAGTAGGCTCCCTTGGTGTATATGTCGCCATAGGCTATGATCCACTTGCCGCTTTGGCGGAAGTCCACCAGGGCCTTGCGTATGGCCTGCAGCGAGGCGTAGCTGTCCGCCGAGAGCAAGCCCGCCTCTATGTAGATGCCCTTCACCTTGTCGTTCTCCTTGGCCTTGCGTATGGCGGTGAGTATGTCGTCCAGCCCCGTGGAGCCCACGGTCTGCCCCACGATCTCGGACAATATGTCTTGCGATTCGGCGCGCTCGGTGACCATGGTGTTCAGGTTGAGCACCATCACCGTGTTGTCTTTCACTTTGGTTGTGCTTTCCTGGGCCGATATCAGCCCAATGAAACTGATGAGCGTGAGCACGCCCATGACGATGCCCAGCAGGACGATGCCCACGACAGTGGCGCCCACGTACTTGAAGAATTCTTTCATGACAGGAAAATTATTTTATTGGTTGTCGTGTGCAAATATAGCAAAAATCCACGGAACGGCAAGCGTTGGAAGCCCTTTTTGCGAGATATTTCCCGTTTTGTTGCGTCGTATGCCAGTTTTTTGTTATTTTTGTGTGCGTAAACCTTAACGACGTGAATGACAAATAACTAAATATCGACTTTTATGGAAAAGACTTGGAGATGGTTTGGCAAGGGCGATAAGATCACCCTCGCCATGCTGAGGCAGATTGGCGTGGAGGGCATCGTCACCGCCTTGCACGACGTGCCCAACGGCGAAGTGTGGACCCGCGAGCGCATCCGCGACCTCAGGGAGTACATAGAGGGCTACGGCATGCGCTGGAGCGTGGTGGAGTCGCTCCCCGTGGTGGAGAGCATCAAGTATGGCGGCCCCGACCGCGACGAGCAGATAGAGCGTTACAAGGAGAGTCTGAAAAACCTCTCGCTGGAGGGCATCCACACCATTTGCTACAACTTCATGCCCGTGCTGGACTGGGCGCGCACCGACCTCAACCACCCCAACCCCAACGGCAGCACCAACCTCTATTTCTCCCGCGCGCAGTTCGCCTACTTCGACATCCACATCCTCAAGCGCGAGGGGGCCGAGCGAGACTGGGACGAGGCCACGCTCGCCGAGGTGGCGAAGCTGAAGGCCACGCTCACGCCCGAGGACGACGCCAAGCTCGTGGACAGCATCATCGTGAAGACGCAGGGCTTCGTGAGCGGCAACATCTCAGAGGACGAGGAGCGTCCCGTGGAGTTGTTCCGCCAGCTGCTCTCCCTCTATGAGGGCATAGACAAGGCCCGGCTCAGGGAGAACATGCGCTATTTCCTGAGCGCCATCATGCCCACCTGCGAGGAATGCGGCATGAACATGTGCGTGCACCCCGACGATCCGCCCTTCCCCATACTCGGCCTGCCCCGCATCGTGACCTGCGACGAGGACATAGACTGGTTCCTCCACGCCGTGGACAATCCCCACAAGGGCCTCACCTTCGCCCCCCGGCGGCCACCCCCCACACCGGCCACACCTCCGGCTCCGGCAGCCTCTCGGCGGGCGCCCACAACGACGTGGTGGCCCTGGCCCGCAAGTACGCCAGCCGCACGTGGTTCGTCCACCTGCGCAGCTGCCACGTGTTCCCCAACGGCGACTTCACCGAGGCCAGCCACCTGGGTGGCCGGGCGGACCTCATCGAGCTGGCCCGCGTCTTCGAGAAGGCCAATCCCCAGCTGCCCATGCGCGTGGACCACGGCATGACCATGCTGGGCGACGAGAGCCGCGGCTACAACGCCGGCTACTCCTTCCTGGGCCGCATGTTCGCCATGGGGCAGGTGCAGGGCATCCTGGCCACGGTGGACCGCGAGCTGGGCATCCCCTACCACCAGCCCGGCTTCTACGACTGATTTCTTCCTTGTATGCCTCCTCATCCTGACAATGCCACGCCCCAAGCGACATTCCGGCTCTGTCCATGACACGGCCACATGGGAGCGACAATGAAAAAATAATCTCGACAATGAAAAAAACAAGACTGTTCCTGCTTTCACTCTTCCTCCTTCTGGTGGCAGCCGCCAATGCGCAAAAACCCAATCTCACCATCATCGGCGATATCAGTGGGCTGCAAAAAGGAGACACCATCACCATCAGCACTATTGACCTCCCCGCGTTCGAGGACAGTGTAGTGTCCACCATCGTCGTCAACGACACGGCGGGTTTCACATACCGAGCTTACATAGCGCATGACCAGTATTTCGAGCTCACCTATAAAACCAACATGGGAAAGGAATTACCCGCAGACCGGTCGGGCAAGCTCTTCATCGCCCAGCCAGGCGACACCCTCACTCTCACCGGTGAGCGGGAGACCATCTACTACAGCAGGCTGAGCGGAGGCATCTATGACGAACCGCGACTGGCGGAATACCTCCGGGTGGAAGACTCGCTCGGAGCTATCCGGGGCGGCTACGCACGGAATATGGAGATGGCCTTGGCGGAAAAGGACACCATCGCGGTGCGGAAATGGACAGAGGCTTTCAACAATTTCTATCATATCAACCCAGGCATTGAAAGACGCAACGCACTGGAAGCAAAATATAGGAATGCCAATCCACAGGGAACGCTCTTCCTGCTTGTGGAAAGACTGCCCCATCTTAGCTATATGCCCATTGAGGAGGCAAAGCGCATGTACGACCAGTATTCGGACGAGATAAAGCGCAGTTGGTATGGGCGTAAAACCGCCAAATTCATGAAAGAGATGGAACCTCTGGCCCTGGGCAATCCAGCCCCAGACTTCAAGCTGGTCACCATGGACGGGGATACCATCACCAATGACACCTTCGCGGGGAAATACCTGCTTTTCTACCATTGGGGGCTATGCCCCGGCTCCATCCAGATAGACAAATACGTATGCGAGCTTCATGACCGCTACAAAGGGAAAGGACTGGAGGTAGTGGGACTCACTGAGTCCGTGGCCGTCATCAAGCGACTCTATGAAAGCACCCTGGGCAGCCCCGACGACGCGGAGTTGAACGCCACGCTCGGTAACATGCTGAAGCATCCGTGGAAAGAGGTGGAACTGGAGACCAACTACCCGGACAACCAAAAGATGGCAGACACCTATCACATAACGGGCTGGCCGTTTTTTGTGCTCCTGTCCCCAAAAGGCACGCTGCTCGCCAGGAACTTCTCTGTAGCCTTCAACGAGGCCCGGCGGATATTGGAAAAGGAGCTAGGAAATGGGCAAGAATAGCCAAGCCACCAGGAAATCGAACCCCTTGCCCACCATAGTCGTGGATGGAAACGATAACACAACCTCCCGAAAGTGTATGGAAAAAGCAACGTAAATAACTGGAAAACAACGACTTTACATTGCGTGATAATCGATGTGTTATAACTATCTTCCAGATAGTATCGAAGATAAGATAAATTATATATAAGAGATATATAATCTTCGACGCTGTCGATAAGTTTCGTGAAAGAGGTGGGGAGCCCCCGAAAGACACAAGAAAGCCGTCTTGCCTTGAATCTCACAGGACCAATATGGCAGGAACCGGCGTGGGTGTCACATCCGCCTATGGCAAGTAATGGCGGATTGGAAACAAGTTGTTATGCCCATGAAACCAAGTTGATTTGCCTTGCGATTCAACTTGTTTTCCCAAGTAAGACAAGTTATTTTCCACATACTTTATCGAGAGGCGAAAACGCACTGTAGGAAATTCCCTGAAGGTTGATTAGGCTAAAAAAGGCCCGCCGCGCAACTTTTCCGCCGCGCGATACGTCTATAGAGAAAAGCGAACGATAAAAAACATATAGCACATGAAAAGGAACATTTTACTGGCGGGCATCGCCATGGCGGCTTGCCTGCTCACGGGATGCTCGGAGACGGCAGACAAGTTTGACAAGAACGGGAACTCCTGGAGCCAAGGGCTCCTGGGGGCGAGACTGGAGGGCAGCTCCAACTATGTCTCCAAGGAGTTTAACGTGAGAGACTTTGACAAGGTGGTAGTGGTAGGCCCCATGGACGTGGACTACACGCAGCGGACGGGCGAACGGACCGTGAAGGTGAACACGTCTGACAACCTGATGGACCTGATAGACATCCACATCAAGGGCAGGACGCTCTACGTGGGCATGAAGCGGAACGTGCGCATCTCGTTCAAGCGGATGGACGTGGGCATAACGGGCGGCCCGCTGAAGAGCGTGACGCTCGCGGGCTCCGGAGACTTCACGATGAAGAGGGGCATGCGGACGGACTCGTTCGGGCTGACGCTGAACGGATCGGGAGACGTGGAGGTGAACGGGCTGGACTGCAAGGGAGACCTGGCGGTCGCGCTGAGTGGCTCGGGCGACATTGACCTCCATGGCATTGCGGCCCGCTCCGTGCAGATGACCGTGGCCGGCTCGGGTGACATAGAGGCCACGGGCGTGAAAGCCACCGCGGTGGAAACCGCCATAGCCGGCTCTGGCGACATCAAGTTGGAGGGGTTGACGAGCGAGGCTGTCTACACCGTGGCCGGCTCGGGTGACATCGTGGCGGACAACATGGTGGCCGATGGCGTGGAAGCGTCGGTGGCCGGTTCCGGGGATATCATCTGCCACGCGCGGAAGTCACTGAAGGCGAACGTGGCGGGCTCTGGCGAGATAGGCTACAAGGGCAATCCCGCCCAGGTGAGCAAGACCAAGGGCGTAAAGGAGCTGTAGACGCTCTCCTTACGCCAGCCGTATGCTGCGGGGGCTCACCAGGATGAGCCTCCGCTTGTATAGGTCGCCTATGGCTCGCTTGAACACCTTCTTGCTCACGTGGAAGCGGTCATAGATGTCGTCGGCATCGCTCTTGTCCCCTAGGTCACAAGCGCCGTCGTGCTCCCGCAGGTATCGCAGAAGGGTCTCGGCGAAGTCCCTGGTCTGCCGCGGGCCTGTGGGCTGCAGCGTGACGTCTATCTTGCCGTCGGGGCGCACCTTGTCTATGTAGCCTTTCAGGCGGTCGCCCGCGTGCACGTATTGGAATATCTGGTCTTGATAGAGCAGTCCCTGGAAGCGGTTGTCTATGATGGCCTTGAATCCCAGGTCGGTCTTCTGCCACACCAGGAGGTCCACTTCCTCGCCGTGCTGGTACTGCGGGAAGGAGAAGTCGAAATACTTGTCTATCTTGGCCGTGGCCACGATGCGGTAGCTCTCCTCGTCTATCCTGACGTAGACGATGTAGGACTTGCCCACTTGCATGCGCATCTTCTGCTCGCGGAAAGGGCAGAAGAGGTCTTTCATGAGCCCCCAGCCCAGGAAGGCGCCATACTCGTTGACCCACTTCACCTCCAGGTAGGCGAAGTCGCCCACCTTGGCCAGCGGCCGCTCGGTGGTGGCTATGAGCCGCTCTTCCTGGTCCAGGTAGAGGAACACCTCCAGCTCGTCGCCGGGGCGCAGCCCTTCGGGCACGTATCGCTTGGGCAGCAGGATCTCTCCCTCGTCGCCCCCGTCCAGGTAGACCCCGAAGTCCACCTCTTTCACTACGGTCATCTTGTTGTAGTCGCCCAGTCTCAGTCTTTCCATGTTCAGTCTTCTTTGTTTTCTTGATGGGTGGTATCGCTCGCGGCCGTCTCGCCCTCTTCCGCGGTCTCGGGAGACTTGGCGGTCTCGGCCTCTATCATGCCGTCGCGCAGGTGGATGGTGCGGTCGGTGAGGGCCGCCAGGCTTTCGTCGTGGGTGACGATGACGAACGTCTGGCCGAACTGCTCCCTGAGGTCGAAGAACAGCTGGTGAAGCTCCTCCTTGTTCCTGGAGTCCAGGCTGCCCGAAGGCTCGTCGGCCAGGATGACGGCGGGGTGGTTCACCAGGGCCCTGGCCACGGCCACCCTTTGCTTCTCGCCTCCCGACAGCTCGGCGGGCTTGTGGCCGGCCCTGTCCGCCAAGCCCATGAACCGCAGCAGTTCCTTGGCTCTCTGGGAGGCTTCCGCCTTGCCCTTGCCCGCTATGAAGGCGGGTATCATGACGTTTTCCAGGGCGGTGAACTCCGGCAGCAGCTGGTGGAACTGGAACACGAAGCCCAGGCGCTGGTTGCGGAAGTCGCTGAGACGCTTGCCTGAGAGCTTGCCCACGTCCACGCCGTCTATGGTGATGGTGCCGGAGTCGGGCTTGTCCAGCGTGCCGATGATTTGCAGGAGCGTGGTCTTGCCCGCCCCCGACGGGCCTACGATGCTCACTATCTCGCCCGCTCCCACGTGCAGGTCTATGCCCTTGAGCACTTGCAGCGAGCCGAAGCTCTTGGTGATGTTCTTGATATCTATCATGAGTGGTTATTTAACGTGTTTCTGTATGTACTTGCCCATGGCCGACTTCATGAACCATCCCCCTATCACGGCGTAGGCGCTCTTGTCCTCGGTGTGCTGCGGCTCGGCCATGGTCATCATGGGAGCGCCATACTGGTCGGGGAAGATGATCATGAGGTTCTTGCCCTGGTAGTACTGGGTAAGCTCGTCGGGCAGCCGTTCCAAGGCCGACTTGTAGGAGATGGTGCCTTTGCGGGCGGTGATGACCACGAACATGTGGTCGTCGGCCACCTCCCGCGCCAGTCGCGGCAGCTCGTTCCAATGGGCCATGAGCTGGTATTCCGCCCTCACCTCGGGGTGTCGTTTCTTGATATATTCCTGGATGAGGGCTTGCGTCTCGACGCGGCAATGGAAGCGCACGCGGCACTCCAGGTTTTCCGCCATGCGGCTCAATCGCTCCAGCCACCTGTAGAAGCCAGGCTCGAACTCGGCCCTGGAGGGCACGGCCACCTGTATGCAGCGCAACGTGTTGAGGGGGCGGAAGCTTTCCACGATGATGACCTGGCGGTTCAGTCCCCAGAAGATGCCCTGTATGAACTTGCCCCAAAAGGTCTTGGAAGTGTCTTTCCTCATGTGCATGCCCATGATAATCTCGGAGGCGTTGAACTCCTTGAAGGCGTGCTTGATGCCGTTGGTGATGTTGGTGGCGACGCGCACTTGCGACTGCACCATCAGTCCTATGGCGTTGGCCTCCTTGGTGATGTGGTCCAGCAGTTGCCTTCCCCGCTCCTGGTAGTACAGCCGCTTCTCGTCATCGTACACCACGTTGAGCGCCACCACGCCC
Source organism: Prevotella sp. CAG:1320 (assembly GCA_000435635.1). Classification (GTDB taxonomy): domain Bacteria; phylum Bacteroidota; class Bacteroidia; order Bacteroidales; family Bacteroidaceae; genus Prevotella; species Prevotella avicola. Next base: position 27,165 of record FR882135.1, on the reverse strand, counting down.
CGGTTGAGCGTGCGGTTGCGCATGAGGTTGGCCACTTCCATCAGCAAGCCCGCCGTCTCGGGATATTTCATGGATATCATGATCTTCTCGTCGTCGCCCACCTCTTCCTTGGGCATGGCGCTTTTCTTTTCCAGCGCCATTCTCTTGGAGGCGCTTTCCGTGCAGAAGGAGCTGAATACGCAGGTGACCAGTATGAGGATGACGGTGCCGTTGAGCACGTCGTCGTTGAGCAGTCGCTGCCCGTTGGGCAGGAAAAGGCTGTAGCCCACCAGCACGGCCGCCAGCGTGGCGCCAGCCTGCGCCGTGCTGAGGCCGAATATCATGTTGCGCTCCAGCGGTCTCATGCCCAGCAGCTTCTGGGTGACCAGGGAGGCTATCCACTTGGAGGAGAGCGCCATCACGATCATCACCGCGGCCACGTGGAGCGTCTCCACGCCTCCGAAGAGCAGGTTGACGTTGACGAGCATGCCCACGCCTATCAGGAAATAAGGGATGAAGAGGGCGTTGCCCACGAACTCCAGGTGGTTCATCAGGGGCGATACGTTGGGCACGTAGCGATTGATCACCAGTCCTACGAGGAAGGCTCCCAGCAGTCCCTCCATGCCTATCAGCTCCATCATGATGGCCCCCAGGAACGTGAGGGCCAACACGAAGATGAATTGGTTGACGTTGTCCTCGTAGTGGTGGAAGAAATAGCGGGTGACGCGGGGGAAGAAATAGATGATGACGAAGAAGACCGCCGCCACCTTCAGGAAAAGCATGAGCCAGAACTCACCCGTGATGTCGCCCTTGAAGTATCCGCCCACCATGGCCAGCACCAAGAGCGTCAGCGTGTCGGTGATGGCCGTGGCTCCCACGGCGATGGTCACGCTGCGCTGGCTGGAAAGGCCATACCTTAATATAATGGGATAGGCGATGAGCGTGTGGGAGGCGTACATGCTCGCCAGCAGGATGGAGGTGAGCCAGCCGTAGCGCAGCACGGTGGTGTTGACCACGATACCCATCACCATGGGGATGACGAAAGCCATGATGCCCAAGGTGAATGTTCCCACGCGGTTCTTGCGGAAGTTGCCCATGTTCATCTCCAGTCCCGCCAGGAACATCAGGTAGATAAGCCCCACGTGGGCGAAAAGGTCGAAGGAGCCGTCCTTGGCCAGGATGTTCAGTCCATAGGGACCCACCAGCATGCCCGCCAGCACCATGCCCGCTATGTGGGGGATGCGCAGCTTGCCCATCACGATAGGGGCTATCAGGATGATGGCCAGCACGACGAAAAACTTCATCATGGGGTCAGTGACGGGGAAGGTGAGCATGGCTAACGGCATGTGTTATTTTTGGTATGTGTATGAATTATGGTGCAAAGATGCAAAAAAATATCGAGAAATGGGCGGTATTAGCGTGAAAAGTTGTATTTTCGCGCTCATATCATTAACAAAGTAATAGTTTTCAGACAAATGAGAGTAGCGATTGTTGGCGCCAGTGGCGCGGTAGGACAGGAGTTCTTGCGCATCCTCGCGCAGAGAGAATTCCCCATGGATGACTTGGTATTGTTTGGCTCCGAGCGCAGCGCGGGCAAGAAATATTCCTTCAAGGGCAAAGAGTATACCGTGAAACTCTTGCAGCACAACGATGATTTCCGGGATATCGACGTGGCCTTCGTCTCCGCGGGCGGCGGCACTTCCAAGGACTTCGCCGAGACCATCACCAAGCATGGAGCGGTGATGATAGACAATTCCAGCGCTTTCCGCATGGACGAGGACGTGCCTCTGGTGGTGCCCGAGGTCAACGCCGCCGATGCCCTCAACAGACCCAGGGGCATCATCGCCAACCCCAACTGCACCACCATCATGATGGTAGTGGCGCTGAAGCCCATCGAGGACTTGAGCCACATCAAGAAAATACATATCTCCAGCTACCAGAGCGCGTCGGGAGCGGGAGCCGTGGCCATGCAGGAGCTGGAGCAGCAATACAGGGAGATACTCTCCACGGGTGAGGTGAAGACCATCAAGAAGTTCCCCCACCAGCTGGCTTACAACGTGATACCCCAGATAGACGTGATGACCCCCAACGACTACACCAAGGAGGAGATGAAGATGTATCACGAGACACGCAAGATCATGCACAGCGACGTGCGCACCAGCGCCACCTGCGTCAGGGTATCCTCGCTCAGGAGCCATTCCGAGAGCGTGTGGTTCGAGACCGAGAGGCCGCTCTCCGTGGAGGAAATCAGAGAGGCCCTGCAGGCCGCTCCTGGCGTAACGCTGAAGGACGACCCGCAAAACTATGTCTACCCCATGCCACTGGAAAGCGCGGGCCAGGACGATGTCTACGTGGGACGTGTCAGGAAAGACCTGGCCGACGACAACAGCTGCACGCTTTGGCTCACGGGCGACCAGATAAGGAAGGGCGCCGCCCTCAATGCCGTGCAGATAGCTGAGTATTTGGTCAGCGTGGGAGACCTGAAGTAACCATGGTTTACCTCGCTTTCATACTGGGGCTGCTGATTGGGGCAGCCCTTGTTTTTATCCTCATGGGCAGGGAGAACACTCGTCTGCGAGTGGACAACGCCCGTTTGCAAACCCAGCTGGAGCAGGCGGGCAAGCGCATGGAGGAGCGGCGGCAAGAGATGGAACGGCAGGTGGAAGCCACCAAGCAGGAACTGGCCCTCAGGACCCAAGAACTGCTGAGGCAAAACGCCGACCGCCTGAAGCAAGAGAACGCCGAGCACATGACGCTCCTCACCACTCCCCTGCGGGAGGCCATCAGCGAGATGCGCAGGGCACTGGAAGACACCACCAAGCACAGCGCGGAGGACAATGCCTCGCTCCGCGAGCTGCTGGCGCAGATGATGCGCAGCAACCGCGAGATAGGTGAGCAAGCGGAACTATTGGCTAATGTGCTGCGCCGGGATAGCCAGGCCGCGGGCTATATGGGCGAGGTAATCCTGGGAGACCTCTTGGCCGCCCAGGGACTGGTGGAGGGCGTGCACTATGAGTCGCAACCCTACCTGCGGGACGCCAAGGGCAGGAAAGCGCGCAACGAGGACACGGGCTCCGCCATGCGTCCCGACTTCATCCTCCATTATCCACAGGGGCAAGACGTGGTGATAGACTCCAAGGTATCCATGGCGGCCTACGAGCGATACGTGAACGCTACGGACCCCGAGGAAAAGGCCAAGGCACTGAAGGCGCACATACAAAGCGTGAGGAAACACGTGGACGAGCTGGCGGGCAAGGACTACAGCCGCTACCTGGACCCGGGGAGGCAGGCCGTGGACTTCGTGCTCATGTTCATGCCCTTCGAGAGTTCGTTGCAGTTGGCGCTGGCCAACGACCCCTCGCTGTGGCACGAGGCCTTCGAGCGCAAGGTGTTCATCACCAGCGAGCAAAACCTCACGGCCATCCTCCACATGATACACGTGGCCTGGGTGCAAAACCAGCAAGCCCAAAACCAACGGCTGGTATTCGGCCTGGCCGAGCAACTGATAGACCGCCTGGGCGATTTCATCAAGCGATACACCGCCCTGGGCGAACGGCTGGAGCAGGCCAAGCGCGCCTTCGATGATTGCGGAAAGAAACTCTACGCCGGCAACCAAAGCGTGGTGAAGAAAGCCCATGAGCTGATAGACATGGGGGCGAAGGAAAACCCCGACCGCCGCATACCGCCCGCCCAAGACGAGCTGCCGGCCTGAGGGCAGCCCGCGGACGCGTCCCCCCCCCTTGGCTTGGGGAACCCGGGGATTTCCCTCTTGCCCCCTCAGGCCGCCTGCCAGAGGCCGGCTCTCCTTCCCGGTTCTCAAGGCAAGTTGTTTCGCGGCGCGATTCAACTGGTTTCGCCGGGGAAAACAACTTAATTCGCGAGGGAAAACAAGTTGTTTTCCCCAGCGAGACAATTTGGTTTGGCCCCGCTTTTCGGGTTTAACTTCATTTAACGGGCTCGATGGGTGCTTTCTTGGGAAATATCCATACTTTCGCAATCACTATCGTGACCGCCGCCTTTACCTCTTCCTGGAGCGCGGTGACGGTTTCTCATCCTTAACCGCATACGCGCCATGACCAACAGACAACTCACCCTACGCGGCATTGACCGCGTGGAAGACCTCCACTTCACGCCTTTGGAAAAGAGCTACCTGAAGGCGCAGTTGATAAAGACCTTGCTCGTCTACCTGACGCTCATGGCGCTTACGCTCTTGCTCCTCGCCTGGGAAGCGTTCAGCTATCGCCATCAAGTGACCGTCGCGGCCGAGTGCGTATGGCTGGCCCTGCTCGTGGCCAACCTCTTCCTGCTGCCCAAGGCCGTGGCCTACAAAGGCTTCGCCATCAGGGAGCATGACATCACCTACCGGTCGGGCATCATCTTCCCACGCGTGACGACAGTGCCTTTCCGCAAGATACAGCAGGTGAGCATCCGCCAAAACCCGGTCACGCGCCTGTTCGGACTTTATGCCGTGGACATCGTGAACGGTGCCCAGTCGATGTCCGACATCAGCATCCCGGGGCTGACAGCGCAGACGGCGGAGGAAATCAAGGCGCTCGTGACGAAAAAACTCAACGGCAATGAGGATGGCCAATGATTTCTCACGGCCGCGCCGGATGAGCAAGAGCGCGCTCGTGGTGTTCTTCGTCAAGAACCTGCGAGGCTACGCGGGGCTTTTCCTGTTATGTCTCGCCGTGAACCCGGGCTTCCGTGACGATGAGACCCCCTTGTGGCAAGCGCTGCTGATAGCACTGGCCATGCTGGCCGCGTTCCTGGCACTGGCCGCCACGGTCGCTTTCGTGAACTATTATTACAGGAAATACTACGTAGAGGACGGAAACCTGGTTTTCATCCATGGCGCGCTGCGGAAGGAAAAGACCAGCGTCCCGTTGGGGAAGGTGCAGTCATTGCGCACGAAGCGTGGCCCCATCTACCGATTGCTGGACATGAGGGGCGTGTCGTTTGACACGCTGGCCTCCGCGTCGGCGGAAATAGAGCTGATTCTTGACAACGACGACTGGGACGCGCTGCTGAGCCGGGTGGAAGCGGGGGAAGACTCCTCTGAAGCGCGGGAAGAGGCCGCCTCACCCGTCCACGAGAAGACCATGGAGCAGAAGACCTTTAAACTTGACGTTGACAACGCCAACCTGCTGAAGGGCGCCCTGTGCCAAAACCACCTGAGGGGTCTCGTGGTGCTGTTCGGAGCGCTTTCCGCCCTGTGGAGCCAGCTGCAATCACTTGGCGACGGGGCGGTGACCTATGTAGTGGATTATGTCGATGCCCACTCTACCCACCTGTCGTTCTCTTGGCTGGCCATTGTCGCCCTGACGGCCATCCTCTACGTGGTCGTGTTGCTGCTGTGGACGGGCAAGGTGTTCTTGCGCTACGCCAACATGGACATACAGATGGGCGAGAGACAACTGTTCTTCGAGAGCGGACTGTTCTCACGCGCCAGCAGTCGCTTCTCGCGTGACAAGATATGCACGCTCCGCGTCAAGCGGAACTTCATGGAACGATGGCTCCATTGCGGCACTATCAGCCTGAGGCAGGCGCTGAACGCCACTGACGAGCAGAATGGCAGGGACGTGAGAATCTATGGCTCTGACCACGCGGGCAAGTTCCTGGACTGGTGGTTGGGCACGGACGAGAACGCCAGGCAGCCCGTCATCTCCGCCCGCCCAGGCTATGGGCTGTTGGCATACACCATCAGGTTCGACCTCCTGGTCTCACTGGCGGCCATCGTTGTCTTGTGTGCTTTCGGACTTTACGCGTGGCTTCTCGTCCCTGCCTTCTATATGCTGGTCTCGTTGGCCAAGGGTTTTCTTGCCGTGCGCCACGGCGGCATCACGCTGAGAAATGGCTACGTGGAGATTCGCGACGGCAAGTTCGCGGAAGCAAGGAATTACCTGAAATACGACAACGCAGAGGTAGTGCGCATGACCGCCACGCCTTTCACGCCCCGTTTCCACAGGGTAAGCCTGACCATCTCCACCAACGGCACCTCGTTCACCCTGCGGAGCCTGAAGGCCAGTGAGGCAAGAGCCATCTACGAACTATTGCTGTGCCGTGGTTGTCTTGACGAGGCGACGCAATCCCTTCGCCCTACAAGTCCACCACGGTGATGCCCGCCCCGCCAAACTGCACGTGCTCATCGGCATAGTGAGTGACGTTGGGCACGCTGGAGAGGTATTGACGGATGAGCTGGCGCAGTATGCCGTTGCCCTTGCCGTGGAGGATGCGCACACGGGGCATGCCCACCAGGATGGCATCGTCTATGAAGTATTGCACGGCCTGCAGGGCCTCGTCTCCCCGCATGCCCCTCACGTCGAGGTCTTGATGGAAGTTGCCCCTGTGCTCGTCTATGGTCTTGCGGGTCTCGTTGCTGATGCTGTAGGCGTTGAGGCTGGCCTGCCGCTGCTCGTTCTTGTCTTTTTCCGGTTCCTCCGCCCGCTCCAGGCGATCCAGCCGGGTCTTTGTGCGCATGTCACCGAAGATGACCGTGGCCATTTTGCCGTCTATGCTCTCGATATGGCCCACGCTGGTAAGTCCCTTCACCCTCGCGGTATCACCAACTTTCAATGGCTCGTTTTCCAGTTTCGGCTTGGCGGTGGCTTCTCTCAACGCCTTGGCGGCCTTGGATTCTTCTTGCTCCTTCTCTGCCATCCGTTTTTGGTGACGTTGCTTGCGTTGCAGGATTTGCTCCATCTTGCGCTCCAACGCCTCTGGGCTCAGTGTCTTCTTGCCCTTGGCGGCAGTGGCGGGGGCGGTTTCTTCCCCTAGGTTGGCCTGGAAGTCGGCCAGTTCCTGCCTCAGGCGTTTGGTCTCCTCCTTCTCGGCCTGTGCCTCCTTTATCTCGCGTATGGTGTTCTCTATCCTGCGGTTGCTTTCTTTCAGCATCTCCTGGGCTTGGAGTTTCGCCTTGTCCAGTATCTCACGACGCTCGCGGCGCAATTCGTCAGCCTCTTTCTCATAGCGGGCCATGGCCGCGGCCAAGTCTTTCTCCCGCTGGTGCACGGTTTGCCGCTTGGCTTCCCAGTACCGCTTGTCCCTGACGATGTCTTGCAGGTATTTGTCGCTCTGTATGTACTCGCTGCCCACGATTTGCGATGCCTTGGATATCACTTCTTCGGGCAGTCCTATCTTGCGGGCTATCTCGATGGCGAAAGAGCTGCCGGGTCTGCCGATGGCCAATTGGAAGAGGGGGCGCATCTGGTGGCGGTCGTAGAGCATGGCGCCGTTCACCACTCCGTCGTGCGCGTCGGCATAGTGTTTCAGGTTCTGGTAGTGGGTGGTAATCACGCCATAGGCCTGCCGCTGGCGGAAGGTGTCTACCACGGCCTCGGCTATGGCCGCTCCAATGGTAGGCTCCGTGCCCGTTCCCATCTCGTCAATGAGTATGAGGCTGCGCTCGCCGCAGCCTTTCATCATCAGCTTCATGTTGAGCAAGTGGGAGGAATAAGTGCTCAGGTCGTCCTCCAGGCTCTGCTCGTCGCCGATGTCTATCATGATGTCCTGGAACACGCCCGTCTTGCTCCGCTCGTCCACGGGCACGCTCAGTCCGCACTGCAACATGTATTGCAGCAATCCTACGGTCTTCAGGCAGACGGACTTGCCGCCGGCGTTGGGGCCGGAGATGATGAGCAGCCGTTGCTTGGGCGTGAGCGTGATGTCCAGGGGCACCACTCCTTCTCCCAGTTTCAGCAGAAGAAGGGGATGGATGGCGTGTGTCCAGTCCAGTTGCGGATGGTCTTCCACGGTGGGTTCCGTGGCCTTCAGCCTTTCCGCCAATGACACCTTGGCCTGTATGAAATCCACTTGGGCCAGGAAGCGGTAGCTCTCCAGCAAGTCTGTTACGTGGGGACGTATCAGCTTGGTGGTCTCTTTCAGTATGCGGATGACTTCCTGCCGCTCTTCCCTGCGCAATTCCCTTACGCGGTTGTTGGCCTCCACCACCTCGGCAGGCTCAATGTAGACCGTGCGCCCGGTGGCGCTCTCGTCGTGCACGATGCCCGCCATCTTTCGTTTCATGGCGGGTGCCACGGGTATCACGAGCCTGCCGTCTCTCATGGTGGGGGTGGCGTCCTTGTCCACCAGGCCCTGTCCTTGCGCTTGCCGCAGTATGCTGTTGAGTGCCCGGGAGATGTTTCCTTCCGAGCGGGACAACTCTCCCCTGACGCGGGCCAGCTCGGGAGAGGCGTTGTCGCTCACCTTTCCCCATTTGTTGAGCACCTTGTCTATCTGGCGGGTGATGTCGGTGAAGGAACTTACTCCCTCTGCCATCTTAGCCAGGGCGGGATAGGGGAAGTGGCCGTCGCCATCGTCTTGGCGCAACAGGGCGACAAGCCCTTGGATGGTGCCCAGTGAGCGGCGCAGGTCGAATAGCTCCTCTTCCTCCATGTGAGTGTTCTCCACTCTTATTCTCAGGATGGCTTCCCGGGGATCCAGGAAGTAGTCCATGGGCATTTCCCGCTCCGCGCTACTGAGCTTGCGAAACTCGCTCACCTGCGCCAGCCGCTCCGTCACGTCTTCGTGCCGGGAGCTGAAGGCCATCTTGTCCACTTGTTCCTTGCCCAGCGAGCAGAGACACCGCTCCTTGAGCATTTGGCGTATCTCGCTGAAGCCTATCTTGGTTTCCAGGTTGTTCGGGTAAATCATGGCGCGAACTTACATATTTTTCCCGACACGGCCAAGGGATAGCGGACTAAATTGTGTTTCCGCGGTTGTCCGTTGCCTGAGGAATCCCGCCATTTGGAAAGGCCATATTTCCGTCTAATGAGCAAAAAATATCGGTTTCGCGGTCTCATTCACGGAAATTATAGTATATTTGCCCCCTTGAAACGTATAGGCTTAAAAAATATCGCTATTATATATGATACAGAAAACGTTTATCGTGCATGGCATGAAGTGCCAGCATTGCCAGTCGGCCGTGGAAAGCGCCTTGCTGGACATCAGGGGAGTGAAGGAAGCCCAAGTCTCATTGGTGGACAACAGCGTGACCGTGGACTATGACGAGGGAATCGTGACCCTCGACATGTTACGGGAGGCCGTGGAGGGAGCTGGCCGCTTTGAGTTTGAGGCGTGAATGGGCTTGTTGGCCTCCTCCGCGGCGGCCTTGAGCCAGGGCGCGTGATACTCAGGGAAGTTCAGTGTACCCCGGGTAATCATGCCGGTACTTGTGGTTGTAGCCGGGAGCGGGATTGTCATACCATGCCCCTTCTACGCTTACGCCAATGGAAAGGGTGGGATTAACGTGGTATATGGCTCCCACCCCCACCACGTTGGCGCCCGCGGCGCCCATGCCGTAACCCAGCGGCGAACGTCCCAGCGGTGAGCCCATGCCCCAATAGGGGCCATAGCCGTACCCCGGGGGTGAGCCCCTGCCAAAGGGGGGGCCTTAGCCGTACCAGCCATGGCGGTGCCAATAGCTGTTGTAGTTATTGGCCAATGAGAGTTGCCCGTAGGCGAATATTTCCCAATGCTCGTTGAAGCGGTAGCCCAGCATGGCATAGAGTCCCGCGTCACGGTAGGAATCTCCTCCCCAGATGGTGTTTTGCAGGTATCCGCCCGCCGCCAGCCACAATTTCCTGTTTTTGGTGAGCGGGGTCAAATAACCCACATTGATGTCTTGGGTGAAGCCGCCCTTGTGGGGAACGTGGTCGCCAAAGGTGGCGAAGGCGGACAGTCCTATGCTCGCGTTGAGTCCCTCGTGCCAGCCCCAGGCATAGCTGTTGATGGAAGCGGGCGCGGGGGCAACGCTGTCTGTCGTGTTGGCCTGCGGGTTCTTGTCCCGCGCTTCCGCCTCTCCGGCGGGTTGCCGCGGTCCGATGCCTTTAACCTGGCCAAGCGGGTCTTTTCCCGTGACGGTCAACAGCCGTTGGGGCTTTCCGCCATAAACTCTTTTTTGGTTGCCGTCCATGATGGTGTCCCCTGGCAGGAGCCAGTCCTCGCGGGGGCTGTCGGGGCTGTGCAGAGGGCCTTGTATGAAGTGCTGCGCGGTGACTGGCACGCAACATATGATGGTGAGTAAATAAACAATTAATCTTTTCATGCGGACAAAGTTAACTAAAAAAGCTGAATTTGTTTGGAGCGTTAACCTTTTTATGTTACTTTTGTGACGGGTTAAACCCAAATCGGTCATTAGACTTTCGGTTAAGCCCGTGTCCCGCGGCGAAATGTGTCATTTAATATAAAATATATATAAGGAATGAGAAAGATTATATGTTTATTGGCGGCAGTTTTTGCCCTGAGCCTCACCTCTGCCCAGGCGCAGTCTGAGAGCAAGACCCAGAAAGCGAAGGAGACCATTGCGCAGAAGGCCAAGAAAGTGTGGAATGACGCCAAGAAGTCCGTCAGTTCCACCGCCGACATCATCAAAGACGAATTGGGCATCAGCAATGGGCGCGACAGCGTGCGCGTGAAATACATGCCCATCTATACCAAAAACAAGTATGAAGGCGGCGACATGTATAAGCTGATACAGGCTTGCCGCGAGGATTACCAGCGTCGCTGCCCCAAGTGCGAGATAGTAAGCTCCGTGATACCGGAGGAGGACTGGACCACTTTGAACATGACGCAAGGAGGTGTCGTGGTGGGCTACGTGCAGCAGTTGTGCTGCTACGTGCTGGGCAAGGACGGCGAGGACGGCTACGTTTACATGGAGTATACCTACAAGCGCAGCAAGAACGTGGGCGGTGACTACGTGAACAGCGACTGGTGGCCGCGCATGACCCGTGTGGACATCATTCCCGCCAGTGATTTCGACTTGATAAAGTGATTTCTTCTTTAAAAGCGGTGACCGATATTCCCTCAAAAAGCGAGAAAATTGATGAATTGTAAGAAATTCGGCAATTTTTCTGCGGTTTTCTTTGGAAGTTCGGAAAAAAGCATTACTTTTGCATGTGATAATTGATAAATCGAATAACATGAGGCAAAACGCGTCTTTCTATTACTTTTACTTTTACTTTGCAAGGAATTGTAGAGCGGGAAGTCGCGTGTAAACCTCACGGAAGATAAAGGAAATAGCGAAACGGTCCCGCTCCCCATGGAGAGCAGGGCCGTTTTTTTGATGACATAAAGAACAAGATGAAACGAATAGCGATACAAGGAGAGCAAGGCTCGTTCCACGACATAGCTGCCCATGAGTATTTCGGGCAGGAACAGATAGAGCTGATCTGTTGCGCCACTTTCGAGCAAGTGTTCGAGAACATAAGGCGGGATCCCGCCGTGGTGGGCATGCTGGCCATAGAGAACACCATCGCGGGCTCGCTGCTCCACAACTACGAGCTGCTGCGCGAGAGCGGCACCACCGTGGTGGGGGAGCACAAGCTGCACATAGAGCATGCCATCTGCTGCCTGCCCGAGGACGACTGGGACACCATCACCGAGGTGCATTCCCATCCCGTGGCCCTCTCGCAGTGCCGCGCCTTCCTCTCCCGCCATCCCGAGATGAAGGCCGTGGAGGCCGAGGACACGGCAGGCTCCGCGGAGTACATCGCCCGCCACCAGGCCAGGGGATGGGCGGCCATCTGCTCCGAGTACGCGGCCGGCATGTATGGCATGAAGGTGCTGCAGCGCGACATCCACGACAACAAGCACAACTTCACCCGCTTCCTGGTGGTGTCTGACCCCCGCAAGGCCTCCTTCCTGCGCAGCATAGAGCGGGCGGACAAGGCCAGCCTGGTCTTCAGCCTGCCCCACGAGGAAGGCTCCTTGAGCAAGGTGCTCACCATCTTGAGCTTCTACGACATCAACATGACCAAGATACAGTCCCTGCCCATCATCGGGCACGAGTGGGAATACATGTTCTACGTGGATGTCACGTTTGACAATTTCACCCGCTACCAGCAGTCCATCGACGCCATCACTCCCCTGGTGAAGAATATCAAGGTGCTGGGAGAGTATAAGGGAAAATAAACACGACCAACGATTCATACAATTACTGACATGGAAATAAGACCAGCCCAAAGAGTAACGGAAATACAGGAATACTATTTCAGCCGCAAACTGAAAGAGGTGGCGCGGCTCAACGCCGAGGGGAAGGACATCGTGAGCCTGGCCATAGGCAGCCCTGACATGCCCCCCTCGCCGCAGGTGATAGAGAAGCTGTGCGAGGTGGCCCACGACCCCTCCGCGCATGGCTACCAGCCCACGGTGGGCATACCGGAGCTGCGCAAGGCCATGGCCCATTTCTACCGCAAGTGGTATGGGGTGGAGCTGGACTGGGCCACGGAGATACAGCCGCTCATCGGCTCCAAGGAGGGCATCCTGCACGTGACGCTGACTTTCTGCGACCCAGGCGACGAGGTGCTGATACCCGACCCGGGCTATCCCACTTATACGGCCATCAACAAGATACTGGGCACCAAGATACGCTATTACGACCTGCGGGAGGACAACGGATGGCAACCGGACTTCGACGCCCTGGAGCGCATGGACCTGAGCCGCGTGAAGCTGATGTGGACTAACTATCCCAATATGCCCACGGGCGGCAACGCCCGCATGGAGACCTATGAGAGACTGGTGGACTTCGCCCGTCGCCACGACATCGTCATTGTCAACGACAATCCTTATTCCCTCATCCTCAACGACCGTCCCCTCAGCATCCTGCAGGTGCCGGGCGCCAAGGACTGCTGCCTGGAGTTCAACTCCATGAGCAAGAGCCATAACATGCCAGGCTGGCGCGTGGCCATGGTGGCCTCCAATCCCACGTTCATCTCTTGGATACTCAAGGTGAAGAGCAACATAGACAACGGCTCCTTCCGGGGCATCCAGCTGGCCGCCGCGGAGGCTTTCACCACCAATACCGACGAGTGGCACCAGGAGAACAACATCGCCAACTACCGCAGGCGCAGGGACATAGCGGAGCGAATCATGCGAACGCTGGGCTGTGAGTACGATCCTGGACAAGTGGGCATGTTCCTGTGGGGAAAGATACCCGACAAGTATGCCGACGTGGAGCAACTCACGGAGCGCGCCTTGCATGAGGCCAGGGTGTTCATCACCCCGGGATTCATCTTTGGCCGGAATGGCAAGCGATACGTGCGCGTCTCCCTGTGCGCCAAGGACGAGCGCATGCTCGAGGCCCTGCGCAGGCTGCGGGCGTTGGAGTGGTAATCTTATAGTCAAGAAAAACAAGAAAAACCTATAAATCATGGAACTGGAATTACTCCCTTTGAATTTACCGAGTGATAGCGAACGCCCTTCGTGTGTCATCGCCGGACCCTGCTCCGCCGAGACAGAAGAGCAAGTGATGACCACCGCCAGGCAGCTGGCCGCGGCCGGATGCCACATTTTCCGCGCTGGCGTATGGAAGCCCCGCACCAAGCCCGGAGGCTTTGAGGGCAATGGAGAGAAGGCCTTGCCCTGGATGCAAGAAGTGAAACGGGAGACGGGCATGCTGACCGCCACCGAGGTGGCCACGCCCGAGCATGTGGAGCTGGCCATGAAGTACGGGGTCGACATCCTCTGGATAGGTGCCCGTACCTCCGCCAACCCTTTTGCCATGCAGGCTTTGGCGGACAGCATGCGAGGCATAGAAGTGCCCGTGCTGGTAAAGAACCCCGTAAACCCGGACTTGGAGTTGTGGATTGGGGCTTTGCAGCGCATCAACCAGGCGGGCGTGAAGCGCATGGGTGCCATACACCGCGGCTTCTCCTCTTATGACAAGAAAATCTACCGCAACCTGCCCATGTGGCAAATTCCCATAGAGCTGCGTCGCCGCGTTCCGGAATTGCCCATCATCTGCGACCCCAGCCACATCGGAGGCCGCAGGGACTTGATAGCCCCCCTCTGCCAGCAGGCGATGGACCTGGGCTTTGACGGACTTATCGTGGAGAGCCACTGCTCGCCCGACGACGCATGGAGCGACGCCAAGCAGCAGGTGACCCCCGACGTGCTCAACTACATACTCAGCATGCTTATCATCAGGGACCAGCACTCCACCACGGAGAGCATACGCCAGTTGCGCCAGCAGATAGACGAGCTGGACAACCAGCTGATGAGCCTCCTGGCCAAGCGCATGCGCGTGTGCCGCGAGATAGGCCAATACAAGAAGGAGCACAACATGACCGTGCTCCAGAGCGGACGCTACTCCGAGATACTGGAGAAGCGCGGCGCCCAGGGAGAGGCCTGCGGCTTGAGCCCGGAGTGCGTGGCCAAGATATTCGAGCAGATACACGAGGAGAGCGTGCGCCAGCAGTTGGAAATCGTTAACAAGTGACGGGAGCCATGAAGATACTGATCATGGGAGCGGGCAAGATGGGGAGCTTCTTCATCGACCTGCTCAGCTTCGACCACGAGGTGGCGGCCTACGAGAAAGACCCCAAGCGGTTGCGCTTCACCTATAACTGCCAGCGGTTCCAGACCCTGGAGGAAGTGAGGGACTTCAAGCCGCAGCTGGTCATCAACGCCGTGACCGTGAAATACACGCTCGCCGCCTTCCGCGAGGTGATGCCCTATTTGCCAAGCGACTGCATCGTGAGCGACATCGCCTCCGTGAAGACGGGCCTGAAGGATTTCTATGGGCAGTGCGGCCATCCCTACGTGAGCACGCACCCCATGTTTGGCCCCACCTTCGCCAACCTCAACCAGTTGAGCGAGGAGAACGCCATCATCATCAGCGAGGGCGACTACATGGGCCGCATCTTCTTCAAGGACCTCTACCAGAAGCTGGGACTCAACATCTATGAGTACACCTTCCAGGAGCACGACGAGACCGTGGCCTACTCGCTCAGCATCCCCTTCGTGAGCACGTTCGTCTTCGCCGCCGTCATGAAGCACCAGGACGCTCCTGGCACCACCTTCAAGAGGCACATGCAGATAGCCCGCGGCGTGCTCAACGAGGACGAGTTCCTTTTGCAGGAGATTCTTTTCAACCCCTATACCTCGGGCCAGGTGAACCAGATAAGGGAGCAGCTCAAGGACTTGCTCGACATCATAGACCATAAGGACGGAGACAGGATGGCCGCCTACGTGGCGAAGATACGCCAAAACCTCAAGGGGGACATTTAGTCAGATAGGCGGCCGCCGCCCCGTTTCCGGGGTGGCGCCTCCGTGAGAGGACGCGTGGGGAAACAACTTGTTTCGGTCTTTGAAACAACTTGTTTTCAGTGGCAAGACAAGTTGTTTTCAATGGCAAGACAACTTGTTTCGGGAAGCCCGTGCCAGGCGATTTTCCCGTTTGTCTCTCCATGTTTGCCTTGCCAGCTGACCAGTTCTCGTTAGCGCAGGGTGCTCCTCGCGGCGTTTTCCGTGTTTTTATGTATTTTTTCATGCCACTATTTCACCATGTCATATAAAAACATTATCTTTGCGCACGAATATTGAATGTCGCGTAAAGTTTAGCGGATATAATGATATAAAAGATATGAACCTGGATATGTTGACGGCCATATCGCCAATAGACGGCAGATATAGAGGCAAGACGGAAGCGTTAGCTGGATATTTCTCGGAGTTTGCGTTGATACGCTATCGTGTCAGGGTAGAGATAGAGTACTTTATAACTCTTTGCGAGTTGCCTTTGCCGCAGCTCGCCACGATGGACCACGGCCTGTTTCCCAGGTTGCGGGCCATTTACGAGGACTTCTCGGAGCAGGATGCCGCCAGGGTGAAGACCATCGAGCAGACCACCAACCACGACGTGAAGGCCGTGGAGTACTTCATCAAGGAAAAGCTGGACGAGATAGGTGGCATGGATAGCTACAAGGAATTCGTGCACTTTGGCCTCACCTCGCAGGACATCAACAACACGAGCGTGCCCCTGGCGTTGAAGGAGGCGCTGCGGGACGTGTTCTATCCGCAGATGGAGGAGCTGATAGACCAGCTGCGCCAATACGCCGAGGAGTGGAAAGACGTGCCCATGCTGGCCAAGACCCACGGGCAACCCGCCTCGCCTACCAGGTTGGGCAAGGAAATCATGGTATATGTATATCGTCTCTCAGAGCAGTTGCAAAGCCTGAGGCAATGCAAGCTCACCGCCAAGTTCGGAGGGGCCACGGGCAACTATAACGCCCACCATGTGGCCTATCCCGCCTATGACTGGAAAGAATTTGGCAACCGCTTCGTGAGCGAGAAGCTGGGATTGGAGAGAGAGCAATATACCACCCAAATCAGCAACTATGACCATTTGGGCGCCATCTTCGACGCCATGCGCCGCCTGAACACCATCATCATAGACATGGACAGGGACTTCTGGATGTATATCTCCATGGACTACTTCAAGCAGAAGATCAAGGCAGGCGAAGTGGGCTCAAGCGCCATGCCCCACAAGGTGAACCCCATAGACTTCGAGAACAGCGAGGGCAACCTCGGCATCGCCAACGCCATACTCCAGTTCCTGGCGGCCAAACTTCCCGTGAGCAGGCTGCAGCGCGACCTTACGGACAGCACGGTCTTGCGAAACGTGGGCGTGCCCATGGGCCATGCCGTGATTGCCATACAGAGCACCTTGAAGGGACTGCGTAAGTTGATACTCCACAAGGAAACGCTGGACGCTGACCTGGAGAACAATTGGGCGGTGGTGGCCGAGGCTATCCAGACCATATTGCGCCGGGAGGCTTATCCGCATCCCTACGAGGCGCTGAAGGCCCTGACCCGGACCAACCAGAAGATGACCC
Source organism: Prevotella sp. CAG:1320 (assembly GCA_000435635.1). Taxonomy (GTDB): domain Bacteria; phylum Bacteroidota; class Bacteroidia; order Bacteroidales; family Bacteroidaceae; genus Prevotella; species Prevotella avicola. The sequence goes on along the minus strand of FR882135.1, from coordinate 10,576 downwards.
AAGAGACCATCAGGCAATTTATAGAGAGCCTCGATGTCTCTCCCGACGTGAAGCGGGAACTGCTCGCCATCAATCCCGGCAATTACACTGGAATATAAAATAATTAATAGAGAACACAACCAAGAACAAAACAACTGGCCGTGAGGCTATTAAGTGAAATCAACATGGAAGAATTAGACAGCAAACACCTAGAACAGCCCGCGCAAAGAGAAGATACACGTGAGGCAAGCAGTGCCAATGAAGGATATAAGAGTGGTTATCGCCAGGCGAATCGTCCCTATCGTCCTCGTATCCAGAGACCTTACAACGCGGAGAGAGTAGGCCGTAACGATACGGCTGGCTTCCGCCCCGAGGGCTTTGGAGCTGGACTGCAGGGCCAAGACGAAGACAGGTCACAGCGCGGCGGATACCAGTCCCGCGGTGGCTATCAACCCCGTGGCGGATACAATAATAACCACCGTGGTGGATACGGCAATAATCGTGGAGGCTACAACAACACTTATGGCAACGATTACCACAGCCGGCCACAGGGCGGCTATCGGCCACGTTATAATAACCAAGACGGAGAACAGGAAGGCTATCAGCCGCGCAATAACTATAATGCCCCCCGTGGCGGAGAGCGCAGGCCTTACCAGCAGGGCGGCGGTTACCATCCTCGCTACAACAGCCAGGAGGAAGGCGGCTACCAGCCCCGTGGAGGTTACTACAACAACTCCCGCGGTGGATATGGCTATAACAACAACCGCAATGGCGGCGCGTATGGCAATGCGCGTGGTGGCGGCTATCGACAGGGCGGATACCGCGCGCAGGGACATGGTTTCGACTCCCGCAACAGATACAACAATCCCAAGAAACGCATAGATTATGTCGAGGAGAGCGTCGACCCCAATGAGCCAATCCGCCTGAATAAGTTCTTGGCGAACGCTGGCGTCTGCTCCCGCAGGGAGGCGGATGAGTTCATCCAGGCTGGCGTGGTGACCGTTAACGGCGAGGTGGTGACGGAACTGGGAACGAAGATTACCCGCGCTGACGAGGTGAAGTTCCATGACCAGCCCGTGAAGATAGAAAAGAAGGTCTACATCTTGCTCAATAAGCCCAAGGATTGCATGGTGACAAGCGATGACCCCCAGGAGCGCAAGACCGTGATGGACTTGGTGAAGGACGCTTGCCCTGAGCGCATCTATCCTGTAGGCCGCCTGGACAGGAACACGACGGGCGTATTGCTGCTTACCAATGACGGTGAGCTTTCCAGCAAGCTGACGCATCCCAAGTTCTTGAAGAAGAAAGTGTATCATGTCCATCTGGACAAGGCGCTGTCCCTTGAGGACATGCGGAAGATCGCCGAGGGCATTTTCCTGGACGATGGCGAGATAAAGGCCGATGACATACAATATGTGGATGAGCGCGACAAGAGCCAGGTGGGCATCGAGATACACAGCGGGAAGAACCGCATTGTGCGCCGTATCTTCGAGAGCTTGGGCTATAGGGTCACCAGGCTCGACAGGGTGCTCTTCGCCGGCCTCACGAAGAAGGGCCTGCGCAGGGGAGACTGGCGCTTCTTGACACAGAAAGAGGTGGAGATGTTGCGCATGGGCGCTTTCGAGTAATAGAATGACATAAATAGGTAATAGAGCTAGATGAGAAGAACAAAAGTGATCGATGCCCTGCGGAGCACCGAATATGGTACGGATATCAACGTGAAAGGATGGGTGCGTTCCCACCGCAGCAGTAAGGCAGTGGATTTCATCGCGCTCAACGATGGTTCCACCATCAAGAACATACAGATAGTAGTGGATCCCTCGCGGGTTGACGGTGAGTTGCTGAGGCAAGTCACCACGGGCGCTTGTGTCAACGTGACGGGCACCCTGGTGGAGAGCCAAGGAAAAGGGCAGGCCGTGGAGGTGCAATGCAAGCAACTGGAGGTGTATGGCACTTGCGGCAACGACTATCCCATGCAGAAGAAGGGGCAGAGCTTTGAGTACATGCGGCAGTACGCCCACTTGCGTCTGCGCACCAATACCTTTGGCGCCGTGTTCCGCATCCGTCACAACATGTCAATGGCTATCCATTCCTATTTCCATGAGCATGGGTTCTTTTATTTCCATACGCCCATCATCACCGCTTCCGATTGTGAGGGAGCGGGCGAGATGTTCCAGGTGACCACCAAGAATCTTTATGATTTGCGCAAGGATGACGATGGACGCATCAAGTATGATGATGACTTCTTCGGCAAAATGACCTCGCTCACTGTTTCCGGGCAATTGGAAGGTGAGCTGGGCGCCACGGCGTTGGGACAGATATATACTTTCGGCCCCACGTTCCGCGCCGAGAACAGCAATACCCCCAGGCACTTGGCGGAGTTCTGGATGGTGGAGCCCGAGGTGGCTTTCATCGACAAGGATGACCTGATGGACTTGGAGGAGGACTTCATCAAGTATTGCGTTAAATGGGCCTTGGATCACTGCCATGACGACCTGGAGTTCCTCAACAACATGATAGACAAGACGCTCATCGCCCGTCTGGAGGGTGTGCTGAAGGACTCTTTCGTGCGCTTGCCTTATACCGAGGGTATCAAGATATTGGAGAAGGCCGTGGCCGATGGGCACAAGTTCGAGAACCCCGTGAGCTGGGGCATGGACCTGGCCAGCGAGCACGAGCGCTACCTGGTGGAGCAGTGCTTCAAGAAGCCCGTCATCATGACCGATTATCCCAAGGATATCAAGGCTTTCTATATGAAAATCAACGAAGACGGCAAGACCGTGCAGGGTACCGACGTGCTTTTCCCCCAGATAGGAGAGATTATCGGCGGCTCCGTGCGTGAGGAAAGCTACGAAAAACTCTTGGCCGAGATAGAGCGCAGGCAGATACCCATGAAAGACATGTGGTGGTATCTGGACACCCGCAAGTATGGCTCATGCCCCCATGGAGGTTTTGGATTGGGCTTGGAGCGCTTGATACTGTTCGTCACCGGCATGCAAAACATCCGAGACGTCATTCCCTTCCCCCGTACCCCAAAGAACGCGGAGTTCTAGGGTGGGGGATTTACCAAACAGCAATGAGATATCAGAATGGGAAAGATAATACTGACGGGAGACCGTCCTACAGGTAAGCTTCACTTGGGGCACTACATAGGCTCACTCAAGCGCAGGGTGCAGCTGCAAGAACAAGGAGATTATGACCGAATGTTTGTCTTCATGGCAGACGTGCAGGCTTTTACCGACAACGCCGATGACCCCGAGAAAATAAGGCAAAACATTATAGAGGTGGCGCTAGACTACATGGCGGCAGGCTTGGATCCCGCCAAGTGTACGCTTTTCATCCAAAGCCGTATACCAGAGTTGGCTGAGCTGACCACTTACTTGATGAACCTGGTGAGCGTATCCAGGGTGCAGCGCAACCCCACGGTGAAGACGGAAATCAAGATGCGCAATTTCGAGGCCAATATTCCACTGGGCTTTTTCTGTTATCCCGTGAGCCAGGCCGCGGATATCGCTCTTTTCAAGGCTACCACCGTTCCGGCGGGAGAGGACCAAGAGCCCATGTTGGAATTGACCCGTGAGCTGGTAAGGCGATTTAACCAAATATACAGTGAGGTCTTGGTGGAGCCCGAGATCATGCTGCCAGAGAACACCACCGCGCGTCGTTTGCCAGGCACTGACGGCAAGGAAAAGATGAGCAAGAGCTTGGGTAATTGCATCTATCTGAGCGACACGGCGGATGAGGTGTGGAAGAAGGTGAAGGGAATGTACACCGATCCTCTGCATGTCAATCTCTCTGACCCTGGTCACGTGGAGGGCAATGCCGTCTTCACTTACCTGGATGCCTTCTCTACAGACGAGGACTTCGCCCTCTTTTGGCCGGAGTACCAGAATCTGGACGAGTTGAAAGAGCATTATACCCGTGGAGGATTGGGCGACATGAAATGCAAGAAATTCCTTAACGAGGTTATCAACAAGATGCTGGAGCCTATGCGCAAGCGCCGCCACGAGTTGGAGCAAGATATCCCCGCCATCTATGACATCCTCCGCAAGGGCAGTGAGGATGCCCGTGAGGTGGGCGCGAATACCATGGCGGAAGTGCGTGAAGCCATGCGCATCAATTATTTCGAGGACACGGAGCTTATCCGGCAGCAGCAGGAACGTTTCCGCGGTAAATAATAAACAATTGATTGTCAAGAGCTTTACGACTCCTAGAGACGTTCAGATACTTAAACTGGCGGTACCGTCGATAATATCCAATATCACGGTACCGCTTTTGGGTTTGGTGGACGTGGCCATCGTGGGGCACATCGGTGATGCCAGCTACATCGGTGCCGTTGCCGTGGGCACCATGCTTTTCAACCTGTTTTATTGGGTGTTCGCTTTTTTGAGAATGGGCACAAGCGGCATGACCTCGCAAGCGTTGGGGCGAAGGGACTTGCCGGAGGTGGCGCGGTTGATGGCCCGGGCCTTGCTGATAGGGTTGGGGATAGGCGCTTCGCTGATCGCGTTGCAGACCGTGGTGTTTCGGGTGGGGTTCTGGCTCATGGGGCCCACGGAAGAGGTTTTGCCCCTCTGCCTGCGCTATTGCGAGATATGCGTATGGGGAGCGCCTGCCGTCATGGGGCTATATGGGCTCACAGGGTGGTTTATCGGCATGCAAAACACCAAGATACCCATGTGGGTGTCTATTGCCCAAAATGTTGTCAACATCACGATGAGCCTCCTGTTGGTGTTTGTCTTTGGGCTAGACATAGAGGGAGTGGCTTTAGGGACATTGATAGCCCAGTGGAGCGGTTTTTTGGTGTCGTTGTGGTTCTGGATAAGGATTTACGCCCCTAGGTTGCGTCATTATTCTTTCAGGGCAGGATTGTGGGAAAAAGGTGTGCTTGCCAGGTTCTTTCGGGTGAATAGCGATATATTCCTGCGGACGCTTTGTATCGCGGGAGTCAATTTCTGCTTTACCTCAGCGGGGGCGCGCCAGGGCACGCTCATGCTGGCCGTTAATACGCTGTTGATGACATTGTTTACCATCTTTTCCTATTTCATGGATGGCTTCGCTTTCGCTGGCGAGGCCTTGAGTGGCCGTTATTATGGATCGGCCAATCGGGCGGCTCTCCTGGACACCATAACGCGCCTTTTCCGTTGGGGAGCTGTCATGGTAGTGGGATTTACGTTGCTATACGCTGTTGGCGGAGAAGCCTTTTTGTCTTTGCTGACCAGTGATAATAGGGTGGTGGAGGCCGCGGGAGACTATTTTTGGTGGGCGTTGGCCGTGCCATTGGCAGGCGTGGGCGCTTTCGTGCTCGACGGCGTGTTTATTGGCATCACCGACAGTCGCTCTATGCTCCTTTCCGCCGTGGTGGGCGCGTTCTTGTTTTTCGGTTTGTATGCGTTGCTGAGCCCTGTGTTGGGCAACCATGCTTTATGGCTGTCGTTCATCATCTATTTGGGGCTGCGCAGCTTGACACTAGGCGTCATCTTTCGTCATAAACTGCACAATGCCCTATAGAGTTGGGCAGAATTTAGCAAAAGTAGTTTAATAAAGATTAATATCCTTATTGAGGTTTCCGCTTTTCCATAATATTTGCTAATTTCGCCACATACTTAAAAGAGAACAAGAGCAGTATCATGACCGCGGAGGAATATTATCAACAGGGAAATCATTACCGCCGGCAGGGTGACTTCCAGCATGCGTTGGAATGCTACATGGAGGCCATCGCCCTTGACCCTGATAGCCCCGCGCGGCAGGCCAAGGAGATGCTTGACGATATCCTGGGCTTTTACTGCAAAGATTACTATAATCCTTAAATCACTTAAAGTGGAGAAAGACTATGAGTAAGATTAAAGGAGCCATCGTAGTCAACAGCGACCGTTGCAAGGGCTGTGCCCTTTGTGTTGACGCTTGCCCCAAAGGGGTGTTGGCCTTGGCTTCAAAGAAAGTGAATGTGCATGGGTATCCCTACGTGGAGGTCGCCATGCCGGGCGATTGCGTTGGATGCGCGGCGTGCGCCATTGTGTGTCCTGACGGGTGCATCGAGGTATATCGCAAGAAAATAGAGGAGAAATGACCATGGCAGAGGAGAAAGTTACACTCTTGAAAGGCAACGAGGCGATAGCCCACGCTGCCATCCGCTGTGGGTGTGACGGGTTCTTCGGATACCCTATCACCCCTCAAAGCGAGATTATAGAGACCCTTTCGCTGTTGAAGCCTTGGGAGACCACGGGCATGGTGGTGCTCCAGGCGGAGAGCGAGGTGGCCTCTATCAATATGGTATATGGAGGCGCGGGCGCGGGCAAGCGTGTTTTCACCACGAGTTCCAGCCCCGGTATAGCCCTGATGCAGGAGGGAATCTCCTACATGGCGGGCGCGGAAATACCTGGCGTAGTGGTCAATGTGCAGCGCGGAGGTCCTGGCCTGGGCACTATACAGCCGAGCCAGAGCGATTATTTCCAGGCTACCCGCGGAGGTGGCAATGGCGACTACAATGTTATTGTCTTGGCTCCCGCCTCGGTGCAGGAAATGGCCGACTTCATGGATTGGGCGTTCGAGCTGGCTTTCCGCTACCGCAACCCCGTGATGATACTCAGCGATGGCGTGATAGGGCAAATGATGGAGAAGGTCGTCCTGCCCCCCATAAAGCCCCGTCGCACTGAGGAGCAAATCAAGCGGGAATGCCCTTGGGCTACCATAGGGCGTACCATGGAAAGGGAGCCCAACATACTCACCTCGCTGGAGCTGAAGCCCGAGGTGATGGAGGCCAGAAATATAGCTTTGCAGGAGAAATACCGCAAGATAAAAGAGACGGAAGTGAAATACGAGACGCAGCGCTGCGACGATGCCGACTACTTGATAGTGGCCTTCGGCAGTGCCGCCCGCATCGCCGAGAAGAGTGTGGAGCTGGCTCGTGAGCAGGGTATCAACGTGGGGCTTTTCCGTCCTATAACCCTTTGGCCTTTCCCCGAGGAGGCGCTCAAGGCGATGGCAACCAAGGTGAAGGGAATGCTCGTGGCCGAGATCAACGCCGGGCAGATGGTGGAGGACGTTCGCCTGGCTGTGGATGGCGCCATTCCCGTGGAGCATTTCGGCAGGCTGGGTGGCATCGTGCCCGAGCCTGAGGAGATTGTGCAGGCACTTATCACTAAATTACTTTAAGCCATGGAAGAAAACATTATATCACCCGAGAACCTGGTCTACAAGAAACCCAGGTTGATGAACGATACCCCCATGCATTATTGCCCTGGGTGTTCCCACGGCGTGGTGCATAAACTCATCGCGGAAGTGGTGGAGGAGATGGGCATGGAGGAGAAGACCGTGGGCGTATGCCCCGTGGGTTGCGCCGTCTTCGCCTACCGATATTTGGACATTGATTGGCAGGAAGCCGCCCATGGACGTGCCCCCGCCGTGGCCACCGCCGTCAAGAGGCTTTGGCCCGACCGATTGGTTTTCACCTATCAAGGCGATGGAGACTTGGCTTGTATCGGCACTTGCGAGACCATTCATGCCCTCAACCGAGGGGAGCATATTGCCATTGTCTTCATCAACAATGCCATTTACGGCATGACGGGAGGACAGATGGCCCCCACTACCTTGTTGGGGCAAAAGACATCCACGTGCCCTTACGGCAGGCAGCCCGACTTGCACGGCTATCCGCTCAATATCACTGAGTTGGCGGCCAAGTTGCAGGGCACCTGCTATGTCACCCGCCAGAGCGTGGAGAGCGTGGCCTCTATCATGAAGGCCAAGAAAGCCATCAGAAAGGCTTTTGAAGCCTCGATGAAAGGCCAGGGCTCCAGTCTCGTGGAGATAGTCTCCACCTGCAACAGCGGATGGAAGCTGTCTCCCTCAAAGGCCAACCAATGGATGAAAGACAATATGTTCCCCCATTACCAAAAGGGCGATTTAAAAGACACCACACAGCTATGAAAACAGAACTTATCATCTCAGGATTTGGCGGGCAGGGAGTGCTCTCCATGGGAAAGATATTGGCTCACTCCGGGCTCATGGAGGACAAGGAAGTGACGTGGATGCCCGCCTATGGCCCCGAGCAGCGGGGAGGCACGGCCAACGTCACTGTCATTGTCAGTGACCAACGTATATCCTCGCCCATATTGAGCCGTTACGACGTGGCCATCGTGCTCAACCAGCCTTCGCTGGACAAGTTTGAGCCTCGTGTGAAGCCAGGAGGAATACTCATCTATGACGGCTATGGCATCATCAACCCGCCTACCCGTGACGACATACAGGTTTATCGGGTGGACGCTATGGACAAGGCTGCGGAGATGCGCAATGCCAAGGTGTTCAACATGATTGTGCTTGGGGGACTGCTCAAGGTGTGCCCCATGGTGAGCACCCAGGGAATCCAGGCCGCTCTCTATGAGTCGTTGCCAAAGCGTCACCACGACATGATACCCCTCAACATGCAAGCCGTGGAGGAAGGCATGCGCATTATCCAGCGCATAAGATAAATAAACAGTTTATAATAAACCCACATATCCAAGCGGAGCGCTGACAGCCTGTCGGCGCTCCGCTTTGCCATGTCGTGATTCTGTTGGCTTGCTCCAAGGCTGTGCCCCGCGTTTATGGGGAATGGAAGTATCCCTTGGGAAAACAACTTGAATCGGTGATGAAAACAACTTGAATCGATGGCGAAAACAACTTGTTTTCGTGGGCAAAACAACTTGACGCGAATGCGTCTCTACGGCTGGGAGCGCATGTTGTTGCCGCCTCGCGGTAATATTCTTGGCGGCATCCAATGCTGCTTCTTTTCTCTTAAATCTCTTTAAAAGACGTGGGAAATACTTGCGCGGCACGCCTGTAATTCGTAACTTTGCGTTATAATCAAAGTCACAAAACCTATGAGAACACTGCTTTTCCATACCTTATTATATTTGGGCGTTCTTATGGTCGCCACGCCGGCCATGGCCCAAAAGACGTGCGTGATAGCGGACGCGGAGACCCACGTGCCCATCAGAGACGCCTTGGTGCATACCGACAATGGCGTCTGGGCACGCACCGATTACAGAGGATACTTTACCATCAAGTATCCCTTCGATTCCGCCGAGGTGTCGAAGAAAGGCTATGTGAGTACCACCATTTACTTGGAAAACCTGCCCGACAGCGTATTCCTCCTGCCCGAGGCGCAGCAGCTGACCACCGTGGAGGTGTGGGGAAAGGCCAATGAGTCCATCAACCACATGGCGGACCAGATACAGGAAGAGGTGGCCGAGCAGCCGGAGGCCGTGACGGGCATAGGATTTGATTTGCTCGGGCTATTCGACAGGCGATCCCGCCGCGACCGCAAACACCTGAAGAAGGCCAAGGAGCTGCTGCGGCAGATGGACGAGCAAAGGGACCCCATCATAGAGAGTTATGAACAGGCCACGGGGCGCGAATACGTGGAGGGTGTCGACTCGTTAGCCCCGGCGAACGAGGCGCCTGACGGGGAATATATGCGGCTGGTTCCGCCCGATACAGTAAGCGTGCCGCCTGCCGATTTCGATAACGCGGACGAGTTGCCGCTCAATCCTGCCGGGAGCGGAAAGCCTGTTTCTCCTTCCACGAAGAAAGGCGTGCCCGCGGTTCCGCTTGAGGGAGCGTTGCCCTCTGTTCCCAAAGACGAGGAACCGGCCATGGTGGGCGAGAGTGGCGTAGACCTTCGATAATATCAGATATCGCCCCTTTTTTCTTGGTGGCTTTGGGAAAAATGGCTACTTTCGCGGTGGATATAGAAACTAGAACGAGATGGAAGTATTGAAAACAGATATTGACGGCGTGGTCATTATCGAACCACGTATCTTCAAGGACGCGAGAGGCTATTTCTTCGAGAGCTTCTCGCAAAGGGAGATCGACGAGAAAGTAGGTCCGAGAGCGTCTCGCAAAGGGAGTTCGACGAGAAAGTAGGTCACGTGGCGTTCGTGCAGGACAACGAGAGCATGTCGAGCTACGGCGTGATGCGGGGGTTGCCCTTCCAGCGGCCGCCGTTCACGCAAGCCAAGCTGGTGAGGTGCGTCAGAGGAAAAGTCCTCGATGTCGCCGTTGACATAAGGAAAGGTTCGCCGACATACGGTAAACATGTCGCCGTCGAGTTGACCGAGGACAACCACCGGCAGTTCTTCATCCCGAAAGGCTTCGCCCATGGTTTCGCCGTGCTGAGCGAGACAGCGGTGTTCCAGTACAAGTGCGACGAGTTCTATCATCCCGAAGCGGACGGGGGCATCAGCATCCTTGACGATAGCCTGGGCATCGACTGGCGAATACCCACGGAGCACGCCATACTCAGCGAGAAGGACACCAAACATCCTTTGCTGGAAGACTTTGACTCTCCTTTTGTTTATTCAAAATAAAGAAACGCGATCATGAATATATTGGTAACAGGCGCGAACGGACAGCTCGGCAACGAGATGCGCCTCGTCAGCAAAAGCACAAACGACAATTATACGTTCACGGATGTTGTCGAGGTGGAAGGCGTGGAAACAACCCTTTTGGACATCACCGACGCGGAGGCCGTAAGGCGTATGGTCAAGGAGAAAGGCATAGGCTGCGTCGTGAATTGCGCCGCCTACACCAACGTGGACAAGGCGGAGAGCGACGAGGC
>FR882134.1 GCA_000435635.1 Prevotella sp. CAG:1320 | reverse complement strand
TTTAACATTTTTATTTGGACAGTACTGCATTCTTGCGTCTCAGCAAGCAAGATCGCTGAATGAAATCACCGCTTGCGAAGGCCTGGCGGTTTGTAGAGACGCAAGAATGCGTCTCTACAACTTTTCGTCGAATTCACGAATATAAGTTGTCTTGGATGTGAAAACAAGTAGTCTTGGTGGTGGGGGAAACAAGTTGTCTTGACAACCAGGACAACTTGTATTATGGTCAACGTGTAGAGACGCATTCTTGCGTCTCAGCAAGCAAGATCGCTGGATGAAATCGCCGCTTGCGAAGGCCTGGCGGTTTGCCGAGACGCAAGAATGCGTCTCTACAACTTTTCGCCGAATGCACGAATATAAGTTGTATTGGATGTGAAAACAAGTAGTCTTGGCAACCAGGACAACTTGTTTCCCAGGGGGGCTGCTTAGGGGAGGAGGAAGGGTCTCCCTAGAGGGCTATTTCCCCTTCTTGTCCAGCCTCTTCAGGCAGCGTTTGGCTTCTGGATGGGTGGGGTAGAGGGTGAGCGCTTTCTCGTAGTTGCGGCGGGCGGCCTCGGGCAGGTGTTCCGCCTCGCACTCCTTTCCCATGATGACGTGCTCGGTGGCCAGTTTCTTCAAGAACTCTTGCTGCTCTTCCTTCTCCTGGCGGAGGGTCTCCACCTCGGCCCTTAGCTGGTTGACCACGTTGAGCTTGCGGCGGATAAGTCGCTTTGCGCTGGGTCGCTCTATGTCGTAACGGCAATGGATGGCCTGGAAGAAGTAGTCCAGGGTGGCTTGCATATCGCCTTTGTCGAAGGCCTTGGCGGCCTCTGAGTAGAGGATGTCCGCTTTCGAGGCTTGCAGTGCCGTGTCTATCGCCTGCTGGTCATTGAAGTGGGTGGCGAAGTGTTTCACCTCGTTCCTCACGTATATGTCCTCCCTCCGTATAGGCTCGCTAAGGCTGATGCCTTGCAGGGAAGTGCAGCGGGAGAGCGCTACGTAGGTGAGGCCCGCGGCGAACACTCTTCCGCCCAGGTCAATCTTCACTTGGTTGAAGGTGAGTCCTTGGCTCTTGTGCACGGTAATGGCCCACGCCAACCGCAGGGGGAACTGCACGTAGCGGCCTATTTCCTCCTCTTCTATCTTCTGTTCCCGCTCGTTGAAGTGGTAGCGCATATTGCTCCAGGCGGCAGGTTCCACGGTCACCTCGTCGCCATTCTCCAGCTTGACGTAGACGACGCCCTTGTCCGCCTCTTCGTCAAACCCGGTCACTGTGCCCAGCGTCCCGTTTACCCATTGGTGTTCCGTGTCGTTTTTCACGAAGATGACCTGCGCTCCAGGTTTCAGCCACAGCTCGATGGGCGTGGGCAGGCTGTTGTCGGCGAACTCTCCCTCTATGATGCCACGGAAGAGCGTTGTTGTCGGCGACCTCCCCCTCTATGATGCCACGGAAGAGCGTTGCCTTTCCCTCTAGCCGGTCTAGTTGCCGCTGGTTGATGTAGTCCACCGAGTCACGGAGCGAGGAGAGCGTGATAGCCAGCCTGGAGTCGTCCTCCGGGAGCGAGGCTCCTACCTGCCGGTTGAGCTGTAGCAGGTCTTCGGGCTGCAGTTGGTTGACACGCACGTGGTCCAGGATGTTGATGAAAGAAGGGTCGCCTTGGCGGTAGACTTTCTTCAGCTCCACGCTGAGCAGCCTCATCTCCTGGAAAACCTTGGCATTGAAGAAATAGAAGTTGGGGTAATAGGGCGTGAGCAGCTTGCGGTCGTCCTCTTTCACTACAGGCTCCAGCTGGAAGACATCGCCCACCAGCAACAGTTGCTTGCCGCCGAAGGGTTCCCGCATGTTTTGGTTGTAGACTCTCAACACCTTGTCTATGAAGTCTATGATGTCGGCCCTTACCATGCTTATCTCGTCTATGATGACCAGCTCCAACGCCCTGATCAGTTTTATCTTCTCAGAGTTATAGCGCAATGTCTTGCGGAGGTGGCGCACGCTATAGCGGCTGTCGTTGGGCAACAGCGGATGGAAGGGGAGCTTGAAGAAACTGTGGAGGGTAGAGCCTCCCGCGTTGATGGCGGCAATGCCCGTAGGGGCCAGTACCACGCATTTCTTCTTGGTGTTTTGGGCTATGTAGCGCAAGAAAGTGGATTTACCCGTTCCCGCCTTCCCAGTGAGGAAAAGCGAGTTACGGGTAAACTGTATGATGTGGAGCGCGTTTTGCAGCTCTGGATTATGTGTGTCTATCTGGTTGCCTTGGGTCATCGGAGTTAGAGGTCTTCCAGCCTGATGATTTGTTCGGTGGGTTTCTCTTGCTCTTTGCCCTTGGGCGGTGCTTCTTGACGGGTGGCCTGGCTGTGGCTCTCCTCTACGCTGGCGGGCACGTCGTCTTCCGGCACGAGGCTTTGCCTGGCGTCTTTCAGCATTTCCTGTTGCAACGTGAGACTGTCAACGAGCGTGGTGTCCACTTTTGGCTTTGAGTAGTAGCTGTCGCAGATATACATGTCTCGGCTCACGTCTTCCTCCTTGGGTGGTGGGAACTTGCCGCGATAGTGCTTGAACTCAGGGTCGTCCAGGAGATATTGCCAGAAATACCCGCAGATGGGCAGTGCCGTTCGGGAACCTTGTCCGAGCGCTCCTGTGCGGAAGTGTATGCTGCGGTATTCGCCTCCTACCCATGCACCGACCACGAGCTTGGGGCTGATGCCCATAAACCAAGCGTCTGAGTGGTTATTGGAAGTTCCTGTCTTGCCTCCGAAGTCCGTGTCTCTGAACTTGCCCACGTATCCCCAAAGGCTTTGCGAGGTTCCGCCTGGCTCTTTCATGCCGCCCTCCAATAGCTGCTGCATCAAGAAGGCACTGCGATAGGGGATGACTTGTTCTGTCTCTGTGGGAGCTACGTATATTTCCTTGCCATCCCGGTCCAATATGCGGGTCACCAATACGGGGTCTATATGCTTGCCGTCGTTAGCCACGGTGCAATAGGAGTTGACCATTTCCAGCAAGTTGACGTCACTGGAACCCAAGGCCAATGAGGGATTGTCTTCCAATGGACTCTTGATGCCCATCTTCTGGGCTGTCTCTATGATGCGGTTGATGCCCATCTCCTGTCCCAACCTGACAGCCACGGAGTTGATGCTACGGGCGAAAGCGCCCTTCAGCGGCATGGAGTCTCCCGAGAAAGTGCCATTGGCGTTGCTAGGAGTCCAGGTCTCCATCTCGTGCTTGCGCTTGTTGTAGACTTGCATGGAGATATATTCGTCTCTCCGCTTGTCACAAGGCGTGAGCCCTTGATTCATGGCTTCAGTGTAGACAAACAACTTGAACGTGGAACCTGGTTGGCGCATGGCCGTCACCTTGTCATACTTCCAGGAGTTGAAGTCTATGTCTCCCACCCAGGCCTTGACGTGTCCCGTGGCGGGTTCCATGGCAACGAATGAGCAGTGCATGAAATGTACCATGTATTTGATGGAGTCCTCTGAAGTCATCTCTTTCGTGATAGTACCCTGCTTATAGTCAAACAACTTCACGGGATGCTTCCATTCCTTGTAATAGTAGGCCACGGAGTCAGGATCGTTGGGGAAACGAGCCTCCAGTGCCTTGTAGAAAGGCTGCCGCTTCGCGATGTCATCGATAAAGCCTGGTATCACCTGTCCTCTTTCGTCAACCCACGGGTCTCTGTTTCCCCAATGGTTATTGAAGTTGCGTTGCACGATTTGCATCTGCTTGCTCACGGCTTGCTCAGCATACTTCTGGATGCGGGTATCGATGGTGGTGTATATTTTCAGGCCGCTGGTGTAAAGGTCATATCCTTCTTCCTCGCACCAGTCTTTCAGATAGTCGGCCACGGCCTCGCGGAAATAGTTGGCTTGGCTGTCGTAATTATCCTCCAACTTGAAATCCAGTTCTATCGGCAACCGCTTGAGGGAATCACAGGCTGCTTGGCTGAGGTATCCATGCGACACCATGTTGTTAAGCACCACGTTGCGTCGGGCCAGGCTGTTCTCCGGGTGAGACTTGGGACTGTAATAGGTGGTTGCCTTGAGCATGCCTACCAATACGGCGGCCTGTTCGGTAGTGAGTTCGGCGGGTGTGGTATTGAAATAGACCTTGGATGCTGTCTTTATGCCATAAGCATTGGAGCCGAAATCCACGGTGTTGGCATACATCGTGAGAATTTCCTTCTTGGTGTACACGGCTTCCAGCTTCATGGCGATAATCCATTCCTTACTTTTTACGATGAGAATGCGCAGCCCGGGAATCTTTCCCAAGAGGCCTGTGCTGTATTGCGAACGCACACGGAACATGTTCTTGGCCAACTGTTGCGTGATGGTTGACGCACCGCGTCCCTCATGATGCAAGAAAGCGTCCTTGGCGGCGGCGAACACGCCAATGGGATCCACTCCGATATGCTTGTAGAAGCGTTCGTCCTCTGTGGAGATGAGGGCTTGGAAGAAGGCAGGATTAACTTCCTCGTACTTCACGGGTGTACGGTTCTCGTTGAAGTATTTGCCTATCAACTTGCCTTGGGCATCGTATAGCTCAGAGGCTTCGCTGGTATGCGGATTCATGATGCCCGAGAAGAAACCCGGAGACTTGCCAAAGAGCCAAAGGAAGTTGATGTCCACGGCACCTAGGTAGACGATGAGCGCCACGATGCAGGAGACGAACGCCACCAAGGTCTTTATGTACCATGCTTTTCCACGATAGAGGCTGGCGTACCATGGGAAGAAGTTCTTGATTTTCTTCCAGAGCCAAGAAAAAAACTTTCGTATCTTATTCATTTGGGATAAAGAATATACTGCAAAGGTATAGATTATAATTGAAACTACAGGAAAGAGTCCACATAATTTAGGATTTCTTTAATCTTGTCGGGGTGGAACCATCTGATTTCTTCGTCTCGCTTGAACCAAGTGAGTTGCTTGCGCATATACCTTCGGGTGTTTGACTGTATTTGCCGCACGGCTTCTTCCAGGGGTATTCCTCCGTCGAAATGTTGGAACAACTCTTTGTATCCTACGGTGTTGAGTGCGTTGAGATGACGCAAAGGGTACATGGAACGGGCTTCTTGCTCCAGTCCTAGTTCCATCATTTGCAGTACCCGCAGGTTGATGCGCTCGTAGAGT
This sequence comes from Prevotella sp. CAG:1320, assembly GCA_000435635.1. Lineage (GTDB taxonomy): Bacteria > Bacteroidota > Bacteroidia > Bacteroidales > Bacteroidaceae > Prevotella > Prevotella avicola. The sequence continues at coordinate 35,025 of FR882134.1, read as the reverse complement.
TCTTCCCGTTCACGGTTAAGTCCTATTTTTACGATACGGAAGGGACGTCGCTTTATGCTGTTAGTGCGAAATGACGTGTATGTCTTTCCTGTCATGTGGCAGATTTCCAAGGCGTGGATGACGCGGCGGGGATTGTGCTTGTCCACGATAGCCCAATGCTCGGGGTCTAATTGGCGAAGTTCCTCCACCAATGCTTCAAGGCCTTCTTCCGCTAAGCGCCGTTTCATCAACTCGCGTGTCTCGTCGTTGATGGTTGGAATGTCATCTATGCCTTTACATACAGCGTCTACATACATCATGCTGCCTCCACTGAGCAGGGCCGTAGAGGAACTGCTTTCCTCGAACAGCCTAGGCAGGAGGCACATTACGTCTGCCTCATACATTGCAGCGCTATAGTAATCGGCAATGCTATGGGTACCAACGAAATAATGCCGCACCCGCTGCCTTTGTTTGGCAGTGGGTGCGGCAGTACCTATGGGAATCTCCTTGAAAATCTGGCGGGAGTCGGCGTTGACAATAGGCGTATTCAAATGCTCGGCTACCTGCAGGCAAGTCTCCGTCTTGCCCACGCCTGTGGGGCCTATGATGACGAAGAGTGTTTGCATCTATCGGATGATGCCTCGTTTGGATTGCTCCACGAAGTCAATGATATATTGAATATTTTTGTCGATTTCCAGGTGAGCCTTGATTTCCTCGATACCTTCTTTTAACAAGCCCTTGGAGTAGAGCAGGCGATAGGCTTCGTGAATACGTTCAATCTCCTCATTGCTGAAACCATGGCGGCGTAAACCTACGATGTTGATACCCGCATACCGGATGGGCTCCTTGCCTGCGATGATAAAAGGAGGGATGTCCATGGAGAATCCCCTGCCACCCTGTATCATCACGTAGCCGCCAACACGGCAGAACTGATGGGCAAGCACCGTGGCACTGATGACCGCATAGTCATCAATCACCACTTCCCCGGCGAACTTGGTGGAATTGCTCACGATGACGTTGTTGCCCAATACACAGTCATGTCCCAAGTGCATGTTCTCCATCAGCAAGTTGTTGTTGCCCACGATGGTAGTTCCCTTGGAGGCGGTGCCCCTGGATATGGTGACATTTTCGCGTATGCTGTTGTTGTCACCTATTTGGCAGGTGGTATCCTCGCCACGGAACTTGAGGTCTTGTGGTTTAGTGGATATGCTGGCACCTGGGAAAAACTCGTTGTTGTTGCCTATGCGGGCACCATAGTGTATGGTCACGCTGTTGACCAGCACGTTGTTGTCACCCATTACGGTGTTTTTGTCAATACAGCAAAAAGGGCCTATCACGTTGTTGTCACCCATTTTCGCCTCTGGGTGCACATAAGCCAATGGACTTATTTGATTCATATCTATAGGTTGCGTTATTTATTCTTGATGATTTGAGCGGTGAATGTAGCTTCTGACACGACCGTGTCTCCCACGAACATGTATCCTTTCATGGCGCTGATACCATGGCGGACAGGATGGAGCAGCTCCACACGGAAGAGCAACGTATCTCCAGGTACCACCTTCTTGCGGAACTTCACGCCATCGATAGCCAAGAAGTAAGTACTCCAACGCTCAGGCTCTTCTAGTTGGCTGAGCACTAATAGGCCTCCACATTGTGCCATGGCCTCTACCTGCAACACGCCTGGCATTACGGGCTCTTCGGGGAAGTGCCCCTGGAAGAAAGGCTCGTTGGCCGTGACGTTCTTTACGCCCACGATGCTGGTGGCTCCCATGTAGATGACTTTGTCTATGAGCTGCATGGGATAACGATGGGGTAACAACTGGCGGATGCGGATGTTGTCCATGATAGGCTCCTCGTTGGGATTGTATACGGGAGCCTGTATCTCGTGTTTGCGTATTTCCTTGCGCATCATGCGGGCGAACTTGTTGTTGATGGTGTGGCCAGGACGTGTCGCCACGATACGTCCCTTAATGGGCTTACCTATCAAGGCCATGTCCCCAATAATGTCTAACAGCTTGTGGCGGGTGCACTCATTTTCCCACATAAGGGGTTTATGCTGGATGTATCCTAATTTGGAGGCATCCATGTGGGGCACATGCAGGAGATCTGCCAATTGATCTAATTTCTCTTGGTCCACTTGGCGCTCATAGATGACAATAGCATTGTCCATGTCGCCCCCCTTGATGAGGTTGGCCTGCAGCAATGGCATGATATCTCTCACGAACACGAAAGTACGGGCAGGGGCTATCTCGGTGGCATAATTGTCCAGGTTGTCAATGGTGGCGAACTGGCTGTTGATGAATTTGCTCTCGAATGAGCACATGGTCGTAATGCTGAACTCGTCATCGGGCAAGATGGTTATGACGGCTCCACTTTCCTCGTCTTTTACCTCCAGTTTATGCTTGATGATATAATAATCTTTCTCGGCGTTCTGCTCCTGCACGCCCACCTCCTTGATTTTCTCGACATACATCAAGGCAGAACCGTCCAGGATGGGGAACTCAGGGCCATTTACTTGTATCAAGCAATTGTCTATCCCCAAGGCGTAGAGGGCTGACATGCCATGTTCTATAGTGGAAATGCGCATGTCGCCATTTCCCAACACAGTGCCTCGCTGGGTGTCTATTACTTTCTCGGCAACGGCATCGATGACGGGCTGGCCTTCCAGGTCAATGCGCTGTATCTTGTATCCATGATTCTCTGGCGCGGGATTGAAGATGACAGTCAGGTTAAGGCCTGTATGTAGTCCTTTCCCGGAGAGCGCAAAGCTCCCCTTTAGCGTTTTTTGTTTAGACATGGTTATTTGTATTTTAGTTTTATAGTTTGGATTTTTTCAGTTCTTCCACTTGTTTTTTCAGCTCATTCAGTTCCCTGTACATCTCGGGCAACTTACGGAAAACGGCTTGTGACTTGAAGTATGGCTTTTGCTCCATGGGAGGCGTGCCTATCAATTGCTGGTTATCTTTGAGACTGCCAGGAACACCACTTTGCGCACCTAGCATCACCTTGTTGCCTATAGTAATGTGGCCTGCCACGCCGACCTGCCCGCCGAACATGCACCACTGGCCTACTTTTGTGCTACCTGCAACGCCTACTTGCGCAGACATCACCGTGTTTTCTCCAATGTCGGTGTTGTGGGCAATTTGCACCAGATTATCCAGTTTCACGCCTTTCCTTACATAGGTACTGCCCATGGTGGAACGGTCTACGCATGTGTTGGCACCTATCTCTACGTTGTCCTCTATGGTGACAATGCCTATCTGCGGTATCTTGTCATAGCCACCAGGGCCAGGAGCGAAACCAAAACCATCCGCACCAATCACGACACCAGCGTGCAAAGTGACATTGTTGCCCAATTTGCATCCATGGTATACCGTGGTGTTAGGGTAGAGCAAGCAATTCTCGCCCATAGAGACACCTTCGCAGATAACCGCATGGGGATAAATTTGGCATCCTTTGCCAATGGTGACACCATCACCAATGTAAGCGAAGGCACCGATATAAACGTCCTTTCCAATAGTTGCCTTAGGCGAAACGAAAGCCATGGAATCAATGCCTTTCTTCTTAGGTTTCATTGACTCATAGAGTTGTAGCAGCTTGGCTACCGCTTCATAAGCGCTTTTCACGCGAATAAGAGTAGGTTTCACAGGCTGGCTGAGTTCTACGGTCTCGTCCACGAGCACTATAGACGCGAGTGTGTTATATAAATAATGTGTATATTTGGGATTGGAAAGGAAAGCGATGGCCCCCGGTTTCCCCTCTTCTATCTTAGAGAAGGTGTTCACCGTGGCGTTCTCGTCGCCTTCGATACGCCCTTGCACGAACTGGGCGATTTGCTGAGCCGTAAATTCCATATGGTTGAGTTTCTGTATATTAAATGCAAATTTAATAATATTATTTCAATTACGGTGATAACAGAGGTAATATTTACGTATTTTTTTAGATAGCAGATTGATGTTGAGCAGGTCGGATGCCTCGGCGATGTCTTTGCATGTTCCGTCCTTATACAGGATGGAAATTTTGTCGTCATTGATGTCATACATGTCTTTCTGTACAACATTCCAACTCATCAAGTAGTTGGCTTCCTCTTCGCTAACTCCAAATCGGGACGACAGTTGTTTACGGAAATCCTCCAGCCTCGATGGGGGTAGTGGCTCATCGTAAATCTCCACCTTGAAAGTCTTTCTGTTAACGAGGTCATTGGCTAATAGCGAGAGTATCTTGTCTGGGTGCTCAGTCCATACCTTTACGCTGCTCCAGATGTCGTTGTCGTCTAACATCTCGTAACATCTAAGTGATTCTTCATGTTGGTTGAAGAATTCAGCGTCTACGTGATGGTAAAGGAAGTGGCGCAGCTGTGGGGGAGCGAATACGTTTTCTCCTTGCTGAGCCAAGAAACTTGCCCTTTTCAGCAGGTTAACCAACACTTTCTCGGCGGCTACGGCAGTCTTGTGCAAGTACACCTGCCAATACATCAACCTGCGGGAGGTCAGATAGTTCTCTATGGAGTAGATGCCTTTTGATTCTACCACTAGTTGGTCGTCTACGACATCTAGCATCTTGATGATGCGAGCGGAGCCGATATTTCCCTCAGTCACTCCCGTAAAGAAACAGTCCCTGCGCAGGTAGTCGAGCCTGTCCATATCGAGTTGACTGCTGATGAGCTGGTGCAAGAACCGTTTGGGATACTCGTCTTTGAAGATTTTCAGGGCTAAGTTAAGCCCTCCGTTCATTTCCTTGTTGATTTGCGACATCATCATCAGTGATATCTCTTCATGGGATATGCCGTGTATGAGCGTATGTTCCAGCACGTGGGAGAATGGGCCATGTCCAATATCATGCAGCAAGATAGCGGCTTCCACGGCTTCGGCCTCTGGGTCAAAGATGAAAATGCCTTTTTGCCGCAAAGAGTTGATGGCTTCACTCATCAAGTGGAAGGCACCCAGGCTATGCTGAAAACGGGTGTGTTGCGCTCCTGGATAGACCATGCAGGCCAACCCCAGTTGTTTAATGCGGGTAAGGCGCTGCATTAGTGGATGTCTTACGATATCGTAAAGCAATCCACGAGGTATCTTGATAAACCCAAATACAGGGTCGTTGATGATTTTGCAATCGTTCAAGGCAGGGATTCTTTAGGGTTGCCAAGTGGGATGAGGAGTAAGCGCTTGCAGTTCTTCGCTCATCTGCTGTTGCATCTCCTTGGCTTTTAGGGCGGCTATTTCAGCGAAATCTTTGTCTTGGCTGGCATAGATGATGCCACGAGACGAATTGACCAACAGGCCGCAATCCTTGTTCATTCCATAGTGGCATACGTCTTGCAGGCTACCGCCTTGCGCTCCTACGCCTGGCACTAGCAGAAAGTGATCGGGAACCCATTTGCGGATATCCTTGAACATTTCGCCTTGCGTAGCTCCTACCACGTACATCATATTCTCTTTGTTGCCCCATTGCAGAGACTTCGTCAACACTTTCTCGAACAGGCGCACGCCTTCTTTATCTTCCATGAACTGGAAATCATGACTGCCCTTGTTGCTGGTCAACGCTAACAGGATAACCCATTTGTCTTGGTAGGCCAAGAAAGGCGTCACGCTGTCCTCTCCCATGTAGGGCGCCACGGTCAGCGCATCTATATCATATTCCTCAAAGAAGGTTTTGGCGTACATGGTAGACGTGTTACCGATATCACCGCGCTTGGCGTCCGCAATGATGAAATGCTTGGGATAGTTTTTTTTCAGATGGTTTACGGTCTTTTCGAAAGCCTTCATACCTTTCAAACCATAGCACTCGTAAAACGCCAGGTTAGGTTTGTAGGCTACGCAATAAGGGGCGGTAGCGTCAATGATGGCTTTGTTGAAAGCGAAGATGGGGTCTTCTTCATTTCTCAAGTGAGCGGGTATCTTATTGATATCCGTGTCTAGACCCACGCAGAGGAAAGTCTTCTTCTTGAGAATCTGTTCGATAAGTTGTTGTCGGTTCATGATATCTTATATATACTTTAGGGTTATATTAGAGTTCACTCTCTTTTAGTTTTTCGGCGTTCTCCGCCACCGTGAGTGCGTCGATCATTGCCTGGATGTCTCCGTTGAGAAAACCGCTCAGGTCATGGGTAGTGTATCCGATGCGATGGTCTGTGACACGCCCTTGCGGGAAGTTATAGGTACGAATCTTTGCGCTGCGGTCTCCCGTGGATACCAAACTTTTTCTGCGGCTGGCAATGTCATCTACATATTTTTGGTGTTCTCTGTCATAGATGAAAGTGCGCAACCTGCTCAGGGCACGTTCCTTGTTCTTGGGTTGGTCACGTGTTTCAGTACATTCGATGAGAATCTCTTCCGTTTCTCCTGTGATAGGGTTTTTCCAGGGATAGCGCAACCTGACCCCTGATTCCACCTTGTTGACGTTCTGTCCACCTGCGCCACTAGAGCGGAATGTGTCCCACTTGATATCGCCCTCGTTGATATTCACTTCAAATTTGTCAGCCTCGGGCAATACGGCCACCGTGGCGGCAGAAGTGTGCATGCGCCCTTGTGTCTCGGTAGCGGGCACACGTTGCACGCGGTGTACACCTGACTCATATTTCAACGTACCGTAAACGTCTACTCCGCTCACGGCGAAGTCTATTTCTTTGTATCCGCCTACGGCTCCTTCGGAAACACTGGTCACGCTGAGAGACCAACCTTTTGAGTCGCAGAACTTCTTGTACATATTAAACAAGTCGCCAGCGAAAAGAGCCGCCTCATCGCCCCCTGTACCAGCCCGGATTTCCATTTGCACGTTCTTGGCGTCCTCAGGGTCTTTGGGTACCAGGGCTATCTTGATATCCTCTTCCAGTTTGGGCAGTAGGGTTTCGTTGTCATTCAACTCCTCGCGAGCCATCTCTTTCATGTCTGCGTCGCTCTCGTTGGCCAAAATATCCTTGGCTTCCTTGATGGCATTGAGGCAAGCCACATATTTCTTGCGAGCCTCCATGATATCGCCCAGGTCTTTATATTCCTTGGTGAGCTTCACGTATCGGGTTTGGTCGGCTATCACGTCGGGGTCAGTAATCAATGTGGAAACTTCCTCGTATCTGCTTTCCAGTCCGTCAAGTTTCTCTAATATGCTATTGTTGTCAGCCATTCTGTGTCGCTATATATTATATAATGTATAGTCACTATTGTCTTTCGGTAGCGGATTAGGCGTATTCAAAGGTGCCATATTCGCTCTTGATGGTGAGTGAACGTAGGCCTTCTTCGATATGTCCCACTATTTGCGCGTCTATGCCAAAGCTTTGGCTGATGGCAATTACTTGGTCTGCCATCTCAGGACGCACGTATATCTCCATGCGATGTCCCATGTTGAATACTTGATACATCTCTTTCCAGTCTGTGCCAGAACATTCCTGGATGGCGCGGAAGAGGGGAGGAACGGGGAACATGTTGTCTTTTACCACTTTGCAGTTCTCGCCCACGAAGTGGAGCACCTTGGTCTGCGCACCACCCGTGCAATGCACCATACCATGTATCTCTGGGCGCATCTCGTCTAGCAACTTCTTGATGACGGGCGCATAGGTACGGGTAGGAGAAAGCACGAGTTCGCCCGCATTCACGGGGCTGCCGCTTATTTCATCGGTCAGCTTGTACTTTCCGCTATATACCAATTCCTCGGGTACGGCATGGTCGTAGCTTTCGGGATACTTCTCTGCCAGGTACTTGGCGAACACGTCGTGGCGTGCGCTGGTAAGTCCATTGCTGCCCATGCCGCCATTATATTTCTTTTCGTATGTGGCTTGTCCTGTGCTGCTCAGTCCTACAATCACGTCTCCCGGGCGTATATTTGCGTTGTCAATCACGTCTTTTCGCTTCATACGGCATGTAACCGTAGAGTCCACGATGATAGTGCGCACCAAGTCGCCTACGTCTGCGGTCTCTCCCCCAGTGGGATAGATGCCAATGCCCATGGCTCTCATTTCGGCCAGCAGCTCGTCTGTGCCATTGATGATGGCCGATATTACCTCGCCTGGCACCAACATCTTGTTCCTGCCGATGGTGCTCGACACGAGGATGTTGTCTACCGCTCCCACGCAGAGCAGGTCATCGGTATTCATCACGATGGCATCCTGTGCTATTCCCTTCCACACGCTCAGGTCGCCCGTCTCCTTCCAGTACATATAGGCAAGTGATGACTTGGTGCCCGCTCCGTCCGCGTGCATGATGTTGCAATACTCTGGGTCTCCGCCCAGTATGTCAGGGATGATTTTGCAGAATGCCTGGGGAAATATTCCCTTGTCTATGTTCTTGATGGCGTTGTGCACGTCTTCCTTGGCGGCGCTCACGCCTCTGTGTAAGTATCTGTTGTCCACTTTTGTTTGGTGATAAAGTTTATATATGCCAATTCCTTAATCTTTTCCTTCCCAAAATTCCCAGCTGGCGAAAGCTTGCAGCAGAAGCATTTCCAGCCCGTTTTTGGTGGTAGCTCCATAGGCCGCTCCTTTTCTCATGAATAGCGTCTGGTCGGGATTATATATCAGGTCATAGAGCAAAGTCTTTGTGTCCATGGCCTCATAGGGCAACATGGGACATTCCTCTGTGTGGGGAAACATGCCGCATGGCGTGCAATTGACGATGACGTTATGCTCCTTGATGATTTCGGGCGTTATCTGGCTGTATTGTATGGTGTTGGGTTTTTCGAATCGGCTTACATAAACGGTTTCTAGCCCTAGCTTCTTCAGCCCGTACGAGATGGCTTTGGCGGCACCTCCCGTGCCCAGCACCAACGCTTTCTTGTGGAAACGTTCCAATAGCGGCTCTATGCTTTCGGTGAAACCTATTACGTCACTGTTGTAGCCCTTTAGTATGTTCTTTTTGCCTTTATGTTCTACCCTGATGACGTTTACGGCTCCGATGGCTCTTGCCTCTGGACTGATGTAGTCCAAATAGTCCATCACTTTTTCCTTGTAGGGAATGGTCACGTTGAGGCCACGCAGGTTGAGGTTGGTGTTTACCACTTCCGCCAAGGCCTCTATCCTGGGTATTTCGAAGTTGATATACTCGGCATCGATATTCTCGCTCTTGAATTTCTCGTTGAAATAACTCATTGAGAAGGAATGCCCCAAGGGATAGCCTATTAATCCATACTTGTCCATAAGTGCGTTATTTAGTTGCGTAATACATGGTGCATATGCCAAATGTAAGGCGCTGGAAACCTACTTCCGTGAAGCCAATCTTGCGCAACACGTCCATCATGGTTTCTCCCTGCGGGAAAGCGTCGATGGTCTTCGTGAGGTAGGAATAAGCGGCCTTGTCGCCCGATATCATTTTGCCGTATAAGGGCAGTACGCTGTGGGAATAGAGCCTGAAAAGTTGTCGCCAGGGGAAACTTACGGGCGTGGTGAGCTCCAGTAACGCCATTTCGCCACCATCTTTCAGCACGCGGTAGATTTCCCTTAATCCTCTTTCCAGGTCTTGGAAGTTGCGGATTCCAAATGCGGCGATGACTGCGTCGAAGGTTTCCTTGGGGAATCCCAGGTCCATGCAGTCTTCCTTTTGGAAGCGGATGACATCGTCTAGCCCTTCTTCGGAAGCCTTCTGTCTGCCTATTTCCATCATGCCCTCTGAGATATCCACGCCAATGACGCTCTCCAGCTCCAACGAGTGGGCCGCCTGTATGGCGAAATCACCCGTTCCCGTAGCCACGTCGAGTATTCTCCTGGGCTTGAAAGCGGCCAAATGCCGAATGGCTTTCTTGCGCCACCACTTATCTATGTCCCAGGAGAGCCGATGGTTAAGTTTGTCATAGGTGGGAGCGATGTTGTCAAACATCCGCTCCACCTCTTCGCCTTTGCCGTCAGCCCCTCCGTAAGGCTTTATTTCCTCCTGCTTGAATGCCATCTTGGGTGCCGTTACTTGCGTATGGCAAGGTAGTCGCTCACGTTTTTCTCTATTCTGGCGGCTATGTCACCCTCTTCCGCGGCCTTGTCAAACTTCTCGCCAGTGATACGCTCAAACAGTTCTATGTATCTTTCGCTCACGCTCTCGGCATATTCGTCCGTGATTTCGGGCATGGTCTGCCCAGGCTCGTTCATGAAGTTGTGCTCTATCAGCCATTGGCGCACGAACTCTTTGGAGAGTTGCTTTTGTGGCTCGCCTTTCTCCAGTTTCTCCTCGTAGCCGTCAGCGTAGAAGTAGCGGCTGGAGTCGGGAGTGTGAATCTCGTCAATGAGGTAGATTTTGCCGTCACGCTTGCCAAACTCATACTTCGTGTCCACCAAGATGAGGCCTTGCCTCTTGGCTATTTCCTGTCCGCGCTGGAATATCTTGCGGGTATAATCCTCTACGATTTCGTAATCTTCGCGGCTCATGATGCCTTGTGCGATGATTTCCTCCTTGGAGATGTTCAGGTCATGGCCCTCGTCAGCTTTGGTGGTAGGCGTGATGATAGGCTCTGGGAAACGCTCGTTCTCCCTCATGCCTTCTGGCAACTTCACGCCGCAAAGCTCGCGGCAGCCGTCCTTGTAGGCCCTCCAGGCACTGCCCGTAAGGATGGAGCGTATGATCATCTCCACTTTAAAGCCCTCGCATTTCAGTCCTACGGTCACCATGGGGTCTGGAGTGGCCAGCTTCCAGTTGGGGCAGATGTCCGTGGTGGTGTCCAGAAACTTGGCGGCTATCTGGTTGAGCACTTGTCCCTTGAAGGGGATGCCCTTGGGCAACACTACGTCGAAGGCTGAAATGCGGTCTGTGGCCACCATCACTATCAGGTCGTCATTGATGTTGTACACGTCGCGCACCTTTCCATGGTAAACGCTTTTCTGTCCGTTGAAGTGAAAATCGGTTTGGGTTAATGCTTTTGTCATTTTGCTATGTTTTTATTTGTTCTTTTTTTGTCGTAGGCATCATAGGCGTTGACGATGCGCGTCACCAGTTTATGGCGCACGATATCTTTCTCTCCAAGCCTCACCACGCCAATGCCTTTTACGCCTTCCAGTATGCTGATGGCCTCCTTCAGCCCGCAAGTCTGGTTGTGGGGCAAGTCTATTTGGGTAAGGTCGCCCGTGATGATCATCTTCGAGTTGGTGCCCATTCGGGTGAGGAACATCCTGATTTGTTGCGGGGTGGTGTTTTGTGCCTCGTCGAGTATTACCACGGCGTCGTTGAGTGTCCTTCCTCTCATGAAGGCCAGTGGGGCTATCTGTATCACGTGCTTGTCCATCATGTCTTGCAACTTGATGGCGGGCAGCATGTCTTCCAAAGCGTCGTAGAGGGGCTGCAGATAGGGGTCTATCTTCTCTTTCATGTCACCTGGCAGGAAGCCCAGTTTCTCGCCGGCCTCCACGGCGGGCCTGGAGAGTATCAGTTTCCTCGCGCCTTTTTCCTTGAGAGTTTTCACCGCCAGGGCGATACTCAGGTATGTCTTGCCAGTTCCCGCTGGGCCAATGGCAAACACCATGTCGTTGTTCTCATAGGCCTCCACCAGTTTCCGCTGGTTTTCGCCGCGGCTCTTGATGGGCTTGCCGGATATGTTGTATACCAATACGTCCCTTCCTTCGTCCACCTTGGGTTGCCTTCCCTTGATGATGTCCAGTATGTCTTCCTCGCCCAGTTGGTTGTATTTCAACACATGCTTGCGCATGGTCTCTATGTCTTCTTCCGCCTTTGCCATCTGTTCCTCGTCCCCCAGCAGTCGTATGACGTTGTCTCTGGCGGCGACGCGCAGTTTGGGGAAAAGCGACTTTATCATGAGCAGGTGGCTGTTGTTGGCACCATAGAAGACCACGGGGTCTATATCCTCTAATACGATATGTTTCTCTATCAACTTGCTTTCTTGTTAGGGTCTGTGTATACGACGTTGCAAAAGTACGAAATATATTCTGAATACGCAAGGTTTTAACCATAAATATGTCCTTGTCCGCAAGGATGGATAACGAGTCGGGGAAGGGGTAGGACACGTTTGCGGGGCATGACCATCTATTTCTTTTTCGATGATATGCGTTTTCTCGCGGATTATTCGTAACTTCGCGCCAGATTCTTTAGATGGAGAAACCTGGCATATGAGAAAATTCCCGTTCAATATAAGAGAGGACAAAGGAGTATCCGCTCTCAAGAAGTGGAGAAACTTTAAGGTCACCAAGCGGCAGTATACCTTGGGGTTTCTCTCTTGCGTGGCGCTATTGGCGTTGGTGAGGTGCGTCTTCCCTGGCGTGGCAGAGCCTAAGGAGGAGAAGGTCGCCGTTGTGGATAGCCTGGGAGTAGACTTGCTGGCCGTGTTGGCCCATGCCCCGTTGCCCATGAGCACCGCCCAAGCGGACGGGAAGTCCCGTTTCTTCAACGCTGATGGTACGGTGGCCAGGCATCGTATTTGGAGCGTGCCCCACTTTGGGAATACTTTTCCCGACCAAAACGACGTGCAACTGCTGGCGGCCAGTAGGTGGGGCGTGGAGCCCGTGAAGGATAGGGCCGAGGCGGAACATCGCATGTCGGAGTTGGTGTATATAGAGAGTAATCCTTTTTGCCACGTGGATAAGCTGACTAGCAGTATCCCTTATCTTGTGCCCCGTGCCTCGGTGTTGTTGCAAGACATAGGCCGTGCCTTTTTCGACTCGCTCCAGATCAAGGGCGTGCCCCTCCACCAAGTGATCGTGACCAGCGTGTTGCGCAGCAAGGACGATGTGGCCAAGTTGCAGGGTCGTAACCTTAACGCCAAGGAAAACAGCTGCCACCTCTATGGCACTACCTTTGACATCTGTTACAATCGCTACAAGACCGTGGAACCGCCAGGCGAGAAGCGTCGTGAGGTGCGCAACGATACCTTGAAGTGGATACTCAGCGAGGTGTTGCGAGACTTCCGTGAGCAGCGGCGTTGCTATGTCAAGTACGAGGTGAAACAAGGTTGCTTCCACATCACGGTCAACTGATAGTCTTTATGCCGCTTTCCTCCAGGGTTGAAAAGTTCGCTCCTTTGATGTTTGGCAAGCGAGAACGTCCTTGGAGTATAGATGAATGATAAGCTTGGACTTTAGGTGTAGACGGAAGGGAATATGTCCCTTTGTTCCTCTCTAAAATATGAGCTAAAAAAGCAGTAGTACTGCATTGGCCATCGCAGTACTACTGCTTTTCGATTTCAGTAGTACTGCGATCATGGTCGAAGTACTACTGCGTTTTTTTGAGCCACTTATACTTCCATGCTGTCTGTATTTTCAAAAGCGTTCCCCAAGTCTCGGCAGGCAGGGGTGAAAGAGGATGGTGTGAATGGAATCTTATATCGAAATCATGCTAGTGTTCAGTAAAAAATGGTTTCTCCCCAAAAGAATGTTCTTGAAAAAACGCCAGTCTGTTAATCAATCCTAAAACTATGCGCTAAAGCGGAAATTTTTCATCGGATGCTTGTGGATTTGGGAAAGAAATCTTATATTTGCGGAGAGTTTTTAGCAAATCACAATAAGGATTATTCCGTTGTGTAAACATTAGGTACCCGTCAACCTCCAATGGCGGGATTTTTTATTTTTCTTTGTTTTGCGCGTTTTATGAAGAAATTTGTTGCTATTTTGTTGCTCTTTGTTCCGTTGCTTGCCCAATGGGCCTTAGCTCAATCCCTTTTGCCTAACGAGAAAAATAGGGTGATAGTCACGACCGATTTAGGCGGGGCGGATCCTGACGACATGCAGTCGATGATACATTTGCTGGTTTGCTCAAATGTCTATGATATTGAAGGCTTGATAAGTTCTCAAGCATGGGTGACTGACCCTGATAGGACAGGGAAGGTAAGAGAGGTTGTAGAGTGTTTTGGCGAGGTCTTGCCCAGGCTGAAAAAACACGATCCAGGCTATCCCGATTTAGATTATCTGCGTTCCATTGTCAAGCGGGGGCAAGCCGTTTCCAATATGGATGGAGTGGGAGAGGGGAAAGATTCTCCTGGCTCGGAGTTGATTATAGCGGCGGTGGACAAGAAAGGAGATAATCGCCCCGTTTGGTTGACTGCATGGGGCGGTATGAACACCATTGCCCAGGCCATTTGGAAAGTGAAGCATACCCGTAGCGAAAGTGAGCTCAAGCGGTTCTTGGGTAAAATCCGTATTTATGACATTTTGGGACAAGATGACGCTGGAGCGTGGATAGCGCATAATTTTCCCGACATCCTGTATATCCGCAATAAACACGTGTATGGTTGGCCGCCTTCAGATGAGTGGATAAAAGGTCACATCCAGTGCCATGGCTCTCTTGGGAAGGTTTATCCGAATAGGATCTGGGCCACAGAGGGAGATTCTCCCGCATTTCTCTATCTGTATGCCAATGGCCTTAACGTGCCGGACAGCGTGGATTATGGAGGTTGGGGCGGCCGTTTCTCGAAAGAGAAACAGAGTGGTTTGAGAGGCATGGACTTTATTGAAAAGAGCGGAAAAGACGAAACGCAGTATGACCCTTATTATATGTACGTGAGCGCACCAGAGGGCGTGCAGGCCATCAATAAGTGGCAACGCCATATCTGGAACGACTTCGAGGCTCGCATGCGATGGGCGGCTACAGACAGATTTGAAGCCGCCAACCATCATCCCGTGGCCATCGTGAACGGGGAACGTTCCTTGCGATGCCTGTATGTTGATGCAAAAGCCGGCGAGACGTTGACTTTCGATGCCTCCCAGTCAGAGGATGTCGACAATGACAACTTATCATATAACTGGTCGGTGTACGCGGAGCCGAGTACTTATAAAGATAAGGTAGCGGTAAAGAGCGGGAAACTTCCTCTTTGCCATGTGGCTGTGCCGCATGACGCGTCGGGGAAGACCATCCACCTGATATTGGAAGTGACCGATGATGGCACGCCCAACTTAACCGCCTATAAGCGCATTGTCTTGCGGGTGAGATGATAAGGCAAGGTTTTGTTTTCAGCTCTTGCCTCGCGGTGCCTGGGTATACGCATAGGTATTGTGGGCAACGTGCATGGGAGGGGGGATGAAAGAGTGAATAAATCTTGACAAAGCCAGGGTGGTGCTGGAGGCGGCTTGGGCGCGAGGAAAAACGCAACTAGTTGCGTCGCCCCACGCAACTAGTTGCGATGGCCGATGAAACTAGTTTCGTGACCCTTCGCAACTAGTTTCGTTTCCCGCCGCCTGTACATGGGCTGCCTGGGGCTTTCGTTCCCGCAAGAGCGTGGAAGTAGGATTTCTTGACATTCCCCCGCTAGCCCATGCCTGGAAATGCCCCGTGCATCAAGTGTCATAGATGGTATATTGTGGCCTATAAACCAGTGAAGTTTCAACCCCACTAGCCTATACGGCCTACCATCATAAAATCGCAACCCCCTGAAAAACAATAAAAAAGGGTGGAAATACCACCCTTAAGTTTCGTGATTCCGTTGGGGTTCGAACCCAAGACCCACAGCTTAGAAGGCTGTTGCTCTAATCCAACTGAGCTACGGAACCATCCCCTTGCGGGTTAAATCGGGTGCAAAATTACTATTTTTACTTGAAACCGCCAAATGTTTGGCGGTTTTATTTGATCCTTCCATGGTGAATTGTCGCACAGGCAGGTGGATGGCTGTGAGATGTCATTTGATTATGGCATTGGCTCGCTTGCGTTTTCTCCACGTACGCCTGTGTGCGTCATGGTCTATATCGTTTGGAATTGTCCGTCCTTGTCTATGTATCCCCGCTCGTCGCCTTTCACCGCCTCAAAGAAGGGATACTCTTCCCGTAACTCTATCTCGTCGTAGACGAAATCGGCGAAGACAGTGTCTTTCCCATCAGGGTAGACAAGTCCCATCTTTCCGTCTTTCTGGGCGATGAATGGCATCGTGCTTAGGTCGTCCGTATAAACGTAGACAGGGCGCAGGAAATCATAGCTGGGCGAGATAAGTATATCGCCCTTGTAATCCTTGATGCCAAATTTTCCGTCTTTCTCGAACACCTCATGGAAGCGTATGTATTTCTCTTTCATGCGTACATAGTAGTAGATCATCTTGCGCTTGTTGTTGATGAACTCCAGCATGTACTGGTAAGTGTCGCAGTAATTGGCGATAGCCCGCGCCAATATCACCTTGAAATCAAGCCCGTCCAACGCTCTGCGGTTCAGGTCTATGTACTTGGCGATGGCCTCTTCTTTCTCTGGTACCGTGAGCGAAGACAGGTTTTCCTCGAAGCGGAGCATGGCCTGTTTAGTGCCCGACATGGCCTTGATGTAGCGGTGAATCTGCCGGCTCATCTCGTTGCATACGAACTTGTCAATCTCCAGTTGCTCGATGGGGTCTACATACTCCGTGGCAAAGTTTTCAAGTGTTATTTTCATAGTACCTCCTTTTATGCTTGTTCGGTTAGGTTATTTCTGTATGTTGGGCTCTTCCAGGTGGTAATGGTTCCTGGAGTTGAGTATCTTCAGTGCGACGGCAAACAGCACGGCGGCTACCCCGAAGCCCGCGAAGGTCATCATGGGGACTGTGAAGTTAGGCACGCCGTTCACGGTGTGCTTGCCTATGACAGTGCCCATGTACATGGGAATAAGCGTAAGACCTATGTTCTGGATATAGAAAATGATGGAATAGGCGCTGCCCAATTGCTTGATGGGGATTATCTTGGGCACAGACGGCCATAGCGCGCTGGGCACCAAGGCGAAAGCCACACCCAGCAACATGATGAGCACGACAGCGAACCAAGTGGTCTCCAATACGGGAAGGGCGAAAAGCACATGCACCATGGTAAGGATTAGGGAGCCGATAAGCATCAGCGTGGCGCCTTTTCCTATCTTGTCGTAGATGCTGCCGAACAGGGGCGTGAGGATGATAGTGCCGAAAGGCATCAGCGAAGGTATCCATCCTGCGTAGGTCTCGTCTACGCCATATTTGAATACCATCAATTTGGTGGCGAATTTCAAGAACGGGAATATGCCGCCATAGAAGCAAAGGCACATGGCAGTGATAAGCCAAAAACCAGGATTGCGGAAGATAAGTCCCAAGTCCCTGAGATGGAACTTCTCATCCTCACCGTTGGAGGTAGTGGCCTTGGCCTGGGTGTCGCTGCGGTCGAAGCGGATGTCCAGTACGTTGTAGGCCAACCATAGCAAGAAGCCCACTATCAACAGGCAGGCGCCCAATAGCAGCGGCGTGGATAGGGAGAAAGCCTTGGCTATGGGGACGCTGACAAAGAAAGTGAAAGCTGTACCCATCCTGGCCAATGCCACCTGTATGCCCATGGCCAGGGCCAGCTCATAACCCGTAAACCATTTGGTGATGGCCTTGGTGACGGTGATGCCCATGATTTCGGCACCCATGCCGAAGATGGAGAAGCCCAAGGCCGCTATCAGCACTTGGTCTTTGATGGCGTGGTCAAGCCCCGTATATCCGCCTATCAATGGAATGTTGATATAGGTGGTGGTGTCTGGCGACACATGGGCAATGGCGTAGTACTTGATAAGCGCACCTATTACCATCAGGCCGCAAGCGAAGTTGCCCGTGAAGCGAATGCCCATCTTGTCAAGGATGATACCGCCAAAGAAGAGCATGGCCAAGAATACGTTGATAAACCCGTAAGCTCCCGAGAACACGCCATAGTCGCTGCTGGGCCATCCTAGTCCGCCTTCGGAGACGGGGGCTTCCAGCATGGTTTCCAGTGGAGCCATCACGTCGGTGATGAAGTAAGCCATCATCATGGGTAAGGCCACGATGAAGAGGGTTGCCCATCTCAAGCGGGGATTATCATTGAGTTTCTTTTGGATAGTAGTATTCATTTTTGTTGTTTTTTACGGGTTTTGGTGATATCAAACAAGTATGATAGTTTCACGACGATATTGCCGAAGTTGCTTTTTCCGAAATAATCGCGTTTGCTCGCGCCGTAGATGTTGCCCAGGCCGTAATAATAGCGAGCTTCCAGCAAGAAATGTCCCACGCGGGGAACGCTGTACTCCATGCCAGCTCCCACGGCAATGCCATAGTCAAACTTGTTTTTGATGGCCATGGTGTCTTGTGCCACGATGGTGTTGCTGCGCCCTGTTTCAGGGTCGGTGTTGCGTTGGTCAAACTCAAAATTGGTCTTGGTGCTTTCGCTGAGATACCAGCCAAACTGTGGACCCAGGTTCACGAAGAAATTAAGCCCCTTGTCTTCTTTTCCCCAGGCCAGGTGGGCGAATATGGGCACCTGCACATAGTTGATGGTGCGGCTGTACTCTTCGGGCAGTCCTGTGACGGGGTTGATAACAGGCTGGTCGTTCAGGGTCTTGATGTCTTCTTTCCATCCTATGGAGGCGTAGTTTACCTCAGCGTAAATGGAGCAGATGGTCTTGAAGTATTTCTCGCAGACATATCGAAAGCTTAAGCCTCCCGTGATGCCGCCATGTTGGCCTTGGGGAACTTCAGGGTCGAAGCCCACGCTGCTGAGCACGTAACCGCCATTAAAGCCTATTGACAGGTTGTTGCGGTATTCGCCTATTTGTGCCTGGGCATTGAGAGCCACCGCAAACAACGCCATGGCCAAGGTATAGATTTTCGCTCTCATTCCCGCTAGTAGTTTATCGACTCTATCTGCCGATTGAATGTATAGTGTATCAATTGGAAGTTTTGGTTGCGGTAACCTCCCTTTCCGCTCTTCTTGAAGTGCAGTTGCGTCTGCACGGGGCGGTAGCTGTTTTGTGAACGTTTGCCCACGAAGTTCTTTCCATACTTATACACGCCCTGTATGAAATATTGCGCATGATCATACCCCGTGAGAGCAAAGCGGGGCAGGGCTTGCTGCATAGGCCCATGGAACCATGAACGATAGCTGTTCTCCAGCTCGATGGTCTTGGCTGAACTGCTGTTGTAATAGAATGTGGAGGGGATGTAAGTGTCGTATTTGAAGAACCTGTCCAGGTTATAGCCTGTATACATGAGCCACTCCGTGTAGCCGAAAAGCGAGACGACCAGTCCAGGGTATTTGCTCGTCATGGCATCCAGCTTGTTGAGCGCTTCTGTCAGTTGCGGCGAACGCGCTGAATTCAATATGACCACGTTTTGCTTAGTGCGGTCAAATGCCTTGGCAAAAGACTCTTCTGGTGATTTCAGGCTGGTGAGGTTGTAGGAGATGTTTTTCTTTTCCAGCATTGTTCTTAGTCCCATGGTGAACGTGCCCTTTTGGGAAGTGTTGTCTGCGCAGTCTATGAAGACGGGGTGGGCGTTTGGGAATCTATTGAGGAAAGCTTTGATGGCATCTTCATTCAAGTCCATGGGGCTTTGGTACACTTGGAATACCTGCTTGTTGCGGTCTACGGCGTTGCTTTCTATGGAGAACGGGATAACCATCTTGATTTCGTAGTTCTTGCAGAATTCCGCTAATGCGTCTACTTGTTTTGTGTAGAGGGGACCGAAAATGATGTCACACTCATTGGCACCATTCTGCAGCAATGCCTGCCGGATGTCAGCATCGATAGGCACGTTCCATGCGTGGATGTTCGTGGAGATGCCTTGCCGTTTCAGGTCGTCGCATGCCATCAGCATTCCCCTGTAATATTCCACCATCCTGCGGCCATCACCATCCACGTCGTGCAGGGGAAGCATCACGCCTATCTTGATGGCCTTGGAAGCGGCTTTCTTTTGTGCCTTGGTGGTGAGGGTGCTGCCTTGGGCCACCGCACTGGGCTGCGTTCCCTTGGCGAAAGGAATGAACAGTGTGTCGCCCTTCTTCAATACGTATCCGCTTACTTTCATCTCAGGATTGGCGTCCATCAGTTCGGGCATGGAGATGCCATATTTGTTGGCGATGCCAAAAATGGTGTCTTTCTTTTTCACTTTATAGATATCCCTCCACTTGGTGGTTTGGGCATAGACACCGACAGCGCATACCATCGCCATCAAGAGCAAACTGTATCTTAAAAATCGTGTCATGTCAATCGTTTTTACACATCTGCTTGCAAAAATACAAAAATTCTCTTATCCGACACTATTCTTCTCTTAACTTTTTCGTATCTTCGCGTTAATATTTTGACTATGATACGTATTTTCTTACTTATCGCTTTGGGTACGAGGCTCATCTTGGCGTCATTGCCAGCGCGGGCGCAGACCTATCCAAGCGTCATTCCTTCCGCTGTGTTTACGGATTCCGATGGAAATAGCGAGGAGGGAGAAACCTTCGCAGGTTCAGCTCCTATTGCTGTCTCGCTCAAAATGAACCCTATAGACGCTGATGGATGGGATGCCCATTATGAGTGGCGTTTCTATCGGGAGGGAGAGCAAGATGCCTACATGATACGCTACGAGGAGCAAACAGAAGTCACGCTGACAGATACGGGCAATTACAGTATGGTGCCCTATGCCAAGTTCACTCAAGGCGAAATGGTCGTAGAATATGACATGCAAGACACGCCCTTCACCGTGGAAGTGTCGGAAAGCCAACTCTATATGCCCAACGCTTTCTCTCCCAACGGCGACGGTATCAATGATATTTATAGGGTAAAGCCTGGATATCGCAGCATCGTGGAGTTTCATGCCACAATCTTCAACCGTTGGGGACAGAAACTTTATGAGTGGAACGACCCTGCGGGAGGATGGGACGGAACCTATAAAGGCAAAGACGTGAAGCAAGGCGTATATTTCGTGTTGGTGAAAGCGAAGGGAGCGGACGGCAGGGATTACACCATCAAGCGAGACGTAAACCTGTTGCGGGGATATACCGAGGGATCCTCTACCATGGAGTGACCCATTTGCCCGTTCCTCATCATATTTTATAATAGTAGGTATAAGCATGAATCGAGAAGACGAGAAGATAAATGTATGGGGAGCCCGTGTCCACAACCTGAAAAACGTGGACGTGGAGATTCCCCACAATTCACTGACGGTTATCACGGGACTCTCTGGCTCGGGTAAGTCCTCATTGGCCTTTGATACCATATTCGCCGAGGGACAACGCAGGTATATAGAGACATTCTCCGCCTACGCCCGCAATTTCCTGGGCAATATGGAGCGACCTGACGTGGACAAGATTACGGGCTTGAGTCCTGTCATCAGCATTGAGCAGAAGACCACCAACAAGAACCCTCGCTCTACTGTGGGCACCACTACGGAAATCTATGACTATCTGCGCTTGCTCTATGCCCGTGCGGGTACGGCCTATAGCTATCTGACAGGCGAGAAAATGGTGAAATATAATGAGGAGCAGGTTTTGGAGATGATACACCGTGACTATACGGGCAAGCGCATTCTGGTCTTGGCACCATTGGTGAGGCAGCGTAAAGGCCATTACCGAGAGCTCTTCGAAAGCCTGAGACGAAAAGGTTACCTGAATGTCATGGTGGATGGTGAACTCTGTGAAATCAGCCAGGGCATGAAGGTGGACCGCTATAAAAACCACAATATAGAAGTGGTGATAGACAAGTTGGCTGTACGGGACAGGGACGATGAGCGGTTGCGCAAGAGCGTGCAGATAGCCATGAAGCAAGGAGATGGCGTGTTGATGGTGATGGACAAGGACACTGGAGAACTGAAAAACTTCTCCAAGCGACTCATGGATCCTGTTACGGGGTTGGCTTATGGCGACCCTGCACCCAATATCTTCTCGTTCAATTCTCCTGAGGGTGCTTGTCCCCGATGCAAAGGGTTGGGAGTCATCAACGAGATAGACTTGGACAAGGTGATACCCAATCCCGAGGAGAGCATCTACGCGGGTGGTATTGTCCCCCTTGGAAAGTATAAGAACCAGATGATATTCTGGCAGATAGAAAGTATTTTGGAAGCCAGGGGACTTACCCTGAAGACAGCTATCAAGGAAATACCCGAGGATGCCATGCAAAAGATTCTTTATGGTACGTTGGAGAGTGTCAGGGTAGATAAGGAGAAGGTGCACACCTCCAGTGATTACTATGTTCCTTTTGACGGGGTGGTGAAATATCTTCGGGATGCCATGGAGTTGGACGACAGTGCGGGCGGCCAGAAGTGGGCCGGCCAATTCTTGGCCCAGGTGGTTTGCCCAGAGTGTGAAGGCAGAAGGTTGAAACGGGAGTCCCTTTCTTATAGGATATGGGACAAGAATATTTCCGAGGCCGCCAACATGGATATGCGGGACCTGAAGGAATGGCTATCGCAGGCGGAAGAGTATCTAGGGTCGAAAGAGCGCAAGATAGCCGCGGAGATATTGAAAGAATTGCGTTCCCGGGTTGATTTCCTCTTGGAGGTCGGCTTGGACTATCTTTCCCTCAACAGGCAGTCCGCCAGCCTTTCGGGAGGAGAGAGCCAGCGCATTAGGTTGGCCACGCAGATAGGCAGCCAGTTGGTGAATGTGCTTTATATCCTTGACGAGCCAAGCATAGGCCTCCACCAACGAGACAATGAGCGGTTGATACATTCCTTGAAAGAACTTCGTGACTTGGGCAACACGGTCATCGTGGTCGAGCACGACAAAGACATGATGTTGGCAGCCGATTATATCGTGGACATAGGCCCCAAGGCTGGGCGCAAGGGTGGGGAAGTGGTGTTCCAGGGAACGCCTGCGGATATGTTGCGCACCCATACTATAACGGCCCAATATCTCAACGGGGAATTGGAAATACCCGTTCCCGCCACCCGGCGCGAGGGCAATGGCAAATATATCAGGCTCAAGGGTGCGAGTGGTAATAACCTGAAGCATGTTGACGTGGACTTCCCTTTGGGCAAGCTCATAGTCGTGACGGGTGTGTCTGGCTCTGGTAAGTCCACGCTCATCAACGAGACCTTGCAGCCCATTCTCTCGCAGCATTTCTATAGGTCCTTGAAGAATCCCATGCCCTATGATAGCATTGAGGGCATGGAACTGATAGACAAAGTGGTGAACGTGGACCAAAGTCCCATAGGCCGCACTCCGAGGAGCAATCCCGCCACTTATACGGGCGTGTTCAGCGAGATAAGGTCGTTGTTTGTCCACTTGCCCGAGGCGAAGATAAGAGGATATAAACCAGGCCGTTTCTCTTTTAACGTGAAGGGAGGCCGCTGTGAGGCTTGTGGCGGCAATGGGTACAAGACCATTGAGATGAATTTCCTGCCCGACGTGATGGTGCCTTGCGAGGTATGCCATGGCAAGCGATATAACAGAGAGACGTTGGAGGTGAGATTCAAGGGAAAGTCCATAGCTGACGTGCTGGACATGACCATTAACCAGGCCGTGGAGTTTTTCGAGAACGTGCCGCAGATATTGCCGAAGATAAAGGCGTTGCAGAGCGTCGGACTGGGCTATATCAAGTTAGGGCAAAGTTCGACTACGTTGTCGGGTGGAGAAAGCCAACGAGTGAAGTTGGCTACGGAACTGGCCAAGAAAGACACGGGAAAAACGCTCTATATCCTGGATGAGCCTACCACGGGACTCCATTTCGAGGATATCCGCATCTTGATGGATGTGCTCAATAAATTGGTCGATAGGGGCAACACGGTCATCATCATAGAGCACAACCTGGATGTCATCAAGTTGGCGGACTATATCATAGATATGGGGCCTGAGGGAGGAAGGAATGGCGGGCAAGTGCTGGCCACAGGAACGCCCGAGGAAGTCGCCCAAAGCCCGTTAGGGTATACGCCCCGCTTCATCCGCCAAGAATTGAAACAGGCATTTCCCCAAGCAAAAGACTGATGGACATGGCTTCTATACGCTATAAGTTATTGATATTGGACTTTGACGGCACCATGGGCGATACCCGTTCGCTTATTACCGATACCATGTCGCAAACCATCCATTCCCTTCATTTGGAGGAAAGGTCGAGGGAGGAATGCGCCAAGACTATAGGCTTGCCGCTGGCGGAATGCTTTATCGCACTTTATCCTGGCATGACAGAGCGGATGGGGCAACTATGCGCGGACACTTATCGCGAGTTTTTCAAGCTGAACAATCGTCCTGGAAGAGTCTCGTCTTTTCCTGGCGTGGTGGATACCATTTGCGAGTTGCATGCCAAGGGGGTAAGGGTGACCATCGCCAGCAGCAGGGGACACCATTCCGTGAAAGACTTTGTGGTGGAACTGGGGCTGGAGGATATCATCACCTTTGTGTTGGGCGGTGACGACGTGCCCCGGGCCAAGCCCGCTCCCGACCCAGTATTGCTCACGTTGGCCCATTGCCAGGCAGCGGCTGGTGAAGCCTTGGTGGTGGGCGATACCAAGTATGATATCCTGATGGGCAAGAACGCGGGCGTGACGGCTTGCGGTGTGACTTATGGTAATGGCGACGTGGAAGAACTGCAGGTCGCCGGGGCTGACTATATCATTAACCGCTTCAGCGACCTGCTCGATATTGTGTTGGGGTGACGAGGATTGTTACTTCATGTGCTCGTTAAACCATTGCGTGATTTGGCGCAACAGGTGGTGTCGGGTATTTCCGCCAGAGATGCCATGGTTGCGGTTCACATAGAAAAGTTCCTTGAAGTCTTTGTCTGCTTGCACCAGCGCCTCTGAATACTCGAAGGTGTTTTGCGGATGTACGTTGTCGTCCGCCACGCCATGGCAAATCAGCAACGCCCCATGCAGCTGGCTAGCCCGCTCCATGGGATTGGTCTTGTATCCCTCTGCGTTTTCCTGTGGCGTGCGCATGTATCGTTCCGTATAGATGGTGTCATAGAACTTCCAGTTCGTGGGAGGTGCCACCGCTACTCCCGCACGGAACACGGGCCTGCCTTCGCTCATGCTCATCAATGTGTTGAATCCGCCATAGCTCCATCCCCAAATGCCGATGCGCTGGCTGTCTACATAGGGCAGTGAGCCCATGTAGAGGGCGGTCTCCACTTGGTCTTTAGATTCCAGGTCTCCCAGTCTCAGGTAGGTGCATTTCTCGAATTCCGCGCCTCTGGCTCCTGTTCCGCGGCCGTCTACGCAAGCTATGATATATCCTTGGCTGGCCAGGTAATAGTCAAAGGCTCCTCCTCCGCCCATGCTTCCGCTTTGCCAGGCGTTCAGCACTTGCTGGTTGCCTGGGCCGGAGTATTGGAAGAGGATGACCGGATATTTCTTCGACTTGTCGAAATTCGCGGGTTTCACCATCCAGCCGTTCAAGGTAACTCCTTCGGAGGTGGTGAACGAGAAAGGTTCCCTCTGAGTCCAATCCTCGTATTCTTTCAGTTTTTCCACCAATTCGTGGTTGTCTTCCACGATTTCCACGATTTTTCCTTTGCGGTCGCTGGTGGTAAATACGTAGGGATGGGCATAGTCGCACCATGTGTTGAGGAAATAGCTGAAGTCTCCAGCGAAGATGGCTTGGTTGTAACCCTCGGCATCGGTGAGCCTTTCCACATGGCCGTTCTTGTGGGCCACATATATTTGCCTGTCCATGGGGTTCAGCATAGCCGCCTGGAAGTAGGTGTCGCCCCGTTTCTCGTCATAGCCATATACGTCGGTCACGTCATAGTCACCCTTTTCCACTTGCCTGACCAGCTGGCCGTTGAGGTCGTAGAGGTAGAGGTGCATGTAGCCGTCACGGTCACTGGGCAAGAGGATGTTCTTGTCGGTGATGGCAATCCAGTCCAGGATTTCTTCTTTCACGTATTTGGGTACGGTCTCTTCTATCAGCAGGCGGTTCTCTGTTGTGACGGGATTGACGGTATAGACCTTTAATGTATCTTGGTGGCGGTTCATGGTGTAAACCAGCACGTTACCTTTCTTGCTGGTGGAAAGCACTCTCGGTATGTAGCCGTCGTGGGGCATGGGCAGTTGTATCTGCCTTGTGGCGCCCGTGGCCAGCTCATAGCTCCACACGCTTACCTTGCTGTTCTCCTCGCCCGCCTTGGGATACTTGTAGGCGTATTCGCCAGGATAGTTGGCGTAGGCTTGCCTTTCGGGCGAGAGACCCTTGAAAAGCTGTAGGGCGCAGGTTTTCACTTGGCTTTCGTCGAAGCGTATCCACACGATACCGCTGCCGTCGGCGTCCCACGCGAAGGCCTTGTTGAAGGTAAACTCTTCTTCGTATACCCAGTCGGGCAGTCCGTTGATGACCTCGTTTGTCTTGCCGTCCTTAGTCACTTGCGTCTCCTTTTCGCCGTCGTGGATGTATAGGTTGTTGCCCCTCACATAGGCCACGTGGCGCGAATCTGGCGACCAGGTGGCCACCTGCAGGTCTGCGTGGTCGGTCAGTGGCGTGAGTCGCTCGTTTTCCCTGTCATAGATGAAGTAGCGGGCGTGGAAAGAACGGCGATATACGGGCTTGTAGTCAGTGCGGATAAGTATGCGCTTGCCGTCTGGGCTGAAGCTGTAGCCGTCTATATATTGTATGCGGCTGGTGTCGCTGTCGGCTATTTGGTAAGCCACGGTGGGCTTTGCCCCCTTGCGGAAAGAGGCCATGATGATTTGCTGGCCGTCTTCTGATATCTTGCAATACTTGTCTGTGCCCTCTAGTGGGCGGATGCCGGTTACGTACTTGGGGGCGAAGGTGCCCTCCGTGATGTCTTTCAGCTCTATCTTCTTCCCCATGCATACGGCCAGCGAGGCCATCACGCAGGCGATGAGCGTCAGTGTTTTTCTAGTCATGTGTAGTGTTATGGATTTAGTTCTTTGTGCAGTTTTATCAATTGGCTGTAGTCTTTCTCCTCGAGCAGCTCTTTCACGCCCATCCCTTTTCGCAGGTTCACGTACTTGTCCACAGTCCAGTAGAATTGTGTGTTGAAGGCTTGTTTCTCCATGGCTTTGTTCACCACCCACATTATTTTTGCCACGTGCAGGTCACGCTCCAGCTGCGTGCGGGTGTCAAAGTTGTCCATGGGGTAAACGCTCATCAGGTAAAACATCAGGCAGTCGGGTACTATCTGGTCTCTGCGCATGCTTTCCCGTTGCTGCTGTGAGTAGTATTTCTTGTAGAGAGGGTAGTCTTTGCCCATATACTTATCCAGCGAGATGCCCACGGAGTTCTCACCCACTATGATGCTCTGGTCCAGCGCACCTATCTGCGCGTAGAATTGCGGCCTGTGGATGTCTTTTATCCACTTCTCCAGGTTCTGGAATGCGTTCTCCAGCTGCTCGTTGATGTCATCCATGTTGGCGTATTCCGCTTCCGCGTCGCTGATGAGATTTTGCAACGTGGAGTCTTGGTAGAACATAAGGAATTTCTTGCTGATGTTAGGGTCGTTAACAGGACCCAGCTGCAACATTCGCTCTATCAGCGTGCGGGTCTCGATGGGGTAGTCGGTGTTCATCTGCTGCAGGGCGGAATAATCGCCCGTAGTCAGGTATCGGCTCTCCAAACGGTCATAGCGCCTCACCTCTATGGTGTGGCCCTCTTCGTCGTTAGGCTTGAGCTTATACTCGCAAGCGCTCACCACCATGAGTATCGCCAATAGGATAATATTGTAATGTTTTTTGCCCACAATCCTCACTATCTTTTCCTGTTTGTTGTGAAAATGGATAAACTTCCATGATCCCCTTGCTTCTTCCTTGAAGAAGGACATCATCGGTTATTGTTTGCAAATATACACTTATTTTCCCATAGTTCCAAATTTTATGCTAAAAAAGTGATATTATTTGCTAATTATATTTAACCTACAAGCGCTTCTTTCGGCACAATGGAAATACTTGGGGAGTAATTGAGCCCTTTCTATCATCATGCGATATCATGTGTAAGTAACGTGAATTCGACGAATTGTGTTTTGCGCATATCTAAAATCCTTTTCATATAGTCTCTTTCTCATGAGTCCTTTTATTATATCACTATATACCAAAGGGGGGAAAAAAGATGCGGAATCCCTGCGCCGGCATTACCCGTTTCAGGTTCTATGGGTCTAATCTCAGCCCGCCAATCAGCGAGCACCCCTTAGCTAGCAGTTTGCTAACCGGCGGCAAAGGTATAAAGAAAGTTTGGAACCGCCAAAATATCTTAAGAAAAAATCCCGCTGCCACTATTCGGAGCCTTCTTCATGCCGAACGAGAAAAGGCACGCAAACACCATGACACATGTTTTACGGGAAATCCGGAACAATTTCACCTCCCCGCAAACAAGTTGTAAAGTGTACACCCATACACCCCTTTTGCAATCTCTGACTTTCATATTAAGATATATTAAACGGGCAATTAAACAAAAAATACTTCTCAAATAACGTTATTAATGTTTTTTAACGCTTCGGGGGGGTAATGATAAGACTTTTTCATACTTTTGACTCCGAATTACGCATGAATGTTAATTCCGCATCTCAAATAGGATAGTTTTGGGAGCTAAAAGCGGCTTCCACGGGAAGAAAGGAATAGGAAGGAAAAAAACAATAGACTGTATAATTATATATTAAGATGAAACGGATTCTCATTTCCACACGGCTCCTGTTGGCGGGTGTCTTCACCTGCCAGACACAAAACGTGGCCGCCAAGACCAATGCGCTATACTGGGCTACTTCAACTTCCAATATAGGAAGAGAGACAGCATGGCGCACTGGATGTCAGGCGGCTCGCTTCGGTCATGCGGTGAATAATTGAATGTTTAACTAACCAGCAACGACATGAGAAATATTCTATTCCTGATACTTGGCGCGGTAGCGGCGGCGATGTCGCCATCCTGCAAGACCTTTGCGCAAGAGTCCATACGCGACTCTGTGAAAATATATTTCCGCCAGGACTACTCTACCCTTGACATGTCAATACGCGACAATAAAGCCGTGCTCGACAACATCATCGGCAAACTCAAGTCCGACTATGCTGACTCCATCTACAGGCTGCGGAAAGTCCTCGTGGTCGGCGGTGCCTCGCCCGAGGGTAGCATCATGCACAATCGCAGGCTCTCGGCCAACCGCGCGAAGCGCATATTCAACTATCTTGAAAGCTATGGCGAACTGCCCGACTCGCTCACCGTGTTCAAGTTCCTCGGACGCGACTGGCAAGGACTTGTGCGCCTCGTTGAAGCTGACCCCAACGTGCCTTACCGTAAGGAGACGCTCGCCTTCCTGCGTGACATACTGCGCAGGGTAGAAGGCGGAGAGAAAGCGGCTGACAACAATGTCGTCCGCCTGTCCCGCTTCAAGGGCGGCAAGCCTTATAAATATATGTATCGTGTGCTCTTCCCCGAACTGAGAGCGTCAAGCACATACCTCTGGTACCAGCGCGTACGCAACCCCATGAAGTTAACGCCGCTAAACGGCATACCGACATGCATAACCCCCGCGCCCGCTCCACGGCTTACAATAACCACGCCTGTGGTCATGAAGAAACCATTCTATATGGCCGTAAAAACCAACATGCTGTACGATGCGCTCCTCGTTCCCAACGTGGGCGTGGAGTTCTACCTCGGCAAGGACTGGAGCTTGGGCGGCAACTGGATGTACGGTTGGTGGAAGTCAGATCCCTCGCACTGGTATTGGCGCACCTACGGAGGAGACATCACTCTTAGAAAATGGTTTGGCCGAGCCGCGAAGGAGAAGCCTCTCACAGGACACCACTTGGGCCTGTACGCACAGGTGCAGACCTTCGACTTCGAGCTTGGCGGACGTGGATACATGGGTGGAGAGCCTGGCGGCGACATCTTCGACCGTGCCTGCTTCGGCGGAGGCATCGAGTATGGCTACTCCCTCCCCATCGCCCGCAGGCTCAACATCGACTTTTCCGCGGGCATAGGCTATCTCGGAGGCAAGTATTACGAATATATTCCCATTGACCAGTGCTACGTATGGCAGGCCACCAAGAACCTGCATTACTTCGGTCCTACGAAGGTGGAGGTGTCGCTCGTATGGTTGATAGGACGCGGCAATTACAACAAAAAATAGAAGGAGGTGGAAAAATGAAAAGGCTCTATTATCTTTTTTATATAGCTGCAATGACCCTCGTCCTCGCGTCGTGCGAGCACAAGGAACTGTGTTACCACCACCCGCACACCGTCACCATAAGGGTGGAATTCGACTGGAGGGACGCTCCGCAGGCCGACCCTGACGGCATGTGCGTGTACTTCTACCCGCTGGAGGGCGGAAGCGGACAGCGATTCGATTTCAACAACACCACAGGAGGAGAGGTAGACCTGAAGGTAGGCAAGTACAGGGTGATATGTTTCAACAACGACACCGAGGCCGTGCAGTTCTTCAACACTGACGACTTCATGACACACGGCGTGTTCACACGTGAGGGCAACGTGCTCGAGCCCATCTACGGCAACGGAGCCAACTACGCTCCCAGAGCCGCCGATACCGAGGACGAGCGCGTGGTAATCTGCCCCGACATGATGTGGGGCTGCACCGCCACCGACATCGACGTGACCGAGGACGGCGTTAGCTACATCTGCGTGAAGCCGGGTGACGACGACGTGAAGGTGAGCAATGACGAGCTGGTGATAACCCTCTTCCCGCACGAGCTGGTATGTACGTACACCTACGAGGTGCGCAATGTCACCAACCTGAAGCACATGACGCAGATGTGCGGCACAATCTCAGGCATGTCAGGCATCCTGACCTTCTCTACCGAGGAGCTTGGCCGCGAGCCCGTCACGCTGCCGTTCGAGGCGCGTGCCGGCGGCGAGTCAACCGTTGTAGGCAAGTTCTACACCTTCGGTCATCACCTTGAGAACCCCGACCCGCACAAGATGGTGTTCTACGTCGTCATGGACGATGGCGCGAAGTACTGCTACAAAGACTCCGAAAACCTCGACGTAACGGAACAAGTGCACAACGCGCCCGACTTCAGGCACGTGCACCTCATCATCGACGGACTCAACCTGCCTGACCCGATAGAGAACGGACACGGCTTCGACCCGTCCGTGGACGATTGGGAGATAGTGGAAGACGACATTATTCTTTAACGACTTATATGTTTAACTTTTTAACTTCAAAAAGATGAAAAAGATGAAAAAGTATTATTTTTTGGCAGCCGGACTCCTGCTGATGCTGGGGTCTTGCTCACAGGATGACATCGTCGATGTTAATCACGACGGTGACGAAATCAAGTTCACCGCCATCACGAACAGTGCTTCGCGCGCGGCTGACATCTATGAAAGCAACAATAAGCCTAACTCGTTCAATGTGTCGGCTGTAAGCGGTGGCAAGAACTACATTCAGAACGACGAGTACAAATTGGAAAATGGCGTGTGGGTTAACAACGGTACTCCGCGTTATTGGCCTGAAGATGAAAAAGCAACTGTTGACTTTTATGCCCATGCCGGTGGCAATGACAAATATGTTTGGTCGGCAGGTGTAACGTCGACAGCCAAGTTTGAGAACTATGTTGTGAACAACACTGTAGCTGCTCAGGAAGACCTGCTTTACGCGGTTACTACAGGTGCGACAAAGCAGAGCACCCCGGTTAGTCTCAACTTCCGCCACGCTCTCTCACAAATCGTGTTCAAGGCTAAGAATGCAAGCCAGAAGATTTACGTTGAAATCTACGGAATACGTGTTGACAACGTGCAGAATACCGGTACGTTTGAATTCCCGAGCGTAACCACTTCTACTCAAGTCCTTAATCCTGAAGACAACGTAAATGATTACACTGGTAAAAATGCCGGTATAGGAAAATGGTCTGGCACGAGCGGAAAGACAAGCTATGAGGTCGATTTCACAGAGCCGATCAAGCTCTCTTCTGATGGAGGAAACCTCAATGCTGTTAAAGATGTAACTTCAGCTGATAAAACACAAGCTATGGTTCTTCTGCCGCAGACTACGGATGCATGGGATGCAGCAACTGCATTGGCTGAAGCAACAGGTTCCAGCATATCTATCAAGTGCCGCGTTTACAACATTGCAAAGGGCGACGGTGTTTACAGCGAAAGTAACAACGAGCAGCTTGTTTGGGGTAGCGAGAGCGCAGAAGGTGCTTGGCTCGCCGTTCCCGCCGCATTCAACTGGGCGCAAGGCAAGAAATATATCTACACGCTTATATTCGGTGAAGGCGGTGGCGGATATGACCCCGAAGACCCGGATCCCGACCAGCCGGAGTTCGTGCCTATCAAGTTTGACATAACAGTTGACGACTTCCTTACTGGCGGCAATACGGACATTGATGCTGAATATCCCACTACTGGCGGTGAATAATTGTCTGACGAATAAAAAAGGAAATGGGCGTTGCCCACATATATTCGATCATTTGACTTGATGTCAATGTAGCATGTTCAGGCCGGGTGGGGCTGAATGTTCCCCACCCGGCTTATATAAAGACGAATGCAGTATTTGTAAATACGGAGGATTTGTGTGATGAAAAACAACAGTTTGCTGATTAAGGCATGGGCGTTGGCCGTGTCGTCAGTGGTGATGGTGTCGTGCGAGGTAATGGATGACTATACGCATGTTGACAGTAATGTCATCAAGTTCGGCGTGGACGCTGATGCCGACGGCGCGCCATCGACGCGCGCCACGCAGTATGCCGACTCCCCGGTGGTGATGCTCGGCGAGGGCGGTAGCGACACGCTTTATCTCCACGCGTCAATAGATGCCAACACGGCGACGGTAAGCAAGGAAGCAATGGCCGGGACGCGAGGCGTTCCCATCAATTCGAAAAACTTCCATGAAAAGTGCAAGAACTTCGGCGTTACCGCCTACACGGAGGACGGCAAACTGTATATGAGCAACGAGAAAGTTGACGGATACGCCAACGGAGCATGGTCGCCGAGCGACGGAGTGCGCTATTGGCCCGAAGACCAGACGCTCGACTTCTACGCATACGCTCCGTATTTGTTCAAAAACAACAAGCAGTTTGATAACGGCGCGCTAACCATAAACAGAGCCGACCACACGATGCGCTTCAGCTACACCGTGCCAACGAACAACGGCGAGGACGCCGTGGCGCAGCCCGACATAATGTTCGCATACGCCGCATGCAGCCGCTCTACTACCAACGAGCGGGGCAACGTGCCCTTAGAGTTCGCCCACGCCCTGGCCGCCGTTAAGTTCGTTGCTAACGACATAGCAGGATGCACCATAAACCGCATCACCCTGAAAGGACTTTACGGCGCAGGCGAGTGCACCTTCACGCCAGCCGGTAAAGATGGGAAAGGCGAGGACAAGCCAAGCGGCACGTTTGCTTGGAATAATTTAGGAGATAAAAAAGACTTTACGCAGACGTTCGATGTACCGCTGAACGACCAGCAGACGGGCGAGCAAGACATCACCGACGTAAATCCCGAAACCACATTCATGATGATTCCCCAGCAGCTCGAAGGCGCAACGGTGGAGGTTAACCTTACGACCACCAAGGACGGCTTCCAACATACGCTTGAGGGCAAGCTCGCCAGCGGCAACCTCACGGAATGGAAGGCAGGAAACATCTATACATACAAAATCTCTTCAGAGTCAATCAACTGGACGTATGTGTTTGACGTAACGCCTTCGATAACCCTGCCGCTCGGTAAAACTTCGGATGTTTACCAAGTGAAAAGCTACCGTTACCGCACGCAGAACCCGTCAGTTAAAGAAGCTGTGCCTTGGGAAGTGACGGATGTAACTGTCTCCGAAGATAAGCCTTTAGATAATCCTAAAGGTTACGTAACAACATTTACGTGGAAAGGCGAAGGCATAAGCAATGACCAATGGAAAGGTTATGACATTGGTGTAGCTAAAACCGTGATGCATACATCTTGTAGTGCTGATACACAATTGAAGGAGAATGCCACCAAGGGAAGCCCCGGAAGTCCATACGACCTGTCTACTGAAGGAGGCAGCATGACGACTGCCAACTGTTATGTGGTAAATGCCGCCGGAACTTACAAGCTGCCGTTAGTGTACGGCAACGCGATTGTCAACGGAAGTCCCAACCGGCAAGCATACAGTGACAGCCATTTTGTTGATTACAAGAACGAACATATAATCGATCCGTGGATTAAGAGCAGCGGCACGCCTAAAGATGCCACGCTCGTATGGAGTGACGGCTTCTACATGTTCAATGATGTCCATCTTGATGGTGATTACCTCGTGTTTACTATAAACAAGGATTACATACAGCAGGCCAACGCCATCGTGGCAGTGCGTGATGCCAGCGGCACCATCATGTGGAGTTGGCATATCTGGGTGACGGAGCGTAACATAAACAAAACTCACAAGGTGGATGATTGGAGCAATGGTGCGACATACGACATGATGTCAAGCAACCTTGGATGGGTTGACGGCAAGCAGGTTTACTATGACCCGCGCGAGTTCAAATTCACTTTCAAGCAAAAGAAGACGGGCGAGGAGAAGACAATGACCGTGACGCAAGTCGGCGAAACGTTTGACTATAAGGATGCCGGCTCTACTTATTACCAGTGGGGACGCAAAGACCCGATTGTCGCTTTGAAGAACCGTGACAAGACAGGAGTTAATGATTACAGGCGATTGGATACGCCGACTGACGACTATTTATACAAGACACAACCTGGCTGGGTGACAAGTGCTGACGGTATCAAGCACCCGAACGTGTATTACGTCCAAAATGCAACGTATTCTTCTACTGCGTGGCTCACAGATGCCGCATATTCTCCCAAGCTTTGGAACGTTGATGGCACGGAAAAAAATATATGGGTGGCAAGTTCAAGGAAAACAGTGTACGACCCTTCGCCCAAGGGCTTTAAAGTGCCTGTGCCAAGGGCTTTCAGCGTGTTCGTGGATGGTGGTGCGACATCGGACAATGTATGTGGAACATTAAACGGTTATATTGATTCTGCAACGCCATACCAGTATCATGTCTATACAAAGAAAAACGACCAAGGTGATTGTATTCCGTTTACCGCTACGGGGCAGCGTTCCAACCGTGGCAACCTTGGAAGTGGTCCAGGCAGTTTGTGGGCGATGTACGGCGTATATTATTGGACTAATGCGGCTCAGTCTAACGGCACATCATATTCTTTTGTCATACGACGTGAAGATGAAGTAAATCAAGACGGTTCAATTACTAAAATAGCCTCATATACCATCGGTTTTCAAGGTACACAGACTATGGCGCGCCCCGTAAGGCCGTTTAAGGAATAGCAAGAAACTTTATGAAGAGCAAAGACAGTGAATAACAATGCAACATAAAAGCTGATTGTCAAGTAACGTGCGCCCTTCGCCGTGAGGCGGAGACGCATTAAGCATTGCGAATTGATAATCAAGCATGTACGTTTGTGATCTAGTGCAAGTCCGTTTCCCCATCTTTCGTGGGGAAACGGACATTTTTTTGTCGCGTATATGAAGATTACCGTGTATTTAACATGAGTTCGATGAATCTCGGCTTGTGCACATAATCTGTCATTGCAAACTGCGCATATCT
>FR882133.1 GCA_000435635.1 Prevotella sp. CAG:1320 | reverse complement strand
ATCAACAAATCTTCAAACACTTATATTTCATCGAACTCACGTTACTTTATTCCCATAGCCATTCTCAATGGAGGGTTGAGGGAATATGTATTGGTGAAGACTATCGGAGCGGAATGGGCTTTGCCTGTTAGCGGGATTACATTAAGCGTGTGTATTTTCCTGATAACTTGGCTGCTGCTTCCCCGAATGACAAAAACCTTTACCTCCAAAGATGGCTGGTTGATTGGGACTGGCTGGGTATTGTTGACTATTGTTTTTGAATTTGCCGCAGGATTGGCGGGAGGCGGTAATGTTTCGGAACTCTTAGCCGCTTATAATCCGTTGTCCGGCAATTTGTGGCTGCTGGTTCTAGCGACTACTTTATTATCGCCAGTCATAACAAAGAATTGCCGATTAGCTTGAAAGAAATTGTATGAAATGAACATTTATAGAACCATCGAATTGCTTCAAAGGGACTGAGAAAAGTATAGTCCAACTCTCACAGGAACAACAGGCTGCTTTCTTTTTGGAATGTGACAAGAATTGCGTGAATAGCAGTACGCTTACCATTTACAGAAAACTCTACGAAGACGCGAATGAGGATATGGATGCCTTCTTCAGATGGCAAATGAATTGCCAGGAGTGAAGGGCGAGTCATTGAAAAAGGCCGTGTCTATCATCTTACCTTCTTGGAATGCACCTGCAATTTGTGCAAGAAAGGTATGTTACTACGCCTTTACTCTGCGAACGCTTGCGTCAGAGCGACATTTATTCCATGCAAAGCCTTTGAAAAATCTGAAATTTAATTTCACGCTCTGTCATTTCGTTTTGCAAGGCGGACAAAATTGCAAGATAAAAATAGAAGTGATATAAAATTCATCTTTCACGAAGGAAGACGCTTTGCCGCCAACGGAGAGCCCCACGGCAGGCAGCTCCATGGAAGGCAAAAAAGCAGGATTCCCCCTCCCGGAAGCCAATGGCTCCAGGAGGGGGAATCCAAAAAAGGGG
>FR882132.1:64116-68405 GCA_000435635.1 Prevotella sp. CAG:1320 | reverse complement strand
TATCTATGACTGAATCTTTCTCTTTTGACTGCCATTCTGCCGCTTCCGCCTGATGAATGGCCTTGTCTATTTCTTTTTGATAGCCATTTCGTAGTTTTCCGATTTCTGATTTATGTTGTTCCTGCAACCGTGCCTTTTCTGCCTGAAGTTCATCAATCTGTTTATTGAGTTCGGCTATCAGCCTGTCCTTGTCAGCCAGTTCCTTTTTCGCCTTGGAAAGGTCTCCCTTGCCGAACCACGCGAGGATAGTGTTCCTTCCTTCTTGCGCCTTCTCCACATCGGCCTGTAACTTGGCTATATCCTCTTCATATTGTATTACCTGCTGCCTGTAATATTCCGAGTTAGTTTAGTGTTTGGCGGTGGAACTGACAATGCCACGCTGCAGCCCGAACTGTTTCATGGCCGCAGCGTAGCTGTTTTAGAAGACAGTCTCTCAACAGTTTTTCGGATAATCATGTGTTTTCTCCCGATTTCCTTGTAGGTTGTCCAAAAAACGTTTATCTTTGCGAATGGTTCCGTGCCTCATTCCATGAATGACATTCGGCTGACGTTTGCCGTGGTAGAAAACAACGCTTCCCAGAAAAATTCACTACCCGTGACAGATTTTGGAACTTTCAAGAGTATATAGGGTATAGACTCACAAAAGTTTCACACGAAAAAAATACGATGATGATCAAGAAAGTATTCAATCTGATTGTTTTAGACGAGAGCGGGAGTATGTGCGGGATTGTCAACGCGACTTTGTCGGGACTTAATGAAACCCTCCAGAGCATAAGGCTTGCCCAGGAGAAGCATCCCGAGCAGGAGCACTTCGTGACACTGATGTCTTTCAACAGCGAGGGGCGCAAATTCCATTACGACTGTACGCCGGCGAAAGAAACCGGACTTTTTGATGGCAGCAAGTATGAACCTTGCAGTTGTACGCCGCTTTATGATGCCATCGGCTGTGGCATAGCCCGGCTGAGAAGGTTGGTGACCGATGACGACAACGTGCTTGTCACTATCATTACCGATGGACTGGAGAATGACTCTCACGAATATGGTTACGAGGCCATTACCTCGCTTGTGGACAAGCTGAAAAGCCAAGGCTGGATGATTACCTACATTGGCGCGAACCAGGATGCCATGAAGGAGGCACGCGGGTTGCATATAGACAACGGGCTGTCGTTTGACGCTACGCCGACCGGTGTATGCGCGATGTTCCTTGAGGAGCAAAAGGCGAGAATGGAATTCTATGACCGTGTTGACACATGCGCTTCCCCAAAGGAAGTATTCACCAAGATAGCCGGGACTTTTTTCAAGACCAAAACAGATAAAGGCAAAAACTGTCATGAATGATGTCATACAAGCGGCGGTAAAGAGACTTGAACCGAAGTACAAACCGCGCTCAGACAAAGAGATAATCACCGAAATAGGTCTGGGCGACAGTTCGGGTGATGCCTTATTTTATCTCCTTTTCGGTCGCTATGCCGAGATGCTGGAGGCGATTTTCCGCCGACAGTCTTCGGGGCGGATTGAGTTTGATGACTTCATGCTTGAACTGGACATCCGTCTTTTCGTCAACCGATGCGCTGCCATCCTTTCGTTCGACGAAAACAAGGCTTCCTTTAAGACCTATCTTGGCACGATAGCCCACAATCTCCTCTATGACATGAGCGCCAAGGAGATGCCCACGCTTGATATCCTGGAAGCGTTACGGCAGGCGGATTGTGGCTTTGACGAGTATGGAATGTCCATTCTGGTTGACGCCATCAACAGTTATCCTAACAAAGACTCACGTTACGTGTTGTTGAAAACCATAGAGGGGTATAAAAGCAAGGAAATAGCCGCGATGCTTACACGTCGCCGACAGGAGGAAGGGACGCTTGACAAAGGGAAAAGCCTGACACCGGCTTACATCGACACCGTAAGAAGCAGGACCTTGAAGGCTATTCGCCGCATGATGTCAGGCCCGCGTGAGCAAGCGGAGAGCTGCGGTGTGTCCGCATGCCAGGTTAGTCTCGGTGTGACTGAGCCTTTTGCCCTCGCCAAAACTTCAATACCTACCTTATTAGAGCCTGAGGCTGCGTCTTTTACCGACATTACAAACCCGTTTATAACAAATATATATATATTGTATAACCAAATGGTTGAAGATTGACGATGAGTAACTTGCGGGAAGCCCTGAGTACTTTTGACCAAACGGTTGATGAAAGCTATTACACGGCAAACGCCTCCGGCTCCAATGACAAGTTGGAAGAACTGTTCGCGGAGTTGGCCCGCGTCATTATCTATGGAGGTCACCTGCGCGTCAACAACAAGTTTGACATTTACGTCCGTTCGGTTGAGTTTTATTTCCACACGGAGGAAAAGGGACACGCCAATGGTTTCGTCCGTGACCCCGTGATGTTCCATTGTTCGAGCATGGAAGGCGAAACGCCTCGCGACCCTCATTTCTTTACGCTTGGCTATTTCTATCTCCACCGGTTCGGGCTCGACATCACGTTCGAGAAAGAAGGCAAGTATCGCGCTTCCGCGTTGATAAAGAGTTTCAATGTCAATGTCGTTGGCGATGAAGGTAAAGTCATTGACCAAGACGTTAAAGACGTGGACAAGGATTGGGCAAGCTCTTATATATATGACTACATTCAGTTTGAGGAAAGAAGGGGAGCGGAGCCTAACGGAGACATACACGTTGAGTGGATAGACGATGACGGCTGTCCGTCCGATGCCAAGCTTTCCGCTAGATGCCAAAGGATAGGCATTTGCAAATACAAAGTGGAAAATGGTGTCTTGGCCAAGACAAGCGAGAAGGATGACCGCCCGTGGCGGTTTTATCGTGCGGAACCTTACAACAAACTTTCACGGCTTTTAGACGCGAGGAAGCATTGATACTGTCTGGTGAAACTGATAAGGTATTTTTTTCGGCGCACCTGAAGGCGGACTACCCTGTCTTCTTCAGGCGCGTCTCTTCTGTGCTGGGACAATATGGCATAGTTGTGGGCTTGCTTGGAGGTACGGCCGATTATTGGTGTCGTGACTATATGCCCATACAGGTTGGCGAGGACAGGTTCGTGAAATACAAATATTCGCCCGACTACCTTGACCATCCAGCCTCGCGTTGTTATGTCACCAATGTGGATAAAGCCATTGACCAGCTTGACATAACGCCAGACAGGTTGTTCGACCTGGCAGACATCGTCCTTGACGGAGGCAATGTGGTGAAGACACCTTCTCATGTTATCATGACGGAAAAGGTGTTCGTTGAAAACCCTGACATCAGTCGCGCGCGGCTTATCTCGCGTCTTGAAGACGCGTTCCAGGCAGAAATCATCATCGTGCCTTGGGCCAATAGGCGTGAAGACCCTTGCGGGCATACCGATGGCATGGTGCGCTATGTGAAAGGCAGGGAACTTCTTCTAGACAATTACTCGCGATTCGACCTCTCCACAGGCAAGCGCATACGGCGCGTATTGGAGGGAAAGGGCTACATCGTGCATGAGCTTGACATACCGTATGCCGTCAACAGCTCTTGGGCTTATGTCAATTTCCTGCAAACCGCGAATGTCATTGTCGTGCCTAGACTTGGAATCGCCGCCGATCAACTTGTTTACAATCAGCTGCGGTCTTTGTTCAACGTGCCCGTTGAGCCAATTCCCGCTCCTGGCATAATCAGGAAATACGGAGGGGCGTTCAACTGTTTGTCGTGGAATATAAAAACCGCGTGCCAGCGGTGAGTTACCGCGAGGATTTAGGAGGAGTGGGGTTTGGAGTGGAAGCAAATTCGCCCTCTTCGGGCAAGTCTTTTCGGGTCGTTTTCAAATCAACTTGTTTTGCCGGGGAAAACAACTTGATTTGCTTTTCAAAATAACTTGTTTTCCTCAGCAAAATAAGTTATTTTCCCCAACGAAATAAGTTGCTTTCCCCGGCGAAATAACTTGTTTTGAAAATGAGGACAAATCCAGGCCTTTTGGCAGGCGACTAGAATGGAGACGCTCGGAAGGAAATCCGTCGGGTTGACGAGGCATGCGCCGGTGCCTCTTTCCCGTGTAGAGGCAGGTGCCCGGATGGGTGTTTACATTCTTTAATAGGGTGTTTTCCCCGATTTCCTTGGAGGTTATCCAAAAAACACTTATCTTTGTGGGCGTTAACCGATTCTGTCGCACACCATGGAAAGCGTGACGCGGGCAGAAGACTCCGATGACACTAACTAACAACCTAATAACCGAACCAAAAGATGGAAACGAGAAACGACAGCTTAAGGAGGCAGGCCCGAAAGGTCTTTGCCCTATTGGCGGTAACCGCCGCTT
>FR882132.1:7274-64085 GCA_000435635.1 Prevotella sp. CAG:1320 | reverse complement strand
ACCCGCCGCTTTGTGCCAACCTGGCGTGGCCAACGCCCAGCAGGCGGGCGTGAAGACTTTCACCCCGAAAGGTAACCCCATGGTGACAGACAAGTTCACGGCAGACCCCGCCACCCTGGTGCATGACGGCACGCTCTACCTTTATACCGGGCACGACGAGGCTGACGACCAGCAGATGTTCAACATCACCGAGTGGCTCTGCTATTCCACTACCGACATGAAAACCTGGACAGACCATGGCAGCGTGTTGAAGCCCACGGACTTCAAGTGGGCCGTAGGCGAGGCCTGGGCATCGCAAGTGGTGGAGAAAGACGGCAAGTTTTACTATTATGTCACCGCGCAGGGCGGAGGCGAATATAATGGCAAGTGCGTGGGCGTGGCCGTGAGCGACAGCCCCACGGGTCCTTTTGTTGACGCGATAGGCAAACCCCTTATCTCTGACAAGATGACCCCCAACGGCAAGCGCGGGTGGTGGAACGACATAGACCCCACGGTGCTGATAGACGACAACGGCACTCCCTGG
Organism: Prevotella sp. CAG:1320; assembly: GCA_000435635.1. Classification (GTDB taxonomy): domain Bacteria; phylum Bacteroidota; class Bacteroidia; order Bacteroidales; family Bacteroidaceae; genus Prevotella; species Prevotella avicola. The sequence goes on along the minus strand of FR882132.1, from coordinate 63,562 downwards.
CTCTGCTGGGGCAACGGCACTTGCTTCATCGTGAAGCTGAAGCAAGACATGGTGTCACTGGACGGCCCCATCGAGGTACTTGACTTGCCTCACTACGTGGAAGGTCCTTGGCTCCACAAGCATGGCGACCTCTACTACTTGACCTATGCCTCCATGGGCAAGGGTCGGGAGATGATACACTACGCCACCGCCAAGGAGATAGACGGCACCTGGACTTACCAAGGCGCGTTGACCGGCATGGCAGACAATAGCTTCACCATCCATCCCGCCGTGGTGGACTACAAGGGCAATTCCTACCTTTTCTACCATAATGGCGCGTTGGTGCTCAATGGAAAGGGCGGCGCCACGGGCCGGAGGTCTGTCTGCGTAGATTATCTTTACTATTATCCTGATGGCCGGATGGCCTTCGTGGAGCAGACCAAGGAAGGTGTCACTGTGCCCGCCAAGCCATTAGAAGAGGCTCTGAAGGTGGTGAATCCTTTCGCGGACGAGAAGCCCGCTGAAGTGAAACGCTTGCCACTAGCGGGAGTGAAGTAACGTTTCACACGGAAAGTAACCAGATGATGTTGAAAAGGAAAGTCTTGGCTTGCTGCCTGTTGGCGGTGGCCGCCAACCTGCAAGCGCAGAATCCCATCATACAGACCCACTACACCACCGACCCCGCGCCGATGGTGTATGGGGATACCTTATATTTATATGTAGGCTGCGATGAGCCGGATGCCCCAAGAGACTCGTACCTGATGCGGGAATACCGTCTCTACACCACCACCGATATGGTGAACTGGACCGATCATGGCACGCCGCTCAGGACCAGTTATTTTGCTTGGTCGGCAGGAGACGCCAGCGCGGCGCAGTGCGTTCCCCGCAACGGGAAGTTTTATTGGTATATCTCTTCCCAAAACAGCCAGAGCCCGGGTTCCGGTATCGGCGTGGCCGTGGCCGACAGCCCTTATGGCCCTTTCAAGGATGCCTTGGGGCACGCCTTGGTGACCAACAACATGACCACCTATGCCAAGCACTCCTGGGACGACCTAGACCCTACCGTGTTCATCGATGATGACGGGCAGGCCTGGCTCTATTGGGGTAATGGCGTGTGTTATCGCGCTAAACTGAACAAAGACATGGTGAGTCTTGACGGGGAGATAGAGGCTATCGACCGCATGGACCCTTCCTTGTCGGGCGGATATACCGAGGCTCCATGGGTCTACAAGCGCGACGGGCGTTACTATCTGGTTTACGCTTCCGGCTTTCCGGAGTCAATACACTACTCCATGGGCAAGTCGATTGACGGCAAGTGGAAAGCCCAAGGCGTGGTCATGCCCACGGAACGCGGCAGCAACACCAACCATCCCGGTATCGTGGACTACAAGGGACACTCCTATTTCTTCTACCATAACGACGCGTTGCCTGGGGGACACAGCTATTGCCGCTCGGTATGCGTCGAGGAGTTTACCTATGGCAAGGACGGAAAGATACCCGAGATGCACATGACCGATGCCGGTATCGTAAAGGGTGTTGGCACGTTGAACCCCTACCGCAGGGTGGAAGCCGAGACCATGGCGTGGTCGGAAGGCGTGACTACGAATGCCGATGAAGAACGGGGCGTGTATGTCACGGACATCCACCACGGAGACTATATCAAGTTGAGAGACGTAGACTTTGGCACAGAGGCTGCCTCTCGCTTCACGGCCGCTGCCTCCAGCCGCTATTTCGGCGGGCAGATAGAGTTGCGTGCCGATAGTCTGGAGGGCAAGCTGATGGGCACTTTGCGCATCCCGTATACTGGGGAGTGGGAAAACTGGAAAGAGTTCACTACCCAGGTGGAGGGCGTGACAGGCGTGCACGACTTGTACTTGGTGTTCAAGGGGCGGAAGCCTCATGCCTTGTTCAACTTGGACTATTGGCGCTTTGAGCGTTAACAAGAAATAACCGCGGGAGAAAACGATACAAAGGAAGTGGATGGGTTGTCCGTCAGTACGCTATCGTTTTCTTCCGCGGTCACTTATAAAAGAGCATTGAAAAACAATAAAAGATATGTTACGACACAAAATCCTATGTAGTTTGTTGGCCATGTCTCCATTGGCGGGCATGGCGCAGAATCCCATCGTGCAGACGATGTACACCGCCGACCCGGCACCCATGGTTTCCGGAGATCGGCTTTTCCTTTACACCAGCCATGACGAGGATAACTCTACTTGGTTCGTGATGAATAACTGGAAGCTTTATTCCACCACCGACATGGTGAACTGGACAGACCATGGCGTGGTGTTGTCGCTGAAAACCTTTGACTGGGCGCAAAGCGACGCATGGGCCATGCAGTGTGTAGAGCGTGACGGCAAGTATTACGCTTATGTCCCCGTGACGAAGAAAGGAGGGGGCGGCGCTATCGGCGTGGCCGTAGCCGACAGTCCTTACGGACCATTTTATGACCCACTGGGAAAGCCGTTGGTGAGCAGTGGCCGTGGTGATATCGACCCTTCTGTGATGATAGACGAGGACGGACAGGCCTATCTCTATTGGGGTAATCCGTTCTGCTATTATGTGAAGCTGAACGAGGACATGATATCCTATTCTGGGGACATCGTGCGCGTTCCCATGACGGAAGAGGCTTTCGGCAAGCGTGAGGGCAACGTAGAAGAACGTCCTACCCGTTACGAGGAAGGCCCTTGGCTCTATCGCCACGACAAGTGGTATTACCTGTTGTGGGCAGGTGGACCCATTTCGGAACACCTGGGCTACTCCATGAGCAAGAGTCCTACCGGCCCGTGGAAGAATTGCGGGACGCTGATGCCTACCGAGGGCAGGAGCTTTACCAATCACCCCGGCATCGTAGACTATAAGGGCAATACCTATTTGTTCTATCATAATGGCGCGTTGCCTGGCGGAGGCGGCTTTACTCGTTCCGTGTGTGTGGAGCAGGCGGAGTTCAACAAAGACGGCACCATCAAGCCTATGAAGATGACGGCGGGTATCACCAAGGGATTGGGAACCTTGAATCCCTATCGCAAGACCGAGGCCGAGACTATGGCGTTCTCCGAGGGCATGAAGGGAGCGCAGAACGAAGAAGTAGGCGTATATGTCAATGCCATGAAGGATGGCGCTTACGTCAAGGTGCGTGACGTGGACTTCCGTGAGGCAGGCCCCGCCAAGGTAACTGCCCGTGTGGGTACTACTCACAATGGAGGCGTGACGATGGAAGTGCGTGTCGACAATCCCCAAGGACCGCTGTTGGCGACGCTCAAAGTGCCCATGACGGGATGGGATGACCGTTGGGCAGTGGTATCGGCAGACGTGTCCAAGGTAAGCGGAGTGCATGACCTGTACTTTGTTTGCAGAGGCGATAAACCTGGTCGATTGATGTATTTTGATTACTGGATGTTCAGCCAAAATAAGTAAAGAACTATATGAAGCGAATATGGACATTGTGCCTGACGATATGTGTGGCACTGGCTTTGGAAGCTCGCTCATGGATGGCAGATAATGGGAACGGGACCTATACCAATCCCTTGTTTTATGACGAATTTACTGACCCTGACATGATCAGGGTGGGCGAGGACTTCTATATGGTGGCCAGTTCCATGCATTGTCAGCCGGGTTTGCCTCTGCTTCATTCCAAGGACTTGGTGAATTGGGACTTTGTCACTTACGTCTTTGACGAATTGGATTTGGGGCCAGACTTTCACCTTGAAGGGAAAAAAGGTGTCTATGGTAATGGCATCTGGGCTCCCTGCATCCGTTACCACAACGGGAAGTTCTACATCTTTGTCAATGTAAACGACCATGGCTTGCAGGTGTTTACCGCCGATAAGCCAGAAGGCCCATGGAAGCACAAGAATATGGGTGGTCGCATCTATGACCTGGGCGTGCTTTTCGATGGTGACAAGATTTACGCCGTGCATGGGTATGACGAGGTGCATCTGATAGAAATAAAGCCCGATTTCAGTGGTTACGTGGAAGGAAGCGACCGCGTCATCATCCCCAAGGGAAGTGCCATGGGAGAAGGCCATCATTTTTACAAAATCAACGGGAAGTATTATATCATCAGCGCGGACTACTCCCCCGTGGGACGCATGCAGTGCGCCAGGGCTGACAGACCCGAAGGCCCCTATGAGACGGTGGTCATCAGCCACAGGGAGACTATGGGCATGCAGCGCGGATGGTGGACACAAGGCTACGGCTTTTGGTCGGACATTCCTGATGAAGGAGATAAGATGACTTTCGAGGCACCTTCCGAGAATTTCTTCAGTGCGGTTCCCTTGCACCAAGGAGGTATCGTGGACTTGCCCAACGGCGAATGGTGGGGTTTCTCCATGATGGACATGAAGTCGGTGGGACGACTTACCTATCTCTCCCCCGTGACGTGGAAAGACGGGTGGCCTTACTTTGGCGTGGAGGGGAACTTGGGACGTTCGCCTCGCACGTGGTTCAAGCCAAATGCCGGTGAAGACACCACGCCCCACGCTCCCTACGTGAGAGATGATGATTTCTCCGCCAAGCGATTGAATCCCGTGTGGCAATGGAACCATATCCCCGTGAATGGCAAGTGGAAGTTGACTAAAGGTGTGTTGCGTCTTAACACTTTGCCTGCCAAAAGTCTCATGTTCGCTAAGAATACCCTAACGCAAAGAGTAGTAGGACCAGAGTCTATCGTGACCGTGGAATTGAACGCCCGTTCGCTCAAGGAAGGAGACGTGGCAGGACTTGCCTTACTGAACACGCCCTATTATTGGGTGGGAGTGGTGCGTGAGAAGGGCACTTACAAGCTCCGTTTCTACGACATGGTGAAGAATGCCCGTGTGGACAAACCTCTTTCCTCCCCAAAGGTGTGGTTGAGGGCGCATGGTGATTACAATAAAGACCTGGCTTCCATGAGCTACAGCGAGGATGGTCAGAATTTTGAGACCGTGGGAGAGCAGTTGCGCTTGGGTTACCAGATGCATACTTTCCAAGGTGTGCGCTATGCCCTTTTCGCCTACAACATGAATGGCAAGCAGGGAGGATATGCCGATTTCGACAACTTCAAGATGGACGAGCCATTGGCCGACCGCTCCGCAAACCTGCCCATTGGCAAGGTCATCACCCTTACCAACTTGGCCAATGGAGACCACTTGTGGGCCAATCCGCATGGCATGTTGTGCGGAGTGAATAAGGGCAACGAGAATTTCAATGGCCTTGCTTGCCAGTTCAAGGTACATGACAGGGGGCAAGGCCGGGTGGCACTGGAGGCCATGGATGGTTCGGGCTTCCTCACGATCACGGGACTGGGACTTTCTGGCGATGTCCGTCTCATGAAAGAAGAGTCGGAGGGTAGTCTTTTTATGTGGCAAGACATGTTCTGGAACCACTGCATGCTGCTTTCGCTCCGCACTCATCGTTTTGTGGGGACAAACACCTTGACCGGTGAGCCTTACGCCGCAGACTGGGAAGGCGCGCGTCCAGATCGCAAGGATGGTACGGTGTTCCAATGGAGTGTCGTGAAATGAAATCGCGATAATCTATACTATACATTATAATATATAAGAAGAAATAAAATGAAAAGACTATTGTTAGCTTTGTCGTTGGCCTGCGTGACTTGCGTGGCTATGGCACAGGGAACGGGCAAGCCCGACCCCAACTTTTATATTTACCTTTGCTTTGGACAGTCAAACATGGAGGGCAATGCCCGCATTGAGGTGAGAGACTTGAAAGACGTGGACGAGCGTTTTATGGTGATGGCCACCGTGAATGACCCGCAGCGCAAGCGTGAACAAGGAAAATGGTACACCGCCGTGCCGCCCCTTTGCCGTCCTAGCACGGGCTTGACCCCCGTGGATTATTTTGGCAGAACCTTGGTGGCAACACTTCCCAAGGACATCAAGGTGGGTGTTATCAACGTGGCAATAGGCGGTTGCCACATAGAGACCTTCATGGAAGACAGCATCAAGAATTACGTGGAGCATCGTGCGCCAGGATGGATGAAGAGCATGTTGAAGGAGTATGACAACAATCCTTATGCCCACCTGGTGAAGATGGCTCGTCTCGCCCAGAAAGATGGCGTGATTAAAGGTATCCTGTTGCACCAAGGAGAGTCCAACTCCGGTGACCAGCAGTGGCCCGAGAAGGTGAAGAAGGTATATGAGTCCTTGCTGAAAGATCTCAACCTCAAGGCAGAGGACGTTCCCTTGATAGCGGGTGAGACGGTGAACGCTGACCAGGGCGGTGTTTGCGCTGGCATGAATAATATCATCCAGACCCTGCCACAAGTGATTCCCACTGCCGACGTGGTTTCCTCCGCGGGCTGCACCTGCGCTTCCGACTATCTGCATTTCGATGCCGCTGGCTATCGCGAGTTGGGTCGTCGCTATGCCGAGAAGATGTTGCTTCACATAGGCCAGCAAATGAAATAAGTTTTGGCGATGGAAAAGATAACTTTACGGAATGGACTCTTGCTGGCGTGCCTCTCCTTGATGGGCACGCCGGCTTGGGCTACGGTCAATGGCTCGCTCCGCAATCCCAGCCCTGGTGGCAGGGTGGAGGCGCACCTGTTTGTCGAGCAGGGCGTGCTCTATTGTGAGGCCACCAAGGACGGGAAACAATGGCTGATGCCTTCCAGGTTGGGCTTGGTGGTGGATGGCGTTGACCTGGGCCAGCACGTGTCCGTGATGGGAATAGAAGACGCGAAGGTTGTGGACGAGACTTACCCGCTCAATGGCAACCATGCCCAGGCGCGTAATTTCTACTCAGAGGCGGTAGTCCCCCTTCGGGCTTCCGGCAAGGACTATCTGCTCTATTTGAGGACTTATGATGATGGTATTGCCATTCGCTATGCCTTGCCCGAGGGGACGGAGCGGGTAGACAAGGAGCTGACCTCCTGGGCATTGCCTGATGACGTGGAAGAAGTGGCTTGGACGGAATTCACGTTCGACTACGAGGGTTATTCCCATGTCACTCCTTTGGACAGCGTGCCCGAGGGAAAGACCCTGGCTCCTCCTCTCACGGTGAAGACCCCGTCTGGTTATCTCGCCTTCACCGAGGCGGACAACGAGGCTTTCCCCGACATGACCTTCATGAGAGAGGGACGTGCTTTCAAGGCTTATTTCCCCGCCTCCGCTGACGGATGGAACTTGACTCGTGTGGCCGATGAGTCCTCGAAGATACTCGATGGTCGCTACAAAGGCCACTTGGTTTCTCCCTGGCGGTCGGTGGTGATGGTCGACGACTTGAACCAGTTGGTCAACTCAGACCTGGTCACCAATCTTTGTCCAGCCCCCAAGGCGGGCATGGACTTCTCTTGGGTGAAGCCTGGCCGCTGCATGTGGCATTGGTGGAGCGTGGGCGCGCCGAAGTATGAAGACCAAAAGGCGTGGTTTGACGCTGCCAAGCAAATGGGTTGGGAATACTACCTGATAGACGAAGGATGGAGCTGGTGGAAGCAGGAGGGCAGAAGTCCGTGGGACATGCTCGCCGAGGTAATCGCCTATGGCAAGAACCAAGGCGTGAAGTCCATCGTGTGGGTAAACTCCGCGGAGATGCGCCACGCCCCTGAGCGCAGAGCTTATCTGGAGCGAGTGAAGGCCATTGGCGCGGCGGGCATCAAGATAGATTTCATTCCCCGTGCCACGACCGAGGTGATGCAGTGGTACATGGGAGCGATGCAAGATTGTGCCGAGCTGGGCTTGCTCTTGAACTTGCATGGCAGCGTGAAGCCCACGGGGCTTTCCCGCACCTATCCGAATGATATCACCCGCGAGGCCGTGAGAGGCAACGAATACCAGATACGCCGCTATGGCAGGGTATTGCCCCAGGCTCACTATGTCTCCTTGCCCTTCACCCGTCTGTTGGCTGGTCCCGCGGATCTCACGCCAGTCACCTTGAATCCCGAGGAGATAGCCGTAGGAGGTTACAGTTGGGCGCACGAGATGTCGCAAGCCATCGTATTCCTTTCTCCCGTGCTCCACTTCAGCGACCACTACTCCTATTACCTGGAAAGCCCCATGCGTGACTTGCTTTCCGCTGTGCCCACCATCTGGGACGAGACCCTGGTGCTGCCTTGCACGGAGATGGGCAAGGTGGTGGCCTATGCCCGTCGCAAGGGCAATGACTGGTGGATAGGCGTGATGAACGGAGACCAGCCCCGCGAGATATCCATTTCCCTTGACTTCCTGAAAAAGAAGGGAAAGGCTGCCTTGGTTTACGACGATGACAACCGCCTGGACGGCGTGAAGCGGGAAGACCGCAATGTGTCGCCCCAGGAGACGCTACGCATGAAGCTGCGCCCCGGTGGAGGCTTCGTGGCCAGAATATCGAAATAATTCTGTAGATTAATAAGGTATGCGCAGACAGATTCTTTTCCTGATGTTCGCTTTTTGCTGCAGCCTGTGGGGCAATGCCGCCAAGGGTGGCTGGCGGGAGGTGGTGAACCTCAACCGTGAGTGGACTTACCAGCGAGGTGACTATCCCGGTGCTGAGCGGGCGTCCTATGATGACTCCCGTTGGGAACACATCGGCTTGCCCCATTCGTTCAGCATCCCCTATTTCTTGTCGAGTGAGTTCTACACGGGCTATGGCTGGTATCGCAAGACGCTGCCCCTGTCGCGGGAAGACCTGCGGAAAGAGCTCTACCTGGAGTTTGACGGTGTGTTTCAGGAGGCGGAGATTTATGTCAACGGCTCCTTAGCGGGAACGCACCGAGGCGGATATACGGGCTTCTGTGTCCGCATTACGCCCTTTGCCCAACAGGGAGACAACCAGGTGGCCGTGAGGGTGAACAACCTGTGGCGACCCGACCTGGCTCCCCGTGGCGGCGAGCATGTCTTCAGCGGTGGCATCTATCGCAACGTCCGATTGGTGAAGAAGCATCCCGTGCATATCGACTGGTATGGCACGTGGATTACCACGCCCACGCTTGCGGCCAACCAAGGCCGCTCCTCCATGGTGAGAGTGCGCACCGAGGTGGTGAACGAGTCGGGCAAGGCGGACAGCTATACGCTCCGCTCCAAGGTGATGGATAGTCATGGACAAGTCTTGTCCGTGCAAGAAACTACTCAGGAAGTGAACCCTGGTCAGCCTGTCACCTTCGACCAAACCACCGAGGAACTGGCGGGTGTCGAGCTTTGGTCGCCCGCCCATCCCCAGTTGTACACCCTGGTGAGCGAGCTATACCAAGGCGAGGAACTGATAGACCAAGAGGAGAACACCTTTGGCTTCCGCTGGTTTGAGTGGACAGCCGACAGAGGATTCTTCCTGAACGGGGAACACTACTACTTCCATGGTGCCAACGTACACCAAGACCAGGCCGGCTGGGGCGATGCCGTGACCGAGGAGGCCATGCGCCGTGACGTGCGGATGATCAAGGAGGCGGGCTTCGATATTATCCGTGGCAGTCACTATCCCCATGCCCCCGCTTTTGCCAAGGCCTGCGACCAAGAAGGAATGCTCTTCTGGTCGGAGACCGCTTTCTGGGCCACGGCTGGTCCCAAGGTGGATGGCAGCTGGACGGCCAGCGCGTATCCCGTGAGAGCGCAAGACATCGAGGAGTTTGAGCGCACTGCCGTGCAACAACTCACCGACATGATACGCATCAATCGCAACAGCCCCTCCATCGTGGTGTGGAGCGTTTCCAACGAGCCATTCTTCACCGATGACAGCACGTTGCCCGCCGTGAGAAACCTGCTCAAGAAACTGGTGGACACAGCTCACAGACTAGACCCCACTCGCCCCGCGGCGGTGGGTGGAGCGCAACGCCCCCTGGGCGAGGGACGCATAGACTTGATAGGCGACGTGGCGGGCTACAACGGTGACGGAGCCAATATCCCAGACTTCCAACAGCCAGGCATACCCAGCGTGGTGACCGAATATGGCAGCACGCTGGCCGACCGCCCAGGCGAGTATATCCCCGGCTGGGGCGACTTGGCCAGGGATGAGGGTTGGAAGGGCAGGCCGTGGCGTAGTGGACAAATCATCTGGTGCGGCTTTGACCACGGCAGTATTTTTGGCCCCAATATGGCCAACCTTGGCATCATAGACTACTTCCGCTTGCCCAAGCGTTCGTGGTATTGGTATCGTAATGAGTATGCCCACAAGGCTCCGCCCCAGTGGCCCGTGGAGGGCGACCCCGCCAAGTTGAGGCTGGAAGCCAGCAAGACCCGGGACATCAAGGCGGACGGAACGGATGACGTGCAATTGATAGTCACCGTGCTCGACCGCGAGGGTCATGAGCTGAGCAATAGTCCTCAGGTACGTATGAGGGTGGTGTCTGGCCCAGGGGAATTCCCCACGGGACGTTCCATCGCCTTCGCCCCTGACAGCGACATCCGTATCATGGATGGCAAGGCGGCCATCGCTTTCCGCTCCTACTATGCGGGCAAGACCATCGTGGAGGCCTCTTCCCCCAGTCTGGGCAGCGCATTGCTGGAACTGGAGTTCACGGGTGCGCCCGCTTACCAGCCTGGCAAATCATGGCAGACGGAGAGCCGTCCCTACGTGCGCTACCATAAAGGTATGGAGCGGGAGGCTCAGCAGCGTTACGGGAAAGACAGTCCCACCTTCGCCAGCAGTTCTGCCCAGGGACACTCGGCGGGTTATGCCGCCGATGGCGATACCGCCACCTGGTGGCAGCCCGCCGCGGAAGACCAGCGTCCCTCCTTGGCACTCGACATGGAGCGCACGCTCGATGTGACGAGGATACAAGCCATGTTCCCCCGCCGGGCCATCGGCCCCTGTGTGGTGGAAGTGTCCACGGACCAAGCCCAATGGAGCAAGGTGGCGGAGATAGACCATCCCGCCGACCAGTGGCAGCTTGACCTGGAGCGACCCGTCAGGGCACGCTTCGTGCGCTTCTCTTTCGCCGCTCCCACGGCCTCGCGTGTTCCCGCCCTGGCCGAGATAGAGGTATTAGGCACCATCGCCTATTGAGGGAGATTGACCAGGCGGGGATAGTGCCTGCCTGGTCCTTTGCCACGCTTGTGTTTTCATGATGGTGCGCCTTTGCGCTGTCAAGGTGCGCACCTTCCTCCTGCGAAGTGGCCAGCGAGATGGGGAATCATATAGGATGATTCCAGGAATCAAGTAAGATGATTCCCTGTCAAGCAGCCTGCTACCCGCGGCCAAGGCTTTGGGGAGGTGGCGGCAAAGCTCCCAGCGAACAATGAACAACCTAAACAAGAAGATGAGAAGATATCGTTTCAAAAGCAAGATTATCGCCCTCTGCGTGGCCCTCGGCCTGTCGGCCACGGCTCACGCGGAGGGTTACACCCTGTTGCCATCCGGCGCCCACTTCCAGGTGGGAGAGGGGATGATGAGGGTGGAGTTTGTCACGCCCGACATCGTGCGGGTGCGCTACACGCTGCAGCCAGACTTTCTGGGCAACGGCACCATCGTTTGCGTGGGGCGCAGGGAGGGCGAGGTGCCCTTCCAGGCGCGGGCAGACGGGAATGCGCTCACGCTCTCTTCCGACAGCCTGCTGGTGCGCGTGGACCTGCAAGCCCATGCCGTCACCTTCACCGACCGGCGTACTGGCCGCCTGCTCCTGGCCGAGGACGGTGCGAAACCCCATGAGGGCGAGGCCGTCTACCAAGAGAAAGTGACCTATGATCCCAGCACCAAGCGCATCAAGAAGACAGCCGATGGCGAGAAGGAGGTGATGGACGTGATGCGTCGTGACACCGTGGGCAGCACGTGGAAGTACCGTGCCCACTTCCGTTGGCAACCGGGCGAGGCTCTTTACGGCCTGGGCTGCCACATGGAGGACTACCTCAACCTACGGGGCAAGCGGCTCTATCTCTGCCAGCACAACTTGAAGGAGATGGTGCCCGTGCTCAACTCCACGGCGGGCTACGGCCTGCTCTTCGACGCGGGATGCGCCATGGTCTACGCCGATGACCAGGAGGGCAGCTTCGTGGAGTTGGAAGCCGCCAAGGAGATAGACTACTATTTCATGAAGGGACAGACCATGGACATGGTGGTGGCGCGTTATCATTACCTGACGGGAGACGCTCCCATGCTGCCCCGCTACATGTTTGGCTACATCCAGTCAAAGGAGCGGTACACCAATTCCCAAGAGCTGGTGGACGTGGTGAAGGAGTATCGCCGCCGCCAGGTGCCCCTGGATGTTATCGTGCAAGACTGGAACTACTGGCCCGCGGGGCAGTGGGGGCACATCAAGATGGACCGCCGCTTTTATCCAGACCCCAAGGCGTTGGCCGATTCCATCCACGCCCTGGACGCGAGGCTGATGATTTCCATTTGGCCAAATCCTACTAACTGCCCGCAGACCGAGGACTTCGCCCGCCGAGGCTTCATGCTCGACCGTTCCGTCTATGACGCTTTCAATCCCAAGGCCCGTGCCCTCTACTGGGACTACGCCAACCGCGAGTTCTTCGGCAACGGCTTTGACGCTTGGTGGTGTGACTGCACCGAGCCGCTCGACGCGGACTGGCACCCCATGCCACAGGGATATGGATGGGATAATCATGAGGCTCGATGGCGGGGCAACACGGAGTTGCTCTCCGACGTGCTGGGAGCCGAGCGCGCCAGTCTCTATTCCCTTTACCACTCCAAGGGACTCTATGACCACCAGCGCGCCACTACCGACCGAAAGCGCGTGGTCAACCTCACGCGCTCCAGCTACGCCGGGCAGCAGCGTTTCGGTACTATCACCTGGAATGGCGATACCCATGCCTCCTGGAAATCGTTCCGCCAACAGATACCCCAGGGCTTGAACTTCATGGCCACGGGTTGCTCCTACTGGACGGTGGACATCGGTTCCTTCTTCACCCGCAAGGGGAGAGAGTGGTTCCGGGCTGGCGACTTCGACCGCGGCATGGACGACCTGGGCTACCGGGAGTATTACACCCGCATGTTCCAGTATGCCACCTTCCTGCCTCTCACCCGCAGCCACGGCACCGACACGCCCCGCGAGATATGGCGCCTGGGCAATCCCGGCGAGCCTTTCTACGAGAGTGTGCTGCGCATGATACGCCTGCGCTACCATCTCTTGCCCTACAACTACTCGCTGGCCGCCTACGCCAGCATGGGTGATCGCACCATGTCCAGGCTCCTGGCCTTTGATTTTCCCCAGGACACGGCGGTCTACGACGTGAAGGACGAGTTTATGTGGGGTCAGGCCTTCCTGGTTTGTCCCGTCACGGAACCTATGTATTACGACAAGGGCTCCAAGGAATTGAAGGGCGTGAGCAAGACCCGCTCCGTCTATCTGCCCGCCGGGGCTGGCTGGATAGACTACTGGACGGGCAAGCTCTACGAGGGAGGACAGACCATAGAGGCCGCCGCTCCCATCGAGCAGTTGCCCCTCTTCGTGCGCCAAGGCTCCATCGTGCCCACGGCTCCCGCTTTGCAACACACGGGCGAATTGCCTGGCAAGGTCATCTCGCTAGAGATTTATCCCGGCAGGGACGCTTCCTTCACGCTCTATGAGGACGAGGGCGACGGCTACGACTATGAGCGGGGTGCCTATTCCGTTATCGGCATGCGCTGGGACGAGGAGACCCGATCGCTGACCCTGGAGCGCCGCCAAGGCTCCTTCCCCGGTATGGAGCAGGTGCGTGACTTCCGCGTCGTGCTCCACAAGGCCAACGGAAAGACCAAGGAGAAGATCATCCGCTACACGGGCGAGGAGACCGCTTGCGGTTTCTGACCCATTATATTCCGAACTAACATAAAAGCACAGGGGCTGGGCTTCTTGATGGAAGTCCAGCCCCTGTTACGTCTTGGCTGTATAGGCGGGATTGCGTGTCTCGTCAGCTGAGAAGGCGTGTCTGTCAGGCGGTCAGTGCCGTCCCAACCACGCTTAACGCCATGCCGGCGAGTATCAGCGCAGCCACCGCGGCGCAGAATCCCAGCAGCGTCTTCACCGTGTACCACACCGTGCGCGGCAGGCTGAAGCCGTAGAGTTGCTTATAGTCGTAGAGCAAGACAAGCAGCAGAAGCCACGTGGGCATGCTGTACATGTTGTCTTTCCATAGGTTCGTGCCCATGAAGAGGATGCACGCCAGGGACACCATGAGCAGTTGGCTGGCGATGAACACCTGGGAGAAGAAACACTCGGTGAGGTTCATGCCGGGACGGGAAGGCGACTTGCGGAACACCCGCATGGTAATCAAGGCGAACAGGCTGTGGGACAGGATGTCCCCCACGGCCTGGTTGCGCTGGAAGAAAGTGCCAATGGCTCGCACCGCGTCTATGAAGTTGTTCATCCCGTGGAGCATGGCCTGTTTGCCTGGATAGGCACCCTCGCCGGCGGGAACCTGGAATTTTCTCTCCTCCAGTTGCCGCATGGCGTCCGTCATGCCCTGCTCCATTATGTCCGGGGCTATGAAGTGCAGTGCCAGCAAATACATTGCGGTGACCAGGAAGAGCATCTTCACGGGAGGGAAATAAGGAGCTTGCCGCCCCTCCAGGTAGTCGCCGATCATGTAACCAGGGCGATAGAGGAGGTGCCAAAGCGTGCGTGGCAGACTGCGGTTGCCTAGTCCCCATACCTCCAGGGTCTTCCTGATGGCGTGCTTGAACGTGAAGCGTGACACGTCGGCCGATTGTCCGCAGCGGGGGCAGTAGTTGCCCGAGAAGGTGGTGGCGCAGTTCTGGCAGGTGTGGGTAATGGTGGAAAGCGGTTGTGCCTCTACTCCCTTGCGTTGCCAAGCGGTGAAGCGTGTGAGCTTACGGCGCAGGCCTTGCCAAACGAGAGGAATGGTTTCCCGTATGTGTTGGAATGGGTTTCTCATGCGGTTAAAATAATGGTACGTGTTGTAAAAGCAACCGCAAATATACGAACTTTTTGGCGGATGGTGCCGTTTTGCTGACGAAAAGACGCGGGGATGAGAGCTTTTCCTGTGGCAAAAGATGTAAAAAGCTGTTGCGGTAGACCTGTCTTGTGGTAAAGTATGGTAAAAACGCACCTCACGAGATAGGGATATGAGATAAAAGACGTGTTTTCGCAAGTGCGGAAACAACAATGGAAGGCACAGATACATGAGAAGAACCCTGATGACAATTCTAACTATAATGGTTGCTACGATGATGGGCTTCGCGAAAAACCCATGGGATTTCCGGGGCGTGGTTTATGACGTGGGGTTAAGGTTCACTCCCGAGAGCTGTTCCGTGGACAGCCTTGATACGGCCTTGGTAGCGTATGACATGGGCGTGATAGCCAACATCTTGCACGAGGTGTATAGAGGGCTGGAAAAAGCGGGGATGTGACACCCAAAATCTAACCGCAAGCCCAGTGGCAGCCTGTTGAGACTCCAGTGTCAATAGCGCTGGTGCGGGGAGGACACTATACTTCCGGCGATATAAGGCTATATGTGTCATGTGTCTCTATGGCTTTTCGTCGAACTCGCGTTAATATATGTGTGTGCGAGGGCAGTTCGCCTCTCGTTTTGGTCTGAAAGCCAGGAGGTCTTCAGCGGAATTTCTCCAGGTGTTTCAATTCAACTTGTTTTGTCCATGAATTCAACTTGAATTGCTAGCGAAAACAACTTGTTTTGCTCATGAATTTAACTTGTTTTCCCTATGGAAATAACTTGTTTTCCTCCGCGGGTGGCAAGTACCTCTTCTTGGAGGCGGGAAAATCCGTATTTGTGGTAATCTTTTCGTGATTATGGTTAGTCGGGAAACCGAGGAATATAATTACTTTCGCGAACGGAAACCATAAAACAAAGACATAAATAGATGATAACACTGGAAGAGTTTTTGGCGAAGGTGGAGCGGGGCGAACAGCTGGGCACTCCCGAGACAGCGGACTTCATGGACGCGATGAGCGACGAGGCACGCAAGGTGACCTGCCGCATAAACGCCACCTATCATAGCAGGAAGGAACTGGTGGAGCTGCTGAGTGAGTTGACGGGCAAGCGGGTAGACCCCTCCGTGAAGCTTTTTCCGCCCATTTATGCGGATTTCGGCAAGAACATCACGCTGGGCAAGAACGTGTTCATCAATGATTGCTGCCATTTCCAAGACCATGGCGGAGTGACCATCGGTGACGGCACGTTGATAGGGCACAACGTTGTGTTCGCAACCATTAATCACGACGTGCGGCCAGAACACAGAAACGAGATGAAAGCCGCGCCTATACGCTTGGGCAAGAACGTGTGGGTGGGGAGCAATGTCACGTTTCTTCCCGGAGTGACGGTGGGCGATGGCGCCATAGTGGCAGCTGGCGCCGTGGTGACTCACGATGTGGCTCCCAGGACGGTAGTGGCAGGCGTTCCCGCTCGCAAGATGAAAGACGTGCCTTGACGAGACGCAGGACGTCATCTTTATGAATATCCGCGTCCGGCGCATAATCCTTCCTTGGAAACGAATATATACTGCATGAGCGGTTGAATATATATTTCATCTGCCCTTGAATATATATTTCATCCGCCCTTGAATATATATTTCACCCGCGGTTGAATATATACTTCATCGGTAAAGTAAGTATTATCGCGTTTTCATATGGGGTCAACTGGCAATGGAGGACATTCCTTGCAAGGCATCGGGTGGGATGCGGACATCCAAATCATCTTTTCCCTTTGGGGAAGTCCCGATGTCAGGAAAAAAGCGTATATTCGCGAAAGCGAACCGTGATGTAGAACCTATTAACCGACAAGAAACATGGCAGAGGAAAAAGTGACTATCATCGACACGATAGATGACTACAACAAGCTGATGGGCCTGGAAACGCTCCATCCCTTGGTGGCAGTGGTAGACGTGAGCCAGGCAAATCCCGTGGCGGCAAGCGCGGAACGCACTTGGAACTATGGTGTCTACTCCCTGTGGCTGAAGCAGGCCTATTGCGGAGACCTCACCTATGGCCGTCAACCTTACGACTACCAAGAGGGTACCGTGACCAGTTTCGCTCCCGGGCAGGTGGTGCATTTCAAGCCCGCGCCAGATTATAAGCCCCATGCCCTGGGCTTGCTGTTCCATCCCGACATCATCCGGGGCACCTCCTTGGGGCAGGGCATCAAGCGGTATGGCTTCTTCTCCTATTCCAGCAGGGAGGCCCTTCACTTGAGCGAGGAGGAGAAAGCCCTCTTTGTCGACTGCCTGGAGAAAGTGAAGGCGGAGGTAGCCCGCCCCGTGGACGGACACTCCAAGCGCCTCATCTGTCGCAACATAGAACTCTTGCTGGACTATTGCCAGCGTTTCTATGACCGCCAGTTCATCACCCGCAAGGTGGCCAACCTAGACGTGTTGGAGAAGTTTGAGAACTTGCTTGACGATTATTTCAGTGGCGACAAGCCTTATCAAGACGGATTGCCATCGGTGAGATATTTCGCCGAGCGATGCTTCCTCTCGCCTAATTACTTTGGCGACCTTGTCAAGAAGGAGACGGGAAAGACTCCCCAGGAGTATATCCAGTCCAAGATTATCGAGCTGGCCAAGGAGGAATTGCTCTACAGCGAAAAGCCTATCAACGAGGTGGCTTACAGGCTCGGCTTCCAGTATTCCCAGCATTTCAACAGGTATTTCAAGAAACACGTAGGGCTTACCCCTAGCCAATACCGCAAGGAGGCATGAAAGAAACGCTCGCCCTCTCTCGGCGCGATGGCGCACGGAGTTGCTGTGGCTGCCATCCGCAGCTATATTTGCTCGACTTGACGGACGGCTGCCAGCGTCAGTCTGTCAGGGAAGATTGTTTCCTGATAGTCGTCCATCCGAGCTCCGGAGGTATGGAGCCATGGGGCTGGAAGCCCTATGACTTCACCGAGGCATGCCTCTCTTTCCACTTACCCCACCGCCATCCCCGGGAATTGCGGTCGGCTGGCATGGCGGTGATGTTCCATCCGGATCTCTTCGCCTTCACTTCCTTGGCCTTGCGCTTTTCCGATTTCACCTTTTTCCACTACCGGGAGACCGAGTCGCTGCATCTTTCCAGTCAAGAGTTGCGGGTAGTGGAACAGGTACTGGAAGATATGCGCAGCGAGTTGCAGTGGGGCGTGGACACTTTCACCAAGCCCATGCTTTGCAACAAACTGGAGTCCCTCTTGCTCTATTGCCAGCGTTTCTATCAACGCCAGTTCACCACCCGCCGCGACGGGTGCAGTTGCCTGTGTGACAAGGTTATCGCCGAGACAGACCGCTTGCTCCTCAGCGGTGGCGTGAAGACCGACGCGCTCTATGATGCCGCCCCGCTGGCTGAACGACTGGATATCTCTACCGCTTACCTTGATGACTTGGTGAAGTTTCTCACGGGCAAGAACCTGGCCGCCTACACCCAGTTGCGCAAGATAGAACTGGCCAAGCAGATGTTGTCGGCGGGCCGCATGACAGACCTCCAGATAGCCCGCGCCTTGGGCTACGCCTCCGAGAAACATTTTCGTTGCCTTTTCCAACGGCTTACCGATACCTCCACGGACGACCACCGCCGTTAGCCCAAAGGAGAGTGGGAGAGGGGAACAGGCCGCTTCCCTGTTACGTGAAATGTAAGTTTTTTTTAATTTTCCTGTCTCGTGCGTGCGAGAAAGCGGCTCGCCTGCTTTTTCACGGCAAATAGGGTGGTGTGAGAACGCAACTAGTTGCGATGGCCGATGCAACTAGTTTCGTTGTCTTTCGCAACTAGTTTCGTGCCCCTTCGCAGCTAGTTGCGTTATTAGAGCCTCTTGGGGTGGAAAGTTACCGCCCGGCGGTTTGTAAAATATTGTGACCATAATCCAGGGCGTTTCCCCATCCCTTCCATGGCCGCGCCAGCCGCCTGGCCAGGTGCCTGGAAGTGGTCTCGGTGGCGCTTTCCCCGCGAAGTGTAGGGATTTTCCCTCCCCTGATTAGGGAAAACCTGTTGCGCGGGATAAAAGAATGCCGTATCTTCGCGGTGTAAGTGGATGATACAAGCGTCCCTCTCTACATAAAGACAAGAGTTGGAAACATAAAAACATACGACGATGAAAAAGATGATTACCATCCTGACCGCCTTGTTCACCCTCTCGGTGCAGGCCAACGCCATGAGCTATGAGCAGGCAAGGGAATACGCGCTGTTCTTGACAGACAAGATGGCCTATGAACTAAATCTCACCGATGACCAATACGAGGCCGCCTACGAAATCAACTTGGATTACCTGATGGGTATCGACAGCTATGATGACCTCTATGGCAGGTGTTGGACGCAGCGCAACTTGGACTTGAGCTATATCTTGCTGAGTTGGCAATACAACGCTTATGTGGCCGCCAGCTATTTCTATCGCCCCTTGGTGTGGCGAGACGGCTTTTGGCGTTTCCCCATCTATGTAAGGTATCCCCATCGCACTTATCTCTATTTCGGCCGTCCCCATTTCGTTACCGTATATCGCGGTGGGCATAGCTGGCGTCATAATGGTGGCCGCAGTTGGTATAAAGGACGTTCGTGGCGTGGCCCATCCAAGCATGGCGGTACCCACTTTGGCATGAGAGACCGCTATAAGCGTGGCGATTTCGGTCCTGGTGGCAAGCGTAATCCGCCAAGAGGTGGTAGTTCCAGGCCTGGCAATGTCCGTCCGGGAAACGCCCCTGGTAAAAACAATGGTCATCACGCAGGAGGTGTTTTTGGCAATGGAAGGAGAGACAAGTCGCCTGCTAATCGCATAGGCACGGGCAGTGATAACAAACCGCGGAAAAACGACGCGGTTAGCAACCGCCCTCATAGAGGTTTCGGAAACGCCAGGAGCAATGGTGGAAGCTATAGCAGGCAGCCGTCGGGCAACGGAGTGAAAAGCTCTACCCGCGTTACCGTAAGGCAAAACCGCTATTCAAACTTCAATGGGTCTTTCAGGAATAACACCAGCCGGAAATCTGGTGCCAGCGTTTCTCCTCGCCGCCATTCTGGCTCCAATGTCGCTCCCCGTCAGCATTCGGGAAGCAGGCCTTCAGCGGGAAAGTCCGCTGGGGGAAAGTTCGGGGGAGGAAGAAGGTAGTATCCCTTTCTTTCATTTCAACTCATAATTCCTTGAGAGGTGCGCTTATTCGTCACAATACGAGTATGCGCACCTCGGCGTTTGTCATTCTGGGTATCTCCTCCATGGCTTTCTTGTAGTATACGCTTTGTATGGCTTTATTGATGATGCCGTGTCCCACGGCCAGGATAGTCTTGTCGGGATAGGTCACTTTTAGCCACGTAAGGAAGTTTTGCGCCCTGGATTTCAGGGAGTGTAAGCTTTCTATGTTGTCTGGCCAGGGTGAGATGTTCTGCAGGCTGGGAATGTATTTCCCCGTGAAGTCTCCCCAGTCCCGCTCTCTTAAGAGCGGCGTGGTTTCCACGTTCAGTCCCCTGGGGTGGGCTAATATCTCGCAGGTCTGTATGCTGCGCCTTAAGTCACTGGATACGAAAACGTCTATGGGTACGTCTCTCAACTTGTCACGCAAGGCTTCCGCTTGGCGAATGCCTTTCTCGTTGAGTTCTCCTTGGGTTTGTCCTTGCATGATTTGGGCGGCGTTATCTACCGTCTCCCCATGCCTTACGAGGTATAAAGTGGTCATGGTTTGTGCTTTTTGCCGCGAAAATACGAAAAAAGGAGGTAAAAACTTTCAGGTTCCGTGGAATTTCGTATATTTGCCATAAGAACAAAACCTTCCATCATGAGAATATTGCAAAGTGCCCTTTTCCGCGCCCTGTGCGCTATTGTCATCGGCGTACTGTTGATACGCTATCGTGAGCAAACCATGACTTGGATTACCATTACCATCGGCGTGCTCTTTTTCCTTTCGGGGGTTATCTCCCTCACTACCTACTTCGTCTCCCGTAAAAACACGCTGGACGTGGAGATTTATGACGCTAATGGCAAACAGATAGCCGGGCAGCGTCCAGCTTTCCCGCTAGTGTCTGTGGGCAGCGTGATTTTGGGCTTGATTCTGGCTCTGATGCCCAATACGTTTGTCGGTTGGCTGATGTTTATCTTGGCTTTTATTCTGATACTGGGTGCCATCAACCAGTTCGCGGTATTGTTGATGGCCAAGAGATTCGCTCGTGTCAGTCCGTTGCTATGGATATTCCCCTCGGTTATCCTGCTGGTGGCTTTGGTGGCTCTGCTTTATCCATCGGCTATCGCCTCGGCTCCGCTTTTCATCTTGGGATGGTGTATGCTCATCTATGGTGTGTCGGAATGTGTCAACCAGTTGAAGTTGCGCCGCGCCCGCAAGAATCAGTCCCGCCGTCAAGGGCAAGATGCCAGCGACGCGGAGCTGATAGAATGACAAGAGAATGCTTTCCTGACTTGAGGGCGGTTAAGCTCCCATTTCCCAGAGAAGATATACCGCTATGACAATCGCGGTATATCTTCCCTGCCATCTCAGTATATCTTCCCTTGTGGGAGTCGTAGAGGTTTATTCCTCGCCCACCAATGCCTCTATGTAGCGGCAAAGGATGCCAATGCCCTTGGCGTTGTCCCCTCCTTGGGGGATGATGATGTCGGCATGCCGTTTTGTAGGCTCGATGAATTGTTCGTGCATGGGCTTTAGGATGTTCAGATAGCGGTCTACCACCATCTGGACAGTACGTCCGCGGTCTATGGTGTCCCGCTGTATGTTGCGGATAAGCCGCTCGTCGGGGTCGCAGTCCACGTAGACTTTCAAGTCCATCAAGTCCCGGAGCTTTTTGTTGAGCAGGGTCATGATTCCTTCAATGATGATGACGGGCTTTGGCTCTACGTGGATAGTTTCTGGCAGACGATTGCAGAGCAAATAGGAGTAGGTGGGTTGCTCGATGGGCAACCCTTCTCGCAAAGTCTGCACTTGCTTGTGAAGCAAGCGCCAGTCGAAAGCGTCGGGATGGTCAAAGTTGATGGCTCGGCGCTCCTCCTCGGTCATTTCGCTTGTGTCGTTATAGTAAGAGTCCAGGGGCACTACGGCGACATAGTCGGGTGGTAAGGCCTCCACTATTTTCCGCACTACGGTGCTCTTGCCGCTGCCCGTGCCTCCGGCGATGCCGATGATGGTCACCTTCTTGCCCATGGGCTCCTTGGGGTATTCCGGTTTTTTCGTCATGCCACTCATCTCTCCTTAACCAGGTAAACCACTACGGGCAGGTGGTCGGAATAACCATTGAGCCATCTGCCGCCCGCGCTGGTGCGCAGGGGAGAACCTTTGTATTGTCCTTCCTGTTGTATCATGTAATCGCGGCGGAATATTTGGTGCTTAAAGTACTTGAGGGTGGAATAGTCTTTTTCGCCTTTCTTGGTGACCAGGTTGGGGGAGAGCACTATTTGGTCGAAGAGGTTCCAGTTTCCCTGGTACATAAGCGTGCCTTTGCCTTCCTTGGCCAACAAGTTATACCAAGGATTGAACATGTCTCCCTCACCTACCTCGTCCATTGCGGGCAGGGCACGAAGTATCTCTTTCATGCTCTTGTTGGTGGGGTCGTCGTTCATGTCACCCATCACGAACACCTTGGTGGCGGGATAGGCTTGCAGCACGCTGTCCTTGATGGCCTTCACCTGTTTAGCCGCAAGCTCGCGGTAGTAGCTTCCGCTATAGCGGCTAGGCCAATGGCATACAATGGCCACTACGTCCTCGCCTGCCATCTCGCCCCGCACAGTGAGAAAGCCGCGGGTCTTGAAGGTGCTGTCCGAGGGGCGTTCTGTTTTGTATGGTAACAGTTTTACGTCCTTCACGGTGAATAGATGGGGATTGTAAAGCAAGGCGCAATCTATGCCACGGGTGTCAGGCCCTTCCACGTGTACATATTTATAATTGCGCGCGCGTGTAGAGAGTTCCGCTGTGAGGTCGTCCAGCACTTTGGCGTTTTCCACTTCTGAGAGACCTATGAAAGCGCATCCCACTTTGGGCAGCATGTCGGTACCCATCTCGGAAATCACGCGCGCCATGTTTTTCAGCTTGCTGGAATATTTCAGTGCGTCCCATCCTTTCGCGGGCAAATACTCATAGTCATTCTTACCTTCATCATGGCAGGTGTCAAACAAGTTCTCCTGGTTGTAGAACCCCACCGCATAGACGGCATACTTCTTTTGGGCGAAAGCCACTATGCCAAGGCACATGAAAAGCAATAGCGCCATGGCCGTTCTCTGCATCACTGTAATTCGTTTCATAACAAAAATTTATATATTCTTCCGCGAATATCGCTATTTTATCCGATATCATAAAGAATTTAACGGAATTTTAATTTAAAATGCTTTCAGTTTTAAAATTTATTTCGTTACTTCGCGGAAGTAGTCATCATAAACCATAAACTATTATGAAGAAAAAGTTTCTATTATCGGTGATGGCGATTCTCATGTATACCATGGCCTCGGCCCAGGTGAATGACCCTGGACAAGCGATGGCTAGCGGACTGGATGAGAATGCTTTCACTTTCACTGAAGCGCAGTTGGGAGAGGACGATGACATGTCGGCTAATGTCACCATCCTCAACTCCACCAACAACGTATACGCCTCGGAGGTGGGATACTTGTTCTCCCCAGTACGCTTCCGGTATCGTGGCTTCAACCAGAAGTACAACGACATCTATGTCAATGGCGCGCCCATGAATGACATGGAGAGTGGACAATTCCGTTATTCCAATATCGGAGGCTTGAACAGGTTTACCCGCAATGTGGATTTCGCTTTGCCTTTTGAGGGGAACATGTTCGCCATGAACGGCATGGCGGGTAGCAACAACTACAATTTTCGTGCGGGAGACATGCCCGCGGGACATTACGTCTCGATAGGAGCGGCCAATCGAAATTACACTTTAAGAGGTATGTATACCTATTCCTCGGGATTTAACAAGCAGGGATGGGCTATTTCGGCGGGTCTCACCTATCGTTGGGCAAACCAAGGATACGTAGAGGGAACGTTTTACAATTCGCTTTCCTACTTCTTTGGCGTGCAGAAGAAATGGATGGATACAGGTCATAGCTTGAGCTTTACCACATGGGGAAATCCCACGGAACGCTCCAACCAGGGCGCGTCAACTGACGAAGCCTATTGGCTGGCTAATGACCGTTACTACAATCCTTATTGGGGCTACCAAAACGGGCACAAGCGTAATTCTCGCGTGGTAAATGACTTCGCTCCCTCTGCAGTGCTGACTTGGGACTGGGATATCAATGAGAAAATGAAGCTTACCACCACGGTATTCGGCAAGTACTCCAAGTACAAGAGCACGAAGCTGAACTACAGCAACTCGGAGAACCCTCATCCAGACTACTGGAAGAACATGCCCAGCTCCTATTACGACGTATGGGGAGACGCAGGCATCTCGGGCACCAGCAACGCCGCCTACCAGCAATGGCTGAACTCCTATAACTATTGGACAGGAGCGAAGGCCAACAGGCAAATCAACTGGGATCGCCTCTATTGGGCCAACCAGCAGGCTGCCAAGCAGGGACACGACGCACTCTACTATGTGCAGGCCAAGAACATAGACGCTATGATGGTGAACATGGCCGCGACTTTGACCTCTCAAGTGACCAAGAATTCCAAGCTGGCCACGGGAGTGATATTGGGACACAACAAGACCAGGCATTACCAAACCATGGAGGACTTGCTGGGCGCTTCCACCTTCCATAATATCAATACCTATGCGTTAGGAGACTATACAATCAATGATCCTGCCGTGCAATATGACTTGAACACGGCGGGCCCCAACAACAAGGGTAGATTGGTGTATGAAGGAGACAAGTTTGGCTATGATTACGATATATTGGTGCAGAAGTTCCTTTTCTGGGGATCTTACGTGGCAGATATCGACAATGTGCAAGCCATGATATCCGGAAAGTTGGGACAGACTGACATGCGCCGCCATGGACACATGCGCAATGGTCTTTGCGCGGACTATTCCTATGGCAAGAGCCCACGTGCCCACATGGGTGAGGGCGGCGTGAAGGGAAGTCTCTCCTGGGACGCGGGCCGTGGCCATGTGTTCAAAATAGGCGCGGGCTATGAGTGGAGACCACCTTCGGCAACCGTCGCGTTTGTCTCTCCCGAGATGAACAACGACTACGTGATGGACTTGAGCGATGAGCATATCTTCAGCAGTGAGTTCAGCTATCAGTTCCAGAACGCCTGGCTGCACGCCAACCTTAACGCGTATTATAGCTATCTGGACCATGTTACGGAATGGCAAAGCTTCTACGACGACACCGAAGGTTCCTATACTTATGTCAGCATGAGCGGCATGAAGAAGGAGTATTATGGCGTGGAGGCAGGACTGGATTTCAAGCTCACTTCCTTCCTTAACCTGAAGGCGATAGGTGTCATCAGCGAGGCGAGAAACATGAATAACAGTAGGGGATACATGATGAACTCCACCTCTACGGAAATCACCGAGCGCACCATCTTGAACAAGAACATGCGGGAATCGGGCACGCCTCTCACGGCGGGAAGCATTGGTTTGAGTTTCCACCAAAACGGGTGGTATATTGACTTGAACGCCAATTACTATGATCGTATTTATCTCTCTTACGCTCCAAACTTGCGCTACGAGGGTAGTCCAGACTTGATTTACGACAACGAGGGTAACGCTATGCCCCGTCCACAGCAGAAAGGACATGGAGGATGGATGCTTGACGGAAGCATTGGCAAGAGCATACGCTTGAAGAAAGGAACGCTTAGCTTCAATCTTATGGTCACCAACATCCTGAACAACCAGAACATCGTGACTGGCGGATATGAGCAGAGCCGAAGCGATTACTCCAATGGCAACGAGCGTACTTTCCTTTTCTCCAAGAATCCCAAGAAGTATTACGTATTCGGGACGAATGGAATGTTCCAGGTATCATACAGATTCTAAAGCATTACACTCATGAAAAGACTAAGATATATTATAATGGCAATGGTGGCCACGCTTATGGCTTCTTGCATGGGCAGTGACTACGCGGCGCCAGGGTTGGATCCTGATAACGCTCCATGGGGCAACAATGAGATCACCGAGACCAACGTGGTTTCCATCGCCGACCTAAAGGCTCGCTATGCCTCTACTATCGCCAGCAATGGCTACGTGAAGATAGAGGAAGACATGCAAATAAAGGGCGTAGTGACCGGCAATGACTACGCGGGAAACATCTACCAGCAGATACCTGTGCAAGACGAGACGGGCGCCCTGGTGATAGGCATCAGCGCCAGTGCCCTCTACGGCCACCTGCCCGAGGGACAGGAGATATTGGTAGACCTCAACGGCCTCTACATCGGTGGCTACGGAGAGCAATGCCAGATAGGCAGCGTATATACCAGCCCCAACACGGGCAAGACGGGCATCGGCAGAATGGACAGGTATACCTGGCAGAAGCACTTTCGCCTGATAGGGGAGGCTGACGTGGCCAAGGCAGACGCGTTGGCCGAGGACTTCGACCCGAGCAAGCTGACCGACGCCGACTACATGAACGCAAACGCCGGCAAGCTGATGACCATACGCAAGGTGACTTTCCAGAACGCTGATGGCAAGAGCGTCTTCGCTCCCGATGACGGCAGCGTGGCCTTGACCAGCAACTGCGCCAACCGCGCCTTGAAGGAATATTCCTCGAAGAACATCGTGGTGCGCACCAGCACCTACGCCGATTTCGCCCAAGAGGTGATTCCCAAGGGCACCAAGGACATCAAGGGCATCTTCACCCGCTATTATGACACGTGGCAGATATTGCTGCGCTCCACTGACGACATCATCGACTCACCGACGGCCGTCTTTAGCGAATCTTTCACAGAAAGTCAAGGTGATTTCGTAATTGAGGATGTAAATAAAGAAGAAGGGTTAGAGTTTGTCTGGAGTTGGGGCGGATCTAATTATGGTATGAAAGGTACTGGCTATGATAGTAAAACCAAGGTCAACTATAAGTCAGATTCAAGGCTTATATCTCCTGCTATCGATTTAAGTGGACTCACGTCTGCAACCCTTACATTTGATCAGGCAGGTAATTTCTTCTCTAAAATGCAAGACGATTGCTCGGTAGAGGTTTCTACAGATTGCCAGACTTGGACACCGCTGAAAATAAAAGTATGGCCTGATGGAAACAGTTGGACTTTTGTTACTTCTACCGCAGACCTTACGCCTTATGCGGGTCAAAGTTCCGTCTACATAGCATTCCATTATACCAGTAAGGAAAAAGCTGGCACGTGGGAGGTAAAGAACGTAGTGGTGGAGTAACGCCTCATATACACATTATATATAAGTAGAACAACAATAAAAAGACATAGTCATGAAGAAGTTTATTTATTCCTTGTTTGTCTTGGCCTGCGCGGTCATGGCATTCAGTAGTTGCGAGGATGTTCCGGCTCCTTATAATATGCCTCAAGAGGTGATCGACGAGATCGCGGAGCCTTCGGGCTCGGGAACGGCCGAAGACCCCTATAATGCAGCGGCCGCCAACCAGCTGGGCGAGAGCCTGGAAGCCGACGCCAACTCTGAGACCGTATACATCAAGGGTATCGTAACGAGATTTGATCGTGATGGAGTCAATCCAGAGTATGGCAACGCCACGTTCTATATCTCTGAGGATGGTACCACCAACAACGAGTTCTACGTATTCCATTGTTATGGCTTGGGTGGCGAGAGATTCACCAGCGAGGATGAGTTGAAGGTAGGTGATGAGGTCATCGTGTGTGGCCAGATCACCAATTTCATGGGCAATACCGTGGAGTTGGACCAGGGTGGCTACATCTATTCGCTGAACGGCACCGTAGTGCCCAAGGATGATCAATCCACCGCTGAGCCCGAGGGCGAAGGCACGCTGGAGTCTCCCTACAACGTGGCCAAAGCACAGGAAGTCATCGCCAATGGCGCTCCCGATGAGGAGGTGTATGTAAAGGGTAAGGTGTCTGAGATAAGGGGATTGAATACCCAATATGGTAGCCTCACCTATTACATCTCCGATGATGGTACAACGACTGGCCAACTCTACGTATATGGTGGTTTGTATCTGAATGGTGAGAAGTTCTCCTCTGAGGACCAACTCAAGGTAGGTGACGAAGTGGTGATTCGCGGTAAACTGGTCTTGTATGGCTCGACACCCGAAATAAACACGAACAGCGTGCTGATCAGCATCAACGGCCAGGGAGGAACTGTTGCAGGTGATGGCACGGAGGCCAATCCCTACTCCGCTTCGCAGGCCTTGGAGCTGATAAAGGCCGAGCAGTTTGAGAGTGGCACGAAGTATTACGTGAAGGGCATCATCTCTAAGGTGGAGAAGTTTGATGACCGCTATAGTAGCATTACTTATTATATCTCCGATGATGGTACCACCGCTAACCAACTCCAGATTTATAGCGGTAAGTCTTTCAATGGCGAGGGCTTCTCTTCTATTGATGATCTCAAGGTAGGTGACGAAGTAGTGCTGGTGGGGGAATTCAAGCTCTTCAATGGCACTCCCGAGGTGGACAAGAGCAGCGAGATCATAAGCCTGAATGGCCAGACTGGCGAGGGTGGTTCCACTGGTGGCAGTGGTGTGACCATCTCCGACAACATGCTGACGCTCACCAACAGCGCGGTGACCGCGGGCACGGAGACCGCCACGCTGAACGTGGCTGGCATCACGGGGCTGAAGAGAGGCGACAAGCCCTCGAGCCTCACGATGTCCGACGGCTCCGTCATCACCTTCGACGCCAATGGCGAGACCAACGCCCCCGCCTATTACGAGACCGACATGCGTGTCTACAAGAACAACATCATGCGCTTCTCTTGCAAGAAGACCATCGCCAAGATAGTCATCACTTGCTCCGCGGACGACCGCGTGGGCAACAAGACCGCCACGGTCTCATTCAATGGGAACGAGGCGGAATACAACAATGTGTTTACTGAGGATAAGGGTGGAGGTGTTCAGTTGCGCATCACCAACATCGTGGTGACTTACGCCAAGTAAGCTATATACGTTAGCGCGAGTTCGACGAAAACTTGTAGAGACGCATTCTTGCGTCTCGGCAAGCAAGATAGCCGGATAAAGTCGCCTGTCGCGAAGACTTGGCAGCTGGCTGAGACGCAAGAATGCGTCTCTACAGTCTGGCAATAACAAGGCTTGCGCACATAAAGTGGAATTCGTCGAACTCAGGTTACGTTATAATACAGCGGAGGCCATTCCCATTAACTGGGAATGGCCTCCTTTTTTCTTTTCAGGAGGGCGTGCGGCAAGCGCGGGGCATGGTGGCTCCGCGGAATGTCGGCGCAAGGGTGTCACGGGCGGTCGATGCCCAGCTTCACCGCGCTGGCCGCGTCGCGCATCTTCCGCGTGGGGGTGAAGATGATTTTCGGGGCCTTGAGGGCATTCGCCACGGTCACCTCCTCCGCGGTGTCCATCATCCTGGAGGGGACGTTGAGGCGCAAGTTGCCCAGCTCAGCGAGGTTCACGCTCATGCCCATCTGGAGGGCGTCGCACACCACGTTGCCCAGGCTGATGAGGGCGTTCCTCACGTCGCCTTCCGAGAGGGAGGTCTCGCGCACGATGCGCTCCACCACCATCTCGTCCGTCATCCTCTGCAGGGACTTCGCCTGGGCGTAATGCACGGTCTGCCCCTTGCGGCGGCCTATGTTCAGCACTTTGGTCATGATCTTAAACTCTAGCATATTCGGTTCTCCTCGTTTTAAGTGAATTGTGGTCTTCTGCGAGAACCCACTCGTGGGATATTTCTGTAGGTCACTCGTGGGGTATCTCAGTGGGTCACTCGTGGGGTATCTCTGTGGGTCACTCGTGGGGTATCTTGGTGGGTCACCCGTGGGGTATCTCGGTAGGTCACCCGTGGACTACTTCGAGACCACCCGTGATAGACTTCTCGCGAAATTACTACAAATTCGCCTTCAAGTGGTATGGAACGCATGGAAATCGCTCTCTCGGGCCACATGTTTTCCGATAGTTTGACAAATGTTCTTCATGTAACGTGACTTCGGCATAATAAAACCGCGGGATTTGCGTTCTTTGGGTTGATGACAGACGAGATATTCCACCCATTACATACGGACTTGCCCGTCCCCGAGGGGTTCAACAATCCCTTCGACTATACGCCCCATCCCCTTTGCCTGCAGGCAGTGGAGGAGGTGAGGGCGGTATTGGAGGGCAGGCGAGGGGGATTGCCCGCCGAGGCCTTGCGGGAGATAAGGCGGGGCAAGATGTTTGGCGTGCTCGTGGTGACGGCAGGCGAGAGAACCGCTTCCTCTGCCCGGGGCGGACAGGCAAGCGGCTCGCCCGCCTTGGGATACCTTTGCGCTTACTCGGGTCAGATAATGGGCAGGGCGGACTGGCCTGGCTTCGTGCCCGCGGTGTTCGACTACCTGCGCCCCGACGGATATTTCAAGACCCATGAGGCTGAGATAGAGCGCGTCAACCAGGCCATCGCCCGCATGGAGCAAGACGGCCGCGTGCGGGAAGCCATGCGGATGGCGGAGACCCTGCGCCAGGCCAGGGAAGAAATGATAGCCAGCCATAAGGAGCGCATGAGGGCGGCCAAGGAGCTGAGGGACAAGGAACGGGAAAGGGGAGGGCTCAGCCCCGAGCAGGAGGCCGCGCTCATCAGGGAAAGCCAGTACCAAAAGGCCGAGCTGCGCCGGCTGAAGAAGTCGCTGGCCCAGCCTACCGATCTGGAGCGGATGTTGTCCGCGTGGCAAGAAGACCTCGCCCTGCTGCGACGCTCCCGCCGCCAACTTTCCGACCAGTTGCAGCGGTGGCTCTTCTCCCACTTCCTGATGCGCGGTTATCAGGGAGAGGAGCGGGACTTGCTGGATATCTTTGCCGACACGGCCATGAAAGTGCCGCCCGCCGGCAGCGGGGAGTGCTGCGAGCCCAAGCTGTTGCAGTACGCTTACCTTCACGGCATGCGCCCCGTGAGGATGGCCATGTTTTGGTGGGGAGACAGTCCCTGCGAGGAAATACGCCATCATCTCCACTTCTATCCCGCCTGCCAAGGCAAGTGTAAGCCCATCCTGCGGTGGATGTTGCCCCCCGACACGTGGCGGTCCCAGGCCGTTGAGGTGCGGGAAGAGCTGGAAGTCTGTTACTCGGATGGCCAAATAGCCATCGTCAACAAGCCCGCGGGCCTGCTCTCCGTGCCAGGCACTTCCACCCGCCGCTCTGTCTACACCCTCTTGCGCCAACGCTTTCCCTGGGCTGATGGCCCCATGATGGTGCATCGGCTCGATATGGACACCAGCGGCGTGATGGTGGCGGCGCTCACCGAGGAAGCCTATCGGGCATTGCAATCCAGCTTCGCGCGGCGGGAAGTGGGAAAGCGATACGTTGCCTTGGTTTGCCCCAAGGACGGGACATCGCCTTTGTCGCGCCAGGACAGGGGCACCATCAGCTTGCCCCTGTCGCCCGACTACCTTGACAGGCCGCGCCAAAGAGTGGATTTCACCCATGGCAAGGCGGCCGTGACAGATTACGAGGTGCTGGAAAGAGACAGGGGCGGAGCTGTCATTCGCTTGGCGCTTTATCCTCATACGGGGCGCACCCATCAATTGCGGATGCATTGCGCCCATCCCCTTGGGCTGAACGCCCCCATCCTGGGCGACCCTCTCTATGGCCACCGGCCAGCTGGGCGCTTGATGCTCCACGCCGAAAGCGTCACTTTTACCCATCCGGCCACTCACGAGGAGATGACATGGCGAGTGGAAACGCCGTTCTAGCGACGGCAAACGGGCTGCCGCTCTTTGAGCATGGAAAGCTATCTGGGGTGACGGGGAAAGGTGGGGCTAAAGCAAAACAAGTTGTTTCGCTCATGGAAACAACTTGTTTTACTTCGGAAGATAACTTGTTTTGTGGAGGAAAACAAGTTATTTCCGACATGGAAACAACTTGTTTTGGATGCGGCTTCAGACCAGGAAGGTGATGAGCACTTGGGCGATGATGACCCTGATGAACATGCCGATGGGGTAAACCGTGGCGTAGCTCACGCTGGGCGTGTCCCCCTCTATGGTGTCATTGGCGTAGGCCAAGGCCATGGGGTTTGCCATGCTGCCGCAAAGGATGCCGCAAATGGTGCCATAGTCATAGCGGCGGGTCTTCAGTACGATGATGCCCACGATGAGCACGGGCACTATTGTCAACAGGAATCCGAGCCCTACCCAAAGCAAACCCTCGGGTCTCACCACGGTCTCGAAGAAGTCCTTTCCCGCCTCTAGCCCCAGGCAGGCAAGGTAGAGCGACAATCCCAACTTGCGAAGCATCAGTCCCGCGCTTCGGGTCATATAGGAAATGAAGTGCACCCTGGAGCCTAAAGCGCCAATGAGGATACCCATCACGATGGGGCCGCCCGCTATCCCCAGCCTGACGGGAGCCGTCATGCCAGGCACGTCGATAGGGAGCGTGCCGACGGCAAGACCCAGGATGATGCCCAGGAAGATGGCTCCTAGGTTAGGCTCGTTGAGCGTTCGCACGGCATTGCCCAGGAATTCTTGCACATGGTCTATGGAAGTGGGGTCGCCTACCACGGTGATGCGGTCGCCATATTGCAGCCGCAAGTCTTGCGTGGCCAGCAGCTTGATGTCGCCGCGTATCACGCGGCTCACGTTCACGCCGTATGACTTGCGCAATTGCAGGTGTCCCAGCCGCTTGCCGTTCAGCTCGGGGCGGGTCATCACTATCACTCGGCTGCTCACGTTGGCGTCTATGGCGTTCCAGTCCACGTGCCCCTTGTTCCAATCCTTGTCCACTTGCTGCCCGAAGAGGATGACCATGGCCCCCACCTCGTCCTTGTGGCAGACGGTGAAGACGGTGTCGCCGGCCTGCAGGGTGGTGTCGGAGCGAGGGACGATGACCTGCCCTCCCCTCCAGAGGCGGGAGATGATGAACTTGCGCTTTGTCATGCGCGAGATATCCCCTATCGTCTTGCCCGAGAGAGCGGGGTTGGTGACCACGAACTGCCCTACGTATGTGTTGTCTTCCTCGTAGTCCCCGTGCGGCTTCAGGTCCGCGGGCTTTACCAGTAGCTTGCGTATCAGCATCATGGCCAATATCACGCCCACCACGCCCAGGGGATAGGTGACGGCGCAACTCAGCGCGGCTCCCCCGCCAGGCAACCCCAATTGCTGTAATGCCTGTTGCGCGGCGCCAAGCGCGGGCGTATTGGTGGTGGCGCCGCAGAGTATGCCCACCATGTTGGCCAGTGGCACATGGAAGAGCCCGCCCAATAAAAGAGCCAATATCGTGCCCACCGCGATTACGGCCAGCGACCATAGGTTGAGCGAGATGCCCTCGTGGCGCAGCGAGCCAAAGAAGTTGGGACCCACGTAAAGCCCCAAGGTGTAGACAAACATGGTGAGTCCGAAACTCTCCGCGAAGAGCAGCACGTCATGATTGATGGTGATGCCCAGGTGTCCCACCATGATACCCACAAAGAAGACAAAAGCCACGCCCAGAGAGACTCCTCGCAGGTGAATCTTGCCCAAGGCCATGCCGGCCGAGCAGATAATGGAGAGCACCACCACGGCTTGCAGCGCGGAATGGATGCTCACGAGTTCTTGTAACCAGTCCATTGCCTTTTCAGAATATATTGAGGTATTGTTCCAGGGGGATGCCTCTGTTCTTGTCCAGGTTGTCCTTGTTGAGGTCTATTAGCTGATAGACCGCGTCCATGGCCATTCTTACGGAATGTTTCAGCTCTTCGCCGTCCAACAGGTGGGCGATGAGCACGGCAGAGAAGATGTCTCCCGTGCCTGGGAAGTGTACGGGTATCTCCTCGTAAGTCAATTGGAAGTACTCTCCGTTCATGTGGTTGTAGCCTATCACCGAGGGCGTGCCGTCCACGGGAACGCTGGTAACCAACGCTGATTTCGTGCCGGTCTTTCTCAAATGGTCTAATAGGGAACGCGCCTCTCCTTGGCTAATGCCCTCGGGTTGATAGGCTCTGCCTGTCAGGTAGCAGGCTTCGGTGTAGTTGGGATAGCAGATATGTGCCACGGAGAGCATTTCCCGCATGGAATTGATGGTGGCGGCGGTCACGCCATTATAGAGCTTTCCCTCGTCACCCATGATGGGGTCCACGAAGATGGTGGTGCCCAAGGCGGCCTGTTCCTGGCAATAGCGAGCCACGATGTCCGCTTGCCGCTCACTGGCGATGAAGCCCGTGGCGATGGCATCGAAGCTGAACCCCAATTGCCTCCATACGGGGAATACGCCCTTGATGTACTCTGTGGTGTCCAGTATGTTGAATTTCCCGTAGTCCAATGTGTTGGAAACCAATGCCGTGGGCAGGTTATAGGTGGGGTAGCCGAAATAGGAGAGTATGGGGAGCATGGCGGCCGTGGCCACCTTTCCATAGCCCGCTATGTCGTTTACCAGCAATATCTGCCGCTTGTTTTTCACGTCCATTCTTTTCTTTCTGTATGTTTTTTGCTTATCGGCTGCAAAGTTACTAAAATTAATCCAACCCTTGTGGTCTTTCATCGCTTTTTATGGCGAAAGGGGACCTGTGTGCGCCGTGTCTCGTATGTGATTGGCCTAGCCTTGTCGCCGCGTGGGTCGCGTCTCGCCGTGGATTGGCGTCATCCCCCTGGCTCCCGCGTATTTTTTCAGGAAAGTTTGCCCATGTCGGGGAAATATAGTATTTTCGCGCATCACCGACTATTTGAGTTGCCAAGAGAGAGCATGAGATTTCCTTTATATATATTAATAGGTATAGGGTTGTGGTTGCTGCCCCTCGCGGCGCGGGCGCAATATGCCTGGCAGGAGGACGCGAGCCAAGAGCCTAAGCGGCTGGATCATGGGCTCCGCTACCGCCTGGAGACGCAGGCCTCTTTCTCCCATGACCGCACGCCCCTGTGGCTCAACGCCAACAAGTATGGGCTTAGCAGCTTGGAGAAGGCCAACGGCTATCTGAGGGCGGCAGTGGAGCGTCCTTTGGCCATGGACTCCGCCCATCGTTGGGGCATAGGCTATGGCGTAGACCTGGTAGCCCCGCTCCATTACACCAGTGATGTCATTGTGCAGCAAGCCTTTGCCGAGGTGCGTTGGTTGCATGGCGTTCTTTCCGTGGGCAGCAAGGAATATCCCATGGAGTTGAAAAACGCCCGCCTCAGCAGTGGCAGCCAGGCTTTGGGCATCAATGCCCGTCCCGTTCCGCAAGTGAGGCTGGCCTTGCCGGAATATTGGACAATCCCCGCCCTGGGCCGATGGCTTCACTTGAAAGGACATATCGCTTATGGCATAATGACAGACCAACGGTGGCAGCACGATGTCACCCGCCTGCGGGAAAAATACGCCAACCGGGTGCTCTATCACAGCAAGGCCGGTTATCTCAAGATCGGCAGCGAGGAGCGCTTCTGCCCCTGGTCGCTGGAGCTTGGCCTGGAGATGGGCACCCAGTTTGGTGGTGACGCTTACGGTCCCGTGGGCGAGGACGGGCAGCCCACGTGGCACATCAAGGGCGACAAGGGCATCAGTGCCTTCTGGAGGGCTTTCGTGCCTGGCGGTGGAGACCCGGGCGAGGGACTCTATGAGAACGTGGCGGGCAACCAGGTGGGCAGTTGGGTGGCCAGGCTCAACTACGATGGCGACCTCTTCGGGGCTCATCTCTACGCTGACCACTATTTTGAGGATCACTCACAGATGTTCTTTATGGACTACGATGGCTATGGTGAGGGAGAGGAATGGAACGAGAAGAAACACCGCCGCTTCCTGCTCTATGACCTGAAGGATATCATGCTGGGACTGGAGTTGAACTTCCATAATGGCACCTGGCTCAGGGACGTGGTGGTGGAGTACCTGCACACCAAGTACCAGAGCGGCCCCATCTACCACGATCGTACGCCCACCATGAGCGACCACATCGCAGGCCGTGACGACTACTACAACCACTACATCTATCCTGGCTGGCAACATTGGGGGCAAGTGATGGGAAATCCGCTCTACCGCTCCTCCATCTACAACACCAACGGCAGCCTTTATTTGGAGAACACCCGATTCGTGGCCTATCATCTGGGCTTCGACGGGCAGCCTGCCGCCCGTCTCTCCTATCGTGCCCTCTTTACCTATCAAGAGGGATGGGGTACCTATGAGCGCCCCTACACCAAGAAGCACCACAACGTGAGCTTCCTCGTGGAGGGAAATTACCACTTGCCCCGCGGCTGGCGGGTAAAGGCGGGCTACGGCATGGACTTCGGCCACATCTTGGGCAGCAACGCCGGTTTCCAACTGACGATCACTAAATCGGGAGCACTCTGACATGAAAAGGATTCTATACACGGGGCGCGCCGCGGCCGCCCTTTTCGCGAAAAAACTATTGGGAGGCTTGTTGGCAAGCCTCTTGCTGTTGGCCTTCTCCGCTTGTGAATTCCACACGGGTGACAACGGAGACTTAGATGGCTTCTGGCACTTGGAGAGCATGGAGAATACGCAGACAGGCGAGGTGACCTATCTAGGCAACCAAACCATTTTCTGGTCTTACCAAGTTGATTTGATGTATTTGCAGGGTGCCTCCACGGGTTCCTTCTTTTTGCGTTTCACCCATGCCGACAACGCGCTTACCCTTTACTCTCCCTACGCGGATGGAGGGCACTCGCCCGAGGGCGATGTCTTGCTGGAAGACCCCGCGCCCTTGCTGCCCTATGGCATTACGGCCTTGGAGGAAACGTTCCAGGTAGAGCGCCTTGACGGCGGCGCCATGGTGTTGCGCTCCGAGGCTTATCGTCTCAGCTTCACGAAGTTCTAGCATGGCCACGCCTGTTCTTGTCATAGCGCTCACGGTCTTGGCCAGCGCCGCGTGCGGCTTCCTGTCCATCCCCATGATACTTCGCTTTTG
The DNA here is from genome assembly GCA_000435635.1 of Prevotella sp. CAG:1320. Lineage (GTDB taxonomy): Bacteria > Bacteroidota > Bacteroidia > Bacteroidales > Bacteroidaceae > Prevotella > Prevotella avicola. Next base: position 26,968 of record FR882132.1, on the reverse strand, counting down.
CGAGCGAAGAGGCCTTTACGACTTGCCCGGCAACCGCAAGATACACCGCAACGCCACGCCTCGCCTGGGCGGTTTGTCTTTCTTCCCCAGCATGTTGGTGTCGTTGCTTGTGGCTTTGTCGTATGTCAATGCCGAGGGTGACGTTATCATCGTTAGCCGTTGGAGTGTATATTTCATGTTGGCCGTATCCCTCATCTTCTTCATGGGCATCATTGATGATGTCTTCGGCCTTTTGCCGCGTTGGAAATTCGCCGTGCAGGTAGTGGCCGCTTGTGCCCTTCCTATGAGTGGACTTTATGTGGACAACCTTCACGGCCTTTTCGGTATTCACGAGATACCCTTCGCCGCGAGCGTGCCTCTCACTATTGTGTTGATGGTCTTTATTTGCAACTCCATCAACCTGGTGGATGGCATTGACGGGCTTGCCGCCTCCCTTTCGCTCGTGGCTTTGGCGGGCTTTCTCCTCTATTTCGCCTCTTGTGGCCATCTGGCTTATTCGCTTTTGATGGCGGGGTTTATCGGCGTGCTTCTCTCTTTCCTCTTCTTCAATCTCTTTGGCGATGAGCGCCGCCACACCAAGATATTCATGGGCGACTCGGGCAGCCTGGTATTAGGATTTGTCCTGGCCTTCCTTTGCGTAAAATGTTCTATGCGTACAAGCCCCACCATGCATGTGGATGCGCGCTCCTTTGTCATGGCTTACACGTTGGTGCTTCTTCCCATGATGGACGCCGCCCGTGTTTTCGTGGTACGCCTCTATCATGGAGTGTCACCTTTCAAGGCAGACAAGAACCATATCCACCACAAGCTGATGCGCATGGGGTTTACGCAGCGGCAGACGCTTCTCGCTATTCTTTTCCTCAGCCTGGGCTATATAGCGCTCAACTATTTCCTTCTTCCTGTTTGTGGTATCACTGCGCTGCTCTTGCTGGACTTGGGGTCTTATGCCTTGCTCAACGTGGCGGTCAATAGGCGCGTAGGGCAAGGCGAAAAGTCGTAGGGATGCCGCGGCATATGTGAGTCCGTGCCGCGGGAAGCGTGCTGCCTGGCCGTAATCCCGTGTTTTGATAGACCGTAATCCCGTGTTTTGATAGACCATAATCCCGTGTTTTGATAGACCGTAATCCCGCGCGAAACGAGATAGTAATCTCACGTGTGATGAGATAGTAATCTCATCAGAGGTGAGATAGTAATCTCGTCGGAGGGGAGATAGTAACCCCGCCTGATGGGAGGAAATAATCTTGCCGGAGGCGGGATGGCAACCTCGCCGGAGGCGAGGCGGCAGGCAGGGCGGCGCTGGACGCGGCCGGGATATTGGCGCGAGGCGGCAAGGGCAGGCGCGCCACGCCTCAGAACACCTTTCCCGTGACGGTCTTGGCAAAGGTGCGCCAAAGGATGTCCAGGTCCATGCGCAGTGTGTGCCGCTCCTGGTAGTAAAGGTCAAGTTCCAGTCGCTTCAGCATCTTCTCCATGCTGTCGGTATACCCATTGTAGAGCGTGGCCAGTGATGTCACGCCTGGCTTCATGGCATATAGCCGTTCGTAGCGATTGTCTTGTTCCATGATTTTGTCGATGAAGTATTTGCGCTCGGGTCGGTAGCCCACGAACGACATGTCTCCCTTGAGCACGTTCCATAGTTGGGGTAACTCGTCCAGGTGGTGCTCCCTCAGGAATCGTCCTGTTTTGGTGAGTCGTCCGTCATTTACACCTAGCGAAAGGCGGGGAACGTTTTCTTCCTCCGCGTCCTTCCCCATGCTGCGGAATTTATATATCATGAACGGCTTGCCGCCTTTTCCGATTCGCTCTTGGCGAAAGATGACGGGACGTCCTACATCTCTCCATACCGCCAAGGCGCAAAGCAGGATGACGGGTGAGAAGATGATGAGGCAGAAGATGGCCAGCGTGATGTCAAGTGTACGTTTCATGTGCTAAGGGTGGTTATATTCTCAACTCGAGCAACTTGCGGAGGTATTTCAGCGAGATGAGCAATCGGTTGGTGTAGATGCCGTTCTTGCGGCAGGCTGCCGCTTGCTCCTTGGCGATGACAAGCCTGCTGTGGAAGTCGCGGGTGCTGATGCCGCCAGTGCGCATGGTGACGAAGTCTTTGCGCAGATAAGCGTAGCGGCTCTTCCGCGAGCGGAAGATGCGTATCATCATGTCGAAGTCTGACGCGATAGTGAAGTCCAGCGAGTACGGCCCTACCTCCTGGTAGACTTCCCACCTCACGTAGAGCGAGGGGTGGGCGGGCATGAAGCCGAAGCGAAGCCAAAAGGGACGAAAGAGCGCCGAGGAATAATAGCGTACGGTCTTGTCAGGCCTGTCGGCGTGGATGAAATGGATGTCCCCGTATACCACGTCAACGTCTTTCTTCGAGAATGTCTTGACCACCTCCTCTATGACATTGTCGCTCGTGAAGTAATCGTCCGCGTTCAAGGTGCCGATGATGTCTCCGCGGCATCTTTCTATGCCCTTGTTCATGGCATCAAAAATGCCTTTGTCTGGCTCTGAGATATAGTGCAATCTTCCCTGGAAACGCTCAACGTTTTCATGTATGATATCCAGCGTGCTGTCATCGGACGCACCGTCTATTATCCAGTATTCTATGTCTTGGTAGGTTTGCTGGTACACGGATTCGATGGTGTCCGCCAATGTCGCGGCGTTGTTGTATGTCACGGTGATAATGGATACTTTCATTTCTGCCATCCGTTAGAGCTGTTTATAGAGGTCAAGATACGCTTCGAAAGCCTTGTCCCAACTGAACCTTTTCGCGTTTTTAAAGCCCTCGTCAATGACTTTTCCCCGAAAATCCCCCTCCTCGAGCATCTTGATCTTTTCCACGATTTGCCCAGGGTCCTCGCCCTTTATCAACAGGGAGCCTTTGCCATATATCTCGGTGATGGAGGAACCTCGCGCGGCGATGACAGGACATCCCGCTTTCTGCGCTTCAATGACGGGCATGCCAAACCCCTCGTACGAGGAAGGGTATATGAGGGCATAGGCTTTATTGTAGAGCATGTTCAGCCGCTCATTGGAGACGAAGCCCAAATCCACGTAGTTTTGCCCCAAGAGCTTTTCCACGCGGTCTTTTTCTTTGCCGCATAGTCTCTGCCCTATTATGTACAACTTGAGCCCGGTGACCCGGGCTGCTTCCACGGCAAGGTCAAAGTTCTTGTATCTGGCCCGATTGCCAACGAATATCAAGAACTTGTCGTTCTCGTCATATCGCAGGCTTGGATGTAGAGGCCTAAACGTATCGCTTACGCCATTGTAGATTACGCTAATCTTGTTTGTGTCGATGGCAGGGAAGAACTTGATGAGATCATTCTTGGTGTTTTCGGAGATACAGATGATGTGCCGCGCTTTTTCTATGGCACGTGATTTAGTCCAATGATGTATCCATTTGCGCAAGCCGCGGTAAAAATACTCATAGGTGAAGTCGTGCACGGTGATGACATTGATGGCGTTCTTCGAGCGACACCACTTGTAGTAGGAAGAATGGAAGATAAAAGGCTCCTTGGAATTGACGTCGACGGGAAGATATCTTTTTATGGCACCATACCTGGCGGATACGGTCTTCAGTATACGGCATTTGGGAATATTCAGGTGTTTATGGTATTTGTTGAGGCAAGAATGTTCATATTCAATGAACTCAACGGGGAGGTCGCGCTTCAGCAATCGTGAGATTATCTCATACCAAACGACAGAAACGCCGCCTGCTTTCTGCCATTGAAAGATTATATTGTCTATGATGAGCTTTTTCATAATAGTTTCCTAGGATAAGAATATATATCTGATGTCACGCTGCTGTATGGAGAATTTAATGGAATAGACGAACAAGTAAACGACGGTAAGTGAATACGCGAGCAACCCCTTTCTTTTCATGAGGCGCAGGAAAGAACGTCTGAGTTCCAGGAAGCGTTTTTTCTTGGTCGTGAAGTTTTCCCCTCTTGAGTAGAAGTCGAGCGTATGCTTCATGTGATAATCCACCACATACAAGGTCTGGTGGCTCGCGGTATATCTAGACATAAAGTCATTGTCCGTGAAGTAGAACCTGATGTCCTCGTCATAGCCTTCGAAACGTTTTCTCAGGTATTGGCCGCTAATGACCATTCCGCTATTGATGGCGGTGATATGTTTACAGTTCATGACTCCCGGGGTTACATGCCGTAGGTAAGAACCCTTGAACCACCACATTCTCGCGGGGCTGACTATCTTGCCATCGCAATGGACTATGGGCAGGAACAAATCCATGTCGGGATGTTCGACGATTGCCTGGGAGTACTTGGCGAATAGGTCGGGACCAAATGCGGAATCGTCATCGAGCAAGACCAGGTATTCTTCCACCGCCAGTTCTCTGATGGATTGATTGTAGAGTCGGGAAAGAGGGATGTTTGCTCCTTTGTTGTGGCGATAGTCGTATTTTATTCCCCTGAGCATGGTGGAAAAGGATTCCTGTTGGGGCACGGGGAGCTTATGCCTGCTGTTGTCCCAAACGATACACCTAATAGCGGCTCGCTGTTGCTCAGGGATATCCGCCAAAGACCTGATGGATGATGAGTCTTTGGGAAATTTGTTGTATAATACGATTATGACGAGATAGTGCGGGCGGGTCATGTTGAGGTGTTTGGGTTTATGTGTGAGATGTTATTGCGCCAGGATGCTTTTGCGCACCGTGGAGAAGCCCCCGCTTATGTAGTGTTTAAGACTTCTTGGACGAATACGTAAATCACGAATAGTATGATGGCAATACTTGTCACCAGCAATTTTCCCACCCATTTTGGGTGTATGGTATAGCATAGGCACGCGATAGCGGGTATTTCCGCGATGCCATACAAATCGCTGACGCGAAAACTCATGACAGGGAGTTTTGACAATGCTGGAAAAACGAAAAGGGAGATGCCCATCATCTTGACGGCCAAGGATAGATATTTGAAGTTGGGCTTGATGATGTCGTAAAAGTATAGAATATAAATGTAGATGGCGCACTTTACGAGGAATACCAAGTTGAAGACATTGACTTCTTCCCCGATTATTCCCTTATCGCGCAAGTCTTCATAGGCGACAATCTTGTCGGTGATATAGGGTATCTCAATGGCGGTGAATATGTCAAACGGAAGAAAGTGAAGAAGGAACCCCAAGGGCAATAGGCATGCCCACGCCACGCGGTGTTTCATATCCATGTCCGCGGAGCTTAGAAACAGAATGGGCAGCAAAGCGATGGCCGAATAGTGGAACAGGCATCCCGCGAGCAATATGGCAAGGGCGGTTTTGCGTTTTCTTTCACAAATGTAGGGAATAGCCAAGAGCGTGAGTCCTGAAACCACAGAGGCGCGTATCTGAGTGAGGTCGTGCACGATATAGAAATAGCTGATATATACGCATATGGGAAGGAACCAGAACTCGGACAGCCGCCTCAGGGCGAACATTTTCAGGGAAACACCCACCAGGGCATAGAAAAGGAAGATGGAGCGGACATCCCCAAAAAGCGAGTAGAATATTCTCGAAAGAAAGCGAAAAGAGTATTCTACCGTCAGTTCCATGCCCGGGTCATCGTAGTGGTAGAAGTATATTTCGTAATTCTCGGAGTCTTTGTCGAATCCGATTTCCCTGAGCCCCGCGAACAGGATTAAAACGATACCCAGCGTGATATAGACCGCGAGATTGTATTTACGCAGCCTTTCCTCTATCATGGCCAAGGCGCAAACCAAGAGCAATATGCAAAACAGCACGAGTTCCATCGTTTGCCCTTTGGCGGTTATGCCTTTACATATTTATATATAGTGGTGATGATAAAAGCCAAGAAGGTCATCGTGGCCACGAATATCATGCGCTTGGGGCCAGCGGGCCTAATGGGGACGGAGGCGCGTTGCAACGTGGTGAAAGCAGGGGTGCGCTCTTGCACTTTGGCTTGCGCCAATTGCAGTTGGGTGGTCAGGCTGCTATAGATGTTGTAGTGCAATTGCATCTCGTTTTCCAGGTCTTCTTGTCTTGATCGATAAGATTCTAGCACAAGGCTTTGGTTCCTGTCTACGAATGAGCTGTACTTTTTACGGGATTTCTCGTATGCCAGTTTGGCGTCTTGGTAAAGTTTTTGGGTGTGGGCCAAGTCGTTGCAAGCTTTCTTGGTGCGGTATTGGGTTATGAAGTCTTGCAGTCTTACCCTGACTGAATCGGCTATAGTGGCGCAAACCAACGGGTCTTGGTCTGTGACGGTAATGGAGATGACATCTGTTTTTTTATCTACCACGCAGGCTATCTTGTTGCTTATGGCAGTGGCGATGTCTTGCTGCTTCTTGCTGAGCATAAATGGGTTGACGCTCTCTTTTCCGCTTAACTTTATCGTGTCGTTTTTCTTGAACAGCTTTATTGTCCATCCCAAGGCGCTTTCCCACCACGCTTCTTTTTGGTGCTTGTCCAAGTGCTCAAAGTAGGTGTGGCGCTCTCCTTTCTTGGTCACCACCTCTATGGGGAAGAGGCTTACCAAGAAGTCCGTGGAGTTGATTAAGTCGGGATAGAGGGATGGAGATATGGCATCTTCGGTGGGAATGCTCCCGGAGAGGTCTATGCCGAACGCGCTTGCCATGCCTGCCAAGCTGCCCAGGCTGGAATTGTTGGTGAGTTCAGGAGCCAAGGAGACGTTGCATTCATAGTAGCGGGGTACGCACAGGATGAGCAGGCATGACAATAGGAAAGTGGCGGGGAGGACTTTAAGGTAAGTTCTCCATTCGGTTTTGAACACGCAGGCTATCTTGTTGAAGTCAATCTGCTTTATGTTGTCTTGTTTGTTGGATGGTTTTGTCTCGCTCATGTTATAGTTAACGGCTTGCGGCTTTGTTTTATTGTGTTTGTCGGGCTTTCTTCATCACGTATCTGTATTGCCATGCGTTGACGATGGCTCCTGGCAAGTTGGCCAGTATCATGGCCACGATGACGCCATTCATGCCCAGGGGCTTATGAAACAGCAAGGCATAGGGGATGAATACGATAGCCGCTATGACGGTAAAGATGATTTGCAGTCTCAGTTTTCCCATGCCATTGAGAATGGTAGAGTAGGCCAGGCTGAATATTATCAATAGGGTGTATAAGGCCATCAGCGCATTGGTGGAAAGGGAAACGCTCACTTCGTCTCCTACCCAGATGGTGTAGGCGTATTGGGCAATGGAGGTCATGCCGATTGCTCCTATAGCGACGAGGCCGATGACCTTCATGATGTTCTTGACGGATTTCTCTATCCACGCCAGCTCTCCATGGGCGAAAGCGTCTGTGGTCGCGCTCCAGAAAGGCGTGGCTATGATGGTGAAAAAGAGGGTGAGAATGGAATAATACCTGAAAGCCACCTGGTAATTGGTCACTTCTGAGGGTGAGAAGAGGTTGGAGATTAGGATGTTGCTGGTGGCGAAGATGATTAATCCCGCGACCTGCATAATGAAAAACTTGATGCCTAAAGAGAACAAATGGGTCAAGGCTTCACGGCGGAAAAAGCGGATGGAGGGCCGTAACTGCGGGTATAGTTTATGGAAGGTAATGCCATAGGCCAACGTGTAAACGGCAAGAGGTGACATGGTGTTGGCCAAAGTGATAAGCATGAGCGAGGAATGGCCTGACAGGTAAATGGCCAAAGTCAATATAAGCCCCAGCGTTTGCCCTCCCGTGACGAGCGCCGTGTTGACCGCGGGCAGTTGTAACGCCATGTAGACGTTTCCCACGAGCTTGAACACGAAATTGACGCACACCATGGCGATGGTTACGTTGAGGACTTCTCGCAGGTCTGTTACCCGCTTGGCGTCTACGTTGAGCAATGCGTACATATCAACGCCGTTGGCTAGCGACAGGAAAAGAACGGCAAGAGGGATGACGATAAGCGCAAGCATGAAGAAGGTGGTGGATACCACTTGGCGTGCCCTCTCATTGTCGCCGAGGGCAATAGTGGAGGCCAGGATATTGCGCATGCCGTTTCCCAGTCCTAAGTCCATGGTGTCTATCCATACGATGACGGAGCTGATGGCCAGCCATATGCCATTCTCGTAGATGCCTAGACATTTTAGGGTGACGGCGATGAGCGATAGATAGACAATGCCTGACCATCCACGCAGGCAAAAAGCGAACAGTACATTTCGCTTGATGAGGCGTGAACGGCTTTGGGAGCGTTGCTCCTCAGTGGCTTTATCATCAAAGGGATTAAGACTCATCTGTAGTTCTCGGGACAAAATTACATAAAAGAATCTATATCGCCAAATGTCGGGTTACATATTTTCCGAACTCAGCCTGGAAGCCTTTACGCTTGTGGCATCTCTTTTCTCGGGAAGGAAACGCGTGGCGAAGCAAGGTGAACCGGGACTTGTAATAGTCTCCGTTCCCGTGAGGTGGAAATTTGGGCTTTTCCAAAACAAGTTGTTTTGCCTGGCAATTTAAGTTGTTTTGCCTGGCAATTTAACTTATTTTCCGACGCGAAATAAGTTGTTTTGAAGAGCAAAATAACTTGTTTTCAGATGGGGTCTTTTTCTTGCTGGTTGGCGACGAGACCGGAATGCGAGCCTAAATTTAATTGGCAGGTGACGGTTGGCGTGACGGAAAAAATTCGTATCTTTGCATGTCGTTTTCGCTTAAGCGGCTTAGGTAGAGGTTTATAGTAAAATGGGTAATCTGAGGAAAAGCTTGATATCGGGAGTGTGGTATGTCAGCCTGGCGAAGTATTCATGCGTGGTGGTGGGGCTGGTGGTGACAGCCGTGCTGGCCAGAATGTTGACTCCCCACGACTTCGGGACAGTGGCAATCGCCACGGTGTTCATTCATCTTTTCTCTACCATCGTGACGGAGAGCTTCTCGCCGGCTATTATTCAAAACAAGCAGCTGACTGAAAGGGATTTGAGGGCCATCAACTCGTTCACCTACCTGATGGCTTTCGCGCTTACGGGGCTGTATTTGCTGGCGGTCCCCTTTATAGTGGCTTATTATGAGACGGAAGTATTGTCCACTATCTTGACGGTTTTTGCCGTGAGTATCTTCTTTTCCATTATTTCCATTGTGCCTAACGCCCTGTTGATGAAGGCGAAACGCTTTCGGTTTATTGCCATGATGAGTCTGGGGATACACTTGGCCTTGGCCGTGATGTCTATCGCAGCGGTGACGCAAGGCATGGGGATATACGCTTTACTGGTAGAGCCTGTGGGCCACGGGGTGTTGCTCTTCGCCGTGAGTTACGCCGCGTATCCCGTGCGGTGGAGCTGGCCTCGTCGTGAAAGCGTGGCCAAGATATTGTCTTTTTCTGTGTTCCAGATGTTGTATACGGCGATACATATAGGCTATAGGAATATAGACAAGCTCTTGATAGGCAAGTATATGGGCGCGGCCAACCTGGGGTATTACGAGAAGTCTTACCGGTTGATGATGCTGCCGTTGGAGAACGTTTCGAGCGTGATATCCCCCGTGTTGCATCCGCTGTTGAGCGAGTACCAAAATGACAAAGGCTACCTGTGGGAGGCTTATAAGAAGATAATCGCTTTCATGAGTGAGTTTTGCTTTATCGTTTCTGTGGCGCTTTTCTTCCTGGCCCGTTTTATCGTCATCTTGCTATATGGAGACCAGTGGGAACCTGCCGTGCCCGTGTTTCAGGTGTTGGCGTTGAGCGTTTGTTTCCAGTTGATGCAGTCGCCCATGGGGGCGATATTCCTGGCCGCCAATGCCGTGAGACGGTTGATGGTAAGTACGTTGTGGATATTCTTCTTGATGCTGATAGGTGCGGCGGGCGCTATAGGCGTGGGGAGTTTTGAATTGATTCCAATAGTGGTAGTGCTGGTGTTTCTGCTGGGTTTTATTATTTATCAAGGTTGTTTGGCGAGACTTTTCGGTAAGCGTAGCGATGAAATATATGCCATCATGTGGCCACATGTCGCTTACGCCGCATTGCTTTTTGCCTTGCTTTCCATCGTGGAAGAAATGACGGGAGAGGATTTGTGGGTAAATGGCCTGGCAGTCATTTCCTCCGTACTGGCTTATTTCGCGCTGCTGTTTTATACCAACAGGATACCACAGCTGAGGCAGATGCTCTCGTTCGCGGCCAGGAAATTGATGGGGAAATGAGGGCGGCCGCTTTTTATTTCATCATTAGTTCCCCTTGTATCATCGCCATTCTTATCCAGATATCAGCGTATTTCGTCTGGAAAGTCATCATGTCCATGGGCTGCCCCTGTTCGTCAAATATCTCGGTATGAGGAGCTCCTTGTTCGCTAACTTGCATGGTGATGGCCTCTTTGCCATTGCGATGGTAGAAGGTAAGACTGCGCAAGATGCCCGTTTCCGTGCGGAAGCGCCCCGTGCTCTCGTCTTCTGTCCAGATATCTCCCGTGTATGGGGCACCTTCATAGATGACGGTGTCTCCACGGAAGGAGATTTCGTCTATATGCACCCGTTTACCGCAAGCGATGAAAGCGAGCGCAAGCAGTGGAAGGAAGAATGTCAACAGGTACTTCATAGGCGGATGGGAATATTATATGACTTAGTCTCATGGCTGCATTCAAAGGTCTTGAACTCATAGCCGCGTGACTTGAGCCACTCTATGGACGCGGGAAGGGCGGTGTGCAGCTTGTCTATGCTCTTCAGGGAGTCGTGAAAAGTGATGATGCTGCCGTTGCGGGCATATCGCTTTACGTTGTTGACCACGTCTTGGGCGGTGAGCCAAGTGGAATAGTCACGTGTGACAAGATCCCACATCACGATGTGGTACTTATGGCGCAGCCACCAATAAATGCTCCATCTCATCCATCCATGTGGAGGACGAAAGAGGTCGCTGTGGATAACCTCTTGCGCCATGTGTATGTTGATGAGGTAAGTGGTTGTCCAATGCTTGAAGGAGTTGAGGTGGTTGAAAGTGTGGTTGCCCACCTGGTGCCCCTCGGCCACGATTTGATTGTAGAGATCATGGTGGCGGAGTACATTCTCGCCAACCATGAAGAAGGTGGCCTTTACGTTATATCGCCGCAGCGTATCGAGGATAAAAGGTGTAGATTCGGGAATGGGCCCGTCATCGAACGTGAGGTAAACCGCACGCTCGTTGGGGTCCATTCGCCATATCGCCCTTGGATATAGCCACCTTAGCCACTTGGCAGGTTGCTCTATTATCATCTCCCGAGGGCTTATTCGAGAGGCATTTGCCCGCCTCGGGCCGTATACCGCCTATAGTAGTTATCCATCAGCTTTTGATATTGCGCACCGAGCTTGCTGTCGGTGATGGCGGCCACTTCTTGTATGGCCTGCATGATGTAAAACTCTGTCAGGCAGTCACGGGTGGATTGGGCAAACCAGTTGTCACTCAGAGAGAGATACCACTCTAGGTATTGGCTGGAATAGTCAAAGCATTTGCGCAGATATTCCTTGGCTTTCTCTTTCTGGCCTAGCAGTGTGTAGGCACGAGCCATGTTCACTCCACCATTCACGTAGCAAATGGGCACGTTGTAGTCGGGTATCTCGGTCTCGGCTTTATGTAATACTTTGAGGGCCTTGTCGCTCTTGCCATCCTTGATAAGCTCTATGGCCAATTCCGACATCAACTGCCTGAGCGTGTGGCATGAACGCATGTTGGTCTCGTCGATATAGAGGCCGGGTTGCTTGAGGTTGCCAAACTTGAAGCGGTTCATCACGTTGTGATAGGTGCGCTCCGCGTCGAAGTTCTTGGCGCCAGGGGCATTGGTGGTGAAAGGAGTGATGCGATAAGCCATTCCTTCTTTTACGAAGTTGTCTCCCAGGTTCATGTAATTCTCCGACCCCACGGTCATGGCCACGTAGATGGGACGTGTCCAGTTGCTCTGGGCGATGATTTCTAGCATCATGAGGTCGTTCTTGTAGAGAGCGTTCTTGCCTTTGAGCGAGATAACCATCTTGTCTGGTATGGAATCGGTAGCCATCATCATACCGCTTTTCTTCACGGCTTCTTTGTCGATGGTGACATAGACCGTGTCGGTGGGTATCACGTGCATGTTCTCGTCTTTAGCGCGCACCCAGTATCTCAAGATGTTCTTCAGCTCGAAGGGTTCATCTCCGAATTGTTCTGCGGCCTCCTTGGGATGCTCGCGGTATAGTTCTTTCACTTGCTCTTTGAGGTCTGGCTGTACGAGGACATACTCGTTGGTGCCAGAGCAGTAGTCCAGCCTGGGCCACGAGATGGGCACGGAGGGGGAGTCGTAGGCCGGGCGTCGCATCTGGTCGATGTACCAGTCGGTCTGCAGGTAGCTGAGGTTGCAGACCCTGACGTCTGTGCCGAAGCCTTCTACTTCCTGGTTGTACCAAAGGGGGAAGGTGTCGTTGTCGCCGTTGGTGAAGATGATGGGGTTACAGCCCTCCTGCAATGAGGAAAGATAGTTTTGGCCCACATCGTGACAGATGTAGCGTCCACTGCGATCATGGTCATCCCACGTCTGGCTCACCATCTGTATGGGGACGAGCAGTGCTATAACAGCCACAGCCACTGGAATCGCGAGTGTCTGTCGCTTGAGTTTCCTTGAAAGCAAGTCAACCAAGGCCACCACGCCGAGGCCACACCAAATCGCGAAAGCGTAGAAAGAGCCTGCGTACGCATAGTCGCGCTCACGGGGCTGCATTGGTGTTTGGTTGAGATAGAGAACGATGGCCAGTCCTGTCATGAAGAAAAGGAAGAAAACCACCCAGAATTGCTGTATGCCGCGCTTGCCATGGTAGGCTTGCCAGAAGAGGCCTATCAAGCCCAGCAGCAAGGGCAGACAATAGAAAACGTTGTGCCCTTTGTTGTTTTTCAGGTCATCGGGTAATTTGCTTTGGTCGCCCAACATGGCGTTGTCTATGAAGCTGATTCCCGTTATCCAGTTACCATGCTCGGGTTCTCCATTGCCTTGTATGTCGTTTTGCCTTCCCGCGAAATTCCACATAAAGTATCGCCAATACATGAAGTTGCACTGGTAGGAGAGGAAGAAGCGCAGGTTTTCCAATTGGGTGGGCATTTTCACCATAATAGGTTCGCCGCAGCGGTCGTAGGGAACAGTGTAGCCGTCCACGCCTCCCATCCAACTCTCGTAGGCAGCGGCGTGATCACTGCTGTGCATGCGTGGGAAAAGCATGTTTTGGGCGTAGACATACTGGCTCTTGTGGTCTACAACGAAGTAGGAGTCTTTCTCGTCGGGTGAGACTTTCTCCTTGCGGTCATAGATGGGCGCGCCCTGCTTTATCTTGGGTCTGCACATATTGCCCTCTACTTCCAGTGCCACTTGCGAATTGTATGCGGGGCCGTAGAGCAGAGGTGTGTCACCGTATTGGTCGCGGCTCAAGTAATTTCCCAGGGTGAAAATATCCTCAGGGGAATTTTGGTCCATTGGGGGATTGGCAGAGCTGCGTATCACGATGAGAGCGTAGCTGGAGTAGCCTATCATGAGCATCAGCAGGCAGAGCAGCGTGGTGTTCTTGATGCGGGTGGTGACCATGGAGACGAGTTTCTGCTCTTTCTTCAGCTTCCACCTGAGGGCGAGCCACAGGAGGAAGAGTATCGCCGCTCCCGAGAGGGCTTGTGTCCAGCCCGTGCCTTGGAAGGGGATGCCGAGCATGGCCACGGCCAGGAGGAACGCCAGGTTCTCACGTCTCATGTCGCGGGAAGAGTTCTTTGCCTGGTAGGTCTCCCAAATGGCCCAGATGACGGAGGCTATCAGCAGGAAGATGTAGACAATCTCGCCCGTGTTGAAAGGCATGCCCAAGGTGTTGACGAAGAACAGCTCGAACCATCCGCCTACTTTCACGATGCCTGGTACTACACCATAGAGCACGGCGTAAACGAGAGCGAAAGAGATGAGCAGGGCAATCAATGAACCTTTTAAGTCGGCATTGGGCACCCGCTTATAATAATATACCAAAACGATGGCGGGCAGGCAGAGCAGGTTGAGCAAGTGAACGCCCACGCTGAGGCCTGTCATATAGGCTATCAACACCAGCCAACGATCGCTGTGGGGCTCGTCTGCATGGTCTTCCCATTTCAGTATGAGCCAGAATACCACTGCGGTAATGGCGGAGGAGAACGCATATACCTCGCCTTCTACGGCAGAGAACCAGAAAGTGTCACTCCATGTGTATATCAATGCGCCTACCATACCGGAAGCCTCTATGGCTATCAGCTTGCCTGTGGTTAGCTCATTCCAATCCTTCACCACCAAGCGGCGGGCCAGGTGGGTAATAGTCCAATAGAGGAAAAGGATGCAAGTTGCGCTCAACAAGGCACTCATCAAATTGACCATGCGGGCTACTTGCGTGGGGTCGCTGGCGAAATGGGTGAAGAAATTGGCTACCAACATGAAGAAAGGAGCTCCAGGCGGATGTCCTATTTCCAGTTTGTAACCTGTGGTGATAAACTCGGGACAGTCCCAGAAACTGGCTGTCGGCTCTATCGTGGAGCAATAGGTGAAGGCGGCGATCGCGAAAGCCACCCATCCCAGGATATTGTCCACCAATCGGTATTGTCTCATTCTGTTATGTGATATAATCTAGATTTGGCTGCAAAGATAATAATTTCATGGAGTATAGTCCCTATTCTTCCCTTTCTTTTTAGATATATTATCACTTAATCGGCTGGTTTTCGTAAGATGGAGCTTTCTCGTAGGGATACCGAGGCATATATAGTTTCATGTTGTCGGAACTACAGTATCCTTCCAGTACCAGTACTATTGATACTGGAGTTTCAGTAGGCTGGTACTGGACTTGCAGTAGTACTGGCTTTCAAAAGGAGTAATATTGGATGCCGCCAAGAACACTACCGCAAGGCGGCAACACCATACATCCCTCAGTTGTAGAGAAGTGGCACATCACGTCTCTACTGAGTTTCAGCGTATTTACGTAAATTGCAATTCATCGAATTCGAGTTAGAATACGAACGTGAAGCCATAGGCGATGGTGGCGTAGCGTAACACTTTGCCTATGGCGATGCTGATGATGGAAATAGGTATGTTAGCTCGTGTCAACCCCAAAACGATGGTGATGCAGTCGCCTATCACGGGCAAGAAAGCCAGAAACCCAACCCATGCTCCCTTGCCAGCCATCAACTTTTGAGTTTTTTCTATCTGTTCACTGGAGACGTGGAGATATTTATGTATCCACTCCATGCGACCCAACATACCGATGGCATAGTTGACCATCGCGCCCAGTACGTTGCCTATGCTGGCGTAGATGACCAGTGGAAGTGCTTCCAGTCCCGCGGCTTGCAGTCCCACCATCACGGCCTCGCTGCTGAAAGGCAATATGCTGCCTGCGATGAACGCGGAGATTAGCATCCCCCAGTAGCCCCATTGCATCAAGAACTCATTGAGGACATCCATAGAGCGAGAATGGTGTAGATGGCATAAATGGCGATGGATGCTATATAGAAGATGTTGCTCAGCTTTGTGTGGCTCAAGGCAAATAAGCGACCCGCCAATGGGGAGACGAAGACCACCATAATGGCCATCAGCTCTTCGTAGAATCCTGGTTGCAGGGCCAGGAAAACCACGGTGACGAAGAAAAGGAAAGTGAATGTTTCGTTGAGCAAACGAGTGCGGATTTTGTCGGCATAGCTGGTGTGGAGGAAGTAGATGATGGACACTCCGCCCAGTATAACCGTCATTCCCATGGTAGCCAATTGCCATGGGGAAAGTGATGTGTATTGGAGAAGTGGGCCGAAAGCGACTGTCCGCTGGAAATAGGATGGCAGTTCCATGATATTGCCCGTAAGAGCCAAGTAGCCCAAGATGAACCAATAGGGGGTAAGGATGCCCAGCAGGCTGGCGAAAAATGACCGGGAACCCAGGTTCATTAACTTGGAGCGCATTACGAACCACAAGAAAGGAAGATAGCAGAGTACCTGTATGAAATAAACGGACATCACGCCTAACATGATAAAGGCGAAGTAAACAGTGCCCGGTGCCCTGCGGTCTTGGTATGATGGGAGTAAAATGAGCAGAAAAGCGGAGAACCCCAGCGCGCAGATGGCTGCGGACAAACTGGAGCACGTGGCGAAAAGCAACGTGGAGAGCATCAAGAACGAGCAGGAGATAGACTGGCTATAGAAGGGAAGTAATGCTTCCCGATTGTTAAGAGCCGTAAAAAGTATGGCCGCTAACCACACGAGCGCAGCCTCATGCCACTCTGTAATGCCCAATGACACCATCGCCAACCACACGAGTGCGGTGTAGGCGATGGTTAAGGGCAAGGTCAATCGACTAGTGGCCGCTTTACCTTGTAATAGATGACTCATTTATAGGTCTTGTCCAATGTCCCCGCGGAAATACTTGTCTGTGAAGTTTATCTTGCTGGCCTCTTGGAAACTTTTCCTAAGAGCTTCCTCCTTGTCTTTGCCGTAACTGCTTACGCATATCACGCGGCCTCCCGCGGTGACCACTTTGCCGTCCTTGAAGGTTGTGCCCGAGTGGAAAACAATGCTTCCTTCTACATTGTCAATGCCTTCTATAGGATAACCTTTTTTGTATGCCTGTGGATAGCCGCCGCTCACCAGCATCACGCAGACCGCCGCACGGGGGTCAAATTCTATTTCCCGTTTATCGAGATCACCTGCCGCTACGCCTTCAAACAAGTCCACGATGTCGCTTTTTATACGTAGCATAACGCTTTCCGTTTCGGGGTCACCCATGCGACAGTTGTATTCTATCACTTTCGGTTCGCCCTCAACATTGATGAGGCCAAAGAAGATGAAGCCCTTGTAGTCGATGCCCTCTTTTCGCAGTCCGTCAACCGTGGGGCGTATGATGCGATCTTCTACTTTGCCCATCCACTCGGGAGTCGCAAAGGGAACAGGGGTTACGCTACCCATTCCACCCGTGTTTAGGCCTGTGTCGTGCTCGCCGATGCGTTTGTAGTCCTTGGCCTCGGGCAATATCTTGTAGTGCTGTCCGTCTGTCAGAACGAACACAGAGCATTCTATACCGCTGAGGAATTCCTCGATGACTACTTTCTCAGAGGCTTGGCCAAACATACCGTCCAGCATCTCCCGCAGTTCCTTTTTCGCTTCTTCTAGTGTTGGTATGATGAGTACGCCTTTGCCTGCGCATAGGCCATCGGCTTTGAGCACGTAGGGGGCGGACAGTTGTTCCAGGAATTGGATGCCCTCTTCTAGGTTGTCTGCCTGCACGGTAAGGAACTTGGCGGTGGGAATGTGGTGGCGGGTCATGAATCCTTTGGCGAACTCCTTGCTGCCTTCCAATCGCGCGCCTGATTTCGAGGGGCCTATCACGGGGATGGAAGCAGTGCGCGCGTCCAGGCGGAAATCATCGTAAATGCCCTTCACGAGAGGGTCTTCAGGACCCACCACGACCATGTCTACGGCATTCGCCGACGCGAAAGTCTTCAGGGCTTCAAAGTCATCGGCCTTGATGGGTACGTTCTCTCCCACATTGGCTGTGCCGGCGTTACCGGGAGCGATATACAGTTTCTCTACTTTTTCACTTTGGGCGATTTTCCAGGCAAGCGCATGCTCCCTACCGCCGCTTCCTAACAATAATATCTTCATATTCTTGTGCTTGATGGTTGCTTTATGTCTTATTTCAGGAAATCAAAGAAATAGCGGCTGATGCGCTCGTGGAGATGGGTGCTTTGATGGCCTCTCATATTGTGAGGCTCGCCAGGGTAGATGAAATAATCGGGTTGGGTACCGTCCAGTATGCATTGGTGCAGGAACGAACGAGCGTGTTGGGGCACCACTGTGGCATCATTTTCTCCGATAATGATTTGCAATCTTCCTTTCAAGTTCTTGGCTTGGGGAATCAGGCTGGTCTTGGCGTATCCCTCAGGATTGGTTTGCGGGGTGTCCATGTAACGCTCGCCGTACATCACTTCATACCAACGCCAGTCGATGACAGGACCACCAGCTACGCCTACCTTGAATACGTCAGGATGGTGGGTCATCATGGTAATAGTCATGAAACCGCCAAAACTCCAGCCATGTACGCCTATGCGGTCAGCGTCTACATAAGGCAGGCTTTTCAGGAACTTTACGCCTTCCATTTGGTCACGTGTTTCTTCTTGTCCCAATTGGCGGAAGGTAGCTTGCTCAAATTCCTTGCCTCGATTCTCACTGCCTCGATTGTCGAGGATGAAGAGCAAGTAGCCCTCTTGCGCCATGTAGGTTTCCCATCCACGGGCAGAATAATGCCACCCTGCGTCTACGTTGTGGGCATGAGGGCCACCATATACATATATAATAGTGGGATACTTCTTGTTGGGGTCGAAGTTCACGGGCTTCACCATGCGCCAATAGAGGTCAGTCACGCCGTCAGCGGCTTTCAATGTCCCGCATACATACTCTGGCACGTTGTAGCCTTCCCATGGGTCTGGAGCCTTGAAGTAGCTCGTGCGCTTGGCGTTTTCCGTGTTTATTATCTCCAATACACGAGGCACGGTGGGCTCTTGATAGTTGTCGAAGACATATTTGCCACTCTCACTTAGGCTACCATTGTGCCACCCCTTGCCATTATCCAATGGCGTACGCTTACCTGAGTTTACTGAAACTCGCCAAAGATTGCACTGGATGGGCGATTGTTCATTGGAGGTATAGATAATGGATTTCGATTTCTTGTCAAACCCCAAGACGCCGAGGACAACCCACTTGCCGGAGGTGATTTGTTTGAGTTGTTTACCCTCTATATCATAAAGGTAAAGGTGGTTGTAGCCATCTTTTTGGCTTTGGACGACAAATTTTTCCTTGTCCCATGGCAGGAACTCGATGGGATGGAGCGGTTCCACATATTTCTCGTCAGTTTCCTGGTAAAGCTCAGCTATCTTTTCACCCGTTTCGGCATTGTAACTTACCAATCTGCAGTCATTTTGGTCACGATTCAACTCATATATGTAGATGGTCTTGTCGTCTGGACTCCAAGCGATATTGGTAAAATAGCGATTGGTAGGATCTCCGGCTTTCAAGTAAATGGTTTTGCCTGTTCGTAAATCATAGACCCCTATAGTTACTTTGTGAGAAGTCTCGCCCGCCATGGGATATTTGGTGGGAGCTGGAGTCGCTATGCGGGATTGTCCTTCGGCGGGCACCCAATCATTCTCAGGGTTATCCACTAAGGGAAAATCACTTACCATGCTTTGGTCCATGCGATAGAAAGCTAGCTTGTAGCCTTGATGGCTCCAAAAAGTCCCTTTATAGATGCCAAATTCATCTCGGTGCACGCTTTGGCCATATACTACATCTCTGTTTCCATCGGTGGAAAGTTGATGGGGGTTGTTCTCTGCGTCCCGCACATAAAGTTGGTCTTCACTCACATAAGCTACAGCCTTGGAGATTGGATTCCAATCTGCGTAACTTTCTCCTTCAGCGTTCTGCCTCCATACCACTTGACGCTTTTTGAAGTCTATCAGCATTCGCTCTTTCTTGCTGTTCAGCAGCACAAGTGGTTTGTTCCCGTAGGGGAAGGTCGCGTTCCCTAAATGGTATATTTTGGAAGTCTCGTCCGTTTTGGCCCAGTTGTTGATTTCTTCGAGCGTGAAGAGTATTTCCTCTTTGCCTGTGGATTTGTCAATCAAGGAGCATTCCTCAACATCTTGGTGTATGAGTTGGTCACCCCACCATGTTGTCCAACGGTTCTTAGGCACCATGTTGCGGTAGTTGTTTCCGCCGAAGTTGAGGTCTTCTAGCGTGAAACTCTTCTGGGCGCTTATGGTCATGGCGGTCATGAGCAGTACTAAGAGTAGGGAAA
>FR882132.1:0-7237 GCA_000435635.1 Prevotella sp. CAG:1320 | reverse complement strand
AGGGAAAGTTTATTCTGCTTCATCATCATAGCGATTTTTATATTTGCTTGCGTAGTTTCCTCGTTTGTCTTGTTTGTCTTGTTTGTCATATCTCCGGCGGTCATATCCCCTGTTGCCGTATCCTTCCCGACCACGTGTGCCATAGTCCTTTCTCCTGGCATCTCTGTCCTCGTTTCTGCCAAAGCGGTTCCAAGTGCGGTCACGTGTCCATTCCTTGTCTTTTGAGTCGTGGTCACGGGTGTTCCACTCTCTTTTCCTAGAGTCATTCCAGTCTTTTCTCTTGGGGCGATCCAATTCGTGTTTGTGGAAAGTAAACGAGCGAATATCCGCGTTCTCGTTTTCCTCGTTTTCTTCTATTCTGCGCTTGAATTCGCGGTTTTTCTTGAAGCGATGCTTTTGAGCCATCTCTTCCTTTTCTTCCTCGGTTTTCACGATGCCACCTTCTGCGCGGAAATCCCTCATGCGTCCATCAAACAAAGCGTATTTTCGGAATTCGCATTCCAGGCTACCATTATATAAAGGTATCTTGATGGAAGGTTTCAATCCAATTTGTTCGAAGCACTCTTCGCGATAGCTCAGTATCCATGCGTCATTACCGCTGAATTCATGTTTTAATCGCTCACCTATCATCTTATATGTACCTAACAAGTTGGGTGTGGAAATACGCTCACCATAGGGAGGATTCATGACAATGATACTTTTGTTCTCAGGCTTCTTGAAGTCCTTGAAGTCTTGTTGCTCTATCGTGATGTCTTGGGTGAGTCCTGCCGCACGCACGTTGAAGAGGGCTGTGTTCACGGACTTCATGTCTACATCGTAGCCATATACGTGATGGTTAAACTCTTTCTCCAAGGAGTCGTCATTATAGATGCGGTCCAGGAGATCTTTGTCGAAGTCATTCCATTTTTCAAAAGCGAATTCCTTCCTGAATACGCCTGGCGAGATATTACGAGCGATGAGCGCGGCTTCTATAGGCAATGTGCCTGAGCCGCACATCGGGTCAATGAAGTCCGTCTCCCCAGACCAGCCTGTCATGAGTATCATGCCTGCTGCCAAAACCTCGTTGAGTGGAGCGGATACAGATTCTTGTCTATAACCACGGCGATGCAGACTTTCGCCACTGGAGTCAAGGCTCAACGTGGCTTTATCTTCGGCAATATGGATGTTGAGACGGATGTCGGGATTGCTTACGCTAATATTCGGGCGCACGCCAGTTTTCTCACGAAACCAATCAACGATGGCATCTTTCACTTTGTAGGTGACAAAGCGGGAATTGCGGAATTCCTCTGAGTAAACCACGGAATCAACCGAGAAAGTGTTTTTCTCACTGAGAATCTTGTCCCACTCCACGGCTTGTACCTTATCGTAAACGTCTTCAGCGGAACGAGCTTTAAAGTGGCAAATGGGTTTAAGGATACGGATAGCGGTGCGCAATTGGAAATTAGCGCGATACATCATTTCCTTGTCTCCTGTGAAGGATACCATTCGGCGGCCTATTTGTACGTTGTTGGCACCCAGTTGGGTGAGCTCTTTGGCCAATACGGGCTCTAGGCCCATGAAAGTTTTGGCAATGAGTTCAAATTCTTGTTCCATTATTCGATAAAGTGTAATTATTCAGAGGTCTCTTGTTTATATTTCTTGGTATTGGCTTCCATATCCTTAGTTACCCATACGTTGGCCCCTATTACGCAGCCATCACCAATCTGGATACGTCCAAGTATGGTGGCGTTGGCATATATAATGACATTGTTGCCAATAATGGGATGGCGTGGAATGCCTTTGATGGGATTTCCGTGCTCATCCAAGGGAAAACTTTTGGCTCCCAAGGTAACGCCTTGATATAGTTTTACGTTGTCACCGATGATACATGTGGCACCTATGACTACGCCTGTTCCGTGATCTATTGTGAAATATCGGCCGATACTGGCTCCTGGATGGATATCTATGCCTGTTTCGGAATGGGCTATTTCTGCCATCATGCGGGGTATCAGCGGAACGCCTTCCAAGAAAAGCTCGTGCGCCAACCGATAGATGGTAAGTGTTTTGATAACAGGATAGCATGAAATAATCTCGCCAATGCTCTCAGCGGCGGGATCTCCATTGTAGGCTGCCTCTACATCGGTGGCTAACACCTTGCGTATTTGTGGAAAGCGCATAATGACACGGGCGGCTATAATCCCTGCTCTTATCCGTAACCTATTGGCCTTGAAAGTGCCTGTGCCCTTTTCTCCTTCGCAGTCCTCCAAAAAGCAAAGTCCTGCCATGATTTGTTCAGAGAGTTTCTCTTGCAACAGCTCCAGTCTCACGCCTATATGGTACTGTATGGTACTCATATTGATAGAGGAGTTGCCGAAATATCCAGGAAAGAGCACGGAGCGAGATAAATCGATAATCTCTTCAAGCGCTTTGCTTGAGGGGAGTGGTGTTTCATCCCTGTGCTGATGGCACAAGCCCTGCAAGGCCTCCTGGTCGGAGAGTGCCTTTACGGTGTCCATCAACTGATGAGTCAGGTTACGCTTGCTCATGGATATAATGTATCAATCGTGTTGCTATGTCTTCGCGAAGATACGATTTTTTTCCTTATACCGCAATAGAATCAAGAAAAAGTATCAAACGATTGGTGACATTCACGCCACTTACGCCTGAATCGAAATCTAAGGACAATAAATTGAGTTGTGGATGGAGTGTGTGCAACTTTTTCTCAATACCTTTAGAGATGACATGGTTGGCGATACATCCAAAAGGCTGTAAAGAGATAATGTTGTTCACGCCATCGCGTAGGTAACCGATGATATCGGCGGGTAATAGCCATCCCTCGCCAAATTGAGCAGCCAATGAAACTACGCCTTCCACCTCCTTGGCATCATCATAGATGTTAGTGAATGGTCGGAAGTAGCGGAAGCGCCCCGCGGCTTTATTCACTTGTTTGATACGTCTGCCTATCAAGGTCTGATAGGCCAATCTGATGACGGCGTCAGGTACATGGGAACAGCTTAAGCGGAGATGTTTTTGCGCCTCCGCGTTGACAAACTCTTGTAAGAAGAATGGAGCTAACAATGGCGGCACCACTTCAATTCCTTTGGAAGTGATATGCTCTTCTATGTATTGATGGGAGAAAGGATTGAATTTCAAGAATATTTCCCCCACGATACCTACTTTGGGCAACTCCTTGTCTATTGTGTTGACATCAAACTCCTCAGCGGCTTGCTTTAGCAGATGTATCAAACCGTTGGCTTTGTTCTCGAGGATGGGTTTCTCAATGCATTTTAGATATTTGTCCCGAAGGGTTTTGGCGATGCCAGGAGTACGCTCCCTTACCAAACAGGCGTTGTACATCTCGTTGATGGCGTCGCCATATAATATGGAGGTGACAATGATTTGCGAGTATTTTAACCAGTTGACATGGAAGCCTTCTTGTTCATTGCTCTCTTCGCTGGCCGTGGCGGTTACGCCTAAAGTGATAAGTGGTACATCTTGGAAGCCATTGGCTACCATGGCACGTTTGATAAGCCCGGCGTAATTGGTCGCTCGGCATTGTCCACCTGTTTGGCTCATTATCACGGCAGTGTTCTTGGGGTCGTATTTCCCGCTCTTCAGCGCTTTGATAATATCGCCTACGATAAGTGTAGCAGGATAGCAAACCTCATTATTGGCGTATTTCAGCCCTAGTTCGGCACTATGCTGGTCGCTCATGGGCAATACCTCAACATCATATCCCATCAGTTTCAGTATTGGCGAAATGAAGGGTGTGAGATATTCGGTCATATAAGGAGCCAATATTTTGCGTCTGATATCCTCTTGCCTGAATACACGAGTTTGCTCCAATGGCAAAGGCGGTATTTCGCCCTTTGTGTTTATCTTGTGTTTGAGGCTTTCCACCAATGACCTTATGCGTAATTTCAGGCTGCCGATATTGCTCACATCGTCTATTTTCAACAATGTGAAAGGTTTATGGTGGCGTTTCAATATATCTCGGATTTCATCTTGTATGAAGGAATCTGGTCCGCAACCGAAACTGGTCATCTCCACAAAGTGTAGCTGGTCGTCTTGTTCCGCGGCCCATTGTCCGCTTTTCACGATGCGGTTCATGTAAGCCCATTGCTTTACAAGGTAAGTCTCTCCGCTATTGGTGACAATGTCGTTTCGTACAATATCATCACTGATAACATCTACGCCTAGCGATGCTATCATCTCTGAAAGTTTGTGTTGAACCAAAGGGTCGGTATGGTAAGGGCGACCTGCCAACAAGATGGTGAGATTTCCTGTCTTGCGGCTTTTTTCCAAAATTTCTTGCGCTTTCTTTTTTATGGCTTGTCCATATTCTGTTTGCGCTTGCAAGGCATGGGCCAATGCTTTTTTTGCGTCGTTTTTCTTTACGCCAAGTGTTTTGAGATAGTCCACGATTTGCTTCTCCAAGAGCCTCTCGTTGGAGAAATTGATGACAGGAGCGTCCAAGGGCTTATCCAGTTTCATGGCAGACTTCACTACGTCGGAATAGCCGGATACGATGGGACAGTTGAAGGAATTGATGGTACGTTGCTTGTCGTCATTGCGTTCAAATACCACATAGGGCATTAAGATGCGCTCAACGGTAGCGTCTTGGTTTAATGCGGCGATATGGGAATGTATCAATTTGGCTGGGAAACAAATGTTGTCAGACATCACGGAACCCAAAGCCCCTTCATAGCGTTGGAAGGTTGATTCAGGAGAGAGCACCACTTTGAATCCAACGTCTGTGAGTAATCTGTGCCAAAAAGGATAGTTCTCATACATGTTGAGCGCTCGGGGTATGCCTATCACTTTGGTTCCTGTTTCCAGGCATTCCCGTTGGAATAGCAACTGATATTTATAGACGTACAGGTTTTCGCCCTTTACCGCTCCTTCCCCTTGGTTGTTGAACACTCTCTCGCATTTGTTGCCAGAATAGAATTTCGCGCCTCCAGGGAAAGTGTATCTCGATACCATGCAACTGTTTTCACAGCCATGACATTGCAATTGCCTTGTCTCATATTCGCTCATGGATAGCAACTCTTCGATATTCCTTGCGGTGTTACCCTGGTCAATTTTGCCTTTCATCTCTTCCCGCATGAAAAGAGCGCAACCATAAGCGCCCATCATTTCAGGCATGTTGCTACGGGCCACGTTTACGCCCGTTAGTTGTTCGAAGGCACGTACCACGGAGTCATTGCGCATAGTACCGCCTTGTACCACGATATTGCCTCCCAGACTTTCTGTGTCTTGGAGTTTCAAGACCTTGTAAAGGCAGTTTTTTACCACTGAGTAAGAGATGCCTGCCGAGATGTCTGCCACATCCGCACCTTCGCGTATAACTTGTTTCACCTTGGAGTTCATGAACACGGTACAGCGTGTTCCTAGGTCACAAGGTGCTTTCGCCTGGCAAGCCAGGGCGGCGAAATCTTCCACTTTGTACCCTAGATTATTGGCGAAAGTCTGTATAAAGGTACCGCATCCAGAGGAGCAAGCTTCGTTAAGTTCCATGTGTACCACGGCGCCATTCTCCACGAATATGGCTTTCATGTCTTGTCCGCCAATATCCAAGATGAAGGATACCTCGGGCATGAGAGCTGCCGCGGCTTGGTAGTGGGCCATTGTCTCTATGATGCCTTTCTCCATGCGGAAGGCAGTCTTGATGAGTTCTTCGCCGTATCCCGTGGCGCAACTTCCCAATATTTCCAAAATGGCTTTGGCGTGGTCTGCTTCTTCTTTCAGTGCGGTGAGCGCACCAATCACGGCTCCTATTGGATTACCCAAGTTGAGCCGGTAGTTGGTGAAAACGATATCTCCCGTTTCCGCGTCAATGGCTACCAGTTTTGTGGTTGTGGAGCCAGAGTCTACGCCTATGATAACGGGTCTTTTGCCTGGCCGCAAGGCTTTTATGGGTATTTGGTAGTCCTGCTTGTCTTTCAACCAATCTTGATATTCCTTTTCATTGTTGAAGAGGGGAGGCAGCTCGCTTTTCCAGTTCGTCTTCAAGGGGGTGTTGAGCTTTTGGCGCAAGGCGGTAATCGTGGTAGTTCCCTTGGTGTCTTTCGCCTTGATGGCGCAACCCAACGCTGGTATTAAATTGCTTTGCTCCGAGACGATAAAGTCGTCTTCTTTCATTCCCAGATAGTCTGCGAAAGCTTTTCTCAGTGCAGGCAGGAAAGTCAATGGGCCTCCACAAAGCAAGATGGGCGGTTGGAAGTCCATTCCTCTGCTCAGCGTAACAACCGTCTGTACTGCTATGGAATGGAAAATACTTGCCGCGATATTCTCTTTGGGCAAGTTGCGAGCCATCAGGTTTTGTATATCAGTCTTGGCGAACACGCCACAGCGCGCTGCCATGGGATAAGTTTGCGTAGCGTTCATGGCCAATTCGCTCATGCCCTGGTTGTCTATACCCATCAATACAGACATTTGGTCAATGAAGGCTCCTGTACCGCCTGCGCAATTGCCATTCATGCGCAATTCCATGTGCTTGCCATTGAAAAACACCACTTTGGCATCTTCGCCTCCGATGTCTATCAATGCCTTTGCTTGTGGATAACGATTCCTGGAGAGGACAGCGGCAGCTACCACCTCTTGGGCGAACTCAACGCCCAGTTGCTCTGCGGTGGCCATGCCGACACTACCAGTCACGCACATGCAGACGGGCACATCTCCTATCTGCCCGGACAGCTCGTGCAAGTATCTGTTTATTAATTGGCTTACTTGTGCGTGGTGGCGCTCATAGCGGGAGAATATCAGTTTGTTATGAGCGTCAATGACGGCAATTTTGGCTGTCGTTGACCCTACGTCAAGGCCTATCCTAAAAAGTGCTGCTCTCATGAATACCTTTCCTTATTCCTGCGCGAAAGTACTAAAAAAGTTCTATTGGTGAAATAATTTCTGCCAAATTGTGTCGATTCACCCCAAATTGGTCATGAGATTTTGGGGAGATGGTTCACTGCAGCCTTGCTTATTGCTTCCCGACTTGTAGAGGGCGTAACGGGCTGTGTTGAGGCAAATCGGGAAGTAATATGCCAGCGAAAGTGGACAAGACGGCAAAGAGCTTCCTCTTCAGGAAAGAAGATGAACCTTGGAGCATCATGATGGTTGGAATTAATGAATTATTTTAATTCCATTGTCATCATATACCTCACCGCTCGTTGTTATGCCGCTGGTTGAGACTACCGCCATGGACATCCAAATACTTAACGTGAGTTCGATGAAATATAAGTGTTTGAAGATTTGGTGA
>FR882131.1 GCA_000435635.1 Prevotella sp. CAG:1320 | reverse complement strand
GTCTCTACATTTTAGATATGCGCAAAACACAATTCGTCGAACTCGACGTTAAATACGCTGTGTTTTTTACGTTAATAATATGAATCAAATGCTGAAACATGAAACAGATGACTATTAAGGAAATCGCGGCGGCCTGGAAGGAATACAAGTGCCACTACGTGAAGCGGTCCACCATGGCTGCTTATGTGTTGACATTGGAGAAGCACGTGCTTCCCAGTTTTGGTGATAGCTGCACTCTGCGCGAACAAGACGTGCAGGATTTTGTTTGGAAGAAACTGGATGAGGGGCTGGCTGCCAAGACTGTGAGGGACATCCTGGTGGTGTTGAAAATGGTGATGAGATATGGAGTGAAGAACGAGTGGATGAATCATTATGAGTGGGATATCAAATATCCCGCCCTTTCCGCCCCCAAGGAATTGGAGGTGCTCTCGGTCTCCAACCATATAAAAATATTGGAATACATACAGGGACATTTCTCCTTTGTAGGGCTAGGCGTTTACATCAGCCTCTCCACGGGGTTGCGCATCGGGGAGATATGCGGCCTGAAATGGGGTGACATAAACATAGCGAAGGGCACTGTCACCGTCAACCGCACCGTGGAACGCATCTACCAGGTAGAGGAAAAGCGCACAGAGTTGGTGGTCAATACGACCAAGACCCATAACTCTTGTCGGGAGATACCCATGGGCAAGGGCTTGCGCCAGATGTTGAGACCTTGGATGGGGAAGGTGGACAGGGACCACTACGTGGTGACCAACGCCGAGCGCCCCACGGAGCCACGCACCTATCGCAACTACTATCTTCATTTGATGCGGTCGCTGGGCATTCCCAAGATGAAATACCATGGCCTGCGGCATAGCTTCGCCACCCGTTGCATCGAAGCGGGATGTGACTACAAGACCGTGAGCGTGTTGCTAGGCCATGCCAGCGTCTCTACCACGCTCAACCTGTATGTGCACCCAAACATGGAGCAGAAGAAGCGCTGCATAGATAGGGTGATGAAGTCGTTGGGCAAGTGAGGCTAGGGGTGCCCGTCGAAAGGGTGACAATGAACATAAGTGAGTCGTATTACTTACTTATGTTCATTGGGCATCGCACATAAGTGAGATGGCCAACGCACTTATGTTTCTTGACTGCCATAAGTCATTCAACTTGTTTTACGCACCAAATCAAGTTGACTCGCAGTGCGAAACAAGTTAAATTCCCTTCTAAAACAAGCTCTTTCCCTGATACCAGTCACATTATGAGGGAGACAAGGGAAAATCACCCCTCAATACCATCTATTCATGATGAAATGACATCATTCTGTAATCGTTTTGTAAAGATATAAGAAAAATTTTGGCTGGAAATAAAAAAAATCTCCGAAAAGCTTGCGAGTTTCAAATAATGGCCGTATCTTTGCACTCGCTTTCGGTCAAAACCAGGGCATACAAAAGAAGGAGTTCTTTGAAGAAATTACATACATGAGAGTAGTACAAGAAGCATGCATCTTCTTATTATTAGGAAGACGCTAGGGTAATTAAACCGTTAATTCTTGCAGGGTAAACTTTTCATCCAACTTTTGATAACAGAATATTCGCCATTCCTTTGGGATATGGACGATCGATCATATTTTACTA
Organism: Prevotella sp. CAG:1320; assembly: GCA_000435635.1. GTDB lineage: Bacteria > Bacteroidota > Bacteroidia > Bacteroidales > Bacteroidaceae > Prevotella > Prevotella avicola. The sequence continues at coordinate 65 of FR882131.1, read as the reverse complement.
TGGAGAGTTTGATCCTGGCTCAGGATGAACGCTAGCTACAGGCTTAACACATGCAAGTCGAGGGG
>FR882130.1 GCA_000435635.1 Prevotella sp. CAG:1320 | reverse complement strand
GAGTGCTGTAGCTCAGCGTGTTAGGAGATATAAAAAGGCTTCCACATGAACAGCGTGGTGCGTCAGTTGTGGGAGCAGAACACCGACATCGTCATGGTCGATACGGGTAACTCGTATGAGGGACTCTGCGAGTATGTGGGCGGCAAGTACATCGCCTATACGGAGGACAAGCCCATCACCATGAACCCCTTCAACATCAGCAAGCGGGAGCTGAACATTGAGAAGATAGACTTCCTGAAGAACCTGATACTGCTGATATGGAAAGGCTCGGAGACGCAGATACCCGAACTGGAGTTCCGTGTCGTGGAGCAGTTGGTGACGGAGTATTACGATTTCTATTTCAACGGTGTGCAGCCCTATCCTTCCTCACAGAAGGAGACACTGAGAAAAAACCTCTCCACCATGGAGAAGCGGCGCGGCACGGAGCTGACGCAGATACACGACAAGGTGGAGAAACTCATCAAGGGACTGGAGGAACGGCGCATGGCATTGAGCGTGAAGACCCTCTCCTTCGACTCATTCTATGAGTTCGCCTGTGAGCGTCTCGACCAGATCTGCATCGAGAACAACATCACCACCATCGACTGCGACAACTTCGCCTATATGCTCCAAAACTTCTACCGTGGCGGCAAGTACGACAAGATTCTCAACGAGAACGTGGATAGCACCTTGTTCGACGAGACCTTCATCGTCTTCGAGGTGGATGCCATCAAGGAGAACAAGCAGCTCTTCCCCATCGTGACGCTCATCATCATGGACGTGTTCCTGCAGAAGATGCGCCTGAAGAAGAACCGCAAGTGCCTTGTCATCGAGGAGGCATGGAAAGCCATCGCCTCGCCGCTGATGGCCGAGTACATCAAGTACCTATACAAGACAGCCCGAAAGTTCTGGGCGAGCGTGGGCGTAGTGACACAGGAGATACAGGACATCATCGGCAGTCCCATCGTGAAGGAAGCCATCATCAACAACTCCGACGTGGTGATGCTGCTCGACCAAAGCAAATTTCGTGAGCGATTCGACGAGATCAAGGCGATATTAGGATTGACGGATGTGGATTGCAAGAAGATATTCACTGTCAACCGCTTGGATAACAAGGAGGGAAGAAGTTTCTTCCGTGAGGTGTTTATCCGACGTGGATCGACGAGCGGAGTGTATGGTGTGGAGGAGCCGCACGAGTGCTATATGACCTACACCACCGAGCGAGCTGAGAAGGAGGCATTGAAACTCTATAAGCATGAACTGAAGTGCAGACATCAGGAGGCTATCGAGCGGTATTGCAGAGATTGGGATGCCAGTGGCATCGGGAAGTCGTTGGCATTTGCGCAGAAGGTCAATGAGGCGGGGCATGTGCTCAATTTGACGGACGATGGAGCCACTCGCCGCTGACACGGCGAGCACGGGGGCTGATTGATGGAAACGGAAATCCCGGAATAGACGTAAAGCCCAGATGCCCGAAAGCAAAACTTTCGGGAACGGTGGCTGGGTAGTATTTACGATTAGTAGTAAATACGATTAGTAGTGAATACTACCAATAGTAAATACTACAAGTAGTAAAGTAGTGGAATAGTAGAAACTGAAAGTAGTAAAAACGTAAAGTAGTGAAGCAATGAGACGTTTATACCTTATTATAATATATATGTGTCTTACACTTGTCGTGGGAAGGGTTCATGCGCAGTATTACAGCGTGAACTACGACAAGCAGATCGTTGCCGCCATGGCTGCCGCATTCGGTGCTGGAGCTATGGCAGAGAGCTATTATAACGAGCAGGTGGGCGAAATCTTGAAGCACTACAATGCCGCAGAGGTTGCCACTGCCGGCATCTTCGCTGCCAAGTTCTTGGAGCGCAAGGCATTCACCGACCTCGGCATTTGGAGCAGTAGCACGGAGAACTACTATTACCGCCGCATCCACAATATGGTGGCGAACAAGATTATGCCCAAGATATGGACGGTGGCAGGAATGATGCTGAAAAGTCCGCAGACCGCCCTCTACTGGGGCAGTTACCTGATGAAGATATGCGCCGACACAAAGTCGCTGTGTATGCAGTTTGAGAGTGTCGTGACCAACAGTAGCTTGACCTTTGCCGACATTCAGTTCTTGGAAATCAACCAAGAGATAGCCGCCATCCTCAAACTCTCGGAGATAGGCAATGTAGATTGGCAGCAGCTGTTGGATGACATCGCCAGTGTGCCCGGCAACTTCACCGTGGAGAACCTCACCGCCGACATCGAGACGCTTTACAATATGGGAGCATCGTTGGCGACGGCAGGTATCAACGGGGCATCAGGCGCACTCTTGCAGCAGAGTGCCTTCAACGACCTTTTCAATGGCAAGGTGAGTAAAATCATCGACATCTATGACAACTACCATGACCTCTATGAACAGGCAGAGAACGGCATCGGCAGCACACTCCTTAGTCTGGTGGGTGGCGAGGACAACGTGGCAGCCCTCTTCGACCTCTCCAACTACAACATCACCTCGTGGATGACAGACTATCTGAGCGAGACGCAGGGCAACTACTATACACAGCGTTGGTACATTGCCCGACGAGACCAAGGCAGCGTAAGCCTCTGTGACTACTATCCGCCGACCGATGACAACAGTATTCTGAACGGTGACCATTGGTATCGTATCAACACCTCCGACCCCAACTTCTACCCTAACAGCACGCAGCGAGAGCAGATACTGGCCAACTCGGAGAACCATGCCGGATGGAGCCGCAGCCGTGTGCAGCAGCTCAACGCCCAGAGCGACGGCTTCACCTATACGATGAACTATTGGATGTCGTCGTACATCATCAGCCGTGGCGGCAAGCAGACCAAGAAGGCCTACGCCTACGAGATACACGTTACCAAGAGCTGGAACAACGTGGAAGAGGTGTATGAGGATGTCTTCGACTCCTACAGCATGGACTTGAATACCTTCAAGCGTCAGTTGCAGGCACGTCTCTCGGAGTATAACGACAACGAGGAGGGCTATGTCTATTACATCGGCAGTGACGCACGCCGTTACTATCAAGCCACCGATGCCGCCAAACTGAAGGGCGTGGAGAGCGTGACCATCAGCGTCACCTGTTCGGACGGTGTCACCCTCGGACAGGGCAGCACGCAGTACAAGTGCCGTGAGTGCGGCGGTTCGCTCAATGCCCACAGCAAGGAATGCGCCATGAGGACAAGCGTATCAGAAAATAATCTCGACCTATCGGAACTGGACGAGAAGGAACGTGAGGCGAATAGCAAGATAGCCCTGTTGGAGGCGCAGATAAGCCAGTTGGAGACAGAGAACAGGAACCTGCTCACGCAGATAGCCAATGCCTCTGTGGAGGAAGCCCCTGCCTTGCGGCAGCAACATAATGTCAACAAGACGAAGATAGACAACCTGAAGAAGGAATTGGCGACATGGCAGCAGCAGTTGGCAGACATACAGAATGCCAAGAGCGAGGCGGCTAACGACAATGCCACCTCCACCGATGACTACTACCGCATCCCTGCCATCATGCAGGATGTGAAGTCAGCCTACAATCTCACGTGGCAAGGTGCCGGTTCGTGGAACGGCTACACCTACGTCCGAACTGCCACCATGCCCAACATCAACGGCATTATCACCTTCAAGGCGACACTGTCCATTGCAAGGAAGCCCAAGTACTTCCTTGGCATCAAGATACACCGTGCGATACTGCAAATATCGTGGGAGCTGACCTCGGAATACACCGACACACAGGTGGTGGATGTGCTGACCCTTGACCCGAATGCCTCTGACGAGGAGAAGACGAGGCAGGTGAACAGCCGTATCTCGGAGATAGCCCAGGAGTTCCCGTCGTGCAGCATCACCACAGAATATGCCAAGAGCGAGGCAACCCAGACCGCCGACAATGACGATGTAATACACCTGCTCTGGTCGAGCGACCGTCTGGAGATAGCCCGTGAAGTAGATAGCCGTATCACCAAGATTTACGCCGACTTGGTATCATTAGAAAAAATGATGCACTACAAGCGCAGCATCATTGACGTGCTGAAGGACATTCTTCCTTCAATCGACGCAGACCAAGGTCGCAGAAGGACACTCATTGAAGAGTGCTACGAGCGATGGAGAGAGAATGCAGACCCTAACAGAGGGAATGGTGAAGATAACGAGAACGAAAACTGAGGGAGGAACGGAGAATGAGACATACCATCATCATAGCTCTCCTGCTGATTACCCTCTTCCCCAATACAGCCTTGGCGCAATGGGGATTCGATGCGGTATCGGTGGAAGCATACATCAACGACCACAAGAAGCAGCGCAGCCTCTTGCTGGCACGCAGCACTTTGGAGTACAGCAATCAACTGCTGCATGAATACAGCAGTGAAGAGGTGGGCAAATACAAGGAACTGAATGTGGATTTGGACAAATACACCCGGGCCTTCGACATCATCGATGTGATGTACCAGTCGTTGCGCACGGTGCTGAACGTGAAGAGCACCTACCAGACGGTGAGCGACCGCATCAGTGACTACAAGAACCTGTTGGAGGACTTCAATGATAAGGTCATCAAGCGGAAACACATCGAACTGGCTGACACGATGCTCATCAGCATCAACAAGAAAGCCATCGACAACATATACAACGAAGGAAGCCAACTCTACCATAGCGTCAACGACCTCGTGTTGTATGCCACAGGAGCGGCAGCCTGTTCAACTTCCGACCTGCTGATGGTGTTGGACAATATCAACAATTCGTTGGACCTGATAGAAAAACATCTGAACCAAGCCTACTTCCAGACATGGCGGTATGTGCAGCTGCGCATGGGCTATTGGAAGGAGAAGGTGTATCGGACGAGGACGAAGGAAGAGATACTGGAAGATGCCTTCAGCCGATGGAAAGTGGCAGGAAAACTTGACTATTGACGGATTGTAAACAAAAGAAGAACGGACATGAAGAAGACAATGATACTCATCATGGCGGTAGCAACCACCATCAAAGCCACAGCCCAGAGCGTGACCT
>FR882129.1:2861-10135 GCA_000435635.1 Prevotella sp. CAG:1320 | reverse complement strand
TCACCAAATCTTCAAACACTTATATTTCATCGAACTCACGTTAAATAAATGTATCATGAGAAAGAAATCGCTCCTCTTGTTGGCTCTCGCCGCCCCGTTGACGGCCTTCGCGCAGACCGCCCAAAGGGGCACGATAGACTTCGAGTTGGAGGAACTGAAGGCCGACACCCTGTTCATCGGCACCTATCTCGCCTCGGAAATCGACCAAAGGAACCTGAGGGTGGACACCATCGCGCCCGGCCAAGCCAAGTATACGTACACGGCGGAGACGGACACCACGGTCTACAACGTGTTCATCGCCTCGGAGGAGGAGTTGAGCAAAACCGTCTTCCTGGCCCTGCTGCCGGGGGACCACTTCAGGGTGACGGGCAACCTGCGGGACTGGCAGGTGGAGGGCAGCGAGCTGAACGCCGCCTACGCGCCCATACAGAAAGCGTGCCGCCCCTACCAAGAGCGGATGGACTCCCTGCGCAGGGCGATGACGGAGGACGTTTACAACAATGAGTTCATGCCCACCTGGAACCGGATGGACGGCCTGCAGGCCGCCTACGTGCGCCAGCATCCGGACAGCGACTTGTCCTTGTTCATACTCAGCCGCATCGGCGAGGAATGGGTGAAGGAGCTGTATCCCACGCTGACCGAGCGGGTGAAGCGAGGGCCTTTCGCCTCCATCGCCCGGGTGTTCGAGGAAGGTTTCCGCAGGGAGCGGACGTTCGAGGAGAACAAGAAGCGGATAGCGGAGGGCGCGCAGGCTCCCGACTTCACCTTGAACGACCTGCGGGGCAAGCCGCTCGCGCTCAGCTCCCTGCGCGGCAAGTACGTGGTGCTGGACTTCTGGGGCAGCTGGTGTGGCTGGTGCATCGTGGGCATTCCCGAGATGAAGAAGTATTACGCGAAGTACAAGGACAGGATGGAGATACTCGGCATAGACTGCCGGGACAAGGAAGAGGTGTGGAAGGCCGCGGTGGAGAAGCACGCCCTGCCTTGGTTGCACGTGCGCAACGAGGGAAACCCTGACGTGAGCCTGCTTTATGCCGTGGAGGGCTACCCCACGAAGATAGTCGTTGACCCCGAGGGCAAGATAGCCAAGATAGTGGTGGGCGAGAGCCCCGAGTTCTACGAGTACCTGGACCGGCTGTTCCAATAAGAGCGGACGGGCGACGGGAAACAACTTGTTTTGCTCGCGGAAACAAGTTGTTTTGCCTGTCAAAACAAGTTGAATTGATGGGCAAACCAAGTTGTTTTGGCCGCCGCCCCGCGGTCTTTCTCGCGCTACCCCGCGGTCTTTTCCGCGCTACCCGCAGGTGTAGTCCGCGCTACCCGCGGGTGCAATCGGGGTTGGCCGGTGGGGTGGGGGAGCGGGTCAATGCGCCTCCAGCCAGTTGCTTCCCCAGCCCGCGTCGGCCGTCAGGGGCACGCTGAGCTGGCAGGCACCTTGCATCTCCTCTATCACCACGCGCTCCACCAGCTCTTTCTCCTCGGGGAGGACGGAGAAGTTGAGCTCGTCGTGCACCTGCAATATCATCTTGCTGCGGATGCCCTCGCGGCGGAAGCGGTCGTGTATGCGTATCATGGCCACCTTGATGATGTCCGCCTCCGAGCCCTGTATGGGGGCGTTGATGGCGTTGCGCTCGGCGAATCCCCTTACGGTGGCGTTCTGGCTGTTGATGTCGGGCAGGTAGCGGCGGCGGTGGTAGAGGGTCTCGGCGTATCCCTTCTCGCGGGCGCTCTCCTTGGCCTTCTCCATGAACTCCTGCACCTTGGGGAAGGTGGCGAAGTAGCCGTCTATCAGCGACTTGGCCTCGTTGTTGGAGATGTTCATGCGCTGTGCCAGGCCAAAGGTAGTAATGCCGTAGATGATGCCGAAATTGGCTTGCTTGGCCTTTTTGCGCTCGTCGGCGGTCACCTCTTCTATCCGCTTGTGCCATATCCTGGCGGCCGTGGCGGCATGGATGTCGTGCCCTCCGTTGAAGGAGGCTATCATGTTCTCGTCTCCCGAGAGGTGGGCCATGATGCGCAGCTCTATCTGGCTGTAGTCGGCGGAGAAGAACAGGCAGCCCTCCTCGGGTATGAAGCAGCGGCGTATCTCCTTGCCGTCATCGTCCCTCACGGGTATGTTCTGCAGGTTGGGGTCGCTGCTGGAGAGCCTTCCCGTGGCGGTGATGGTCTGGTTGAAGGAGGTGTGTATGTGCCCCGTCTTGGGGTTCACCAGCTTGGGCAAGGCCTCTATGTAGGTGCTCAGCAGCTTGCGCAGTCCCCGGTAGTCCAGTATGTCGGCCACGATGGGGGCTTTGCCCCGCAGTTGCTGCAGCACTTCCTCGCTGGTGACGAACTGTCCTTTCTTGGTCTTGCGGGGCTTCTCCACCAGCTTCATCTCGTCGAACAGCACGTCGCCCACCTGCTTGGGCGAGGCGATGTTGAAGGAGTGCCCCGCCTGCCGGTAGATGCGCTGCTCCAGCTCCTCCAGTCGTTTGCCCAGTCCCTGGGAAGTCTCTTGCAGCGCCTTGGTGTCCAGCCTCACGCCCGTCAGCTCCATGTCCGCCAGCACGTTGACCAGTGGCATCTCGATGTCCCAGAACAGCCGCTCGGCGTTCACTTCCTTCAGCTTCGGCTCCAGGACGTTTTTCAGCCGCAGCGTGATGTCCGCGTCCTCGGCGGCGTACTCATAGATCTCCCTGGGCGGCAGGTCCCGCATGTTGGCCTGCTGCTTCCCCTTGGGGCCTATCAGCTCTTCTATGTGGATGGTCTTGTAGTTGAGATACACCTCCGCCATGTAGTCCATGTTGTGCCGCAGCTCCGGTTGCAGGAGGTAGTGGGCTATCATCGTGTCGAACATCCGTCCCCTCACCTCCACGCCATAGTGCCGCAACACCTCTATGTCGTACTTGATGTTTTGCCCCACCTTCAATATCCGCTCGTTTTCGTAAATGGGTTTGAAGATGGCGACGACTTTCTCCGCCTCCTCCCGCTCACTGGGCACGGGGACATAAAATGCCTCGTGTTCCTCCACCGAGAAGCTCAAACCCACCAATTCGGCCTCTATCGCGTTGGTGGAAGTGGTCTCCGTGTCTAGACTGAGAATTTCTTTTGTAAGGAAAAAGTCACAAAGACGGCGCATTTCGTCCTGATTATCAACCAATTTGTAGTCATGAACCGTCGTTTTCAGGCTCTCAAAACTCTCGTTTTTATAATCTTCCGTACTCTCGCCCTGAAATTCCGCGAATATATCGAGCTGTTGATTTTTCTTTTTTTGGCTTTTTTCAGATTTGTTAAGTATCTTGTCTGCGAAGCTCTTAAACTCCAATTCCTGGAGGATGGCGGACAGTTTCTCGTAGTCGGGCTCCACGATTCTCAGGTCGTCGAGCTTTGTTTCCATGGGCACCTCGGTGCAGATGGTGGCCAGGTACTTCGACATCTTGATGTCTTCCACGTGGGTCTCTATCCGCTCGCGCAATTTTCCCTTCAGCTGGTCGGTATGCGTCAGCAGTTCTTCTATGCTTCCAAATTGGTTGATGAGTTTCCTGGCCGTCACCTCTCCCACGCCGGGGCAGCCGGGATAGTTGTCCGCCGTGTCGCCCATCAAGGCCAGCATGTCGATGACTTGCCCGCTGGTCTCCACGCCAAACTTCGCTTTCACTTCCGTGAGCCCCATCGTCTCGTAACCGCCGCCATGCCTGGGGCGGAAGATGTAGACGTGTTCCCCCACCAGCTGGCCATAGTCCTTGTCGGGCGTAAGCATATAGGTTTCCACGCCTTGCGCTCCCATTCGCTTGGCCATGGTGCCTATCACGTCGTCGGCCTCATAGCCGTCCACTTGCAGAATAGGGATGCGATAGGCTGAGAGTATATCCTTGATGATGGGCACGGAGTGTTGGATGTCTTCTGGAGTCTGTTCTCTTTGTGCCTTGTATTCAGGGAACGCCTCATTGCGGAAGGTCAGTCCGTGGTCGAAAGCCACGCCTATGTGGGTGGGTTTTTCCTTGGTCAGCACCTCGTTGAGCGTATTGCAGAAGCCCATGATGGCTGACGTGTTAAGCCCCTTGGAGTTGATGCGGGGCGTTTTTATCAGTGCGTAATATGACCGATATATCAGCGCGTAGGCATCAAGAAGAAACAATTTATCCATATTTATTCCGTTTTTCTGCGTAAAATTACAAAAATTCCATTACAATTACGGGAAAAAGCATTAATTTTGTATCAAATTACGGATATCTATGGATTATTTGTCGATTATCAGGCAGCCTATCGCCAGCGAGATGGAAGATTTCATCGCATTGTTCAACCAATCGATGAGCCATCCCGACGGCCTCTTGTCACAGGCTCTCGACCATATACGCCAGCGGGCGGGGAAGCGCATGCGCCCCATGTTGATACTATTGATGGCCAGCAATTTCGGTCGGGTCAATGAGGCGGTGCAGCATGCCGCCGTGGGACTGGAATTGCTCCACACCGCCTCGCTGGTGCATGACGACGTGGTGGACGAGAGTGATTCCCGCCGCGGGCAAGCCAGCGTGAATGCCTGCTATGATAATAAGGTAGCCGTGTTGGTAGGGGATTACATCCTTTCCACCGCCTTGCTTTGTGTCTCGCGCACCCATTCTGAGGACATCGTGCGCTACTTGGCTGAGCTGGGGCGCACTCTTTCCAACGGCGAGATATTGCAGCTTTCCAATATCCGTAACAGTGAAATATCCGAGGAAGTTTACTATCAGGTCATCAAGCAGAAGACCGCCGCCCTCTTTGAGGCTTGCGCCGGTATTGGGGCGTTGGCCGTAGGCGCTCCCGCGGAGTCTATCGAGGCCGCCAAGAAGTTTGGCCAAAACCTGGGCATCATCTTCCAGATACGCGACGACATCTTTGATTATTACCCTTCCTCGGACATCGGCAAGCCCACGGGCAACGACATGGCCGAGGGAAAACTGACCCTTCCCGTGCTCTACGCCTTGCGCCACACGCAAGACGAGGCCATGATGGAGCTGGCGCGCAAGGTGAAGCGCAACGAGATAACTGCCGATGAAATCGCCCAGTTGGTGGACTTCACCAAGCGGAATGGCGGCATAGAGTACGCGGAAGGCCGCATGTGGGACTTCCATCGAGAGGCTTCCGACTTCCTGCGGCAATATGTTCGCGACGAGCAAATCAACCTGGCGCTCAGCACTTACCTGGATTACGTGATCAAAAGGGAGAAATAAACGCGGCGGTCTGCCTGTCCGCGTAAAACGAATAAGCCGCCATATCACCCGAACGAGGGCTGATATGGCGGCATTTTAGTGATTATTCCTTCATGGTCAACTTGCCGTTTTCATCGGCCGTGAAGCGCACTTCATAGAACACGATGGAAGTGCGTCCAGCGTTCGAGACGGTTTCCTTTCCATCCTCCACCACGTTCAACGTAAAGGAGATAGGCTCCTTGTCGTAGGTGTTGATAGAGAACATGTCCAAGGATTTATACTTGTAGCTCTTGGGAAGCATGGCTTTCGCGTCTTCTATCATCTTCGTGTATTGCTCCCCGCTTAGTTTCTCCAGGTCCAGGGCGGGGTAATCCTTGGGATTGTCAAGCTTGTCGCCTTTGGCAAAAGGAGTCTCGTCCAGGTCGCCGGCTTTCCAGCCCAATGAGGCGATGAAGGTCTGCTGCCAGGCCTTGCCGTCTTGGTCTATCATATAGAAGCGTATGGAAGTGACGTTTCCCTCCAATTCTCCTTGACCGCTTTCCTCGTCCCAGTCCACCGACACTATCTTCCACTTGGAGGCATCAAATTGCGATTTGGCCAGTTCCTTGGCCTTTTCCAACACTTCGGGTGAGTCCATCTTCATTCCACCCAGGTTTTGCATTACCTTGTCACATGAAGCTAACAGCAAGGCAATAAGCGCAAACAGTAATAATCCGGTTTTCCTTAGCATGTTTTCTTGGTTTTTATGGGTTAATAATCAAGGTTCTCGCTCATGGTAGTGCGACATTTCGCGATGTCAAAGTTCCTTTCGCGAATATAGCGAATAAACCTTTACCCCCCCATTTGTTAACTTATTATAAGAATAAATCAGTCTGTTTAACTAAGTGGTAAGAGGCCTATAAGCCTTTGGGAATTGCCTGCGGACGATGTGCGTATTGCCGTTACATGATAAATAAGGTGAGTTCGGCGAAAATCAGTAGAGACGCATCCTTGCGTCTCGGCAAGGCGTGAGGCCCGCGTTGTTGGAACTTTATGATGAAAACCCGCTTGCAGAGACGCAGGTATGTGTCTCTACGCGTTACAAATGGCTATTGTTTTATTCATATACCGTCATTCGTTGCCCACCCAGAGCTTACACGAAGTACTTAGGCCACAGTTGTTCCAGTCGGGTGGCTAGATGAAATGCCAACACGGGCGGCACGGCGTTGCCTATCACTTTGTAAGCGCCACTGGGGCTAAGGATAAATCTTCTCTCGCTCTCCTTTCTTATCACGAAGGGGTAGTCGGGCGGGAAGGTTTGTATCAGGGCGCATTCTCTTGGGGTGAGGCGGCGTTCCTTCAGTCCCTTGGCCAGTTCTGCGGCTTGCTTCCCGCCATGTTCTGCGGACAGCCGGCGGAACTCTATGTTGCCGTGATGTTCTGAACGGATGGTGGGTCCCATGCCGTCCAGGTTGATTTCCGTCTGCCCCTGGGAGCCATTGCGGAGGTATTTAGCCCCGGAATAGTAGCGTTGCGACTCATCTGCGGTCTCCATAGGCTCCTTGAGGCCTTTCAATACGTCCCGGGTGGTGACCGCCGGCAACAGGCTTTCGTCCTTGATGTTTCCGGCGTGCGTGGGAATGGGGTAGGGGTCGTATTCCACTGGGATGACTTCCGACTCCAAAGCCTTGATGGCTTCAGGTCTGAGCGCGTCTCTTCTCACGCCAATGAAGATGACTCTTTCACGGGTCTCGGGCACGCCGTAGTTGCCCGCGTGGAGCACTTTTGGCGGCAATACGATGTAGCCGTTGCCGTCCGCGCTGGCGAAATCCTGTTGTATGATGTCTTTCACGTTGCCCAGGTTGACGAGTCCCTTTACGTTCTCCGCCACGAATATCTTCGGCCGCGTGATGTCTATCACCTGTTTCATCCAGTAATAGAGCTTGCCGCGGGTCTCCTCCGAAGGCTTGTCGTCCGTGCGGATTTGCCCTTTGTCGTCCTTCTGGGAGTCAAATCCCAGTCGCTTTCCCGCCACGCTGAAGTCTTGGCAGGGAAAGCCTCCCGTCACCACGTCGATGTCTCGCGGGAAGATGTCTGCCCCCGTCTGTTGGGCTTTCACCAGCT
>FR882129.1:1197-2810 GCA_000435635.1 Prevotella sp. CAG:1320 | reverse complement strand
CGACGCTCTGGCAGTGGTATATCTCCGGGGAATGGCCAAAGCGGCGCATGTAGGCATTCCACGCCACGCACGCCTCGGGCAGAATGTCGTTGGCGAAGACCGTGCGGAAGCGAGTGGGGCGCAATAGCAGCCAATCGTCATTGATGACCCGCTCGATGCGCTCGTCATCGGCGGCAAACGACTTGCGGTTGGCGATGAAATGGCCCTCAAAACCCAAGTCCATGCCGCCGCAACCCGAGAAGAGGGAAAGCACGCGCAGTTTCCCCTCGGTTCCATCCTCTTCTTGACGGAATATATGGGGTAGTTCTTCTCTGAGGAAGTTCGCTGGCAGGCAGTCGGAACTGAGCTCAGGATAGCTTGTCGATGTGGTTTTCTGTTGCTCCATAGTACTCTTTGTCCTGCAAAAATACGAAAAATCCGCTAAACATCTTGACGCTTTTCGTAATTAACTTGTTTTCCTTGGCAAATTAACTTATTTCGCGACGCAAAACAAGTTGTTTTGAACCCCCAAAAACAAGCCCTGCTTTTTGGATTCAGAAACCTCGGAAAAGTATCATTACTTACTTGCCGAAGTACCCTTGGGTGAACGGCAAACTACCCTTGGGTAAATGGCAAAGTATCCAATAATTCCGAAGAGCTGTACACAAGAAAGGGAAAAGAACCTTGGGCGGTCTAATGATTTGGGTTGAAGTATCATGGCCGACTTGGGGTAAAAATGGAAACGCGATAGCAGCGTGGCGGTTGGCGCGCTGCTATCGCGTTTGAGGCAGGAGTTTTCATCCCTCCGGGGAAGTGCCTTACGGCGGCGGAAACGGGCTTTTCCCGGTCGTGGAGGTGGCTTCTAGAAGTATTTCACCTCTTTCCCCACTATCTCGCTGATAAGCAAGTTGGTGAGACGAGAGGTGCCCAGGCGGAACCACTTATTCGTGAGCCATTCCTTGCCCAGCACTTCCTTGACGATGGTGTAGTAATTGACGGCATCCATCACGGTGTTGATGCCACCCGCGGGCTTCAGGCCTATCTGTATGCCCGTCTCTTCGTAGTACTCCCTGATGGCTTGGCACATCACGTAAACGGCTTCTGGCGTGGCTGACACTTTCTCCTTGCCCGTGGATGTCTTGATATAATCAGCGCCGGCGTACATGGCCAGGATGGCCGCTTTCTTGACATTGGCGCAAGAACCAAGGCAGCCCGTCTCCAGGATTACCTTGAGCGGACGCTCGCCGCAAATGGATTTCAGCTCCTGTATCTCGTCGCAGACCGTCTCATAGTCACCGCTCAGGAACTTGCCCACGGCCATGACGATGTCCACTTCGGTAGCCCCGTCTTTCACGGCGAGGGCTGTCTCGGCCACTTTCACTTCCAGGAAGGTCTGTGAAGAGGGGAAACTGCCGCAGACGTTGGTGATTTCCACGCCGTCTACCTCAAGGCTGTCGTTAATCAAGGCAGCGTAGTTGGGATAGGTGCAGATGGTGGCCACGTGGGGTAGGGAAGGGTAGTCGTGGGCGAAGCGGTTTACTTTCTCCACCATGGCCAAGACGCTCTCGTCGTTGTCGGTGGTGCGCAGGGAGGTCAGTTCCACGCTGCCCAGCAGGGATTTCTTCTCTTCCAAG
>FR882129.1:300-1180 GCA_000435635.1 Prevotella sp. CAG:1320 | reverse complement strand
ACGATGCCCAGCAGGAATTTCTTCACTTCCAAGGTGTTGTTCTCGGTGGCTTTTTCCTCTAGCAGCTTATGGACGGTGTCGCTTACCTCTTGGTCGTCCAGGTTGGTGTTATAGCGCAGCAACGCTTCGTCATACTTGCTCAGTTCCTCGTGGTGGTGCTGGCAATCGCAATCGTGTTCGTGTTGGTTTGTAGTCATAATAGTATGTTTTTGGTTTATAATTCGCGTTCAGTTCGGAACGTGGCGCTTTTGTGTCGCCCAGGAGGCCACTTAATCGCTCTCAGAGGCTCTCAATTTGGGATTGTCGAGATGTCTCCGCCCGTCGCGCTTTGTCTTCTTCTCGAGGCTTTTGCGCAGCTCTTCCGTCAAGTCTGTGCCCGTTTGGTTGGCCAGGCAGAGCAATACCCAAAGCACGTCGGCCATCTCTTCCCCCAAGTTGGGCTTTTCGCCAGGCTTGAAACTTTGTTCTCCATAGGTGCGGGCTATGACCCTGGCCAACTCGCCCACCTCTTCCGTGAGGCAGGCCATATTGGTAAGTTCATTGAAATAGCGCACTCCATGTTCTTTTATCCACTGATCCACAGTGAGTTGAGCTTCCTTGATAGTCATGGTTTACTCCTTGTTCTTTGTGTCCATACAGATTGTCACGGGGCCATCATTGAGCAGTTCCACCTGCATATAGGCGCCAAACTCTCCCGTGCCTACGGGCTTGCCCAGTTCCTGGCTTAGTTTCCGGCAAAACTCTTCATAGAGGGGCACGGAAATCTCATGTTTCGCGGCTCGTAGCCAGCTAGGCCGGTTTCCCTTCTTGTAGGAGGCGAAGAGGGTGAACTGCGAGATGACCAGCACTTCACCCCCTGCGTCCATGATAGAGCGGTTCA
>FR882129.1:0-269 GCA_000435635.1 Prevotella sp. CAG:1320 | reverse complement strand
TAGAGCGGTTCATCACCCCTTGCTCGTCATCGAAGACGCGCAGGCCAATCACTTTTCTTACCAGCCAATCCACGTCGGCCGAACTATCTGTTTCCTCTATGCCGAGGAGAATAAGATAGCCTTTTCCGATGGCAGACTTCACCTTGCCCGCGATGGTGACGGAGGCTTTTGACACTCTCTGTATGACAATTCTCATAATGGGTTTTCTATTGATGCAAAGATAGTGCAAATCGAAGACAATACAAAATAAAAAGCTCGCTTTTTGTTTT
>FR882128.1:345-587 GCA_000435635.1 Prevotella sp. CAG:1320 | reverse complement strand
GCCTTCGACGCAGGATGGAATGCTCCCCTACCGATATTCTCATATCCCACGGCTTCGGTAACTGGTTTCATACCCGATTATTATCCACGCCCATCCCCTCGACTAGTGAGCTGTTACGCACTCTTTGAATGAATGGCTGCTTCCAAGCCAACATCCTAGCTGTCTGGGGGGACGGACTGCGTTAGTCTAACTTAACCAGCATTTCGGGACCTTGGCCGGTGGTCTGGATTCTTCTCCTCTCG
>FR882128.1:0-230 GCA_000435635.1 Prevotella sp. CAG:1320 | reverse complement strand
GACAGGCGGTGAAGCCCTCGCATCCTATCAGTCGCTCTACCTCGCGCCGGGAACTCCACAGGCGGCACCTAAATGCCTTTCGGGGAGTACGAGCTATCTCCGAGTTTGATTGGCCTTTCACTCCTACACTCACCTCATCCAGAAGCTTTTCAACGCTTATTGGTGCGGACCTCCATCCCGTGTTACCGGGACTTCATCCTGGACAAGTGTAGATCACCCGGTTTCGCGTC
>FR882127.1:25835-33045 GCA_000435635.1 Prevotella sp. CAG:1320 | reverse complement strand
TGACTTATTCTAAATTCATCGAACTCACGTTATTTAGTGAATAATCGGGTTGTCGACGGCAAAGTTACGCGTTTTTTCCGGCCGCCACGCGCCCGCCCAAACTTTTAACACTTCATCATTTTCCCGAGAAGTGCCCGCTATCTCGATAATTTCCATTAACTTTGCAGGCGGTTAAACAATACAATAGACAAAACATGGCTTTAAAATGTGGTATAGTGGGACTCCCCAACGTGGGCAAGTCTACGCTGTTCAACTGCCTCTCCAGCGCGAAGGCGCAGGCAGCCAACTTCCCTTTCTGTACGATAGAGCCCAACCTGGGCGTGATCACCGTGCCCGACGAGCGACTCAACAAGCTGGCCGAGCTGGTGCACCCTGGCCGCATCGTGCCCGCCACGTGTGAGATAGTGGACATAGCGGGACTGGTGAAAGGCGCCTCCAAGGGCGAGGGGCTGGGCAACAAGTTCCTGGGCAACATCCGCGAGACGGATGCCATCATCCACGTATTGCGCTGCTTCGACGACGACAACGTGGTGCGCGAGGGCGGAGACCCCGTCAATCCCCTGGCCGACAAGGAGATCATAGACACCGAACTGCAGCTGAAAGACCTGGAAACCATAGAGGGACAGCTCTCCAAGCAGCAGAAGATAGCCTCCGTGGGCAACAACAAGGACGCCAAGATAGCGGTGGGCGTGCTGGAAGCCTACAAGAACGTGCTGGAGCAAGGCAAGAACGCCCGCTCCGTCACCTTCGAGAGCAAGGAGGAGCAAAAGGTGGCCCACGACCTGTTCCTGCTCACGGCCAAGCCGGTGCTCTATGTCTGCAACGTGGACGAAAGCTCCGCCAAGTCGGGCAACCAATATAGCAAGCAGGTGGAAGAGATGGCCGCCGCCGAGGGAGCGGAAGCCCTGGTGATAGCCGCCAAGACCGAGGAGGACATCGCCAGCCTGGAGACCTACGAGGACAAGAAGATGTTCCTCGACGAGCTGGGACTGGAGGAGAGCGGCGTGAACCGACTCATCAAGAAAGCCTATGCCCTGCTCAACCTGCAGACCTTCATCACCGCGGGCGAGATGGAGGTGAAGGCCTGGACGTTCCACAAGGGATGGAAGGCGCCGCAGTGTGCCGGCGTCATCCACACGGACTTCGAGAAGGGTTTCATCCGCGCCGAGGTCATCAAGTACGAGGACTATATCCACTACGGCTCGGAGGCCGCCGTGCGCGAGGCAGGCAAGCTGGGCATAGAGGGCAAGGAGTACGTGGTGCAGGACGGCGACATCATGCACTTCCGCTTCAATGTATAACCATTCATATCCCCTAGTGTCATGATTCCCTTCCTCAACTACATCGTCTGGGACCCCTCCCCTATCGCCTTCCACCTAGGCTCCTTCGCCGTGCGCTACTACGCGCTCTGCTGGATGATAGGCCTCGGCCTGGGCCTGCTCCTGATGCAGAAGATTTACAAGCAGCAGGGCTTCAAGGTGGAGCAGGCGCAGTCGCTCTTCTTCTACATATTCATCGGCGTGCTGATAGGCGGCCGCCTGGGGCACTGCCTTTTCTACCAACCCGACTATTACCTCTCGGCCTGGGACCACGTGGTGGAGATGCTCCTGCCTATTCGCCACTTGCCAGAAGGCGGCTGGCGGCTCACGGGCTATGAGGGACTTGCCAGCCACGGCGGCGTGATAGGCATGCTGGTGGGCATCTGGCTCTACTGCCGCAACGAGAAGATGTCGGGTTGGATGGTCTTGGACAACATGGGCATCTGCTCGGGCATCACGGCCACGTTCATCCGACTGGGCAACCTGATGAACTCAGAGATTATCGGCAAGGTGACCGACGTGCCCTGGGCATTCATTTTCGCCAAGGTGGACGGCTATCCCCGCCATCCCGGCCAGCTCTACGAGTCGCTCGCCTACTTCTGTTTCTTCCTCCTCATCCTCTTTGTCTACCGCCGGCTGGGGCCGAAGAGCGTGGGCAAGGGACTCTATTTCGGCCTCTGCCTCACCCTCATCTTCACCTTCCGCTTCCTGATAGAATACACCAAGGAGATACAGGAAGCCTTCGAGGCCAGCCTGCCCATAGACATGGGCCAGATACTCTCCCTGCCGCTCATCGCCATCGGCGTGTGGAGCCTCGTCAGGGGCTGGAGACTGGTCAGGAAATAACCATTCCCCGTGCGGCCTTCCGCACGGGTTTTTCTTTTCTCCCGCTCATATCCGACGGCTCACGATATTGTCGTCACGGGCAAGATGCCATTTATCGCGTGATTCCCCCGCTCAGACTTGTGCGGCATCACATTTTTCGCTATCTTTACGTAGACATAAATACGCAAGCCCATGAAAGCAAGAGAGTGCCCATATTGCCATGAGAGCATATCCAAATCAAGATGTTTCCGCTATATTCTGAAAGGAAGAAACCGCTCCCTTCAGTGCAATCACTGTCATAAGCAAGTCAGCCTCCCGCGAAAGCCCATCCCGGATGAGTTGTGGGGAATGCCCGCAGGTATCGGCACCACTTGCTCCATGTTCTTCTTTCTGTTTCACATGCAGTTCGATTTCTTGACATCCGTGCTCTGCAGCCTGCCCATTCTCGCCCTCATTATACTTGCGATGATAGCCTACTCGCTCTGCAGAATGAAGCTCTCCAAGGAAGAGGATACGTGACACCGCAAGCGGAAAGGGAAACAAATCAACTTATTTTGCCCTTCAAAACAACTTATTTTCCTTGGCAAAACAAGTTATTTTGCTCATCAATTTAAGTTATTTTGCCCGCGAAAACAAGTTATTTTCAAGGAGCATTGCGGACTCTACTGAAAGCCGCTCCCATTACGATTTGTTTCATCCATGTTGTCGCAGTCAAAGTGTAGAGACGCGTTCTCGCGTCTTGGCACCCCGCCAGGCCATGCGCCATTAGCATTTTTCTCTCTTGCGGAGACGCGAGAACGCGTCTCTACGGCTTTCTCTCGAACGCACATTACATTGACAAGCGCGCTGGGCGAAAAAACGCCCTTTCCCGTTAACCACGTTCAACCAAGTATAATCTAGCTTAATTATCGGGTGGGAATCACCTTATATATAAAGGATATTGATACCTTTGCGCCCAAAACGAGGCAATGCCTTTTGGCATTGGGCACAATGAACAGGTTTCTTTTCATAACGATATTCCTTTGGGTGGCCAACTTTTCCGCCATGGCGCAGGCCTACAAGGTGAGCGGGCACGTCTTCCTCCACGGCCAGCCACTGCCCTTTGCCTCCGTCAAGAACGCCCATACAGGGGAAGTGGCGTTGTCGGACTCCGTGGGTTGCTATGAGATAGAGGCGAGCGCAAATAATAGTCTCGTCTGCGGATACCTGGGCTGCGTAAGCAAGACCATGCCCGTGGCGGGGCGAAAGAGCATAGATTTCCAGCTGGAGGAAGAGCCCACAAACCTTAATGGCGTGGAAATCGTGGCGCGGCGGAGGCCTGTGCGGATGTCGCACAATGGCTTCGTGGTCAACATGGATGCCGTGCGGAAGGACGGCAAGTTGCTCTCCGACTTGCTGCCACAGCTCCCCACCCTCCATCTCAAGGACAACACGCTCTCGATGACAGGGAAGAGTGGCGTGCTGGTCTACCTGAACAACCACCAGGTCTATCTCTCGGGCGGGGACTTGATGGCTTACCTCAACTCACTGGGCCTGGAGAACATCAAGCGTATACACGTGATTTCCACGCCCCCGGCCAAGTATGAGGCCGAGGAGAACGTAGGCATACTGGAGATAGAGACCACCAAGAACATCCACCCGGGTTGGCAAGCCCGCTTGCTGGGCAAGGCTTCCGCGGCTCACTATTTGACGGGTGGCGCGTCGGTGAGAGTTCTATACACCGGGAAGAACTTCACGATAGGCAACACCCTGCTAGGCAGCCTTGGCAACGACTATACCCGCGGCCGATACACCAACGACTTCGGCGACTACCTGGTGGCTACGGATTGCCCCAAGAAATCCACCGAGAAAGTGGTGATGACGCTTACCACTTTCGGCCTCGACATCAGTGATCGCGACCATCTTTCAGCCACCTTGCAGTTGCCATGGCTCTACCACGAGCGCAATCACGACCTAGCTAACGACACTAGGTATTTTTCTTTGGGCAGTGTGGTGGCAGACTCCATCATGTCTTCAAAAGGCCAAGGACGCTCCGCCAACTACCAGGCGAGCGGGGAAATCAACTACGCGCACGCCTTCGGCGGGCAGTCAGCCCTCAATATCACCTTGGGCTACATCAACAGCTACGTGAGAAACCGCAGGGACTGGCACTCACAAACCACGACCGCGGCCTCCACCCTGGACGAGGACTTCTACAGCGCGGGGCACCAGAAGCATGACATCTACACGCTGAAGGCGGATTTCAGCCACGATTTCAAGCACTGGAAGCTCAACGAGGGCTACAAACTGGCCTACACCCACTCCACTTCCTATAACGAGGAGAACGAGCGGCTGGTCGCGGACGCCACTCCGCAAGACCTCTTTGGCTACAGGGAGTGGAACCACGCGCTCTACGTAAACGCGGAAACAGCCTTGCGCCCGCTGTCCCTCAGTCTCGGTTTAAGGGCGGAATATACCCAGACCAAGGGCATCTCCTATTCCCTGGGCACGACAAACCGCGACCACTATTGGCGGTTGTTCCCCGTGGTGGACGTGGTATATCCTGTCAACGAAAACAACACGCTGAGTCTCAGCTACGCGGGCAGGATAAGGCGGCCCAGCTATTGGTTGCTGGACCCCTTCCGTTGGTACACCAGCAAGTACGATTACTCCGAGGGAAATCCTTTCCTGAAGCCCGCCTACATCCACGACCTCTCCCTCTCCTACATGCATGGCAACGCCCTCTACGCGAAGCTCTATTTCTCCAAGACCGACAAGGACTTCGGCCGCATGGTGTTCCTGGACGGGGAGAACATACAGAACCAAGTGGAACGGACGGGCAACTTCCTGGACATCGCCGAGTGGGGAGCGGACTTGGAGTATAGTCCCCTACTCTGCTCCTGGCTGGAGACAAAGCTCTCCGGGGAGCTGTTTTACGCCAGTTACGCCTCCCATCAAGCGGCTTTCCAGAACGTCAAGGGTTGGGGATGCGTCTTCTCATGGGATAACACCGTCTTCCTGGGCAAGCACTTCTCCGCCTCCTTGTACGTGGAAGACGACTTGCCAGGATATTATAACTACCGGAAATGCCACAACGCCCTGCTGCTGAACGCCGGACTTTCCTACACCAACAGCAAGAAGAACCTGATGGTGAGCGTCAAGGCCGAGGACTTGCTCAAGAACGGAAGCCCCAAATACACATACTATTCGAATGGCGTCAAGCAATCGTTCGACAACTATTACGACAGCCGCCTCGTGGAGGTGTCACTCGTCCTGAAGCTCGGCAACTCCTACAACAAGGCAAAGGCAAACTTCCAGTCCTCCAATGCCGAGGAAAAGGAGCGGTTGTGAGGCGTTCCATTCTGAGAAGGACATACACTAGCGATTACAATCCAAAAGAAATGTTTGCTGATTTAGTTCACAAACAAGAAAGTGTCTAGTGAAATCAGGAAAAGAAACGACATATCCGCGCAAAAAAGTCAGTACTACTGAAATGGAAAAGCAGTAGTACTGAAATGAAATATCAGTAGCACTGCGTTGGGCAAGTCAGTACTACTGCGTTTTTAACCCAAAGGGTTCGCCCTAGAAAAGATGATGACTCCTATGCGTCTCTACATCTTTTCGTTAAACGCACGAAATATTCCCCTCAAATCAGTACGGCGTATTGATTTTTTTGCTAACTTTGCCAACGCATTTACGAGAGAAGTTTTCCAAAACGGAAAACTTTATTACAACAAATTGAAGGTTTGGTTACGAACACATTACAGGCTAATATATCTTGAAAGCAATGGAAATCAAGAACTTCACCATCACGAAGCGGGACGGAAGCAAAGACCGCTTCAGTTTGGACAAAATCATGAATGCTATCATCAAGGCATTCAATTCCGTGAACGAACCCGCTGACTTGGGTTGCATCTCCCGCATATTGAGCCACCTCGACATACACGAGGGCATCAAGGTGGAGGACATACAAAACCAAGTGGAAGTGGCCTTGATGAAGGAAGGATACTACCAGGTGGCCAAGAGTTTCATGCTTTATCGCCAGCGACACACGGAAGACCGCGAGACCATGGAGAAGTTGAGGTTCTTGGCCGACTATTGCGACGCGGCCAACGCGGCGACAGGTTCCAAGTATGACGCCAACGCGAACGTGGAGCACAAGAACATAGCCACGCTCATCGGCGAACTGCCCAAGTCGAACTTCATCAGGCTGAACCGCCGCCTGCTGACCGACCGCATCAAGAAGATGTATGGCAAGGAGATGGCCACCAAGTACCTGGACTTGCTGGAACACCACTTCATCTACAAGAACGACGAGACCAGCCTGGCCAACTATTGCGCCTCCATCACCATGTATCCCTGGCTTATAGGCGGTACCACTTCTATTGGCGGCAACTCAACGGCACCCACCAACCTGAAGTCTTTCTGCGGCGGCTTCGTCAACATGGTATTCATGGTGTCGAGCATGCTGAGCGGGGCTTGCGCCACGCCCGAGTTCCTGATGTACCTGAACTATTTCATAGGGCTGGAATATGGCAAGGACTACTGGAAAAAGCCCGACAAGGTGGTGGACCTATCGCTCAGGCAACGTACCATAGACAAGATGATCACCGACTGCTTCGAGCAAATAGTCTATTCCATCAACCAGCCCACGGGAGCCCGCAACTACCAGGCCGTGTTCTGGAACATCGCCTACTATGACAAGCCCTACTTCGAGAGCCTCTTCGGTGAGTTCTTCTTCCCCGACGGCAGCAAGCCTGACTGGGACAGTCTCAACTGGCTGCAGAAAAGGTTCATGAAGTGGTTCAACCAGGAGCGCACCAAGGCCGTGCTGACTTTCCCCGTGGAAACCATGGCCCTGCTCTCCAAGGATGGGGACGTGATAGACCAGGAATGGGGAGACTTCACCGCCGAGATGTATGCCGAGGGACACTCCTTCTTTACTTATATGAGCGACAACGCCGACTCGCTCAGCTCTTGCTGCCGTCTGCGCAACGAAATACAAGACAATGGTTTCAGCTATACCCTGGGGGCGGGAGGCGTATCAACCGGCTCCAAGAGCGTGCTCACCATCAACC
Organism: Prevotella sp. CAG:1320; assembly: GCA_000435635.1. GTDB lineage: Bacteria > Bacteroidota > Bacteroidia > Bacteroidales > Bacteroidaceae > Prevotella > Prevotella avicola. Next base: position 25,844 of record FR882127.1, on the reverse strand, counting down.
TGAAACGCT